>NZ_CP102097.1:719127-1438255 GCF_024582835.1 Vibrio japonicus
CGGATAGCATTATTACGTTTGTGCAAGACATCAACGCCGATCCTACTGGAATGGCGGCAGCTAACGTCGCACTGGGTGTTGTGCATAATGAATCAAGAAAAAATGCGAGCGAAATTTTAACCATGCTCGATAACGCATTAGCTAATGCGAAGTCTAACCCAGAGCGAGCTTACGGCTATGTATCTTGTGCGAGCAGCTCTACGTTAATGGGTAAACAGCAGTGGAAACACTTAGTCGAAGAAGCGATCAGTAACGATTGGTTTAACTTTAGGTTCCAAGCTGCAAACAACACATGGGGCCAAACTTACCACCGTGAAGTATTCTCTTCGATCGAGAAAGATGGCGAACGATTCAGCGCGAATCAGTATCTGTTTGCTTTGGAGCAACTGGGAGTCAGCCACCTTTTCGACGAGTACGTTATCGAATCCATGGTTAAGCGCCTTAAAGAAGGCAGCGTCTCTGAACCCATCGCAATTAACATTGCGCAGAGCAGTATCTCTCAACCAAGCTTTATACGCTGGGTAAGTCAGTTACTAAACAAGAACAAACATATTGCGGGACTCTTACACTTTGAAGTGCCTGAGAACTGCTTTATCAGCTCTCCTCACCATACAGCCCTATTCTGTAATGCAATACGTGCCGCCGGTGCAGATTTTGGTGTTGATAATTATGGGCGTAACTTCCAATCTCTGGATTACATCAATGAGTTCCGCCCAGCGTATGTTAAGTTGGATTACCTCTACACTCACCATTTAGATGATGAGAAGCAGAAATTCACCCTAACCTCTATTTCGAGAACAGCCCATAATTTAGGTATTAAAACCATTGCGTCTCGTGTAGAAACCCAGACTCAGCTTGATTTCTTGTCTGAGCACTTTATTGAAGTCTTCCAAGGCTTCATCGTAGATAAATAATCACTAAAAGGTATAGCATGCAGGATCCGCTATTAAACTCTCTTATCTACGTTAGCCGTTATTACGGTTTAGCTAACTCTCCAGAAGCGCTTATTAACGGCTTGCCACTGACGGATGGCAAGCTCACTCCGTTCTTGTTTCCGCGTTCTGCTGAACGTGCGGGGCTAGTCGCAAAAGAAAACCGTTCCGACTTACAATCGATTTCTCAACTTGTCCTTCCAGTGGTACTGATTCTGAAGGGTGGTGATGCCTGTGTTTTAAACAGCATCAATAAAGAAAATGGCGATGTCGAAATTGTCACAGGTGACACAGGCCTTGTGCCCGTTTCCATCACTTGGGATGAACTTGAACAGCAATACTCTGGTCGTTACTTTCTCGTCAAGAAGCAATTTCGCTATGACGAGCGATCACCAGAAATTCTTAAGACCAAGCAAGGGCACTGGTTTTGGAGCACCATTTGGCAGTCTAAGAGTATTTACCGAGATGTGCTCATTGCATCTATTCTGATTAATTTGTTTGCCGTCGCTGCCCCCATGTTTACCCGTATCGTTTACGATAAAGTGGTGCCAAACCTCGCCTTTGAAACTCTCTGGGTACTGTCGAGTGGTATCTTTGTCATATTCCTATTTGACCTGTCTTTGAAGCTACTTAGAAGTTACTTCATTGATGTCGCGGGTAAAAAGTCGGATATTATTATTTCCTCAAAACTGTTCAGCAAAGTGCTGGGCATTCGCATGGAAGCAAAGCCCCCATCGGTAGGTGCGTTTGCTCGTCATTTGCAAGAGTTTGAGTCGATCCGAGAGTTCTTTACATCCGCAACGATTAGCTCTCTGATCGATCTTCCGTTTGCGTTCTTATTCCTGCTCTTGATTTGGTTGATGGCAGGTAATCTCGTCCTCGTGCCAATCGTCGGTGTCTTGATACTTATCGTATACTCACTTCTGATTCAGGGGCCTTTACGCCATACCATTGAAGAAGGTTCCCGCCTTGCCTCCCAAAAGTACGCAAACTTAATTGAGAGTTTAGCCGGGCTTGAAACAGTGAAGCTATTTGGCGCGCAAAGTCAGTTTCAGTTCCGCTGGGAAGAAGCCGTTGCTCACATGGCAAACTGGAACATTAAGAGTCGTCGCATTACTGATGGTATCCAAAACACCGCAGGGTTCGTCCAGCAAGCGTCGAATGTTGGTATGATCATTCTTGGTGTGTATCTCATTGCCGAAGGTGAGCTAACCATGGGTGGGTTGATTGCGGCAACCATGTTAAGTGGCCGCGCAATTGGTCCTATGGTGCAGCTTTCACTGTTGTCGACTCGATACAATCAAGCAAAATCATCCATGACTATTATCGAGCAAGTGATGTCGATGCCTGACGAGCAAGAAGAAGGGAAACGCTACATTCACCGCCCTATTGTTCAAGGTAAAATTGAGCTAGATAAGGTGACGTTCCACTACCCTGATTCACCTGTTGCCTCGATTCGTGATTTGAGCTTAACCATCAACCCTGGTGAGAAAGTGGCGATTATCGGTCGAATTGGTTCTGGTAAAACTACACTAGAGCGCTTAATCATGGGCTTGTACAAACCCACGGAAGGCCACGTACGTATTGATGATACAGATATCGAGCAACTTCATCATATTGATATCCGACGTAACATCGGCTGTGTTCCTCAGGACAGCCAGCTTTTTTACGGTTCAATCAGAGACAACATTACATTAGGTCGCCCTCTTGCTGATGACCGTGATGTGATGGATGCCGCCAACCGCGCGGGTGTGACAGTATTTACTCAACAAGATCCTGCCGGCCTTGAGCGTCAAGTCGGTGAGGGTGGATTGCTGCTCTCTGGCGGCCAACGCCAAACTGTGGCTATTGCACGTGCCATACTTGGTCGTCCACCCGTTTTGCTTATGGATGAACCAACCAGTGCGATGGACAACCGTTCTGAAATGCATATTAAGCAGCAACTCGCTCAGCTGAAATCAAGCGAAACGCTGATATTAATCACACACAAAACGTCCATGCTGGATGTAGTAGACCGCGTTATCGTCATGGAAAAAGGTTGTGTGATTGCAGACGGTCCGAAAGCTGAAGTGCTCAATAACCTTAAGCAAGGTAAAGTAAAAGCAGTAAATTAACCTCAGGTCGGAATTGTTTAAGCTACACAAACAAGACTTTACCGTTGAATTTACAGGCTTACCCAAGCCTAGCAGTTTTACCCGATAACGCATTAGAAATAGAAAAGCCATTCAGGTTAATCTGAATGGCTTTGTTTTTACTTCAAGATTGAAGGGGGAATATTACTTAGTTGAACAGCTCGCTGCGCCAACTTCTTTCCACACACCCCAAGCGCCTGATTTAGTCGGATCGTCGTTACGAGTCCACCACTTCGCTTCCCAAACTTTACCAGCCCAAGAAACTTGGTTGCCGCCAGTGTACACCGTGCCTGCATCCCATAGGTTGCCACACACTTCACCACCGCCATTGGTTGGTACTTTTGTTACAGAAACTGCCGCAGACGCCGTTGCTGTCGCTTGACCGTCGCTGACTGTTACCGTAAATGCTAGTGGAGTATCTTGCGTGTATTCAGGAGCAACAAAACTTACTGATGCGCCGTTAACCGTCGCGTTGATACCAGCCGGTACATTCCACTCAAACGTTAGTTTGTCGTTGTCTGCATCTGTAGACGCTGACGCATCAACAACCACAACGTCACCCGCTTGTACTGAAGTCGGCGCATTGATTGCCGCTACAGGTGCAGTGTTCACTGGCGTCGTCGTGCCTTGAGGCTTCACTGTTACAACCACAGTGTCTGATGCTGTTGCACCTTTGTTGTCAGTAACGGTTAGCTTGAATACCAACTGTTCCGCCTGAGCCACTTGTGGTGCATCAAAGCCCGCAATTGCACTTGTCGCAGAAGTTAGTGTTACTGGAGTACCCGATACTTGAGTCCATTGGTAACCCGCAATCGAACCGTCTGTATCTTTAGAAGCGCCGCCATTTAGCTGAACGGCTTCATGACCAACAACTGCAATGTCTGCACCAGCATTTGCGCTAGGAGCACGGTTAACTGGAGTAACTGGACCACCCGCTAGACCTTCATGCATTGCATTTAGGATGTCGCCGTTGTCCGCGTCAATTTCCCAAGAGAACAGACCCGCTAGACCAAGTTCACGTGCGTAAGCACCTTTTGCTTTCACAGAGCGATCATCGTCAAACGTGATTAGCTCACCCGTTGTACGGTTCCATACCCAAGGTGCTTCTGCTTGTTCATCGTAGCCATACTCAAAGCCATTAATGCCTTGGTGACTTGCACCTAGCATGTTTGCTTTAATGCCTTTGTAGTCGATAACGCCAGCTTCCCAGATACCTTGCGCTGAAGTGCCCTTCAGTTTACCCGTTGCTGTACCTGTCATTGGATCGCTTGGATCGGTTAGTGAGCTTGGCATTACACCTTCCCAACCACGGCCATACATTGCTGTACCAAGAACCAGTTTGTTCGCAGGAACACCTTGCGCTAGAAGCAACTGGATACCGTTGTCTGACGTGTAAGCTGGGCCTGTAAACGGTTTACCGTTCGCATCTACGCCTGTACCGTCACACTGACCTGGTGCCATAAAGCTACCACAGTAAAGTGCAGTTTGGTGACCAGGAACATTGTTCCAACCGCCGTAGAAGTCGTAAGTCATCGCAAAGATGTAGTCCATGTACTGAACTGCTTCGCCATAGTTCACGTCTTCAATCTTGTCGTGACCAACACCAATCGCAGAGGTCAGCTCGTAAGTACGACCCGTTTCTGCTTCAAGCTTATCCAGCATTGCACGCAATTCACGCATCAAAGCGATATAAGCTGGACCATCATTTACTGGATCACCTAGGTTCGCGTTTTCACCGCCGCCACCCGGGAATTCCCAGTCAATGTCTACGCCGTCATAGAATTTCCATGTTTTTAGGAAACGCTCAACCGATGCAACAAAAGTGTCGCGGTTTGCTTTCGTTGTGAAATCAAAGAATGGGTCTGATAGCGTCCAACCACCGATAGATGGGATGATTTTCAGATCAGGGTTACGCTGTTTCAATGCCATCAGCATCGCGTAGTTACCTTTGATCGGCGTGCTGTATTCATGACCAGCGTGAGGGAAGTTCTTCTGGTAAGCTGCCCACGGGTCGTGGATAACCACTTCGTAATCATTCACACCGTTACACGCTGTTTGTAGCGCATTAAAGCTGTTGCCACCTACCGATTTCAAAGATTCATTTGGACCACAGATTGGAATGAAACCGTATAGTACGTGCGTTAGGTTATCCGCTGGCATGTTATCAACCGTGTACTTACGATCGTAGATGCCCCATTCAACAAAGTAAGTACCCACAACCGTGTTTGGATCTGTGTTAAATGTCTTGTTGTTTGGATCAACGTTCATCGTAAGTGGCGGTAAGTGAGAACCATCGGTATCAGCAATCACAATTTCCGCAGGGCTGCTGGTGCTACAACCAGTCGCGTCACACGCTTCGATGGTCATTTGGTAACGACCACCTTGACCATAAGTAAAGCTTGCTGCTGTTTGGCTGCCCGTGATTGGTCCTGTGGCAACTTCTACACCATCAAACAAAATGCGGTAAGTATCGCCCGGAGTTCCACTCCATTGGTTAAACTTAACGGTAATTTTTGCTTCGTCGAAGTATTTCACCATCTGGTTGTAGCCAGCGGTGGTTTCCATTGACAGTTCGATTTTAGAGAACTGTAAATTGTTAGAGCCATATACATCAACGCTTGGAGTCGCTGGTGCTGCGATTGCCGCTCCAGATAACGCCATAGCAATACTTGCGGCACATAAGGTAATACGATTCATATCTAATCTCTTATTCCTTGAAGTTTACTCTGCTGTCAGAGTTCGGTCTGTTCCTCTAGAGACACAAGAAGAACATCCACCACAGTATTTAAGAGACTGATAAGTAGATAAAAACAATAAAAAATGCTTTACGAGTCAAAACCAAAAATCACATGCTTTATAACAACTTGTTGCATGACAAGTCTGACATTGAGTCAGGAATCGATCTATTTTTAAGAGAAAAATAAATTTGTGTTAATTAGGCTTATTTTGAGTTAAACAAGAAGAAAATAACGAAACAAACCAAAAAAAGCCCCATTTCCAAGAAATGAGGCCATCAAATATCAATATTTACCGAAGGTAGTTATTTTTCATTTCGAACGGAATCGTGCGGTAAAATGGCGTAAAACAGGTGGCTCATATTCAAATGTGAGGCCTGTTAACTCATGTGCACGCTCTTTTAACGCAATGATCGCGTCAGCAATGTAATCCATATGGTCATTGGTATAAACGCGGCGTGGAATGGTTAGACGCATAAGCTCTAACTCAGATGCTTTCTGTTGTCCTGTTTCTGGATCTCGTCCTAGCAGCAGCGAGCCAATTTCTACAGCTCGAATGCCTGCTTCAAGGTAAAGAGCATTACATAGAACTTGCGCTGGGAACTGTTCTGCTGGGATATGAGGCAAAATCTTCGCAGCATCGACAAATACCGCATGGCCACCTGTTGGGTACTGAATCGGAATACCTCCTTCACGTAAACGCTCGCCCAAATATTGAACTTGGCTAATGCGGTAGTGTAAGTAGTCTTCATCCGCTGCTTCATATAAACCCCTCGCTAACGCTTCCATATCACGACCCGCCATACCACCGTAGGTCACAAAACCTTCCATTGGTACACAACGTGTCTGCACTGCTTGGAACAGTTCTTTGTGATCGCGAATACAGCACAAGCCACCGATGTTCACCATAGGGTCTTTTTTCGCCGACATCGTTAGCATATCGCCATACTGGTACATCTCACGAATAATCTCCAGAATCGATTTGTCCTGATACCCTTCTTCGCGTTGCTTGATGAAATACGCATTCTCGCAGTATCGAGCCGAATCAATCACCACAGGGATATCATTCTTGCTGGCTATCTCATACACCGCGCGCATATTTTCCATCGAAACAGGCTGACCACCTGAACTGTTACAGGTGATGGTTGTAATGATTGCACAGATGTTTTGTGCGCCATGTTCTTCAATCGTCGCAACCAGTTTTTGCAGGTCAAAGTTACCTTTCCAGTCGTACGGAGTGGTCGTATCAAAGGCGTGCCTATCAACCACGTTAATCGCCTTACCACCGTTCAGCTCAATGTGACCTGCTGTTGTATCGAAGTGATAGTTTGAAATGAACACGGGATCGGTACCGCCACGAACGGTTTTCATACGTTCAATTAACGCGGGAAACAGGATTTGCTCTGCGCCACGACCTTGGTGAGCAGGCACTGTCAATTCGTAACCGAAAAAGTGTTCTACGGCTCTACACAAGTTGTAGTAGTTTCGGCTACCTGCGTAAGACTCATCGCCCAGCATCAAACCTGCCCACTGATTGTCACTCATTGCGCCCGTGCCTGAGTCAGTCAGCAGATCGATATACACGTCATCACTTCTCAACAAAAACGGGTTAAGCCCGGCTTCATTTAGCGCTTCAACTCGATCCTGATAAGTCGTCATCTTGATCGGTTCAACCATTTTGATGCGGAAAGGTTCTGGGATTCGTTTCATTTTAATTTCCTATAGATGTGCGTCTTCCTGCATTACTATGCACAGAAGTAAAAACTTAGAGATAAACATTGACTGGGCATGGCTGCCCTAAAAGGAAATTAAAGAGAAAGTGATTCTTTGCTTTGAAGGGATAAGCAATAGTCTAAATTAAACCATGACGACAACACTAAACGGCTGTCGCGCATCCATATGCATTGCATAGCGTTATCCTTATCGTTGGTATTAGACATCGCATCAATATAGTGACATTTTTTTAGCTTTACCGTGAAACGTAGCGCAATTTTTTGATTAATTTAGATCTCAATAAAATAGAATAAACCGGAATACTGACGTTAGAAGCCCTAATATAGGGAATGGCTTCATAGTGAAAACTAAGGTTGCTACGCAACGTACACTCACATAGAAAAAGGCACACGATATGCAACTAAAACACCTACCTTTTGCTTTCATGATTCTGGGGCTTAGCGGCTCTGCAGTCGCTCAGGTTACAATGGACATTCCAGACAGCATTGAAGTCATCGTGGCAAATGGCTCCTCTCCTGAACTGAAAGGAGGCATGTTTGATGCGAACCAAACGCTGGCTCTCCAAGATGGTGAGAACCAAATTCTATTTCGTTACAAGCCCTACTTTCATCAGGGTAACGATCGCATTATCGTTGAGAGCCAGCCAATCATCGCCACATTCCACGCGAACGATATGGATCTAAACTTCGATCTGCCAAAGTATCGCAATTTGAGTGAAGCTAAGAAAAATATTAATAGCGCTAGCTGGCAACTGCGAGACAAAAGTCATCAGCCTGTTGAGGCTGAGTATGATCAGCTGGTCATCGAAGGTATGCAAATCGGCCGTAACTACCAGCAAGAGCTGCTTGAGTACAACCGAAAAGGTGGTGTCGCGGCGATTTATGTGAACGGCATGGCAACGGGCAAAGCAGAGTTCACCTCACAAGAAGGTGCCAATACCGCAGAAGAAATGCTGCATTTTTGGTACAACAAAGCAGATGAAAAAACCAAAGCTCGCTTTAAGCAGTTTGTCCAAAACCACTAATTGTGGCACTGGCTGGGCCTAGTTTCCAGCCAGTTTCTCACGATACAAAGCATAGAATTTTAAGCGGCCTCATGGATTTACATCCTCATAATGTTAGGATGACCCTTTCAAAATATTGAGAGATTACCGTGTCCTCGCCAGTAAAACTTTTAGCCATCGCATTGGCATTAACCGTCGGTTTTTTTGCAGGCGACCTGTATGAAACATTCCAAAATAGGTCGAAAAGCACGTCACTTAGCGACTATTGCTTACTGTCTACCAAAGCGTGTCTACAAGATGACATAAAAGTCACCGTAGACCGCGATATCAGCCAACCACTTATTCCCACTCAAGTCACCGTTGAATGGCCTCAATCTGAAGCTAATGAATTGTTCTTAAAGCTGGAAGGTCATGAGATGGAAATGGGAGTAGTCATTTTCAAACTTCAAAAAAATGCACAAGGTTCGTTTAGCGGTGAAGTCATCTTACCGGTTTGCACGACGGACTCCATGACTTGGGTTGGCGAGCTTTCTGATGGTCAACAATTAATGAAAACATCTCTGAGGATGGAAAGATGAGTAAGAAATGGTCCCTAATCTTAGTGGTCGCTTTCGCGTTGGGCTTTGGTCTAAAAACGTACCTAAATTCGGAAGCACCAGCGCCGACTCCACAAGCACAACAAACGGTGCTTTTTGGTCAAGATAACCAACCGGTAGACATCTTTGATCAACAAGATACTCGAGTTCGCGTGGTTTACTTTGGCTTTACTCACTGTCCTGACGTTTGTCCAACCTCGCTCGCTATGCTGGCAGGTGCTTTAAATCAAATTGATGACAAAACCAAAGCCAAACTCCGCCCGATGTTTATTTCGCTGGATCCCGAGCGTGACGCAGCTGCTGATTCTTATAAGTATGCGCAGTATTTCCACCCTATGATAGAGGGGTTATCGGCACCTTTGGATGTGACCACCCCATTAGCCCATCGCTACGGTGTGATATTTCGCAAAACAGAACTCGAAAACTCAGAATTGAAATACACACTTGATCACAGCTCCTACTTTTATTTCCTGAAGCCGGATGGCACGCTCATCACTAAAGTGCCGCACACGCTTACACCTGCACCACTTGTAGAAGCATTCAAAACGATCACATTAGAAGGGAATGAGTCATGAAATTGAAAATAGCATTGTTAGCGACATTAGCCCTAAGCCCAATCGCATACGCAAAAATGGATGTGATGGCTCATCACGCGTACGCCCGTGCGACGCCACCAACGGCTGCCACCAGCGCGGTATTTGCTGAGATCGTCAATACAGGCAGCGATGACCGCTTCATTGTGTCTGCTTCGACGGAGGCAGCTGGAAAAGTGGAACTTCATGATGTAATCAAGGACGGTGACGTCATGAAGATGCGCCAAATTGATAAAATTAAAGTACCCGCCAACAGTACAGCAGTTCTAAAACCGGGCAGCTTACACATTATGTTGTTCGATCTAACCAAGCCACTGGTTGAAGGTGACAAGATTGACGTTGAAATTTCTTTTGCGAACGGAGAGAAACAAACATTCAGCGCACCGATCAAAAAAGTGATGAGTGGTATGAAACACCACTAATAGCATCAATAAGTGTCAATCAAAAGGAGCGTATTGCTCCTTTTTTTATTATGAACAAAGGGATAAATACGATACAAAAACCAGAGGTTTACTATCCGATTAATTTATCCTACTAATTAAAAATAAATTCTAGACACATTATTTCAACACGATAGTATATTTCGCTCAGTTTATACTAACTGAAGTAACAACAATTCTATAACACTACTCATTGCAGGGATAACTATGCAACACAACTCTATTATTGCCCGTTTTGCGCGTGGCAATCTGGTTTTGCAAATCCTAGCCGGCATCATTCTTGGTGTGGGTTTAGCGACTATTGCACCAGAATACGCCAAAAGCGCAGGATTACTTGGTAGCCTTTTTGTTGGAGCATTAAAAGCTGTCGCACCTATTCTGGTTTTTATTCTGGTCGCAGCTTCCATTGCGAACCAAAAGAAAAACCAACACACTTATATGCGTCCTATCGTAGTTCTTTACCTTTTAGGTACGTTTGCAGCCGCTCTGGTTGCTGTCGGACTTAGCTTCTTATTCCCTACTACGTTGACACTCGCATCTGGCGCGGAAGGTGCTACACCTCCTCAAGGTATTGCGGAAGTGTTAAACACCCTGCTATTTAAACTGGTAGATAACCCTGTTAACGCACTCATGAGCGCGAACTATATCGGTATTCTAGCTTGGGCAATTGGTTTGGGCTTAGCTCTACACCACGCATCAGGCACAACGAAAGCCGTCTTCGAAGACCTTAGCCACGGCGTTTCGCAAATCGTGCGCTTTATCATTCGTCTTGCACCGTTTGGTATTTTCGGCCTTGTATCTGCAACACTAGCAACGACTGGTTTTGACGCTCTGTCTGGCTACGCGCAACTTCTAGCGGTACTGCTTGGTTCAATGGCGATTATTGCTCTAGTTGTAAACCCACTTATTGTTCTGGCAAAAACGGGCGAAAACCCTTACCCACTTGTACTGCAATGTTTGCGTGAAAGTGGCGTGACAGCATTCTTCACACGTTCAAGTGCTGCCAACATCCCAGTAAACATGGCGCTTTGTGAAAAGCTTAAATTGGATGAAGATACTTACTCGGTTTCCATCCCTCTTGGCGCAACCATCAATATGGGCGGTGCGGCAATCACGATTACAACACTAACACTCGCAGCGGTTCACACGTTGGGAATCGAAGTCGATCTGCTAACAGCAGTACTGCTTAGTGTTGTCGCTGCGGTATCTGCATGTGGTGCGTCAGGTGTTGCTGGTGGCTCACTACTGCTTATCCCACTGGCGTGTAGTCTGTTTGGTATTCCAAATGAAATTGCGATGCAAGTTGTCGCAGTTGGCTTTATTATTGGTGTAATTCAAGACTCTGCTGAAACAGCACTAAACAGCTCTACTGACGTTGTCTTTACTGCGGCTGTGTGTAAAGCCAAACACAAAGAAGAACAAGGTTCTTAGTTCTAAGATATTGACTGAAACGGCCTCACAGTGTGAGGCCGTTTTTATTTGTGGCGATACTGCGCCTAATGGATTACCTAATGAATTGATATTGAGTGATCTTAATAAACCTGACGAAAATCTAGCTTGTCAGGTTTATCCTCCAGATCTGGCAGGTTGTTACTGTTTTCAAGTACTTGCTCTGGAGCAACCACTTGGTCAACATCACCTTCCATGGGTTGCTCGGATTCCTCTAGCGGAATATTACGTTTATATAGTTTATTCAATGCTTTAATAATTGAGTGCTTACCCACTCTATTTTCATTGATTTTTCTTAGCATCGGCTTGCTTAAACCTTGTAAACCGACAACCGTATCAACGCCAATATTCATGGCAACCTTATCTCTGAGTAATCTCGCTGGCGCGTAACCCAATTGGCACGCTAGAAATAGCCAAATATAGGCAATCGCATTTCCACTAGGTCGCTGGTCAATCCATGCCTCTCCTGCGCTATACATCGCCTTTACATCGCCCTTTTCTGCCGCTCTCTCAATCCAGTAACATCCTTTTTCATGGTTTGGTTTAACACCCAGTCCATTCAGATAACTGAGACCCAACTTCATACGACCTTCATTGCTTTTTAGGTAAGCGGCTTTACGAAAACACTCGAACGAAAATGCAGGATCGGGTTTAGGGTTGTTGTCGGAAATCCACCAGTCTCCAAGAAAGAGTAACGCTCCAACATGATTATAATTCGCGGCAGACTCTATAACTTCGATAGCCTTATGCTGATCCGCGTCTATGCCTCTGCCATAAAATAGCGCAACACCCATTTCAAACTTACTGTCTAGGTTTCCATCTTGAGCCGCTATGCAGGTTTGCCAAAATTTCGATTGCTCCTGCAACACTAAGTCCGTCGTCATTGTATTGCTGATACGCACCACACCGTACATGCCAGTGACATTGTCTAATTTTGCTGCTTTCGTGTACCAATAAAGGGCTTCTTTAGGTTTCTTGCGTTCCACCTCTTTCGCCAGAAACAGAATAGAAGGCACATCGCCATTTTCTGCCTTAAGCAAGCGTTCCTGACGCTCTTGTTTACGATTTTTTTCCATCGCTTTTCGATATGCGATCTCTCGCTCTCGACGCTCATGCTCTAAGCGCTTTTTACGAACAGACAGCACAAACATCCACATAAACATGGCGAGAAGCAAAAGCCCAGTAATCCCTATCGCGATCCCAATAATATTCATTCAGTTTTCTTTTTCGTGACTTAGCTTGATCTTTATCGGCAGAGTTCCGAAGGAGTTGAGCCTGATAATAGAACTCTATTAAACAGCATTCTCTGTTCTTTAACCTTACCAACGCCCATATTTCAGACTCGTTCTCTGCTCCGCTCACACTTTTTGTACAATACCGTAAAAATTAACGGCGAAAATTAATGGGCATGAAACAAACAACAAGTAGAATCAATAACGCTAAAACTCAGCTTTTTCACCCTACTATCCCGATTGAATCAAAATTAATTATTAAATTTTGACCAAAAACAATGGCAGACCGCTTACACTTATTTTATAATGCGAATTAATGTTTCAGAACATCATGGATTTCAATAGTAGGGGCACACAATGAGACTTATCCCGTTAAAACAATCAGCACAAGTAGGTAAATGGGCTGCGGCTCACATTGTTAAACGTATCAATGATTTTAAACCAACGGCAGAACGTCCATTTGTTTTGGGCCTACCAACTGGTGGTACACCACTTGCGACTTACAACGCACTGATCGAATTGCACAAAGCTGGTGAAGTGAGCTTTAAGCATGTTGTGACATTTAACATGGATGAGTACATCGGCATCCCTGCGGATCACCCAGAGTCATACCGCTCTTTCATGTACAACAACTTCTTTAACCACATTGATATCCAAGAAGAGAACATCAACCTTCTTGACGGTAATGCAGCAGACAACGACGCTGAATGCAAACGCTATGAAGACAAGATCAAATCTTACGGTAAGATTAATCTATTCATGGGTGGTGTAGGGAACGATGGCCATATCGCATTTAATGAGCCAGCATCTTCGCTATCTTCGCGCACGCGCATCAAAACACTGACTGAAGATACTCGCATCGCTAACTCTCGTTTCTTTGATGGCGATATTAACCAAGTACCTAAATACGCACTGACTATTGGTGTAGGCACGCTACTTGATGCGGAAGAAATCATGATTCTGGTTACTGGTCACAACAAAGCGCTCGCTCTAGAAGCCGCTGTCGAAGGGTCAGTCAACCATCTATGGACAGTCTCTGCACTTCAGCTTCATCCGAAAGCCGTTATCGTGTGTGATGAACCTGCAACTCAAGAGCTAAAAGTGAAAACGGTGAAGTACTTTACCGAGCTAGAAGCTAAGAACATCATCGGTTTCTAACTAAGCGACTAACACGTAAAAATCCGAGTATTATCACGCGACTCAAAGTCTTTGATAAACTCGGATTTTTGATTTTTCTCAATCACTTAGAGATTACTCTTCAGGGAACTCGCCTCTGTTTCCTTGATTGTCACCGCTAGCGTGCCAATGCTCATTAGGGTCATAAGCTTCATCACACAAATCGATGGTATAGCCCATTTCCTGAATTTCTTTGATGGTAAGATTATCTGCCAATTTGGTGATCTCACCTCGTTCATTGCGCAACTCCATACACCCTCCTTCCATCCAATCTTTACGAACATCCAACACAAAGTATAGATAACATTTTGGGGTTGGTTACATCACGCAAGCCGCGTATTTTACAGAAACCTAACATAGGTTCACATTAATCGAACATTGTTTTTAACAACGGCAACTACTCTTTACTACATAAAGATTAGGAGTAGTCGTATGAAACTTAGACTCAATGATAACCAATATTGTCCAAACGGTTCGAATACACTCGGGCGATCATTTGCTCGAGGCAGTGCGCTAGCAACCATGATTTTAGCCGTTGGTCTGGCAACACCAAGTGGTGCAATGGCGAAGGGACGTCATGATCATGATAGTTCTTACTATGGCCACTATGATGACCACCGCGGTCACCACAAACATCATAAACCCCGCAAACACTATTATAAAAAACATCACCACCATCATCATCGGGATGTTGTCGTAATAAGAGAGCGACCAAGATATGAGCACTACCACCGTAGCAGCCTACCAGAACTCGTGACTTTTGCGGTCATAGCAGGCGCGACCTACGCAATTAATGATAACCACTACTACAAACAGCGCGGTGACAATTACGACTATGTACCCCGCCCACGCTAGTTTTTTCTGAGTTAATCTCTTCCCCCTAACTTAGCGCCCTGCAAATCTGGGCGTTTTTTTTCTTAAGGCCCTATGAATGCTCCATTAGGCACTCACCTTTGGATGAAGGCCCATGGCCTTACTTTAAATCCGCATGAATTGATGAAAATCACTTGAGTCATTGCCAAACTCATGTAACGTATTTGTCGTCACTTCCCCGATGCCTTCGAACTCAGAGAAAAATCGCAACTATGTCAAAATCTGATATCAAATTTATTGCCGCCGATATGGATGGCACGCTTCTCGATGAAAACAGTCAGTTAAATCCTGAATTCTTCGACATCTACCATCAGCTGACCGAAAAAGGCATCATCTTTGCCGCAGCGTCCGGTCGCCAGTATTACAGCTTGGTCAATACATTCGCGCCAGTAAAAGATCAAATGATGTTTATTGCTGAAAACGGCACCTTGGTCATGCACGAAGGGGAAGAGTTATATAGTTGCGAGATCGACAAGACTTCCATCCAAGAAATTATTAAACAAACTCGCGCTATTGAAGACACGCAAATCGTTCTGTGTGGTAAGAAATCAGCGTATATCGAGACCCAACATCCAGACGCACTAAAAGAGTTTGCAAAATACTACCATCGTTGCGAATACGTTGATGACCTTCTAGAAGTGGAAGATGATTTTATTAAAGTCGCAATCTGCCATTTTGGTGGGACTGAAGAGCTCGTTTATCCCCACATCAATAAAGTATTCGGTCATTCACATCAAGTGGTCGTCAGTGCGAAGATCTGGCTAGATGTAATGAACGCGAAAGCCTCGAAAGGTGCGGCAATTGAGTACTTGCAACAGTCTTTAGGTTTTAGTTTTGAACAAACCATGAGCTTTGGCGACTATCTCAATGACATGGAAATGCTGAAAGCCAGTAGCCATTCTTACGCGATGGAAAACGCGCACCCAACGGTTAAACAAACTGCCCGATTTTTGGCCCCAAGCAACAAAGAATCCGGAGTTCTCACTGTTATCAAACAGCAGCTGCTGTAAACGAACACATTAGAGATATGTATGAGAAAAGCTGTTCAGTCTATCCTGTTCAGCGGCTCCATATCCTTTGAGTACTAAAATGCTTAACCTAAAAAAGCCCGGTTTTATCCTAATGCCGATCGTTTAGCTACTTGAACGATCCTACAGAGGCTCCATAATCGGTCGTAACGTAAGTTACGGCCGATTTTTTATGTCTGAGTTTTCAAAAGAGTTACAGGTTACCGCAGAGTTTTGCCACGAACGTCCAATCGATGTTTTTAATAAACATATTCCTTTGGAATGGGTTGAAGAAGCTGCTCAACAAACTGGGCGAGTATCGCTCAGAAAACGTCGTCTACCCGCTGAACAAGCTGTTTGGTTAGTACTCGGTATTGGGCTTCAACGTAATCGTTCCATTCAAGATGTTTGCGATAAACTGGAGTTAGCATTCCCTGATGTAGAGGGGGAACTTACGCCTATGGCAACTAGTAGTATTATCAAAGGGAAAGAACGCCTTGGAGATAAACCGATACGTTATTTGTTTAAAACTACAGCTCAACAGTGGGAGCAACAATCAGAGTTTGACGAAGTTTGTGGCTTGAAGATTCTTAGTGTCGATGGCACATATTTCAAAACTCATAATACAGCAGAAAATCAGCACTTTGGCTTTGCTCAAAAAGGAGCATCATTCCCGAGTGTGCTAGCTGTAACATTAATGTCAACACGTAGTCATCTTTTATCTGACGCTGCTTTTGGGCCAGTAACAAATAGTGAAATCTCCTACGCTCAACAACTTGTGGGTTCCGCTCCTGATGACTCATTAACACTCTTTGATAGAGGGTTCACTTCTGCAGAGCTATTTACCAGTTGGCGTGGCGCTAGCAGTAACAGCCATTGGTTAACACCAATCAAAGCTAAAATGCGTTATGAAATCGTTGATAGCTACACTGAACATGATCATCTCATTGATATGCCTGTATCACCACAAGCTCAAAAGCTTGCCCCTTATCTTGGAGAAAAATGGCAAGCTCGCCTGATTCTTATCCCAACACCTAAAGGTGAAATCAAAGGCTTTATTACTTCTTGCTTATGCCCTGAGCGCTATCCGTTTGATGCTCTAGTTAAAGTGTATTGGGAGCGTTGGGAAATAGAACGCAGTTACGGTGAACTCAAGCAGTATCAGTTGCAGAACAAGCCAACATTACGAAGTAAGAAAAAAGTCGGGGTATATCAGGAGCTATGGGGGATATTAATCAGCTACAACATTGTGAGGTTGGAAATGGCAGAGATGGCTAAGCAACACAAAGTAGAACCTCTGCGGATCAGCTTCATTAATGCCTTGTTTTTAATTATGGATGAAATGATTTGGGCGAGCGATACGAGAAGCCCAGGAGCGATACCAAAAAACTTAAAGATACTCAGGGATAGTGGGAAACGGCTTATTCTCCCAAAAAAACGAAACCGGAAACCCTATCCCCGAGCGGTTTTGAAAAAGCCAGCCCGATATCCTAATAAACATGCTACTCGCTCTTAAGCGAGTGGCATTAGGTTTTATCCGGGCTTCTTTCGATATCGATGTTGCTCAACTACTTCAGTTTGTAAAACACCGTTGACAGCGGCGGTACACTCAGCAGTAACGACTGAGCTAAACCCTCACTCGCTTTCTTCTCTGTCTTCACGGAAGTTTTCACTTTATACCCACTACCGTGGTACTTGTTATCATCAGTGTTGAGAAGCAATTCATACGTACCAGAATTTGGCACACCGAGACGGAACTTATCATGAGGCACTGGCGTGAAGTTAGAAATCACTAAGATGCGTTCCCCGTTTTCACTAATACGCTCATGTGCCAGTATCGAGGCTTCGGCTGAGTCTTGTAGTCGCCATTCAAAACCAGCAGGTTCGCAATCTTGATCGTGTAACGCGCTCTCTGATCGGTAGAGATTATTCAAGTCACGAGTCAGCGACTGCACGCCCTGATGACGTTCGAACTCCAATAAGAACCATTGCAGTTGATCATCATGATTCCACTCGGCTGTTTGGCCGATTTCCGCACCCATGAAGTTGAGCTTTTTACCCGGTTGAGCATACATGTAACCAAGGTATGCACGTAGGTTCGCCGTTTTTTGCCATTCGTCGCCCGGCATTTTATCGTGTATAGACCCTTTCCCGTATACAACTTCATCATGGGAAAGTGACAGCACGTAGTTTTCACTGTGCGCATAAATAAGTGGGAACGTGATGGTATTGTGGTGATATTTGCGGTGAATAGGATCTTCTTTGATGTACGATAGCGAGTCATGCATCCAACCCATATTCCACTTAAAGCCAAACCCAAGGCCTCCCATAAAGGTAGGCGCCGATACTCCAGGGAAAGCGGTCGATTCTTCTGCGATAGTCATCGCATTCGGGAAGTATTTGTACACTTCCTCGTTCATCCACTTCAGTGTCGCGATCGCATCGTAGTTCTCGTTGCCACCATCCACATTCGGGATCCATTGGTCATGGCTACGTGAGTAATCTAGGTACAACATAGACGCTACGGCATCCACTCGTACACCATCAATATGGAACTGTTCAAACCAATAAAGGGCATTGGATACCAAGAAGCGGCGTACATGCTCGCGTCCCATATCATAGATAAATGAACTCCAATCCTGATGCCAACCACGACGAGGATCTGGGTCATGGAACAAAGGGGTTCCATCGAAGTTAGCCAAACCATGATCATCTGCGGGGAAATGCGCTGGAACCCAATCCAGAACAACACCTAACCCCGCTTGGTGACATTGATCAACAAAGTATTTGAAGTCATCTGGCGTACCAAAGCGACTCGTCGGAGCAAACAAACCGACTGGCTGATAGCCCCATGAACCATAGAATGGGTGTTCTGACACAGGCATCAACTCAACATGGGTATACCCCATATCCACAAGGTAAGGGATGAGCTGTTCTGCCAATTCTCGGTAATTTAAAAAGTCGCCATTTTCATCACGACGCCAAGACCCGACATGAAGCTCGTAAAAAGAGAGCGCTTCTTTGCGCTTTTCCGTCACAGGACGAGTTTGCCACTTCGTATCTTGCCACTGATAACGGCTATGATCGTAAGTCACAGAAGAAAATGATGGGTGCTGCTCTGCGTATGCGCCCCAAGGATCGGCTTTATGTGGTAACCCTTCACCATTTGGCCCTTTCAGCTCAAACTTGTATTGGGTACCTTCCGGAAGGTTTGGAATAAAAATACCCCAGATTCCGTAATCTAAACGTTGCATTGGTGTGCGACGGCCATCCCATTGGTTGAATGCACCAATAAGGCTACAAGCACTCGCATGCGGCGCGTAAACCAAAAATCGCGTGCCTGAGATTTGTTTACCATCACGCTCTAACGTGATGAACTGCGATCCCATGTGCTTGTACATCTCTTTAGGCGTATGAAGATCATCATATTCCGCATAAATTGAGTGATACTGATATGGGTCATCCACCAGCTGCTCGGTACCATCCCAATCAACTGCAAGGGAATAGTGTGTAAAGTGGAGATTTCTCTCCTGCTTTAAAACAAAACCAGATTCATCTTCTCGTTCCAATTCCACACGCTCTTCGCCTTCAATCACCAGCGATACCTTATCAGCGCCCGGCATCCAAACACGAAGAGCGACACCTTTCTTAGGGTCAATATATGGGCCCAGAAATGCAAACGGATCAGCAAACGCAGCTTGAGAAAGTTGGGTATATGCTTCTATTTTTTTGTCCAGAGTTTTCATTTTCAAATACTTCTCTCCTAACCAAACTTTCAGTCTAATTATGTTATAAAAAAGCCCGCTAAAAAGTGGGCGGGCTTAAAATTAGCGTTCTAAAAAGTGTACAGAATTCTACTGTTATATAGAGTGACTCACTCTAAACTTTCTGTTTCAGCTTAGAGATTGCAGCTCTATTTACTTGCTTTGGAACGAACTTCCGTCAGTTTTTGCGCAACGCGATTCACCCCGGCTTGAGCGAAAACTTCGTCCAAGTTCATCGACAACTTACGACGCCAGTTCGGATACTCGTTAACTGTGCCTGGAATGTTGACGGGTTTGTCCATTTCAAGCCAGTCTTCCAACTGCACACTCAATAACGTAGAAGCACCAGCCGCGACATGAAGCTGCAACGCCTCGGCTAAGAATGAATCCATTGGAACGTATTGCGCATCGCGGCCGACACCTTCCGGTAAATAACCATGCCACGCTACAGAATCCAATATACCTTGCTTGCATTCCAAACGATCCGCGAACAGGCCTTTTAGCTGTTCTTCATTTGGATATAGGCCAAGCTCCTGACCCATTTTCAAGTCATCACAGTGCCAGAATCCTCGTAGAGTCGGCATATCGTGAGTACAAAGCGCGGACATTGATTGCTCGGCATAATGTGCTGGCGAAATAAAGCCGCCGTCGTCTTCAGACGTTTCAAAGAAGAATACTTTGTACGAATGCACACCCGCATCACGCAGGATATCAACGATTTCATCCGGCACAGTACCCAAGTCTTCACCAATCACGCTACATTGATGACGGTGAGATTCCAGCGCTAAAATCGCCAGCATGTCTTCCACAGGGTAGTAGATGTACGCCCCTTTGGTCGCGTCTTCACCTTTTGGAATCCACCAAAGGCGTAGAAGCCCAAGAACATGGTCGATACGCAGTGCGCCGCAATGTTTCATGTTTGCACGAAGCAGCTGAATGTAAGCGTCGTAGCCTGTCGCTTGCAACACTTGAGGGTTGAGCGGTGGTAAACCCCAGTTTTGACCAAGAGGACCTAAGACATCTGGCGGAGCACCGATACTTGCGTCAAGTATCAGGTTACCTTCATCTGCCCACGTTTCAGCACCAGAATCTGCGACACCGACCGCTAGGTCACGGTACAAACCAACCGACATGCCTTTTTCTTCCGCTAACGCCTGCGCTTCTTTAATTTGAGTATCGGCAACCCATTGAAGGTACATGTACAAATGAACCTGATCTTTGTTTTGCTCAATAAATTTACGAACAGCAACACTGTCAAATCGGCGGTATTGCTCTGGGAACACTGGCCAACCCCACACGCTGCTGTCTTGCGCGTGTAAGTCTGTGTGCAACGCATCAAAAGCGGCTTGATGCAGCAGGCTTTCACCACCTTGTTCCACAAACGAAAGGAATGCCTGTGCACGCTCACTGTTTTTATCAAGATGACGCTTCTTAAACTCAGCAAACAGCATTGGCAACACGCTGAGTTTCAAGTCTGCCACTTCGGTGTAATTTACCCAGTGGGAATCGCGCGCTTTTTGTAGACGCTGCTGGAATTCAGCGCTGCCCACTTTTTGTTGCGCTTCCACGCTTAATGCAAACTCAGGAACAGAGCTCACATCAATGTAAAGAATGTTTAGCCAACGACGCGAAGAAGGGCTATACGGGCTCGCGCCTTCAGGGTTTGCTGGAAACAGTGAGTGAATCGGGTTCAGGCCAACAAAGTCGCCGCCACGAGACGCAATCTCAGCCACTAGCTGTTTCAAATCACCGAAGTCACCCATCCCCCAGTTGTGCTGGGTGCGCAGCGTGTACAATTGCACGCTCGGGCCCCACATTTTTTTGCCTTTCTCGATTTGATCCTGCTTGTAACACGCTTTCGGCGTGATAATCAGAGTCATTTCGTAAGGCGATTTACGACGCTTACGAGTCACCGTTAGCTTGTGGTAACCCCAAGCCAGATCACCCGGAAGCGAGAACACTAGAGGGCCACCCTCTTTACGCTCATCGCGTACAATTTGAGATTGAAGATAGCCTTCAAGTACCTCTCCTTGCTCGGTATCCAGTCGCCAGTTAAATTCACTTTCGCGCGCGCTCACACCAAGGTTTAGCGCGATTTCAACTGGTTCACCGTCGCGGATCACACAAACAGAGTCTAGGACATCTTTCTTGTGTTTTTTCTCCGCCGATTGCAGAAGAGTGTCATCGTTTTTTGTGTCGTAGCCTAGTGACGCTAGCAAGCGACGAATAGTTTCGTCTTCAACTTTAGCTTCATCTCCCCAAGCGCTCACGTAGCTGTCGGCAATTCTTGCCATTTCAGCGACTTGTTTTAATGCGTTTTGTTCTTTCATCGCTCTCTCCGAAGGGATGCTTACCTTCAAAATGTAGGGTGTCGATAATTAGAGCCAAGGCGTAACGCCTTGGCTTTTATTAGGTGAAATTAGCGCTTAACTGCTTCCAATTTCCAAATGTTGTTCACGTAATCGCGAATTGAACGGTCTGAACTGAATTTACCCACCAATGCGGTATTCAGAATCGCTTTTTTCGCCCAACCCGCTTGATCGCGGTACTGCTTGTCCATATCTTCGTGCGCTTTGACGTAAGAAGCAAAGTCAGCCAAACATAGGTAAGGGTCACCGCCATCTAACAAGCTATCGTAGGTTGCGCGAAGCTTACCCGGTTCTCCCGGTGTAAACTCATCACCTAACAACAGGTCTAGCGACGCTTTCAGTAGTGGGTCCGCATGGTAGTAATCGAACGGGTTGTAGCCCTGAGCACGCAATGCTTCCACACCATCCACTTCAAGACCGAAGATGTAGATGTTCTCATCGCCCACTTCTTCGCGGATCTCGACGTTTGCACCATCCATCGTACCTATCGTTAGCGCACCGTTTAGTGCCATCTTCATGTTGCCGGTACCCGATGCTTCTTTACCCGCTGTTGAGATTTGCTCTGATACGTCGGCCGCTGGGATGATGATCTCCGCCATGCTGACGCGGTAATCAGGAACAAACACCACTTTCAGCTTGTTGCCGATGCGAGGATCGTTGTTGACCTTGTCAGCGATCTTGTTGATTGCGTAAATGATCTCTTTCGCTAGGTGGTAACCTGGCGCCGCTTTCGCTGCGAAGAACACCACGCGAGGAGCCATATCAAAATCAGGATCGTTCAACAGACGGTAGTACAGTGACAAGATGTGCAGCATGTTTAGGTGCTGACGCTTGTACTCGTGCAGACGTTTGATCTGAACATCAAAGATCGCATTGGTATCTAGCTCGATACCCATGTTTTCTTTCACCCAGTCTGCCAAACGTTGTTTATTCTGCTTCTTCACCGCCATGAATTCTTTCTGGAATTTCGCATCATCAGCATATTTTGCGATCTGCTCTAGCTGCTCCAGTTTAGCTGGCCATTCCGTACCTACTTTCGACGTGATCAGCTGAGACAAGTCTGGGTTACAGAACTTCAGCCAACGACGCGGTGTAATACCGTTGGTCACGTTGTGTAAACGTGTTGGGTACAACTCGTGGAACTCTGGGAACAGGTCACGTTTCACCAACTCTGAGTGAAGTGCTGCTACGCCGTTGACTGCGTAAGAGCCGATCACACTTAGGTTGGCCATACGAACCATGCGGTGGAAACCTTCTTCGATGATCGATAGTTTTTGCTGCTTCGACACATCCCCTGGCCACTTCTCACGCACTTCTTTCAGGAACAAGTAGTTGATATGGTAAATAATTTCCATATGACGAGGCAGTAAGCGCTGGATTAAAGACTCGCTCCACGTTTCTAGTGCTTCAGGCAGTAGTGTGTGGTTGGTGTAAGCGAAGGTTTGCGAGCTGATTTCCCACGCCTCATCCCAGCCTAGGCCTTTTTCATCAATCAGGATGCGCATCAATTCAGGGATAGCGATCGTTGGGTGCGTGTCATTAAGCTGAATAGTTTCGTACTTAGGCAGTGATGCCAGGGTGTGACCCGCTTGTTCGTGGCGACGTAAAATATCGCGTACCGATGCTGCACTGTGGAAGTACTGCTGCATTAGGCGCAGCGTTTTCCCTTTTTCATGGTTGTCGTTCGGGTAAAGCACTTTGGTGATGTTACCCGCGTCGATCAATGAGTGCTGCGCTTCAAAGTAATTGCCGTTGTTGAAGCTTTCTAGTGAGAACGGTGCAATCGCCTGACACTCCCACAAACGCAGAGGGTAGACTGTGTCTGACTCGTAACCAACGATTGGCAGATCCCAAGGCATCGCTTTTACTGTCATACCTGGAACCCAGCGACGCTTCTCTTTACCGTTTTCTTGGTACACTTCAACGTGGCCGTAGAAACCGATCTCCTGCGCTAAATCTGGGCGAGCGATTTCCCAAGGATAACCTTCAACACAGCGCCAAGCATCCGGTGCTTCTTGCTGATGACCATCTTTAAAAGACTGCTTAAACAGGCCGTATTCATAGTGAAGACCGTAGCCTACCGTTGGAAATTCTTGCGCGGCTAAAGAGTCCATGAAACACGCTGCCAAACGACCCAGACCACCGTTACCCAGTGATGGATCGCGCTCTTCTTCAAGAAGATCCGTTAAGTTTTGGCCAAGTTCAGTCATTGCCTCTGTAATTTGCTCATACAGGCCCATGCTGATTAAGTTGTTGCCGGTTAGGCGGCCAATAAGAAACTCTAAAGACAGGTAGTTAACGCTTTTTGCGTTGTGGATTTTGCTGTCTTGCTCGGTTTCAATCATATCGAACGTTGTAAGCTCTGCTAGCGCACGACCCATCGCCAGATACCAAGCACGGCTATCTGCGTTTTCTTCTGTTTTTGCGTAGGTCGCTGTTAGGTGTTTTTTAACGCTTTCTTGGAACGAAGCTTTATTAAAATTTTTCAGTTGCGTAGGTTTCATTAGAGAAATCTCACTTCTTGGGTTTAATCCATCTGCGACTATCGTGCATCGGCATGACAATCGGTACATCCTCCTACCCTCTTGGCGTATTAGGAGGAGAAGTTAGGGCGTAGAAGGTGTACAACCAGGAGCTCAGTGATCTAACTCTCATTAAACTGTCATTGAAACTAAGCACCGGTGACTGAGATCACACCGCAAACGAAAACACCCTACACTTGGTGTATGAAACTTACGTGTACTAAAAAACCACCAATCTCTGAATATGTTTATCTGATCACACTAAGATTTCTTCAATTACGTATTTTTCATCATTCTTGGTGCAATAAAGGGCGAAAGTCCCACTTCAATAAAGAACGAATGGTGACTGAAGTCACAAAAAAGAGGCGTAGACAACGGCAAAGTGTGAAATACACAAAAAACTCGTTGTTGATCAATAACTGTAGCCCTGCTTTCCAAGTAACATCCTCGGAAAATGGTCACTGGTGACCAACATTCAAATGACAACGCTCGACTTTCAACTGTCATATAGAGCGGTTTAGAACAGGGAAAAGAAGATGTGGATTCCTTCGAAATTAACCCGTCCGGGACGTTTACATAACGCGATTGTTCGCCCGAGAGTTCTTGATTTATTGCAACAAGCCCCTTGCTATAAGCTGATCCTCTTTCGCTCACCTGCCGGTTATGGCAAAACAACCATGGCTTCTCAGTGGTTGGCAGATAAAATCAATGTCGGTTGGTACAGCATAGATGAGAGTGATAACGACTCCTTTCGATTTATGAACTACCTGCTTCAGGCACTCAACAAAGCGACAAACAACGCATGCCCTAATGCGCAAAAGCTTGCAGAAAAGCGCCAGTTCTCGTCTCTTCACTCCCTTTTTGGCGAAGTGTTTGCGGAACTGTCAGCATTTCACCAAGAGTGTTATTTAGTGTTAGATGACTATCACCTGATCAGTGACGATGAGATTCATGAAGCGATGCGGTTCTTCCTAAAGCATATGCCAGAAAATCTCACGCTTGTCGTCACCAGCCGTTCCGCACCACCACTTGGCACCGCCAATTTACGTGTCCGTGATCTGATGATAGAGATCGGCAATGAAATGCTCGCTTTTGATACCGAAGAAACAACACGATTTTTCAATCAGCGTGTTGCCGATGGCATTGATGATTCAACCGCAAACAGTCTGAGAAATTACGTTGAGGGGTGGCCTTCTGCACTCCAACTTATTGCCCTTCAAGCTCAGCATCAACACAAGACGTTAGCCCAATCCGCGGAATCGTTTTCTCAATTCAATCATGCCCACTTATGGGATTATTTGGTTGAAGAAGTGTTTGATCTGCTTGATTCAGAAACGCGTCGATTCCTGTTGCAATGTTCCGTGCTTGATCACTTTAACGACACACTCGTGTCAGCATTAACAGAGCGTGATGACGCGCTGAGCATGATAGAGTCGCTCAATCGTTTTGGTCTGTTTATCTCCCCATTGGAAGGCGAGCAAAACTGGTATCGCTTCCACAACCTGTTTGCTGAATTTCTGACTCACGAGCGCTTCGCACGTATCCCACAGCAAGAGAAAGATCTGCACCAAAAGGCGGCGCAGGCGTGGCTAAAACTATCTTCCCCACATCAGGCATTGCACCACGCGCAAAAAGCGGACAACAGTCAGTTAACTGCAGACATCATCAGTCAATATGGCTGGAAAATGTTTAACCGCGGCGAACTGCAAACACTAGAAAAAGCCATTGAGACATTAACGCCAGAGCAACTTTATAGCGACCCTAAACTTTGCATGTTGCAGGCGTGGCTGGCGCAAAGTCAGCACCGCTACAACGATGTCGGCGATCTGCTGTCTAAAGCCGATGAGCAAATGAAAGCATTTAACGTCGTATTAAGCAGTCAGGAACAAGGCGAGTTTAACGCACTACGCGCTCAGGTCGCGATAAACCAGAACGAGCCAGAAAAGGCGCTAGAGCTGGCAGAGTTGTCGCTGAGTCAGCTCAATACCACCGTGTATCACAGTCGTATTGTGGCAACCTCGGTCGTGGGTGAAGTGAACCACGTTCTTGGTCACCTGAGCCGCGCACTGCCAATGATGCAGCAGACAGAAAAGCTGGCACGTCAATATCAGGTTTATCACCAAGCACTGTGGGCGATGCTACAACAGAGTGAGATTCTGATCGCACAAGGGTACGTTCAGGCCGCGTTTGAAGTACAGGATAATGCATTTAAGTTGATTGAAGAGCAGCAATTGCAACAAGTTCCTCTACACGAGTTTTTACTCCGTGTCAGAGCGCAAATCCTGTGGTGTTGGAATCGCTTAGATGAAGCCGAAGAGTGCGCGTACAAAGGGCTCGACATTTTAGGCAATCATAGTCCGAGTAAGCATTTGCACAGCTATTCAATGCTGGCCCGTATTGCCATTGGTCGCGGTGAACTGGACAAAGCGGGCAAATTTATCGAGCAGATCAGCCATTTGCTTAAGCAATCCACTTATCACGTAGACTGGACAGCCAACGCGTCGCTGTCGCTACTCCTTTTCTGGCAAGCGCGTGGGGATTTAGAATCGATCAAACAGTGGTTAAGCACCACGGTCAAACCCGATCAAGCGTGCAATCACTTTACTCAGTTACAGTGGCGTAACATCGCTAGGGCGAAAATCAATCTTGGCTTGTATGAAGAAGCCACGCAAACGCTTAACTTCTTGCAAGAGAAAGCGCGTGAAAACCACTTGCTGACCGACATCAACCGAAACCTCATTGTTGAAACGGTGCTGGCCGTGTCGATGCAAGACGAACACAAAGCGCATCAATGCCTTAAGCACGCTCTAGAGCTAACCAATCAAACGGGCATGTTGGGTAACTTTTTGGTCGATGGGGCGAAGATCGGCCCTGCTCTGGAAAAACTCAACCACAAGAATGAACTGGGTGATTTAGAACGCCATCGCGCTCAACAACTGCTAAAAGAGATCTCCACCACTCAGCGCAGCCGTTCAGTGCACTTTGATGAGGATTTTGTCGAAAAACTGGTTAATCATCCGAACATTCCTGAGTTAGTACGCACCAGCCCACTGACTCAGCGTGAATGGCAAGTTTTGGGGCTGATCTACTCCGGCTTTAGTAACGAACAAATCGCTCAGGAGCTGGATGTGGCGGGCACCACAATCAAAACCCACATTCGTAACCTCTACCAGAAGCTGAATATTGCTAACAGAAAAGAAGCGGTCAAAACCGCCGAAAATCTGTTGCAGTTAATGGGCTTTTAATTCCAAAAGCAATAATAAAAAAGCGCAGCCAGAACAGCTGCGCTTTTTTTGTGTCACGACACTCTGCGCCCTTAAATGAGCATATTATTAATTTATCCGAATACTATTCAATAAGATAGGTTATTTATTGCACTCAGTAGAATTGATGCCAAAATAGACGCATATTAAGTATAAGGAATATCATTAATGGCTTGGTTTAAGAAAAATGCGCTCACCGCAGTCCTCATCACTGCCCTCTCACCTGTAAGTTTAAGTTACGCAGACATTGGAAATACACCTGTGGTAGGGGGCATTTTTAACTCTTCAGAAGTGTTAAAAAACCAAATCACCAATTCACTGAGCTATTCGACCCGTTTCGCTCGCGACATGACACTTTTCACCATTGGTGGAATGACGTTAGAAGCTTATTTACTCACGTTGCCACTGGATTCGAAGACAAAAACCAAGGTGATGGCACAACTGGCAGACCCGACTTACGCAATCCCACTGGGCTATTTTCTTTACCAGTTTTATGACCGCTATACAGGCATCAGCGATGAAGACCAGTTCAAAGCGTATTTAAAAACCGTTTATGACGATATGGCCTTGAAAGGGTTTGAACACTCACTCTTTTCAATCCAAGACAAAGCGGTAGAAGACGTGAGTAAACACAACAAGGATCAAGCGCATCAAGAAGGATTAAAAGTCGATGGTGATTTTATTGCTTCCATGGTGACGGTTTATGATGCCCTATTCCAGGTGGGTGAATGGCAGGATATGGATCGTTTGCCGGATCAGTACACGTACCTGACCAAAAGCGACAATGATCTGGCGCTTGTGAAAAAGATTCAACCGATCGTTGTCGGGATCTTAGCGCAAGTTGCCAACGGCATGGATGACGGTGACATGAAGAGTGCCGTATTAGCAATCATTGATGACCACCAGCCTGAGCATGCTGATAAGATCAACAATCGAGCACAAGCAATCACAATCAGCTTAATCGACTTTGTACGCCTTAACGTGTTAAAAGCGTATCGCCAATTTGTCTACATCGACGAAAGACAAGATAGATTAAACCGCTGGCTTCAAACCACTTTCGATTCAGACCCAGAGCAAGTCATTAAATTTCTTAAGTCTCAGCAAGATCGCCGTTTCGCGGTGCAAATTACCGTTGACGGTTTACAACAAGGATTGATGGAAGGCTTAGTTGATCCGGGCAAACCATTCATAAAAACTGCGTATCAAGCTCATCTGGATCACCAGAGAATCACACCACAATTTGAACACGCTCAACCAGAACACGTTCAGGACACGCGATTTTTACAGATCCTCTCCGAACAGATTTACAAAGATCCACACTATCTGCCGTTCTTTAAACGACTTTACGCTGAGCACACAGATTCCATTGCCCGGGTTGGCGTCTCCTCAACACCGACCATCAGTGTGCGTAATCTTCCGATTATAAAGACTGGCGCGAAAGTGTCGGGGGAACTCGGCACAGGTATTCCCAACTTCCACTTTGTTGATCGTCACGAAGACAGAGCTTACTACTTCTTTGGCAACGACGCGTTGCAACTTGATCGTCTGATGCAAAGCAACAAAGTTCAGACGATGTTTGACCGGCTCACCCACCTAAAAACACTCAACTGCAATGCACAGTACGATTGGAATGCGCAGACAAGTTACGATGCACTGGTCAATTTAGGGGCCGGAGAAGCGTTACGTGATTTTGGAGAAAAGCGCTGCTTACGCGAGTTAAATGAACGAGCAGAAGTAGAACAGGAACTGACGAAACAGCGCCAGTCACTCATTAACAACATTGATAGCTACCAAAGCCTACCTGTGTGGGACTTCTACACACGTGTCACACGTAAATGGAAGATTGAGCAAGATCTTCAGTCCTATGCCAAGTTAGATGGCAAAGGGATGCCCGACTACACCTTGATTTATAACCCTTGGCCGGATCACTTTGCGCATTTTGTAGGGCCATTCAGTGATGAAATCATTATGCCAACTGGTGAGCTAAACCGCCTCGATTACTGGATTGGCGAAGTGGAAAAGAGTTTCCAGAATGCAGGTATCTACGAAAATACGCTCTTCGGTATGGCGGGCGATCATGGCTTATCACCTGTCTATCATACTCTGAATCCGGAAAAAGCCATTTTTATTCCACTTGAGGCAAAACTCGGCTATCCACTGATCATCAGCAAAATATCTTCTGATGAAGGCGAAGGGCCTAAGATTACTAACGCTTTGAATTACCCTAGCAACAAAAATATTGATGTCGTGGTTGCCTCGACCGCTGGCGGTAACTTCATGTTAGATATGTTTAATTCGAAAAAAGGTTGGGCAACTCAACCAACTTATGAAGAGTTGATCCAGTGGGAACCGCTCAGCAGCCCCGCGGGGAGCAAAGTCGATATCATCGCAGAAACGCTGAACTATTTGGATGAAAGCCTCGATTACATGGCTGTTCGAAACGCTATTTGTGACGAGAAGAATTGTGAGGTTCGCATAATTGCCAACCGAAATGGACAGCGCCAAGACGAAGTGATCCGCAAGCAAGGCGATCGATATTTCTATCAATCACTGACTGGCAAGGAAACCCTGTTAGGCGTACAAACTCTCAACCCTTACCTACCCGAGCCTAATAAACAAGAGTTTGAGCAGTTTGGCCAACTCATCGATAAGTGTTTACACAAACCTGAACAATCTCAGCCAGCAACTTGGTGTAACAGCGCTGAATGGCGCGAGTTAACACGATTTACAGCAAGGCCAGATTCGGTTGTTGAACTGGCGCAGCTGTATGCAGAAGATCGAGCAGGCACGATCAACCTGTTCCCAAGAGATGGCATTGGATACAACACCAAAGTTCCAGGGCGTCACGCAGGGGAGAGCTACTTGGAGAAAGACGCATTCATTGGCTTTTGGGGTAAGCCTATTGGTGATAATGCCGTCCCTCTTAGCATAGAAGCAAACGGATCATTAGCACCGACGCTATATGAATACCTAACTGGTCAGCCAGTCAACGCAGGAGAAAATGGCTGGGGTTATCCGTCATTGCTGAACAAACTCGATATTCGGTAAATTGGCTAAGGAAAAGCAATCAGCTAAAAACACAAAAAGCGCCAATTGGCGCTTTTTTTACATCAGTTATCGTCTGATTAGAACTTTTTCGGAGCAAAACCCGTCATGACTTCTACCCGAAGTTCTTTACCCAGTTTTGTCATAGGGTGTACAACAACCAACCCACGTACCGATTTCTTTAGCTTACCAAGATCCGCTTGTTCTTCTTTGGTAATTTCACGCGAGAACGGCATATCCATTAAGCTCTTACGCTCTTTGTTCATGTCGTACTTTTGCTTACCTTTTAGAGAATTGATTTTCTTCTCTAATTTGTCTGCGTCATCGGTAAATCGTGTTACAAGTTCCTGGTCGCCACGTCCCTTCGCAGCATCCAGCTTACGTTTTGTGGTATCTAGGCGATTATGTAGTTGCTGAAGTTCTTGCTTAAGGCTCATGGATACAGTCTCTAGTGAATTCTGAAAAGGCGGCGAGTTTAGCATAAGCCACCCTCACACCCTAATGTTAATCTCTGATATCGATTGTAGCATTACGTCAGTTAGACGCGCATACTCAAACTAAGTGGATTCATATTAAATTTATCGCAGCAAGCTGGAAATAAACGGAGAATGAAAGTGCAAAAATTAACCATATTCTATGATGGTACCTGCCCTATTTGCGTAAGAGAAATGAACGCACTGAAGCAACGCGATCAAGGGCATCGACTAACGCTGGTGGACACCCATAGCGAGGAATTTGCACGCTATCCGCAAATTGATGCGCAGAAAGCATCAACCGTTCTTCACGCGCTGGATGAACGCAATCGACTTTTACTCGGATTAGATGTCACTTACCAAGCGTGGAAGTTAGTAGGCAAAGGATGGTTATACGCCCCACTACGCTGGCCAGGCATCAAACCCTTGGCAGATTGGTCTTACATAAAGTTCGCCAACAACCGCTATACGATTTCTAAATGGCTTACAGGAAAAAGTAAGTGCAACAACAACCGTTGCTCTCGATAACTCTCAGTAATCTCAATGACATAGGACTAATGTCTAATATCTCAATTGCATATATCTCTCCTGATTCACAGTCCCAATCCAAAATTCTGGTTAATCTATAAATCAACCTAATGAGCTTGCGAATACATAAGCGTCACCGCTGACGTCGCACGTCAAATAGGGATAAATCAAGACAGGAAGTTGGTATGAATCTCTCTATAAAAAGTCGCCTTTATATTTTGGCGTTAATCCCCCTGCTTGTGATTACAGTTGGCCTGCTAAGTGTTACCTACGTAAAAACCGCCCAACTTAACCACGCACAAGTTGAACTGACACAACATCACATGATGGACACCAAAAAATCCGAGCTAAAACAGTTCGTCCAAATGGCTAAGTCATCTATCGCCCCTTTACTTGAACAAGGTGCCGATTTAGAAACGGCATTACCGATACTAAGAAGCCTAAAGTATGGTGATTCGGGATATATATTTGGTTATGACTCAAGTGGCGTTCGGATTGTAGCCGGAGACAGTACGCAAGGCGTCGGTGACAACTTTTGGGATTTGCAGGATAAAAAAGGCAATTTTTTAATTCAAGAATTGATTCGTAATGCTAAGACGGGAGACTACACAACGTACTACTTTCCTAGACTTGGTGACACCAAAACCCTACCGAAACTGAGTTACTCTATGTACATTCCAGAATGGGATTTAACCATAGGTACGGGCTTTTACACTGACGATGTCGATGCCAAGATCCAAGAAATGGAGCAAGCAACGAATTCAGCGTTGCAAGATACTCTATCCGCAATTTTTATCCTTTGTATCATCATTTCGACGATCGTGGCGGTATTTGCCGTCATCGTAAACCGAAGCATTATGAATCCGTTAGAGAAGTTTGATGCTTCCATAACTGCATTTGCCACTGGCGAAGCTGACCTCACCGCGAGAATGGAGAGCTTTAATGCCCCTGAGTTTGCAAAGCTGAGCCACAACTTTAATGCGTTTGTATCAAACCTACAATCCATAATTCAAAGTGTAAGTAACGTCAGTCATCAGGTCGTTAGAGAAACAAACAACATGTCTGAAAGAGCCTCACAAGTAGATGAACTCGCCGCTGGTCAGCGCAAAGAAACAGAGCAAGTGGCGACAGCAATGACAGAACTCACTACAACCGCTAACGAAATATCAAATAATGCGAATCAGGCAGCTCAATCAGCTAAAGAAGTAGACGAAAGCGCCATAGAAGCCAGAGACATAGTGCAGACAACAGCTCAATCCGTCGAAGCACTGGCCTCAGAAGTCTCTCAAGCGAGCAATGTCATTTCGGCTCTGGAAAGCAACGTACAAAATATTGCGGTGTCACTTGGTGTGATTCAAGATATTGCTGAGCAAACCAACTTATTGGCGCTAAACGCCGCGATAGAGGCTGCACGAGCAGGTGAACAAGGTCGAGGCTTTGCCGTGGTCGCTGACGAAGTACGCAAACTTGCCAGTCGAACGCAAGACAGTACAGGCGAGATACATCAGACGATAGAACAACTAAAAAGTGCGTCAGATGCGGCTGTAAAAGCGATGAGTTCAAGTCAAAGCCTGAGCCACGAAACCGTTCGTGAAGCCAATGCCGCTGCACAGGCATTAGTGAAGATTCAGGACTCGATCGGCACAATCATGGATATGACTGCCTTAATCGCAACGGCGACCGAAGAGCAAAGCATTGTCGGACAAGATATATCGCAGCGCGTTGTCGTTATCTCCGACCAAAGCTATCAATCTGCAGATCTGGCAAACGACAACAAAAACGGCAGCCAAGAACTTAACCGCAGAGCCACTGAATTGTACGACTTGGTAGACCGATTTACTGTGTAAATTGCCGTTATAGAAACGACGAAGCCCGCAACTACGCGGGCTTCTTACTTTTATTCAAAGCAACTATTAGCTGACTAATAACCAGATACCCACGCCCATCATCAATGTCCCCGCAATGCGATTCATTAAGCGAACATTCTGAGAATGACCAAGTACTCTTTTTAAGCCCTTTCCGCCGGTCGCATAGAGTGTCATGCAAACAAATTCAAAGAACAAAATAATGCTGACTAACACAACCAACTGAGGCGCTAATTCTGCTTTCTGATCAATAAATGGCGGCAGTAGCGAGATCATAAACGCCCACCCTTTTGGGTTAGCAATGGCGGTCACAAATCCTTGAACCACTAAGTTCCAATCGCTTTGCGGAGCCGCTGCGCTTTCATCCATATTGATGGCGAGCTTTCCGCGAGAGAGCCACATTTGCACGCCTAAGTAAAATAGGTAACTACCACCTAATAGTTTAAGCGCGACAAACAACCAAGGATAATTGAGCATGACCGCTGCAATGCCGAGTACTGCGGCTACCGCAACCAAACCTACGCCGACCAGTTCACCTGCCATCATCCACAGAGTGCGTTTGTACCCCACACTCATCCCAAGCGTAAGAGCAAGTGTCATACACATCCCGGGGGTGATAGACACAAAGAAAAAGGTTGGGATAAACATCCCTAGTAATGCGGTATTCATTGGCTCACAGAGTTTCGAGTTATTGATTGTAAAATCAGATTATCACGGATTGTTGGAATCGGGTGATGAAAAATTAGGAGAGATAACATTTACGTGCTTTATGCGGTAAAACAGATAAATGGGAACGTGGCGGACGCAGATGAATTTAGATGAGTAAGGGCGCTGTGCGCCCTCAATATTGACTATATACGCTACTTGGCAGCGTGGAGAATCCTCCCGTGAAGCCCATCTTTCATCGCAGCACGATCATGCTTCATTTGCAGCATCGCTGCGTCACTCACCGGGGAATCCCTCAGTTCGAGTTTGCGTATTTCTTGATCCAGTAAATCATACTGTTTCATGTCGCTCATAAACGCGGCATCAGACCTAGAAAGCGATTTGATCGTATCTTGATGTTCAGGAAATTCACTTAACAGAGAATGATCTTCACCTAACATAGTAACCCCTTCATTAGCTCATTGTGGACCATTAAAAAGACGGTTCTTTGAACAATTTTAGCACTTTCAAAAGAATTCACATGTGAACTCAACTTCGGCTCGCTTTACTCACCAATAAAACGAACGCTATTTCCGCTTCTATACGCGCCAGTAAACGGTAACGCCAAGTTTAATAAAAGCCATTTTGATGAATGAGAACAACGGGTATCGGTGTAGAAACCATCGCCATATTAAGGTAGCATTGCCGACCTTTTTTCATACGTAGGAGGTTTTATGTTTATCGGATTCGACTATGGTACAGCTAACTGTTCCGTGGCAATGATGGAGCAAGGAGAGCCAAGACTTTTAACGCTCGAAAATGACGGTATCTATATTCCTTCGACACTGGCGGCTCCTACACGTGAATCCGTTGCTGAATACCTGTTTAAGTTTCGTGATATCAAACCGCTCGACAGCGTTGGTGAACAAGTTCTTCGCCGAGCAATTGCTTTAAACAGAGAAGAATGTATTGATCTAGAAGCATCGGATCTCGCATTTGGGCACTCAGCCTTAGATCTTTATCTTCAAGATCCTAGCGAAACCTATTACGTAAAATCACCGAAGTCTTTCCTTGGTGCATCTGGTTTACGAGATGTTCAGGTCAGTTTCTTTGAAGATCTGGTTTGCGCCATGATGGACAACATCAAACGAAATGCGGAAACCGATGCGCAAGCGTGCATCACCGATACAGTGATTGGTCGCCCTGTTAACTTTCATGGCCGAGACAGTGAAGCTGCAAACCAGCAAGCAGAAAACATATTACTCAAAGCCGCTAAACGGGCAGGCTTTAAAAACATTGAGTTCCAATTTGAACCTGTTGCTGCCGGACTAGAATATGAAGCGACACTGACCGAGAACAAAACCGTTCTTGTCGTCGATATCGGTGGTGGTACTACAGACTGCTCATTAATCGAGATGGGTCCACGCTGGCGAGGCCAATCGAACAGAGCACAAAGCTTACTCGCACATAGCGGTCAACGCGTGGGTGGTAACGATCTCGACATTGCATTGGCATTTAAACAGCTCATGACGCCATTTGGTCTTGGTAGTAAAACCACAGCAAACATAGCGATGCCGCATATCCAATTTTGGAATCCGATTGCGATTAACAGCGTAGACGCTCAAGCTGACTTCTATTCTCGCTCTAACTTGGCAACGCTAAATCAACTGAAAAAAGAAGCACAAGAGCCCGAAAAGCTGGCAAGATTATTAGAAGTATTTCATGAGACACTGGGCTATAGCATCGTACGACATGCTGAAGAAGCTAAAATAGCGCTGTCTGAACACCCGCAATATAGCGTTGTCATGAACCTGCTCTCAGAGCAATTAGAAGTTGATATTCACTTCGAAGACATGATCAACGCGATAGAGTCTCCAAAACAAAAAATGGCTGAGTTAGTCAAAGAAGCGGTTATGCAAGGTCGCGTTCAACCCGACGCGATATTTATGACAGGAGGCTCGGCACGCTCTCCTATCTTACGTAGCGCTGTTCAGGAAACACTACCCAATATTCCCGTCGTGAGTGGTAATTACTTCGGTTCGGTGACCGCAGGCTTAGCGCGCTGGGCAGAGGTTTGTTTTAAATAGCACTAACAAAATCTAACCAAGTTTAAAAAAGCCAGTCGCGTATACGACTGGCTTTTTGTTATGAGATGGTTTTGCCCAAAACATCTTAACTTCTTTTGGTTCTGAGCCAGAAAAACAGCGATAAAAAAGGGCAACTGAATGCCCTTTATTTAGAAGTTAACGGATATCGCTAAGAAGCATCGGTTTACCAAAACCTAATAGCCTCGCATTACTTTGCTCAAAGTAGCTCTTCCAGAACGATTCTAGGTGGTTCATTTTTTGAGCTGAGACGTACTGATTGCTACTTGGAATAACACCGGTGCCAACAACGTAAACATCAGCTGCATTGAAGTTTGCGAACATTTGTGCAGAAGACACTTTTTGAATTTCACTTTGTGCATCAATGACACGGGTGCGGTTATTTTTGTAGAAAGAGGTAATATCCGAGTTTTCAAGCATGTCACTAATTAGCAGCACAACCTTACGTTTAGCGTCAGAGTTACCTAATACTTGGTTGCTGATATCACTCAAAGTCCCGATCAGTTCTGTGTTGGTTGGTTTGTCCTGTGGCTCAAATGCGCCTTTAAGACCAATACCTACTTTGCTGATCATAAACTTGTGCTGCTTATCCAAGCATTTATCAAACGCTTTAAGTGCAGACTTTTTGATGTAGTTTCGGTTATCTTGGCTAAGTGGTGCATCCAGTTGGCCTTTAAACACAACTTTTGTGTAGCTATCTTGAGCAAAAGAGGAAAACTCAACAAGCTGGACTTTGTCACCTGGTTGGATAAAACGTGTCAGACTTTTATAAAGCTCTGATTTAATATCCTGAGCCAGAGAGTGTGCCATCGTCTTATCAATCAGGATAACCAGTTCTCTCTCGCTAGGTAACTGATAATACTCAGACGAGATATCCGCACTACAGCTTGGTACGTCATTACGAACAACGGCTGCATTAGCAAAGTGGCTGCTTAACGCCACTGCAGTTAGAAAAATCTTTGTTACTAATTTCATAATTTATCTTCTCAAGACATCGCTTGTTGCTGAAGGCGAGCTAAACGCTCCTGAGGGGTTTCAGCTTTTGGCTCGTTATTGATTGCTTTAAGTGCAGCTACGATTTGCTCATCTGTTAAGCCATCCAGTTCGTTCGCTTTCACTTTCTCGATGATATCTGCGTCAGTTAATCCCGTTTCAATGGCGACAACGCTAGGCTGAGCCTCTTGCACAACTGGTGATTCCGCAGCGGCTGTTACTGTTTTCGCAACCGGCGCTTGAGCTTGAATCACTTCTGGTGTCTGCTGGTTTTGCAGTTCACGCAACTTATAGTAATTGATAAAGGTACGAGCAGAAGGCTTGTTCGCAGCGTTCAAAATATTCTTATCACCTGCTAGCTTACGCGCGCTGATTGCAAGTTTGCTCTGCAAGTGGGAGAGTACGCTCTGTGCAACACGTTCAACACCAGCGCGTTTTGCAGCATGGTAATCAAGATACGCATTTAAGTTTGAGAACTTATGCGTCGCTTTGTATGCCTTTGATGACTCTTTTCCAGAGAATGTCGTCTTGAACCCTAGGAAAATACTGATCGCTTGCATCGCTACAAAAATGACAGCCAGGATAATGAATGTCATCCAACCGCCACGTTTATGCGCCTGGATCGCATCACGAAACGCAGCATCGTCTGCTTCGTCGTTATAGCTAGTAAGCTCTGCTGGTGGCGCATCCGCAAATGGGTCTTCAATTGAGAATGTTGAACCCATTCCGTCTTGCGTACGACCACTGATTTCTTCAATGGCTAACTTCTCTAACACCTGACCACGTACATACGTCGCACCAATACCAACGATAGCAATCACAACGACCGTCAAAATGCTCATTGTCCATGATTTACTGAAGTCAGCATTCGTTTTCGCAAGTCGGTTAGCAATCTGTTTCCAGCTTGGTTGATTGTCATCTAACTCGTTCGTTTTCGTTGTTAGACCAACTAACTGATCCGTTTCAACATACGCTTCTGTAACAGTTTCGTCGTGACCCCAACGTAAACGCACCTTGCCGATCTGTTGGTTACGATATATCTCACCACCCATGGCGTGAGTTAAGAAAACCAAAATCATACTTAGTACAATAGCAATCGCGATAGCGCCCTGAACCTGAATCGCTTCACTTCCATCTTGAATAGTGAATCCTGCAAGAATGTAAGCAAAACCCGCAGCTTCGATCACAACCAAAATTGATAAGCCAAGCCAGATGTACCAGCTCATTGGTTTGATGCCTGTATCACCGACTTTATTCAGGTAACGAGCAGATTGTTCGTAGTGATATTCATCTGCGTTACAATCATCAAAATAAGGAAGGAAGCTATTACAAACTTCACGTTCCGAATTAAACCAATTTTGGTCATCCATACCAAAGCGTTTACTCAAACGCGCGTTTTTACCAATAAGTGGGAAACGGTAGTAATACGCCTTTAAATGTAAATTAATGGCAGCCCTGTTATTAAAATAGATAATGACCGCTAAAACTGCGGATACAATACCTGTAACCAGCAGTCTATTAAGTAGAAGCCAACTTGTTAATTCATTCATGATTATGCTTTTCCTGGTTTGTAATCAGCCATCATCAAACCCTTAGGGCCTTGATAATAGATTTTTCCTGCGAACGCGTTGAACGTTCCATTTTTATGTTTTTTATCTACCGCAATATCAATACATTTAATTGGGTAGTTTTTATCCTTAATAAACGCACGATAAATAACCCCTTCAGATCCATTGTAGATATTTACATCTACCATTTTCGCGGTCTTCATTGGTTTTGCTTGTCTATTTGAGGAATAATTTTTATAAACGGATATGGTTGGGTTTTCAGTAATATCTAAAGTACTTCGATCAACGGCTAAAGGCGCCATGCCGATACCATGTTCATTAACCTTACCCCACCAAGCCGTTCGGTTCATGCCTGGTAAATAATCGGTCGTGCTTAGCGTTTTCTCGCTGACTTTATAAAGAGATGTGGTGACGCTTGGTTCATCATAAACACACGATGTTTCTTCCAATGCGCCCGCTACTGCCTGACCAATAATGGAAAAGCTATTGGTTTCTTTCGCACCAATATAAGCAAATAAGTTGTCCTCATTGCCTTGGTATATTGCACCACCGAAATCGATAAACTGTCTGCTGTTTACGCTTCTTACGTTATCTTTGGCAATCACGTCGCTCACAGCTTTTGCGCTAACAGAAGACTTACCTTGACCGCTTGCGACCTGTTCTCTAACCGTGCTGCTTTTTTTCGCAATATTGTCTGTTGTGCGGATTTTTGCGTAGCTAGGTTCAGATGCCTTGTACTTCACATAATTGGTCACGTACTCTGGTTTGTTCGATAGCGTGACAACCTCAATACGTCGGTTATCAGCACGCCCCGCAGTGGTTGTATTCGACGCAATCGGCTGTGATTCGCCAGCACCATAGATATAGATGTTCTCTTGAGGGATGCCATTTCGAATTAACTCTTCCGCGACACTCCTTGCACGTTTAAGTGAGACATCAGCATTAACCTTAGCAGACCCCGTATTATCGGTGTGACCGACAATCAATACCGCGCTGTCACTTGTCTTAACCGTTTCGGCGTAGTTGCTAAAAAAGCGTTTATGTTTTTGGCTTGAAATAGACGTTTGACCTGTGCGAAAAATATCGCCTTTAACCGTCGCGGATAAGCCGACTATTTCTGACTTTCCAACTACATGTTCGATTTTTTCTTTTTGACCCGAATTCTCTGCCGCAATAATGGCTTTTGACTGGACCGCCACCATGCTCTCGACACCATCGCCTTCGGCCGCACCAATACGCTCAAACTCAACATCTACACCCTGCTTTTGAGCAGCTTCAGCGAGTTTTGCTTCTCGCTGTGCCCAGTAGTAACCTAGGGAACATCCAACCAATGCACCAACACCCGCTCCTATCCATGCTCCCTCATTTCCACCAATCACTTTACCTGCCAAGCCACCGACAATCAGGCCACCGGCACAACCGATCATTGTTCCGGTACTAATACCACCATAATCACCTGTCGTTGAACAACTTGTTGCAGCGAGAGAAAAGCTAACTGCAATAGCGATTTTTTTATAGTTCTGCATTTTTTCCTACCATGCACGTATATTTAATATTATTTTTTCTGTCATTTGCCCAATTTAAAAAATAACCATCTTGTATTTGCTCTATTTTTAATTCTTGGACAAAACCACTTTGTTTTTCTTTCAGCTGATAAACCCAGGTATTATTTTGGTCAGACGCACCAATAATAGAAAAACGATACCGAATTGACTCCGGCATACCGAGCTCTCTCAGCGGTTCATTAAAAGAGGTTTCTAACGTGATTTCTTTAAGTTCAACAGTGAAATTAAACGTTGTAACCTCTTGGCCGGAACGTATTTCACCAAGAAAAGAGTGACAAGGAGGCAGAGAATAGTTTGGAAAAAAATAAAACCCTGCCGCAACAGTTACCATTGCAACTGAAGGTATGAAGATAAATTTGTATCGCATAGGTGTTCTTCGCCCAGTTACCTCAAGACAAGAACATTAAGATAGGTACTTACGGTAATATTAAGATAATTTCCCACAGTAATAGACCCCTAACCAATTCATTCTTTAAATACAATATATTATTAAAATTATTTTGGTCATTATTGCAAATGAGAAACTGAATGTATAGATAGCGTTTTCACATATCACGTATACATATGTGAATTTCTTCTAACTAAAATCACAAATTTGACTTCGCAGATTTGATCTTTATTCAATTTCTTAGACATTACGGTTGCCAAGTTTGGGGATCAGTTTTTTTTGATACGTGAGTTGACGCTAAACCATTGCCCATTGAAACTTTCACATAAATACAATTTATATTTTCGGTCGGAAGATTAAGAACGATTTGTGTAACCAGATGTCGTTGATATTGGCGGATTAAGCCCACTTACGGTGTTTTAAGAAGGAATAAATTTAGTGATTAGAGGAGCGCTGATAAGCACAACACGCTTGGTCGAAAATACTAAGCGTGTTGCAAGGTTAAACATCTTCAGCGTCAAAAGCTTCATCTTCAAGCATTGAACGGCACTCAATCTCGTACTGATTGAATGAAAAAATGCTGGCTCCATGAACACGCTTGGTTGTTATTTTCTCATCACCAAATTGCACCGTTACATGAGTAAAGACTTTGCTGGTGGCTTCAATTTTTGCCTCAGCAAGCGCATCGTTAAGATCCGCCTGATTCACATCTCTCGCCAGTTTCGCCGCTTCAAGCTGGGTACTTGCTTCTAACTTTTGCGATTCTAACTTTTCTTCTTGCTCAGGCTCACGTTCAGATTTAGGCACTTTCTTCAGCTCTAATTCCTGACGTACGAGCGACATCGTCTCTTCCTGCGCAAGAGTATAGTTTTCCTTTAATTTAACCTGACGTTCACGATGCTTGTGAAAATGAGCGAACGCCTCAACGTGAGTTGCTGTATCACCTTCAACGCCCAATTCGACACAGGTCACTGACCCACCCACTTTTGCGTGCCCGCCACTTAGTGTTCCTTTCTTCCCAGTGGAGTTAGAAACAACAAGATCTTTTCCACAACGCACTTCGCTGTTCATACAGTGAACTTGAAGCTGAATATTTTCCGCCGCTTGCAGTTCGCAAAACTGAGCATACTTGGCATGGATTGAACCACCGGATTTTACAATGCAGCTTTTCGGCTCTCCTTCAGACACATTGTGGCCAATGATTCCTTTTGCAACGTTAATATCGCCTTTTGCTTGCACATTCGCGGATTCAATAAACCCACCTACCGATATGTTTCCGGTTGCTCGAACAATCATATCGGATTCGATATTCCCCAGAACAACCACATCACCTTTAAACTTAACGTGCCCCGTTGCAACACCTACATTGGGTAAACAGATCGCCTCAGTGACATCAACGCTACGATCATGAATAACAGGCATACCCGACGCCGTCGCAATCAGTAAGTTCGGATTGTCTTGAGATATTTTCGAGCCTTTTCCTTCCTTGAGAATACAATCTCTGCCTGCCTTGGCTGGAATAACACGTCCTAAAACGGTTGAGCCGGGTTCCCCAGCTGTTGCGGGAATTCTTTCCATTAATGGTTCGTCTACCGCAACACTGATCATTTCGCCCAAGTTGAGCATGTCTATCTTGCCACTCGTTTTTTTCTCTTTCGGGGCAAGAATCTGTTTGGTCGGATCCTTTACCAAGGGTTTCAACAGAGTATCCTTTCCATTGATAGGATGTTTGCCTCGAGCCACCGGCTGCGAGAATGTTTCGCCAGGTTTTAGGGTATGGCTCATAACTAGGACTTTTTTTAGTGCTAGTTTGTTAATTCCCTTCACAACATGAGAATCGGCAAGTGCACTAACAATCTGGTGACCAACAAGCGGGTTGCCTTTATAAGCGCCAGTGATAACCATGGTGGCTAGCATGTCGTTTTCAGAAATAACGATTTCAAGTTCTACGTCTTTCACTTCGGCGATTTGGATTCCATGGTAGGCTTCGCTTTTACGAGCCTTTGCCAGTTTCAAAAATCTCTCTGCCTCATCTGACGATACGAAATAGTCTTCTGCGCCTATACTGCTCAACGCAACACCGAGTCCTTGTGTGTCTAGGTTACTTTCTATTTCTGTTTGAGGATCTAACTTCGCAATCACTCTGCGTTTATCCTCGGATAATTCCAGCAACGTTTCCCACATATACCACTAACCCATTAACAGCCTGTCTAGATTAAGTGTATTCAATTTTTGTTACTTACTAAATCGAAAGTACTACAAATTAGAGCGCAGTCACTGAATAGGATTGTACTTTCAACAGAGCTCAGAAATGCCCGTTAAAGGTGATTTGTAAACTGTTTTTGGATTTACACTGTAAAACCTGTAAATGATTTTACAGTGTAAATTGGTGTACTTAGCGAGGAGTACTGGTTTGTGTTTTACAGTGTAAATTAGAGTACGCGATAATTGGTGAGAGCAGAACACTTAAATCTGAACGGAGCTGCTGTTCAACTTGCTTTCTACCCGCCAACGAAAACTCTCTTGCACACTGCTCCCAGCTATATTGCTGTATCAACTTTCGAATAACTAGGTCACTGGCGGAATTAATCAATACGGGACAAGACTTCCAGTAGCTATCTAACATCGGTGCAACGCTATCAAAACTTGCACCGCCCAACGTGTAGTTCTCTACAAGTGGAATAAAATGAGTATGCGCAACTTCCGAATTGTCGCCATCGACCAACGCACGTACCAAGTCTATCTCTAAGTCTTGAAACAGAGAAGAAAGAGAGAAATGCATAAACTGGCGGAAGTAGCATTTCACATGATTCAGCCAAGTATCCTGTGCTGATACCATAATTAAAGAATGCGTGCCGCTAGACTGCTCTCGAGTGCTGCCCAATTTGACTGGCGTAAAGCCGCATTTTTTCCAGAACGACACTAACTCGCTCGTTGCTCCAAAACTCGTGGAATAGAAATCCGCAGAGCTTATCTCTTTAAGCTGACTCAATAGCCGCTCCCCTACCCCTTGGTTTTGTCTCTGAGGATGAACAGCTATTCTCATTATGCGTATACTGCTCAGGCGAGCTGCATCGGCAACACCCAGCTGATTGGCTAACGTGGTCGCAACAAGGTGCCCTTTTGGACGACGTTTTCCTAGCTGTATCTGGGCGATCGTATCAGAATCTAGCCCGCCCTCTTGAACCGTTAGAATGCAACCGACGCAAATGTCTCCAGCAAAAGCCGCGTAAAGCTGTATTGTTTCGTCAGCAAGTAGAAGCATCAAATCATTGGGGGAAGTCTGATAATGGGCGTTCACCAACAACGCAAAGCAAGAACGCAACTTTTGAGGTTGTTCAAATAACTGCTGCTTGCTGATGTGGTTCAAAGAGATATCACTTGTATCTGTAGAACCCAACTCATCGAGTTCTGCATCTAAAAGAAACGAATCAAAATGCCAATCTTCTAATGGGTCAGAAACGTTCCAGCGAATCGGTTGATCGAGGTGGATGTGGTTATAGCCAGGTCGATGTTTCGCAAGCCAAGCTTGAAATTTAAGAGTGAATCCTCGACCGCACCCTTCGTATCCGTGAACCGTTGTAGAGAATACTGCTCGGTGATAATGATCGACCATTTTTTTCAGCATAGGAATAGGGATGGCTGATGCTTCATCAACAAAAATGCAGTCACAGTATGGCGTGGAACGTAGTAATTCATCGGGTGCGACAAACTCTAGAATGGAGCCTTCAAAACGGATTTTGTTTTTCTCGCCTATTGCTTGTGGTAATAGACGAAGCGCATGTTCGAACACTGGCTGAATAGTAGCAATGCTTGGCGCAGTGACAATAATATGCATCGTTCGACTTTGCATAAGTTGAGCGGCTGCGATTCCGAGTGCACTGCTCTTCCCTCGCCCTCTATCCGCTGTAATAACGAGAGGACGTTTTCGACGACCTTCGATAACTTTTCTGACGCCTTCTACGGCTCGATTTTGTTGTGCGTAAGGTTCTAAACTGGAGGGACGGCAATTAGGGACCTTGGGTAGCGCTTCGTGTTGCCTAACAACGACTAACTTTTCTAATGCACGATCTAACCATTGCTCATCGAAGGAACATGAAGGCGAGCAGTTAGGCAGAATGACCACGAGCCCTCCCCCAACAACACACCCAATTGCAGCGCTAAAACTATTGGCGTCAAAACCTTCACTAAGATCGCAAATAAGAAGCTGGCACTCTTGTCCCAATAACTGCTGACCTTTTGAAATAGCCACTCCCTTTGTGGTGAAAGAAAGCACCTCACCACCTAGCTGGAAGATATGACTACCGATTTTTTCATTCGCAAGCTGCTTGAGCCATTCTAATTGCCACTCCCTATCCCCGCGTAAAACAACGCCGTAGCGATGATGATCAGCGGAGGCCGCACTGAAAAGCTGGTGAATGTATTTTTGGGTGACAACCATGATGAACTCAAACGAAATATAAAGTATGAAGAGCAATATTATGGCATAAAAAAAGCCGCTCTCGGCGGCTTTTGATATCTGTCTGGGATAAGTAACTACTTAAGCTTACTCGAAACGAAATCGAGAATTTCTTGCATAAGTAACTCATCGACTTTCTTGAGATTCAAAGACAAATCGTTTCCTTTGCGAACATAGCTTGCTCGACCTTTCACTAAATCTGTTTTAGAGACCGTCTTTGCTTTGCTCGGAGCCAGTTCTTCAATCCACGCTTCGATTGTTTCTGTCACATCCTTCGTAATGCGAGCTACACCTTGCGCCGAACTACGCTGCCAAACAAAGCCATCATCTGACTCGCATTTTCCTAGTAGTACAGAACGCTTTTCATCATTTAATGTATTGTACTGCTTATGAAGCTTCACGATCGTAGGACGACCTAAATCCGCGACATTCGGGTACGCTTGAAGAAGCTCAAGAGGTAAATCTGCAGCTTTCAGTGCACCACTCACTAACGCCTCACTGCACTGGAACATTTTCGCCAAAGCTTTCTGATCTTCCGCTTCCCCACTCTCTAACTTGGCAAGCATTTCTTTGCCTTTTTCAAAAAGTGACAACGGCTTATGGGCATTTGCCACGTCAGAAAGAAACTTAGCGTGTTCCCCACTGATGTTTTCGCCTACATAAATTAAGAACTCTTTTTCAGCCAAGATACATGACATTCGACGGCGGCTACCGTCAAGGACTTCAATCTTGCCATCTTCTCTTCTTCGACCAACCGCTGGGTACTGCTGTCCGCGTTCTCTGAGCGTGACTAAAACATCCGACAATGCATGCTCATTCAGGAACGATTGCTCACGTGCGTTTTCTGAAAAGACGATGGTATTTTCACTGACTTCATTTGCCGGGATACGAATGAGTTCAAACTGAACCGTATCTTCACCGGCAACAGCCAATTCAATCACTTGAGCCTGCTCTTTCGCAGCCTGTTGAGCTTGCTGAGGCGTTGTTACATGGCGCTTGTTCGCCTTACCAAATAATCTTGCGTTTAAATCTGAAGTTTTAATTGCCATTACCTAATTACCCCTGATTTAGTGATGTCCAATGACTATGAAGTACACGCTCTAGCTCTAATGCACTTTTCTGCACCGCATCTTGCGCGGTCGCGAGCGTTTTCTTACCACCTTCAAAATCACTTGTTGTTAAGTCAAATACGGTACTGTACGTATCCGCACACGTTTCGAATGCTCGACTGCGAGGAATTGTCGCCATCATAACTTGATCACCTAGCAAATAGTTCATCTCAGTCAGGACTGCGACTTGCTTTTTGTTGTCATCCTCAAACATGGTAGGCATCAGGCGAACAAACTCTAGCCCTTGCCAATCATCTGGGAACATTTCATATACCGTCGGCAAGTGTTGGAAAAAGTTAACCGTAGAAGCCCAGTCCAAACGCTTAGCAGCACACGGAATAAGTAACGCATTCGATGCGTACATTGCGTTCCAAACTAGCGGGTCTACGTGTGGACCTGTATCGATCATAATAACGTCAAAATCATCCGCTATTTTGTCGATCAGTTTTTCTTTAAGTAGCTTAACAATGTCTAGAGACTGGTTTTGAGACAAATTCTGCCACGCTTCTGCATTAAACATCGCATCTTCAGGGAACGCAGACACTGTCTTCAAGTTTGGATATTGCGTAGGTAGAAGGACATTCTTACGCAGGAACTCCGCGTCTACTTCTGTCCCCTCTGGCACGTTGTCCAGCATAACATCGACAGCAGAATAGATATTTTCATGATCCGTTGTACTAATTTGCGGGTTCAGGAACAAACGAAGTGAACCTTGTGGATCAAGGTCAACCAAACAAATACGGTAACGTTTATCTAAATTTAACGCTAAGCAAGCCGCTAAATGCACGGCTGTCATGGATTTACCTGTACCACCCTTTTGGTTCTGTACGTTGATAATCCATGGTTTATTGTCACCATGTTTCTTACGCTCATGGAATTTTGGCACGCCAGCCGCGTCCATCAACATATGCGCTTCTTGAAGCGAAATTGAATAGTGATTGGCATTATTTTTTGTAAACTGGTGACCTGACTCTTCTAACTTGCTGATAGCGTCATCCAGTTTACGTCGGGTTAAACCTGAGCGAGTTTCCATCAATGCCTTTGACATTGGCGGAAAGTGATCATCGCTTCGTTCTTCCAAAACAATCTCAATACGATCAGCTTGCACCTGTGCTGTTTGCTCAGCTAACTGAATGAGACTCTCAATGGTTTGTTCTCTTTTCATTGCCAAATTCCGTTATTAATGACTTAGTTACGATTGTACAGCATTGCAATCTATAGACAATAAAAAGGTGAACAATCACTTATAGATGAAAATCACATTAAATAGAAAACTTTCATTACTTTTAATGTCGGTGAACAAAAAGTAGCAAAATTGACAGGTTATTTTTGATTGGTAAACCCTAGCTAACAGGTAAACTTTTAAAGTGTTACATTGTCACTAATTTACAATGTAAACATATTTAACGGTAATTTTTCCCGGAACGATTAACTTTAGTACATATTTTACGGGAGATGTCATTTTGACAAGCAAAAACAAATCTCACAACCAGATTAAAAGCACCAAGCTAAACCAAGGAACCGCGCACAGTATGGAATAGGGGAAAGTATTCTCTCGTATCGAAACGATGATCAAGGGTATAATCATGATCATGCTTTCGGGCATTATTATCGTTATAGGAACAATGATCAAGGCAAGAAGCGAATGGTTCGATAGGGAAGTGGGCTTGATCGAAACGACTGAAAGATCGGAACAATGATCAAGATGTATATCGTTCCGGAAGCATGGAAAAGTAGAGACTAATTACGGAAGAATGCAGTTGGATTAGGGCTTGAGGGCTATATCTACTGGTTTTAAGCCAAAATCGGGCAGACAGGGCGTTGAATGACAACTTACATTGATATTCATGATCATGCTTTCGGCATCAATGCCTAAAACCGTGATTTGTGGATAACCTTTTTATCACGTCATTCGAAGCACTAATCTTACGATCGTATGCGCGAAGTTTAATGACGAACTCACCTACCTTGATCATTCTTTCGGGAAATTTAATCACTGCTTTGTGTATATTCACTCGATCAAATTGAAAGTTATTCAAGCCCTTGTGGATAACGTGTTCGAACTTGATGATCATACTTCTGAGATTACTTTGATCATGCGTTCTAATTGTTGATGATCATGGTTTCGACTAATTTTGATCATGCTTTCAAGCATTTATTGATCATGCTTTCGTTTAAATCATGATCATGCTTTCAGAGCGTCAAAAAAAAACCTAATATTTTACAGTGAGTTATAAGTAAAACCTTAGCCAGATCAATAGATCATATAATCATTTAAGATCATATTAATCAGAAAGATCAGTTATTTAAAAACAATAAGTTTTTCTTTATTTATGATCTTTTTTTCTTTATTCTTCGGGAACTATAGCGATATTACGGCCAGTGTGATACGGATCTAATAATGAGTTCGGAAGAAAAAATACTGATCAAAGCCCCAAGAAGCCACAAAGATGGACACTTGTTTGAGGTTTCAGAGACAGCAGTCAATTGGATAGAACAATACCAGCACTTTAAAGGGGTGACGAAGAGTATAGTAGAACTTCTGAACCTTATCTCTTTGAGAGGATTCAGTAGCAAAGATGGCCTTGTTTCCACAACAGAACTGATCGAAGCAACAGATGGCCACGTAACACGTGCGGCGATTCAACAACGCCTCAGAGCCGCTGTAAACGTCGGATTATTCCACCAGGTCCCTGTACGATTCGAAGAAGGGCTGGCGGGCAAAACCATGCTGCACCGCTTTGTTAATCCGAACAAACTCATCTCTGTACTTGGTGCAACCAGTTTGGTTACAGAGTCGGTAAAGCAAAGCGAAAAACAGAAACGATCAAAAGCGCTCGCTCAGACACAAGTTAATAAACGTTTGCTTAATGAACATGGCTTAAACACGCCACCGGTCATGAAAGACGAGGCCGATCAATTTGTCGTTTCACCGACTAATTGGGCAGGGATCATCGACCAAGCGCTTGCGCCGCCGCGTACTCGCAAACAATACCAAAAGAGCATGGTGTCGATCTCTGGAACACGTGCCGTGATTGAAACACGATCTTCAAAGAACATCATGACCGTTGATGATCTCATGACTCTGTTTGCCTTGTTCACACTGACTGTTCAATACCAAGAGCACCACCAGCATCAATATCAGCTCGATGGTACGCAAGTGCCCAACAAAACACCGTTGTATATCACCGATATTTTGTCTCTTCGAGGCAAGAAGGATAGTGGTCCTGCTCGCGATTCTATTCGAGACAGTATAGATCGAATTGAGTTCACAGATTTTCAGTTGCACGAACTCACTGGTCGATGGCTTAGTGAAAACATGCCAGAAGGCTTTAAGAGCGATCGTTTCAGATTTTTGGCCCGTACCATTACTGCATCCGAAGAAGCCCCTACAGAGGGCGCTGACGGCGAAATTCGCATTAAACCGAACCTATACATCCTAGTTTGGGAGCCATCGTTTTACGAAGAGCTACTAACCAGAGATTATTTCTTCCTGTTTCCGCCTGAGATCCTGAAGCAGCACACATTGGTTTTCCAGTTATACAGTTATTTCCGAACCCGAATGTCGCGTCGCCATACGGATGAAATGCTGCTGAGTGAGTTGAATCAAAAACTGGCACGAAATATCGAATGGCGTCGGTTCTCTATGGATTTGATCCGCGAACTGAAGAGACTATCGGATGGAAAAGCGAGTGAAGATCTTTTTGTTGTGAACTTATGGGGTTACCACTTAACGATCTCTGCGATTGAAGAGAAAGGGAAGATCAAAGACTATAACTTTGATATCAAGTGTGATGCCGAAGAAGTGCTACGTTATTCTCGCGCCCGAACGACAAACGCGGGTAAACGAAACATGGCGCCGACTCTGCCTAACCCGTTGCGTAATGAAATGGTGACAAAACAGCAACTCGAAGAAATGTCGCAAATCATTGACGGCGAGTTCGAACCGATCCAGAGAAAAGAGCGTTCACCAAAAGGAAAATTGGGTCGACGAGTGAAGTTGCGTAAACACTTGGTTGAGATCAATGCTGACGAGATTACTATTACTCTATCCAAATATACCTCTCCAGGCGCTCTAGAACGCTCTATAACGGCTTTGGCGGCTATGACTGGGCATTCCCATAGCTCAATTCAAGAAGAGTGCTTAGAGCTAATCGACAAGCTGGATTACCTGAGAGTAGGGGAGGAGGCGATTCCTTATGAAACACTCAGCAAAATGGTTGAGTTGTACAACAGTCAAAGTGAAAACAAACACCTCTCGATCGAACGTCTGATTGCTGGTTTAGCTGTACGCCGAAAAGTATGTAAGCAGGTGATGGAAGGGCATTTGGATGAGATGGTCTTCCGAGCGCTCGATGAAGTGGCTGTCTAAGGGATATGTCCAACATTTAGAGCCAGCAGAGGATGCAGGCTTTTTATTTGCTTCTTTTTATTGCTTAAAGTGTCGCACAACTCTCAAAATTGTATAAAACAGAGATAGTAAACATTTCCTAGACATTTAGCTGACAGTGGACTGACATTGAGTGTACGGTAAGCCGATAATCTGGTTCGCGAATAGACAACCTTTGCCCTTTCTTATTTGATATGGGATTGCATTATCCCTGATAGATTGGCTCATATTGTTACATTCATTCTGAATATTTTTGCGAGTTCTATGAACTCGCTTTTTTTTGCCTGTCATTCAGAATCTCAGAGCTTCGGAGTCACCTGGGTGTACAGGTCATGTGATAAATGACACTTGATCATGCTTCCAAGATCTTTTCCTTTTACTTAGTGTCTCGACACATAGCCTTGATCATCGTTTCGGGGTTCATTCCAAGATTGCGCCGCCATGAAGTGGACATGCGCTTCAATTAACTGATGAGACTTAATTTGCCAGTTTGCGTGCGTTTGCTGATTGCAAAACTCTAAGCTAAGAACGGCTAAGTGCTGCAAGCGTTTCATACACCAATCTTTTAACGCCAGTTCACTACGTGGCTCACACACTACTTGTTGAAGTTTGCTGTATGCCAACTGTAGATATTGGTACGCTCTTTCTGGCGCGTTATAGCGTGAGTTGAGGTAGATACGTAGGCAGCCATCCAGCCAATAGCTAAGTGCTTGGCTTTGTGTTTCGGTGATTTCGGGCCCCCAGATATCATCAGGAGCATTAAGGATCAGGCATTCGATACAATCAACTTGATCATGCTTCCGATTTTCGTAGCAGTCACGGATCTGCTCTACCCACGTATCTAATTTCATCATGCGGCATTAACCCAGTGTTTTACAAAATGATTTTGACCAACTTGATCATAGCCTTGTGTGACAACGGTACTGGTTGATCGAATAATTTCTGCATCTTGTAAGTAGTTTGGTTCACTTTCCACGAGTTTTCCAAACGGTAGGTCTGGATCGGGAACCGCAGAGATCAGTAGGCGAGTATACGGATGTTGCGGATCCGTTAAGATTGCTTGAGTATCTCCCCACTCAACAATTTGTCCCTGGTACATCACAGCGGTTTCTTCCGCGATGTAATGCGCTGTCGCAAGATCATGTGTGATATACAAAAAGCCGATACCTAGCTCTTCCTTCATCCGTTGCATCAGGTTTAACACGCCTAAACGAATGGACACATCTAACATCGACGTCGGTTCGTCAGCGAGGATGACTTCAGCCCCCACCGCAAGAGCACGTGCCAAATTCACCCGTTGACGTTGTCCGCCACTCAATTGGTGTGGATACTTTTCCAATGTGTCGGGCGCTAACTCGACGAGGTCGATCAATTCTTGTAAACGGTTAGGGATCTCTCGTTCGCTGGCCACTTGTTTATGAATTTTCAGCGGGCGGGTAAGATGATGTGCGATGGTGTGAGTTGGGTTAAGTGAACCAAACGGGTCTTGAAAAACCATTTGGACTTTACTGCGGTATTCTTGAAGCTCCGCTCGGCTTTGTATGTGGTCGACATTCTTGCCGTTAAACAAGATTTCGCCAGATGTTGCCGGATAGACTTTTGTAATCAGGCGTGCACAGGTGCTTTTACCGCATCCTGACTCCCCAACAAGCGCGAGAGTGCGTCCTTTGTACAAATCAAAGCTCACGCCTTGAAGTGCCTTAAATCGGTCTTCAGAGGCAAAACCACCGCCAATCGTGAATTCTTTAACGACATTGTTGAGTGAAATAATTGGATTGCTCATAGCGTCGCTCCTTGCGCTTGGTGCTTCCCTTCGTGAATGTTAGGGAAAGAGGCCCAAAGTTTTTGAGTGTATGCGTGTTGAGGATGGTTACGAATGTTCTTTGATTCATTGATTTCCACAATTTCACCGTGCCTCATAATGGCAATTCGGTCACACAGCTGGCTCATCAGCGCCAAATCATGAGTAATGAACAAAATCGAAAATCCAAACTCTTCCCGAAGTTGATAAATCTGTTGAAGAATCTCCCGCTGAACGACCACATCCAATGCCGTGGTGGGTTCATCCATAATGATCATCTTGGGATTTAGGGATAGGGCGATGGCGATAACTAAACGCTGACGCATGCCGCCGCTGAATTGATGAGGATATTCTGTTATACGATCTCGTGGGATGTTGACGAGATCGAGGAGTTTTTCAGCTTTCTGTTTAGCCACTTCATCACTGAGCCCTTGATGATGCCGTAAAACATCTGAAAACTGTTCCAAAACGGTCAGAACCGGGTTTAAGGAGTTCATTGCGCTTTGAAACACCATTGCGATCTCGCTCCATCGAATCGCGTTCATTTCCTTATCTGAAAGCGCTAATAGATCTTTCCCTTCAAAGATTATCCGCCCTCCAGAAATAAACGCAGGTGGCTTGTGAAGTCGGTTGATCGCAAACGCGATGGTGCTTTTACCGCAACCAGATTCGCCCGCAAGGCCAAAGATTTCTCCTCTACCTATATCGAAATTTACACTGTTAACCGCTCTGAAATCGCCGTTGTCAGTAATGTAATCGACGCAGAGATCTCTAATTTGAATGATGGGGTCAGCATGAAAGGCATGCTCGGTATCTTGATTATCCATAATCTCACTTACTCAATTCAAAAGATAATGATTATCATTAACCCTTATTTCGAGAGTGAAAAGAAGTGTGAATTAAAAAAGTGAACTGACTCGAAAAGTATCCTTCGGATTATGAAACATTACAGTTTTAGGGGGAGACGTTCAGGAGGGAATAGAAGAAAAAATGCGAACTAGATCTAACTAGAAAATGTAGGGACGATTTTCTAAATGTACCGCCAGATTTTTGCCGCAGCAAAGCTTATTTATAGAAAAATAGTTAATAATTCCTGAACTAGTAGCAGCTTCACATTCTAGATCTAAAATTCTTAACAAGGGTATCGTGGTTTTGCTACAGATTAGCTGTCCCTTGCATGGTTTGTTCGGAGGTTACAATGTCCATTAATTCTATTGACCATGATGAAATGACTAAAATTGCTGAAACGTGGGACTTCACGGAAGAAGTCGAGTTACAAAAGCCAGTCAGAAGTGTTAAATCAGCGGAAGCTCGTCGTCGTATCGAAGCATTGAGAGAGATCCGAGAAAGTGGTTTAACGATTGAAGAGGCGAAGGAATTAGGTCTGATCCATTAGCCCTGTACCCACAAATGCAAATACGTAAGGGTGGCGAAGTTAGCCACCCTTTGTTTTTCGATGTTTTTTGATCTGATCCGCTACCCAATTCTCGATTCTTTCTAAACATTCCTTTTTGATGTGGTATATTTCTATTCCATATTTTTACAGATGCAGAACGTTCCTATGTCGATTAACCTTTCAAACCTTCCACCAGAAGAGAAGAACAAGGTTGAACTTGATAAACAAGCTTCATTTTTGGTGTGGAAGCTTAGAGAAGCGAAAGCAGGCCCTGATGAGATTAATCAGGCAGCGGATAAAATCAGAGATGAAAACGAAAGGTCGTTCTTCTTAGAATCTGTGGCTAAATATAAGCGAGTGATGGGCGTAGCTTGAGCCCCATTTCTTTGCAAATCGCGAAAAATTGAAATGATTCCGCTTTTTGCTAAAATCCTTCGCGTTAAATTGAACTAGAGAGAACATCCCGATGGGAAGAAGTTTTGAAGTGCGCAAAGCCTCAATGGCGAAAACAGCTGGCGCAAAAATTAAAGTTTATTCCAAATACGGTAAAGAAATTTACATGTGCGCGAAAAATGGCGGTGCAGACCCTGACATGAACTTGTCTCTGAAGCACCTGATCGCAAAAGCGAAAAAAGACCAAGTTCCAGCACACGTTATCGACAAAGCAATTGATAAAGCAAGTGGTGGCGGCGGTGAAGATTACGTTCCTGCGCGTTACGAAGGCTTTGGTCCAGGTGGTACAAGTGTCATCGTTGATTGTTTAACAGATAACGGTAACCGTACTTTCCAAGACGTTCGCCAGTGTTTTGTAAAAACAGGCGCGAAAATTGGTGTGGAAGGTTCTGTTTCTCACATGTTCGATCACCAAGCTGTATTCCAGTTCAAAGGCGATGACGACGAAGCAGTATTAGAAGCGCTAATGATGGAAGACGTTGATGTGACTGACGTTGAACTTGAAGATGGTGTGATCACAGTGTTTGCTCCTCACACTGAGTTCTTCAAAACAAAGACAGCGCTAAACGGTGCATTCCCAGAGCTGACTCTTGACGTAGAAGAGATCACCTTCGTTCCTCAAACTCACACGCCAGTAGCGGGTGAAGACGCAGAGAAATTCCAGAAGTTCCTGGATATGCTTGATGATTGTGATGACGTACAGCAGGTTTACCACAACGCTGAACTGTAATGCACAACTGAAGATTGAAAACCGAGCTAAGCTCGGTTTTTTTATATCTAAAAACAGTATGTTCATGCCATTTTTGCCAGCTTTGAGATACTTAAAGACAGTTTACAGTGTAAAACTGTTCAATTTTTAACTTAAAACAAGACTAACATCAGAGTCCCTAAAACACAGGCCATCAAGATGGAGAAAGCTTGATGGCAACGGGAGGAGGGGTGCTGTAGAAGCAATGACCATTGTGAGTTAAACTTAACCACGTAATCCAAAGCAGGGGTATTTATGTCCAATTCATCTTCTGATTCAACGACAAAAAAGAAAAAAACATTTTTACCAAAACCTGAAAACTACAAAGTTAGTCTAAAATATGAGGGCATGTCGCTGAAGGAAGAGTGTGAAAATCGCTCGATAGCTGAGTTAAAAAGGAAGTATGCGAGATAAATATGGCGCTTATCATGATAGATACTGTTACCCAGATAGCGACGTTCTGACTAACTTGCTCAATCTTAGGGACGGTGACGAATTGGCTGAGGCTGAAATAGCGTTTACGGCAGAACGTTATCGTACTTATCAAAGTGAACTCACTTCCATCGACCAATTTACTTTCTCTCATCTACAACACTTACATACCTATCTTTTCCAAGACTTGTATCACTGGGCTGGTCAACTGCGCGAAGTGGATATTTCAAAAGGTGACACACGTTTTTGCACCGTTCCGAGAATCGCCGTTGAAGGGGAGACGCTGTTTCAGATTATTCCTACGCTCGCCAACATACACGATCAAGAAAAACTAATTGAAGAAGTCGCGTCACTGTTTTGTGAAATTAATTTGCTCCATCCCTTCAGAGAGGGGAATGGCCGAGTACAGCGCTTTTTCTTCGAAGAGATGTTGTTTGTTCTTGGTTACGATCTGACCTGGCCTGATTTGACGAAAGACCAGTGGATAGAAGCGAATATAGCAGGTGTCTATCTCGACTTAGAACCACTAAAAGCGATTTTTCGTCAGGCGATAGCCAAGTTGTAGACGCGCTATACCTTGCCAATGTGAAATGAGACAAACGCCAAGACATTATTGCCTTGGCGTAAGGGATTAATTGCTCACGTTGTTGTATTTACTTCGATTGGTATGACTACTGTGCCTAAGGGGTGCTGTTGAGAACTGGCTTGACTCTACTTTTCTTAATGGCGACTAAGACTTGTGGCAGTAAAGACATCAAAATCATCCCAGCCATCAAACTGTATTGAGTTAGCGTAAAGTTTTCACCCAGCAACAGCAGTCCTGACACAATCCCTGCGACAGGGTTTGCGATACCACCAAAAGCAAAATCTACGATGCTCATACGTTGGAGCAACCAAACATACAGAGCGTATCCCAGTGCTGTGTTTAACACCGCAACCCAGCTTAACCCCAAAGCATTTTGTATAGAGAAATGGTTTACAGCATTGGCATATTTTTCAGGTTCCACCAAGGCATGCCCTCCTGCAACGATTGATAACACCATCCCACCCAGGAGCAACTGCCACGTCAGGATTTTCCACCAATGCATTTGTGTGCCTAGTGATTGAGTGATAGAACTGCCCACGATGATGCATGTAATGGCCCCAATCATCGCTGCCAGCCCCAATGGACTTAGGCTGATTGAACTTGGATCAAACAGCTTCCATGCCAGCAAGATCAAAGCTGCGCCGGAGAAGGCTTGAGCCACGCTAGGTTTCTGTTTGTTTTTGATCCAATGAAAGAGTATCGCAAACACGGGAACCGAGACCATTCCAACCCCTGAAATGGCAGATGGTAGGGTAAGAGCCATAACGAAAATTAGCGCAAAGAAGGCGGCAATGTTAATGGTTCCTAATGTCAGCAGAACTTTCCACTCACCTTTGGATGGAAGAGTGGGCTTTATCATCAAGAGTAATAGTCCTGCCGGCAGTGCTCTTAGCACACCTAGCAGGAATGGCGGCCAGTCACTTAACGAAAACTGAGTCACCGCGTATGTTGTTCCCCAGAAGAATGAAGGGATCATAGCAAGCAATATGTTCATGTTACTTATCTTTATATTGAGATAGTTTGTTCAAAATGTACGCGCTATTAGATGAGTTGTAAAGTATCTTTATGTTAAGATAGTTGGCAGTATTTGTTTGCTATGGAAACGTAGTTATGGACGTTGTTGATCGAGTGACAGAGCAGTGGGCTCAGGAAAAACCAGAGCTAAAAACAGAGCCAATGGCCATCATGGGGCGTATTTTACGCATCGCTAAGCACATGGAAAACGAAGTGGCAAAGCTTCATAAGCGCTATGGTCTAAAGTTCGGTGAATTTGATGTATTGGCGACATTGCGTCGCAGTGGAGAGCCTTTCTCTTTAACACCGTCCGCGTTAATGGGCTCTATGTTATTGACGTCGGGGGCGATGACCAATCGCTTGGATAAGCTGGAATCTAAAGGACTGATCGCCCGAACACACAGCAAAGAGGATCGTCGTAGCGTGAGTGTTAAATTGACGCAAGAAGGGACAAAACTTATTGATGAGATGATGCAGGTTCATGTTGATTTGCAACACTCGCTGATTAAAGGGATGAGCCCGAAACAAAAGACAGAGTTAAACCAATATTTAAAAGTCTGTTTGGCTGAGTTTGAATAGCCACCAGCAAGTTCCCCCATTTTTCGGGGGAGGGTGTCATGTCAATAAAGTCCCATTTAATGGGGGCATCTGTACAGAACATATCAGCTTTTTATACGTGTTTAGATGTGCTCAATAAAAGAAAACCCACTGTAAAAAGTGGGTTGTCGGGCATCATAGTTATCGTATGTTTGGTGATTAAGACTCAATAGGAACCACCAGAATATCAACTGGTGACTTATTAATGAGATGCTGAGAGTAGGAGATGATGCGACTCCAAAAGTCTTGGTGATGGCCGCAAATCAACAAATCTACACCGTTGCCAGCGATCACTTCGTGTAGCTTGCCGCTTAACTCACCTGTACCCACAATGATCTTTTTCACGGGGTATTCGGTATTAGCATCAAACTCTCTAAGCTGCTCCAACGTATGCTCATTGACGGGTCTCAGGTCAGGGTTCGCCTTGATATCCACTAAATCAGGATAAATCTCCCCATGAGTCCCATCGATGTGAACAAACGAAAGCTCTGAACCGAGTTGGTTCGCCAAGAAAACTGCTCGATCAATAAGGATATTGCTTTGCTCTGAAAGCTCTATAGCAACCATGATGTGTTTGTATTGCATATCCAACCCCTTCTCTGAAATAGACAATGTAAGCTTAGTCTTATTTACGGAAAAATGGTGTTGGATTGATCTCGATTTACTCATTAATTCTCCGCTCATCTTATTGAGCTGCATTACTTTTTCTACCGATATGTTCTTTTGCCCACCATTGAATGTTCTTAGGTTCTTTTTCTTATTTAAATGGTGATTGGTTTGGTTTTTTTGTTTGATGACAGATGATCAGTTGTTGAGTGGTTACTTTCTTATTGGGTGAGAAATATTGCGCTGATTTCTTTATGTATTCTTACTCTTTGAGAATAAAATTTGTTAAGGAATCCACGTGACGATACAACATGAGTAGAACTCGATGAAACACAGTAATGGGCAAGTCAATGAAAAGGTACTCCAACTTTTAATGCAAGTCGCGGTCAACGAAGACCCGGTGACGGCCAAGCAGTTGAGCGAACAGGTGGGAACGCCAATCAGTAGCTTGTATCGCCATATAAAGCTTTTAAAAGAATGGAACCTTATCGAAGAAAGTCCAAGTGACAAAACCTTGATCATAGGTCCGGCTGCATTGATGCTGATGCGAAGCTACAAAAGCAATCAGCACGACTTAGATGCCATTGATTTGGTGCTAAATCGATTGCAAAAGCAGACGGGTGAAATGTCAGCGTATATGGTACCTGTCGGTTATCGCGCTTTGTGTGTCAGCAGAAAAGAGAGTATGCAGGCGCTTCGTTGCAGCTACGTCCAGGGTCAAAGTCAACCCCTGCTACGAGGCGCCTCATCCCGAGTGATGCTTGCTTATATGCCCGCTTTGCGTTGTGAAAAGATTCTGCGTTATTTCGGAGAGTCCGACAACATTAGTGTTTGGCATCAAGAGCTAGAGCAAATTCGAAACCAAGGCTATGCAGTGAGTACTTCAGAGATTGACCCGGGGGTTTCTGGCATCAGTGCCCCAGTGATGAAAGGAAGTAAACTTATCGGGGCCGTTTCGGTTATGGCACCTGTTCATCGATTTCAGATCAATCAACAAAGAATCATACTACATGTACTTCAAGCAGCTAGGGCTTTGCCCCCAGAAAGGTAATGGAAATGTTTGGGCTATTTCGACGCAAGAAATCTGAGAATATTACTGGACTTCCACTCCATCAACTCACTTTGGTTAGTGTGAGTGAGCGGCTCAAACCGACTAAGCTGGTTGACTTTGAAATGGCTGATCAGAGCTTACAAGAAGTATATGAATGGCTAGCCCAACAAGATAAGTACTGTTGGGTGAATGGTGGACATTACAACCTAAATGAACAGCAGGTAGGAAAGTATCAGCTGCATCTGAGTAATTATTTAGGCGATCAAACATTGCCCGTGGTTCTGACTAACAACACAGAGACTTTACTGCACAGCTTGCCGTTACTTATTTCGCCAAGAAAAGAGCTGGGAGTTGTGCACATTGGACGCAGCTTTGAGTTGAACGCCACGTTAGAGCCTGAAAAGGGCACCGCATTTCACTTTGCGCTTTCACGTTATAGCGAGTGTCGGTTGTTTGGACTTGGCTTAGACAAAGCGCATCTTGACAGCAGAACGCTAGAGTATGCGGAAGATCTGGGGTGCGATTGGTTTGCGTTAGAAGAGTGCTGTTTTGGACAAAGATTCCAGATCAAGCACCAGTTAGCAAGTTATCTCGCACACTGTGACGATATTATTCTCAATATTGATCTTGACTGTCTTTGCCCTGTTTCTCGCTTAGAGGCAGGTTCAGCGATTGATATACAGGTCGTGAATCGAATTATTCGCCAATTGCTTATTTCGGGGAAAGTTCGCCAGATTCAGCTGGTGGGTTACAAAGATAAGCATCTTTACTCTAAAGGAACCGCTAACCTTCTTCATGAATTAGCGCAGACTTATTTGATGACTCACCGAGCGGCTTAATTCGGCCGGAGTAAATATACAAAAGCTGGCATTGATGCCAGCTTAGTGTTGGTTTAGCACATTTTAAGATGCTTTGTTCGCGCTTTTACTTGAGTCTTTCCAGTATTGAATACGAACGCGATGCAATTGTGCTCTTCTCATTTTTTTCATGATATTCCCTCAAAACAAAATACAGCTCTTCACTGAGCTCAATACGAATACAGTTCCTCATGAACACGATTTAATTTAGCCAGCAAATTTCGTTATGGCTAGATCCTAGATCACATTTTATTGCATAAATGTCTTACATTACGCAGCAAAGTTGAAGTTCAGCGCGTTTTCATAAGTTTGTCATGTAACTCAAGGAAAGACGAACCTTCGAATTAATATTTAAGAAACAATAGCTTAATAAATCTTTCATATTGACTACCTAATATCTGCTCGCTATTTAATAAAAATTACTCAAGCAAGGAGTCAGTGATGTGGAATCGTGATGAGCAAGATTCACAGTTTAGCCAGATGATCGAAGCGAGATTATCTCGCCGTCGTTTCTTAGTAGGTACTGCAGCAGTAAGTGCAGGCGCTTTTCTTTCTTTAAACCCGATCGCAAAAGCATTTGCCGCAGACAAAAAAAGCGCGCTGCTAAACTTTGAGTCGGTTCCGGCATCAACAGCGGACGAAATTATCGTACCGAAAGGCTACAAAGCGAAACCACTATTGTCTTGGGGAGATCCGATCTTTCCAAATGCACCAGAGTTTGATCAAAGTGGTAAACAAGACTCCAAAGCTCAACAAAGTCAGTTTGGCGATAATACCGACGGTATGAGCCTGTTCCCGATCAGCGATGATCGCGCGGTGATCGCCGTAAACAACGAATACACCAACTATGAATATCTGTTTGATCATGGCGGTAAAGCAATGACAGCAGATGATGTCTTGAAAGCGCAAGCGGCACATGGTGTCACTGTTTTTGAAATTGTTAAGTCTGGTGGTGAGTGGAAGCTAGACAAGGGCGGTAAACGTAACCGCCGTATTACCGCAAACACCGAGATGATGCTGACAGGCCCAGCGGCAGGTCATGATCTGATGAAAACTGAATTAGATAAATCAGGCATGAAACCGTTTGGTACCTTCAACAACTGTGCAAACGGTCAGACCCCTTGGGGAACGTACCTGACGTGTGAAGAGAACTTCCACGGTTATTTCGGTACACGAGATGAAAGCGCTGAGATTTCTGATGATCATAAACGCTACGGTGTAAAAGCCGCACCAAGCAGCTATCAATGGCACGACTCTGACGAGCGTTTTGATGTGGCGAAGCATCCAAATGAGCCTCATCGATTCGGCTGGATCGTGGAAATCGACCCACACAACCCAGAATCAACGCCACTAAAACGCACTGCGCTAGGCCGATTCAAGCATGAGAATGCTGCGGTAGTGATCAATGACGATGGGCATGTTGTCGTTTATCTTGGTGATGATGAGCGTGGTGAGCACATATACAAATTCGTTTCTAAGAACAAATACAAACCTGGCAACGACAAGGCTAACCGCGACCTGCTAGAAGAAGGCACGTTGTATGTTGCGAAATTCAGCATGGACGACAAAGAGCTGGCAGGTAAAGGTGAGTGGATTGAACTGACTTACGGCAAAAATGGTTTAACAAAAGAAAACGGCTTTAACGATCAGGCAGAAGTGATGATCTTCGCTCGTCGCGCTGCAACTCATGTTGGCGGAACCACCATGGATCGCCCAGAGTGGGTTGCTGTGCACCCTGATAACAAACATGTTTTCTGTACACTGACTAACAACAAAAACCGTGGCGTGAAAGAAAACCAACCTGTTGGTGGACCAAACCCACGAGCAGAAAACAACTACGGTCAGATTGTTCGCTGGTTACCACATGGTGGAGATCACACGAGCAACAGCTTTGAGTGGGACCTATACCTAATCGCGGGTAACCCAGTGGTTCACAAAGGTACGGCTTACGCGGGTAGTGAAAACATCACACCTGAAAATATGTTTAACAGCCCGGATGGTATCGGCTTTGATAAAGCTGGTCGTTTGTGGATTCAAACAGACGGTAAGTACTCAAATGAAGGGGATTTCGCCGGTCAGGGCAACAACCAGATGTTATGTGGTGACCCAATGACAGGTGAAGTTCGTCGATTCCTAACGGGTCCAATCGCATGTGAAATCACGGGTTTGACGTTCTCAGCTGACTATAAAACCATGTTTGTTGGCGTACAACACCCAGGGGAAGATGGCGCGCCATCGCATTTCCCTGCTGGTGGTAACACGAAGCCACGCTCGACCATCGTAGCGATTACGCGAGAAGATGGCGGTGTTATTGGCGCGTAGTTGTTAAATTAAAACCAGTAGTTCAAAGGGGCGTTCAGCCCCTTTTTTGATATATGAAATTTATGTAACAAAATACATAAAAAGTTGTGACAGTCTCTTTATATGATACTAAATGTAGTTGCTTCCATCATACGGTAACACTATATTGAAATGGTACCTCAATAATTCTAGGGTGTAGAGACCGATAAAACGTTACAAGTTAATACAATAAACTGAGCGCAATAGAGACACAGGTTTTAACAAATTCTTGTTATTAAGCGTGAATCCGAACGTAAAAGAATAAAGTATTGCACAACGGCCTTTAACTTCTTCCGAAGCTGCACCTTGGGTTAGCTAGGTATTGGTGTTTAACCACAAGAGGAGGTTAGGGTATGGTTTCAGTCATTTTATTTGCATTAGCCATCGTTGTTTTCTTTTGCTGTTGGACGGTCCAACACGGACTGCCCCTTTTAGGTATGAAATTAGATGAGTCCGATCAGTTACTCCTTACGGAAGTACTAGGTGAAGAGATTCTCGAAGCGTAAACGCGAGTGGAAAAAGGAGCTTTCGGCTCCTTTTGTCGTTTTTGGTGCTACATCATTTTTCATCATTCCCACCTCGCGTTTTTTAGAAAAATGTAGGTGCATTGGCGTTTCACTTACTGCTATTATTTGTTGGATATAGTCGGGGAGCCTGAAGGCTGAGATCGCATTGCGAGACCCGTAGAACCTGATTCAGTTAGCACTGGCGTAGGGAACTATTCGCATCAAGTTACATTCTGGTTTGATGCACTCGCTATAAGTGGAACTTCTTTCATTCCTCTACTTTGGCAGAGTCAGTTCTTATACGTCTTGTAGTAGGAGCGACAATGCCACATTCACAAGACACCACTCCCATTGTATTGACGATCGCTGGGTCCGACAGCGGCGGTGGGGCAGGAATCCAAGCCGATATTAAAGCCATCTCAGCGACGGGTAGTTATGCCTGTTCCGTGATTACAGCGATTACATCGCAAAATACGTTGGGTGTCTCTGCCATTCATCCTATACCGCTGGAACATATCGAAAGCCAGCTTGATGCGGTTTTTTCTGATTTGAACGTGGTAGCGGTCAAAATAGGGATGCTAGCCGACGCTGAAATCATCAAGTTAGTTGCGCGTAAGCTCAAGCAATACACGCCTAAACATTTGGTGATTGACCCTGTTATGGTCGCGACAAGTGGCGATCTATTGCTGGAGCAAAATGCGATTTGCACGCTTAAACAAGAGTTAATCCCGATGGCTGATTTGTTAACACCTAATCTTCCTGAAGGGGCGGCTCTAGTGGGTAAGTCTGTCCCTCAGAACGAAGATGAAATGGGAGCCTTAATAGAAGATTTACGCGCGTTAGGAGCGAAATCGGTTCTACTAAAAGGTGGCCATCTGGAACATGATAGAAATAGCAATGATCTGCTGATAATGGAACAGAGCTATGAATTACTGAGAGCAAAACGGTACGACACCAAAAATACCCATGGAACGGGCTGTACGCTTTCTTCAGCTATCGCATCGTATCTTGCTCAAGGAAATAGGCTGCATAAAGCGGTGTATCTTGGAAAGCAGTATATCTCACAAGCGATTTCTCATTCGGATGAGTTGGAAGTTGGGAAGGGGCATGGCCCGGTACATCATTTTTTTCCTGGCCATGTGAATGTGCGCTAACGAATGGTTGGATGTGGTGGCACTGTAGTCCATCGTTAGTCAGCTAGATTCTACTCCGTTGTTTTAATCAGTTGTTTCAATCAATCAAACAGCGGAGTGACTTATTTCTCGCCGTTACAAATCGCGCATGAGAGTTTCATACTCTTCATTCGCTTCCACAATCAGTGTGCTGAGTTCATTCGCATCTTTATCGTTTAACTCTACTGCCCATTTATCTCTATTTTTATTGCAGTGTAATCGTGTTTTGCCGGTGAGTTTTTCAAATTCAACGTCGCACAGATCCGCTTGATGATGCTTTTGAAGTTCAACAATCTCAACGTCTAAAAGTCCGATGGGATTGACTTCAATATTCACATGGAAGCGTTTTGTGTCGTTAAGCTCATAGTGCCGATGTACAGAAATCATTTGTCTCTCCTTACCTAGCTTGCTTTCGCTCTACTCAAGTGTAGGACAGCGTATTAAACAGGAATATTAAATTATTGCTAAATTTGACCCTGGTTAAGAAATAAGCAAATTTATTTTCATCATAGGCCTGCTTGTTTGATTCACCTAGATAGCGTTGGGGTGGTGAGATTGTTCTACATGGCGAGTTTTGAAGAGCGTTGACTTAAAAAATCTTACATTGCCAGTGTTGCATTGTGTCAATAGTTCTATTAATTTGGAAATATTGTTAAATGCAGGATTTGCTGATGGAACTAGAAGTTGTCGCTAAAGCTTTAAAAGAGTTAGGTCACCCGACTCGCTTGGCCATATATAAAACCATAGTGAAGGCAGGCTATAAAGGCGTTTCTGTCGGCGTGATTCAGGAAAAACTGAGCGTACCTGGTTCAACCTTATCACATCACATTTCCAGTCTTGCTTCTGCTGGTTTGCTGAGCCAGCGCCGCGAAGGCCGAACGTTATACTGTGTGGCAGAATACCAATGCCTAGACAGTGTTATTGGCTTTCTAAAGGCAGAATGTTGCTGCGAAGATGACGATAATGCTCAAAACTCATGTACGGCATTGGATATGTCCCAAAGCGAATAAATCAATCTAAGTGTGTAAATGTAAAGGCGTTGGTTTTTTACCCATCGCCTTTTTTGCGTTTCTGGCGAGCAAAAACTTGTAAAAAAGAACGAACGTGCTAAAACTAAATAGAGTACATCGAGAGAGTGCCGAATGAGTAAAGGAAAAATCACCAAAGAAAACATTCTAAGCAAGGCATTTGAACTTGCCAGCGAAAATGGCTTAGAAAGCTTAACTATTGGCGAATTGGCTAAGCGTTGTGGAATGTCGAAAAGTGGCCTGTTCGCGCACTTTAATTCCAAAGAGAACTTACAAGTGGAAGTGCTCAATTACGCGAATCAAACCTTTACTCAGCGGGTGATTGCGCCAGCAAGAGAGCTCAGCACACAAACCGTGGAAAGTAAGCTCAACGCGCTGTTGGATAATTGGCTAGGCTGGAACCACTCATTTCAGGGCAGTTGTATGTTTTTGGATTCATGGAAAGAAGCAAGTGTGGAACCAACGTCAACTCAGCAGGCACTAAAGAAAACGATCTCTACGTGGATCGAGTATTTGCGTATTCAGATATCTAAAGGGATAGAAAATAAAGAGTTTCGCTCCGATCTAGACCCTAAACAGGCCACGTTTGAGTTGTATGGTCTGTATCTGAGTTCTCACCTTTTCTATTCTATTTATGGAAAAGAGGCCAGCTCAGAGCATTTTTGGAACGGAGTAAACACGTTGATGAAGAGCTGGAAGTAGGATTTATCCAAGCTGAGCGTTAGTCTCGGCTTATTATTTAACTAAAAATAGCACGGTCGTTCTATTTGTGGGCGGGCGGGTTAAGGACAAGATGATGAGTGACAAGATTTATTTCAATACATCCAATAAGTTCAATCTTAAAAAGAGTTTGATCAATATTAGCACTCGGCTGCACCACACTCTGACGCCAAAGCATGCTGAGCAAACGGCACGTAAACTGTTGCTGACTCCTGCTCGGGCGATACCGAAAAATGCAGAGCCTGAAGGTCTAATTAAAGGTGAGGTTCAGTCCAAAGAAGGTGTACTAAAAACCTACAAGCTGGGAAGTGGGCCAGTGTGGGTACTTACTCACGGTTGGTCAGGCAGTGCTAGCCAGTTTTATCCGTTGATGGCGCATATCGCGAGCAAAGGTTTTACTGCGCTTGCGTATGATCATCCTGCTCATGGCCAAAGTGAAGGCGCTTACGGCCACATTCCTGCCTTTGTCCTTGGATTAGAAGCGATTCTGGATAGTGTGGAGGATGTCGCGGGATTGGTTGGACACAGCATGGGAACGGCGTCAGCGATTGAATGTCGCCACCAAAAATTGGTAGGTAAGCCTATGCTACTGATTGCGCCAGTGCTGGATTACCTTGATAACCTATTTGGCAGTGTTGCGCGTTCTGGTTATTCAATGCGACTGTTCAATGCGGTGGTATCTAAGGTAGAAGAGCAGTACCACTATCCGATGCAATCTATTGACCCATTCAATAAACTGAAACTCCGCCAAGGCGAGACTATTATAGTTCATGACCAAGACGATAAATTTACGCAGTTCTCTGTGTCTGAAAAAGCGGCACAAGAAATAGAGAATGTCAGCTTGGTGGCGACCAAAGGGCAAGGTCATGGGCGAGTGATGAAGTGTCAGCAAGTCATGGATAGTTTTAATGAGTTGGTGACTAAGTAATCACTTTTTGTATGGGTTAGTGAGTGTTTTATTCACATAGGCTACATCCATACCCATGAACTTGATACGGTTAACAAATTCGATAATGAAAAATATTTCTCTAAGGGGTTGTGTGGGATCATTCGCGCTGCCACAAGGCCCTCTTAAGGAAATATAATAATGAATAGAAATGATAGTGTCCCTTTACCTAATAATACCCGAGAATGGTTTTTTAACCGCAACAGTATGATTGTTTTAGCTGATGTCATCCTGTTTGCTGTGTTGTATTTTACGCTACCGTTTGAGCCTCAAGTTGTTCTGGGCTTAAGCATGCTAGTGTTCATCGCGATTCTTTGGTTAACGGAAGCCCTGCATGTCACAGTAACCGCGATTCTTGTTCCGATTATGGCGGTGTTATTTGGGGTGTTTGACACTCAAACCGCATTAAACAACTTCTCTAACTCGATCATTTTTCTCTTTTTAGGTGGTTTTGCCCTTGCTGCGGCCATGCACCGACAAGGGTTGGATAAAGTGATTGCCGACAAAGTGCTCACTTTGGCGCAAGGGAAAATGAGTGTTGCCGTATTTATGTTGTTTGGGGTTACCGCTGGCCTGTCGATGTGGATCAGTAACACGGCAACAACAGCGATGATGTTGCCACTGGTACTTGGCGTATTGAGCAAAGTGAACTCAGAAAGCGGTCACAAAACGTATGTGTTTGTTTTATTGGGTATTGCTTATAGCGCGAGTATTGGTGGTATTGCCACAGTGGTGGGCAGCCCGCCGAATGCGATTGCGGCCGCTGAAGTGGGTTTAACATTCACTGAGTGGATGAGCTTTGGTTTACCGACAGCGCTTATCATGCTGCCGATTATGGTGGCTGTGCTTTATTTTGTGCTGAAACCAGATTTGGATGGAAAATTTGAACTGAACCACGAGCCTGTTACATGGGATAAAGGAAAAGTGGTGACGTTAGCGATCTTCTCCGCAACGGTTTTCTGCTGGATATTCAGCAAACCGATTAACGCAATGCTTGGTGGATACGCTAAGTTCGATACGATTGTTGCGCTAAGTGCGATTATTGCTGTGAGCTTTGCACGCGTCGTTCACTGGAAAGATATCGAAAAAACCGCTGACTGGGGTGTGTTACTTCTGTTTGGTGGCGGTATCTGTTTGAGTAACGTATTGAAGGCAACTGGGACCAGCGTATTCTTAGCCAATGAGTTGAGCAACCTGATTTCCCACCTTGGTATTTTCTTCATTATCGCGGTCATTGCTGTGTTCGTTGTGTTCTTGACGGAATTTGCGAGTAACACGGCCAGCGCTGCGTTGCTGATCCCCGTGTTCGCTACCGTGGCAGAAGCCTTTGGTATGTCGCCAGTGGTGCTTTCTGTACTGATTGCGGTATCGGCTTCATGTGCGTTTATGCTGCCAGTTGCGACACCTCCGAATGCCATTGTGTTTGGTTCTGGTCACGTGAAACAGAGCGAAATGATGCGTGTCGGTGTTATCTTGAATCTTGTCTGTATTGTGATACTGACGTTTATCGCAATGACGTTTTGGGCGTGATTTATTTTTCGCATGAAAGTGTAATTGATACACCTTGATACCGATCCAAAAGAGGGAGCCGCTGGCTCCCTCATATCGTTTAGGTGTTTCTGATTTTAATCGAGAGCTTACTTATTTCTCATCTCGATTACTTGCCCAGGCGTACATGAGTTCCAAGGCAATGGTTGCGCCAGCCAATGCGGTAACATCGCTGTGATCATAGGGAGGTGATACTTCGACCACATCCATACCAACAATGTTAACGCCAGCCAGTCCGCGGATGATCTTCAACACTTTATCGGAGTTCAAACCGCCACATACTGGCGTACCTGTACCCGGTGCAAAAGCTGGGTCAAGGCAGTCGATATCGAATGTTACGTATACTGGCTTGTTGCCCACAATGTCTCGAATACGAGCAACGATAGACTCTGAACTTAGCTCGTTGGCTTCCATCGCATTAATCACGTTAAAACCGTGGTGTTCATGCTCATATTGAGTTCGGATACCAATTTGCACTGAATGCTTAGGCGAAATAAGCCCTTCATTCGGCGCGTGGTAGAACATTGTTCCATGGTCATAAGCACTGCCGTTCGCATAGGTATCGGTATGCGCATCAAAATGAATCAACGCCATTTCACCGTGGTGCTTTGCGTAAGCGCGTAAAATTGGCAGCGTAATAAAGTGGTCGCCGCCCAATCCCAACATCGTTTTACCGCTTTTTAGAATCTCGTTAGTCGCCGCTTCTAAACGATAGGTAAAATCTTCTGCGTCACCACAGTCAAATACTAAGTCACCCGCGTCGATCACTTTCGCGCGTTTAAACACGTTAAAGTCCCAAGGAAACTTTTTCCCTTCCCATGCCAGGTTCACAGATGCACGACGAATGGCATCTGGCCCCATACGTGCACCTGGTCTTCCAGAGGTTGCCATATCTAATGGTACGCCGAGTACAACCAAATCGGCGTCTGTATCCACTGGGTTGCGCAGATAAGGCCGGCGCATAAAACTCATCGAGTTGGAATACAGTGAATAATCCGTTTTGCTAAATACATCGTTCATTTAGAAATCCTCTAAATAGGTGTAACCACTCAAGCCTTGTTCAAGCTCGTCCAGCACGCTTTGCTGCTCGTCTTCAGAAACGCGCTGAGTGACCAACTCTTGGTAGTGATTACGAATGCGGTCGACGTCAATATGAACGTAGCGCATCATGTCTTCTACACTGTCGCCCACATCAATGCGTTCAATAATCGACTCGCCTTGTTCATTGACCGTAATCACCGCACTGTGCGTGTCACCAAACAGGTTGTGCATATCGCCCAGAATTTCCTGGTAAGCGCCGACAAGGAAAAATCCCATTAGGTACGGTTTGTCTTTGTTCCAAGCCGGTACTGGTAACGTGGTTTCAATACCTTGGCCGTCAACATACTGCTCAATTGCGCCATCTGAGTCACAAGTAATGTCGAGCATCACGGCGCGTCGTTCTTCTGCTTCTTCTAGGCCGGAAAGCGGTAGCACAGGGAATACCTGGTCAATACCCCAAGAGTCCGGTAGCGACTGAAATAGCGAGAAGTTCACAAAGAACTTATCGGCCAAGCGCTCGCTCAACTCATCCAATATCGGACGGTGGAATCGGTTCTTGGTACTCATTTGGTGGCTTAGCTCAAAATAAATGCGCAGAGAAAGCTGCTCTGCCCACGCTCTCTGCTGCAAGTTCAATACGCCAGTTGCAAACTGAGAGTGAACTTCTGCCAAGTCACTTTGTGTATCGTTGTAAATCTCAATCAATGCACGAGCATCACCGTCATCTTGAAGATGTTCCCAGTTGCGCCACATATTTTGTAGCAGCAACGGTGCATCAGGCTCAGGTGCATGTACTTGCTCTGGGTAATAGGCCTCTGTACCAATCACGTTGGTGATCAACACCGCGTGATGAGCCGTCAGTGAACGACCAGACTCAGAAATAATCGTTGGCATTGGTTGTTCATATTGCTTACACACATCACCCACGGTATGTACGATATTACGTGCGTATTCGATCAACCCGTAGTTCATGGAGTTGGATGACTGGCTGCGAGTTCCGTCATAATCCACCGCTAAACCGCCACCAATATCGAAGTACTGGATATGTGCACCCATTTCACGCAATTCACAGTAGAAACGCGCCGATTCGTTCACACCGTTGCGAATATCACGAATGTTCGCCATCTGAGAGCCAAGGTGGAAGTGAACCAGTTGCAACGCATCTAATTGATCTTCTTGCTTTAAACGTTCGATAACGGTTAGCACTTGCGATGCTGCCAAGCCAAACTTCGACTTTTCACCGCCGCTTGATTGCCATTTCCCAGCACCTTGAGAAGCAAGGCGAATACGAATGCCCATGCGCGGCTTTACACCCAAGCTTTTTGCTTCTTTTAGGACTAAGTCCAGTTCTGACAATTTTTCCAAAACGATGAAGACTTTGTGCCCCAGTTTTTCGCCAATCAAAGCAAGACGAATGTACTCTCTGTCTTTGTAACCGTTACACACGATAACCGAGCTGGCTTTTTGTGCTAGCGCTAACACTGCTAACAATTCAGGTTTGCTGCCTGCTTCTAAGCCTAGCTGCTTCGTTTCAAGTTGAGCTTGGCTGGCTAAAATCTCATCGACAACTTCTTTCTGTTGGTTCACTTTTATCGGGTATACCAACAGGTACTGGTTCGTGTACTGGTACTCGTCAATCGCTTGGTTGAAAGCGTTACAAATACCATGAACGCGCTGATGCAAAATCTGTGGGAAGCGCACTAACACAGGAAGATTCAGCTGGTGGTCTTCAAGCTGAGACACAATGTGACTTAGCGGTACTTGGTGTTCTTGCCCGTAAGTAGGTGAAACGTAAACTTCACCTTGATTGTCTATGCCGTAAAAACCGTGGCTCCAGTGTTGAATGTTGTAGTCAGCGCGTACGCGGTCGAGTTTGGAAATTGTTTCCACATCTAATCTCACAATGAAGAGAGAGAATAAAACATGAATCAGAAGGACCTGAAATCATACCCAACACGGGGTTGTAAGTTGGTTGGATGAGACCACCGTGTGAAGCGAATTAACGGATAAAAAGGGTTGTGAGTCTAACAAAATAGTTTGTCCTTCATGATTAAAGGCATTTGTGTAAACACGAAAAGACGACCGAATATTGATCTGTTTCAAATAGGAAAATGGCGAAGTGATCAACCGCTGACGATACTAATAGTGTAACTTGATAAGGAGAGCTCACATGAGAAACGAACTTGATCCCACCAAAGTATTGCAAGCTTATGAGACTGTCATGGAAAAAGGTACACCCACGGAATACGGCAAAATCTACGAAGGGGTGGAAGCTTTTTCAGATTATGACGGTTACAACGTTTATATGCGTGGTAATGGTGTAGAGCTTAAAGTGGGTTTTCACAACACTTACCATCTTGAATATGACCAAGAGCACTTGCGTGATAGCTTCTTGAAAAAAGTGGCCATGTTAGCGAAGTAAGGCTGGCTAAGTAACGTTGGTCAAATAACGCAAGGAACGCAGAGCCAAAATGAACAAAGCCCCTTTGCTTTCGCTCGGGGGCTCTGGAGAAAGATTAGTCTTCTTCAACCAATACTGAATCTTCAGAAAAATCGTCAGATGCATCAGGCTTATTACGGCCGTTCAAAGTATGGAAGCGTTTACGACCACGGGCTAGTTGGATGTATTTCAACCAAATTCGCTCTAATTTTGTTTTTGCTTTACCTGGGTTTTCGATCACTTTTACGAAGTGTTTCTCTTCTGCGTTTTCGGGGGTCAAATCACCCATTTCCAAGCCAAGCATCGTATCGCCGTATTGAATTAGAATTTCTTCTTCTGCAAGCGTAAAATCACCTGACTTAGCAAAGCCTCTTGGAAATTTGCTGTTATCGTAAAAACGTTTTTTGCCGTGACGGAATTGAGTGTCAGACATTTTAGTAGCCTCTATAAACCTACATTAATTAATTACCCTGAACGGTACAAAGCGAAAATTAGGCGTAAATTTAACAAAAGAAAAACAAAACCTTTTTATCATATCAATCAAATAATTTTGTCGAACTTAGGTAGCAATTTGTTGAATCGACGCTAAGTAATCTTGCAATCTTTGTTACCCTTGGAAGATTGCACCCTGAGGAAAAACGATGGACGTAAAAGTCTTTAGAACATTTTTAGAGCTTGCCAATGTTCGCCATTTTGGTCGTGCTGCGGAGAACCTTTACATCACACAAGCCGCTGTTAGTGCTCGAATTAAGCAGCTTGAGAGTTACTTTGATGCACAGCTTTTTATCCGTGACAGAAATAATATAAAACTCACGTCAGCGGGTGAGCGCTTAATTGGCTACGCTGAGGTTATGGTTTCGACGTTGCAGCAAGCCAAACTTGAGCTTTCACTGGAAAGTGGTAAAGCGTTGCAACTTACCTTGGGTGGGACACCTAATGTTTGGGATGCCTACTTGCAAAACTGTTTGAGCTTAGTGACCGATGAATTCGAAGGTTATGGCTTTATGGCCGAGATCTTTAGCCGAGAGTCACTGACCAGAAACTTGCAGGAAAGAACGTTGGATATGGCGTTTGCGTTTGATCCCATAAAGGCGGATGAGCTCAACTGTAAGCAAGTTGCTGATGTTGTTTTGATTTTGGTATCGACCAAGGAAATGGATTTAGAAGGCGTCTTCTCTGAAAAGTACGTTTATGTTGATTGGGGCACTAAATTTGCCTCTGAGCACGCAGAAAGGCATCCAAAAATCCCAGCACCGTATTTAAGAACATCGACTGCTCGTATTGCTATGGACTTCATTTTGGAAAAAGGTGGAAGTGCTTACTTACCTGCATCGTTAGTTGAACCCTTCCTAGCCAGTGGTCAATTGCATAAAGTGCAGGGTGTGGCTGATTGGTGTCGCCCGATATATTTGAGTTATCGTAAAGCCAGTACATCTATCGAAGCGATTGAGCAACTGGAAGGGCTGGTAAAAACCATTGATCCAGTGACTGCCTACAGTTTGCAGCAGATGGCGGATGTTCCATCAGGGGAATAGTTTAGATAATAAAAAACCTCGATAACACGAGGTTTTTTTGTTCTTTACCAGGCAATGGGAGAGTTAAACTAACTCAGTTAGCTGAGCGCGTGCTTGCTCTCGCGCTTGTGTCGCTGCGTCATCGCCCATATTTAGCGCTTCTGCGTAAACAAACTCTACGTCAGTAATACCAATAAACCCAAGCATGGTCGTCAAGTAGCTCTCAATCGAGTTGCGTGGTGAGTCTTTGTGCAATCCACCGCGAGTTGTCACGATGATGGCTTTCTTATTTTCAATCAGTCCAACTGGACCATTTTCAGTGTATGAGAAAGTAACACCAGCACGAGCAATCAAATCGAACCAGTTCTTTAGTTGTGTTGGCACCATGAAGTTGTACATTGGCGCGCCAATAAGGATTTGATCGGCTGTTTTTAGCTCTTCAATCAATGTATTTGAAAGGTTTAGAACGGCTTTTTGTTCATCCGAAAGATCATCAGGTGAACCACGAAGGGCGGTTGCTACGTCCATATCTAGGACAGGAACTGGATTTGCTGCTAGGTCACGTTCAATGATGCCTGTTTTGCTTTCCAATACGTGATTAATCAGCTGGTTAGATTGTGAGTGCTCGCCTAAGATGCTTGATTTAAGTACTAGTGTCGTTGCCATAGTCATCTCTCTTATTCTGTTTGATATGTGTATCAAGAACGTGTTTGTTTATGTTGAGATAGAGTTTATGGCGAATGAATGAACGATAAAACGGTAGGAATTTGAGCAACCAATTCGAAAAATTTGAACATGATCAAACTAAAAAAGCCAACTAAGCACTGACGAAGCTTAATTGGCTTTCATTTTTCGCTACAGACTCATCAAGCTTTCTATTGAATCTTCAATGGATAAGTTATTGTAGCTGTGCGTTTTTTTGCCATCAGAGGCCTCAATCTTAATGTTGGAAATGTTGCTGATTCCATGTTGATCGATAAGCCCGAGACTTTGTTCAACATTATCAAACGTGATTGAGTTTTTATTCTTAAGCACAATTGTGCAAGTGCACAGGTTCATAGCCAACGTCCTTTTTTATTATGTTGTGAGGCTCTAATTTAGATGAGTTTACAACTTTAGCCAACTTTATTGAGTTCCGAAAATGGCTAGTTTTTGGGGGTAATTGGTTTAAACTTGCTCTATGTCCTTTAAATAGCAAGGAAATGAGCGTGGTAGAGTTATCACCTTTAGCGTTAAAAGAATTCCAAAGTGCACGAATGGCGAGAGATGCACGATTCGATGGTCGTTTCTATATAGCGGTTAAAACGACAGGGATATTTTGTCGGCCTATATGCCCTGCGAATTTGCCCAGAGAAGAGAATGTTGAGTATTTCCTAGACAAAGCTCAAGCGCTACAGGCGGGTTATCGCCCGTGTTTGCGATGTCGTCCGGACAGTGCGCCGAGCTCTTGGGCTTGGAAAGGGGTAGAGACGACGTTTCTGAGAGCGTTGAAACTCATTGAGCGTGGTGAATTACAAACGGCAAGTCTAGCGGAATTGTCAGACAGACTTGGTATTAGCGATCGTTATCTCAGGCAATTGTTTCAGGATCATTTAGGGATGTCTCCTAAGCAATACGCCTTGTATCACCAATTGATGTTTGCCAAACAGCTTATTCATTCCAGTTCTTTGCCGATCTCAGAGATCGCTTTTGCTAGCGGATTTCAGAGTATCAGACGATTCAATGATGCATTTAAGAAGGTGATCAAGTTAACGCCGAGTCAGGTTCGTAAGGACGAGCAAGCTCAAACGGAGGTCAGCTATATCGATCTTGCGTTTAAAGGTGCGTTAGATTGGCAACATATGTTGGACTTTTATCGGCTCAGGGCGATTGAGGGAATCGAATCCATAGATGATGTCAGCTACCAACGTTCGTTTACGATCGCGAATAACCCAGGCTGGTTTAAGATTTATCCAGTAAAAACAGGCGTGATGAGGGTCGAGTTTAACTTAGAGGATACCCGCCAACTTAAAACGTTGGTGAATCAGCTAAGGCGGATGTTTGATTTAGATACCGATATCCTGCACATCGAGCAGCAACTGAGTCAACTTGCGCCTCAGTTTATCGAGCGTACTGGCATTCGGATTCCGGGCGTCTGGAGCACTTGGGAAGCGGGAGTACGCGCAATTTTAGGACAGCAGGTCTCTATCAAAGCGGCAATTGGTCAGCTGAACCTATTAGTTCACACTCTGCAGCCAAATGGCGCTAGCCACTTTCCAACGCCAGAGGAAGTGAGCCAAGCGGACTTAAGCTTTCTTCGAATGCCTCAAAGCCGAAAAGAGACGTTGGCGCGTTTTGCTCGCTTTGTGACTGAGAATCCAGAAAGCACGCCCGAGCAATGGCTACAGATTAAAGGGATAGGCCCTTGGACAGTGAATTATGCACGTTTAAGAGGGGCGTCTGAGCCAAACTGTTTTTTAGCCGGCGATCTAGTGGTGAAGAAAGCGATAGAGAAGTTTCCTTCCATTACCACTGACAGCGTGTCTCCATGGGGGAGCTACGCCACTTTTCATTGTTGGAGTCACGCATGAACACTGTCTACACAATTATTGATACCCCGCTTGGAAAAATGACGATTCAAGCAAACCAAGAAGGGTTACTTGGAGCATGGTTCGAAACGCAAACCACACAGCCTGAAAGCTTAGGTAAGTTTGATGAAAACGAACCCATACTTCTGACGGCAGCCACACAACTGAGTGAGTATTTCTGCGGTAAAAGGAGCGATTTTTCGTTGCCACTTGCGGCAAAAGGGACACCGTTTCAAATGCAGGTATGGCAAGCACTTACTACCATTCCATACGGTGAAACATGGAGCTATCAGGATCTTGCAAATGCGATTGGTAACCCTAAAGCGGTGCGTGCTGTCGGTTTGGCAAATGGTAAAAACCCCATATCGGTGATTGTCCCATGCCACCGTGTTATCGGCAAAAATGGCAAGTTGACCGGATACGCGGGTGGTGTCGAGCGAAAGAAAAAATTGCTGAGCCTTGAACAAGCCCTGGAAGAATAGCAAGGAGGAGTGTTTATCCTCCTCCTTGAAAATTAGAGATTAGACCTTAGTTAAACAAATGAGCATTGAGTGTCATGTGGACGAAAATGCTCATCATGTAGCCTATGGCTATCACAGGCATCCACTTCACGTGACCAAAGAATGTGTACTTACCATGCGCTGCGCCCATGAGTGCCACGCCTGCAGCTGAACCGATGGAAAGTAAACTACCACCCACGCCAGCGGTTAACGTGACCAAAAGCCAGTTCCCTGTCGACATCGCAGGTTCCATGGTGAGTACGGCAAACATAACGGGAATGTTGTCGACAATGGCAGATAAAATACCCACCATCACATTTGCCCAGACAGGGTCCCATTGAGTGTACATGACTTCAGATATGACGCTTAAATAGCCCAATAAGCTTAAACCTCCTACACACATCACGACGCCATAGAAAAAGAGTAAAGTGTCCCATTCCGCGTGAGCGACTCGCTTAAATACATCGAACGCGACAACTGAGCCCAGTCGTTTTAAGGCGGCCTCATTACCGTTTTCAATCGCCTTGGTCGCTTTTTTGTGCAGTGACGCTTTAAGCGTTTTACGCAAGAAGAAACCAAAAAATTGAAGGTAGGCTAAACCCATCATCATGCCTATTACAGGCGGGAAGTGAAGCACAGCATGGAAGGCAACGGCGCTGGCGATGGTCAAAATGAATAAGGCCACAATACGGCGAGCGCCACGTTTTAGTTCAACGTGTTGATGGACTACGTTTGGCTTCATTCTCGGAACAAATAGAGACATGATAAAAGCCGGAACAAGGTAGTTTACGACGGAAGGTAAAAATAACGGTAAAAACTCAGTAAAAGTGACATGCCCAGCCTGCCATACCATCAGAGTGGTGATATCACCGAATGGGCTAAATGCGCCCCCTGCGTTTGCTGCAATAACGATGTTGATACAGCTCAGGTTGATAAACTTTTGATTGTCACCTGCCACTTTCATGATGACAGCGCACATAAGCAGTGCTGTTGTTAAGTTATCCGCAATGGGTGAAATAAAGAATGCGAGTAACCCTGTAAGCCAGAAAAGCGCTTTAAAGTTAAACCCTTTGCTCACCATCCAGGCTTGCAGTGCGTCAAACAGCCTCCTTTCCTCCATCGCGTTGATATAAGTCATCGCAACAAGTAGGAATAAAAGCAGTTCAGCATACTCCAATAAGTTATGTTCCAGTGCCGCTTTAGCAACTTCTACTTGACCGTGTTGAGAGTAAACATAACCAATCATTGCCCAAATCACCCCTGCCGCCAGCAAAACGGGCTTGGACTTTTTCAGTTGCAGATACTCTTCGAGCATAACAAGAGCATAGGCTATGGCAAAGATGATAAGAGCCGCGTAACCAATTGTAGATTGCGTAAGCGGAATGGCTTCGTGAGTGGCATTGGCTGCCAAACTCGGTAAAGGGAGGAACAGCAAGATAAGGAAGAGGAACCACGGCAATTGCATACTTTCACTCCATGAATGAAGGTTATTGTTATGATGAATTCATTCTAGTCAGGATTGAAAAATGGAGATGTGAGATAGATTGGATATGATTGAAATATCATCATTTTATAACAGAGTCTACAAAGTGATAGGTTTTGGAGGCAGTATGATGATGGTGAGTGTCGGTGGCACTGCGGTTCGATTTAAGGTCTAATAAGCGGCTTGTCGAAAGTAAGGAATGAGTAAATGAAAATTTGGGTAGATGCTGATGCATGTCCTGTTGTGATTAGAGATATCTTATATCGTGCTTCTGAAAGAACAGGCGTAGAAGTGACTTTGGTGGCCAATCAGTTTATTCGTACACCAGCATCACCTAAAGTGACTATGTTGCAAGTCCAGCAAGGTTTTGATGTCGCGGACAACGAAATTGTTAAACGCTGTGAAATAGGCGACTTAGTGATCACCAGCGATATCCCTCTAGCCGATGAAGTGATCACCAAAGGGGGTCATGCGCTCAGTTCGCGTGGAGAGCTGTTCACTAAAGAGAACATAAAATCGCGCTTGAACATTCGCGACTTTATGGAAACCATGCGCAGCAGCGGCATTCAAACTGGAGGCCCAGCACCGTTAAACCAGTCCGACCGTCAGCAGTTTGCTAACCACTTAGACAAATGGTTAGTTCAGTGGAAAAGAGCAAACTAGATCGGTTGTGTTCTAACGAGCCCACAATTAACTCCAGAGCGCGAAAAACAAAGGGTCGTGATAGTTGTTGGTATCGCGACTCCGAGCGAAAATGTTGGATATGTTGTTCTAACCCACTGCACTAAATAAGGGTGTGTCAGTCATTAGCAGCCGCACTCGTCAGGTTGCTTAGTACCCCACTGACCTTATTTAACACTTCGTCACAACCTTCAATATTATGGCGCTCTTTTAGGTACATCGGGTTGTTGTATGCAAGCCAGGTCTTGCCGTCGGAATCTTCATAGACCAATACCTTTTGAGGCAAGTCGATCGCAACTTCCTGAGCGCACATCATTAGAGGTGTCCCAACTTTTGGATTGCCAAACACGATCACCTCAGTTGGTCTTAACACCATATCAACCTTAGCCGCGTTTGCTTGGTGGTTGATTCGTGCAAACACATTCAAACCTTTTCCTTGTGCGATAGAAACAAACTTATCCGCTGTCTCTTGTGCCGAATGTTGACTCGCAACTTTGATTACGCTTTCTTCAGCTAATGTTGTAAACGACACTAACGCTGTGACTAATCCAATGTTGATTATTTTGATCATTTTCAAGGTCCTTACTCGTTGTTTGCTACGGAAACTATAGAAGCCCACAGCAGTAGTTGCGAACTTGTTTGCATAAACAACGAATAGGCGCATTGATTCATCGGCTCAAGTGATTCATGCACTCATAAAACCGCCAGAATCTCTGACTCACTTTCTGCAGAGAATCGTGCAGTGAGGATATTACTTAGCTCGTTGATCGGGTGTACGCCTTGGATCGATTGAACATGGATTGCCTGCATTACTTTATCTTCGACAAATGTAATAAACCGATACAAAGCCTCGTCTTCACTTGATTCATGGCTTACTACTCGGTCGACGTTGTGTTTCAGTTGCGACTTTAGATAGCTTGCGAGCTCATAGGCGTTGAGAGTCGATTCGATATGGTACAAATAACCTTCCGCAATTTTTTGCCTTGCCCAGTAATCTAGCGAGTTAAAGTTCATAACGGTTCTTGAGGCGAAGCTCGCACGGCTTTGGTGTTTGCACACCGTCAGTGCAACTGGGGAGTGTTTGAATTCGGGTTGCCCAGAATGATTGTCTGTGTGCGGTGCGATTAGATTGCACGGCTTACTGTTTTTTGCAGTCGCGTTGTTCCAATGGATAGGCATGAACAGTTGGTTTGGTTGAATTTGCTCAGTGATTTCTGCCCGAGCCAAACACTCGCCGTGTGCATTGTGTAGTTTGATCATTTGATTCCGCTGCACACTGTGTTCTTTGGCTGTTTTCGGGTGTATTTGGACATAAGGTTCAGATTTGTGTTCGCCCAAGCGTGCCGATAAACCGGTTCGCGACATCGTGTGCCATTGATCTCGCGTTCTTCCGGTGTTGAGCAGCAAAGGGTATCTGGAATCGCATGTTGTTTTTGGAGGTTGATGGCGCACCGGAACGAAATTGGCTTTGTTATCTGGAGTATAAAAATGCCCGTCGCTGAACAGCCTTTGGTTTATGACCTCTTTTTGTACTTGCGTCACTGGCCATTGCTGGGGGACTAATTGGCTGTAGCCTTGTTCGTCAAGCTGCGTTAAACCAATGAGGGTAAAATCCCGCTCTCCGTTTCGATTCCCTTGAGTGGACAGCTCTGCGTATTCGCGAAATATCTCCCCTTCATGACGATACGTAAAAGCATCGCGATAGCCCATCTTGCACGCTACTTGGCTGATGATCCACCAGTCGGGTTTGGCCATTCCAGGGCTTGGCATAATGCGGCGCTGACGGGAGATTCGTCTTTCTGAGTTGGTCAATGTTCCCGACTTCTCACTCCAACCTTGTGCAGGCAATACCAAATCCGCCATCCGGGTCGTCTCGGTATCCGCAATGCAATCTGACACGACAACAAATGGACATGTTTTCAGTGCCTTTTTGATTTTTGCCGAGTCGGGCAGGCTAACCATCGGGTTGGTCGCCATAATCCAGACCGCTTTGATTTTTCCCTCTGCCATCGCGTCAAACAGATCGACGGCTTTTAAGCCCGGTTTGGTGGCTAAGTTTTCGGTCTGCCAAAAGTTGCTGATTAACGCGTGGTGCTCTGGGTTATCAAATTCCATGTGCGACGCAAGGGTGTTGGCAAGTGCGCCGACCTCTCGACCTCCCATTGCGTTGGGTTGACCTGTAACTGAGAACGGGCCACTCCCAACTTGTCCGATTTTGCCTGATGCTAAGTGACAATTAAGGATACTGTTTACTTTGTCCGACCCAATGCTCGATTGGTTGACGCCTTGAGAGTAGACCGTGACCACGTTGCTTGTTGTAGAAAAATCTTTAAAAAATCGCATCAGTTCGCTTTGCGTGAGTCCTGTCGCTGCCTCAAGTAGATCGCTGTCTGACTCAGCAGCGGTTAGGGCTTTCTCGAGTTGATTGGTGTGTGATTGAATGAAGTCTTGATCGAGATAATTGTGTCGACTTAAAAAACTCAGAAGACCATTGAATAGTGCCACATCGGAGCCGGATTTGAGTGCTAAGTGATAGTCAGCGATGGTACAGCTTTCGGTTTCTCGTGGGTCAATGACGACGATTTTTAATTCAGGGTTGTTTTGTTTAGCGCTACGCAGGCGTTGGAACAAAACCGGATGACACCATGCGAGGTTTGAGCCGACCATTACGATCATTTCGGCATGTTCCAAGTCTTCATAGCAAACAGGCACGCTATCGGAGCCAAACGCCCGCTTGTGACCGACCACCGACGACGCCATACAAAGGCGCGAGTTGCTGTCGATATTGCTGGTACCAATAAAGCCTTTGATCAATTTGTTGGCGACGTAGTAGTCCTCAGTAAGCAGCTGTCCTGAAACATAGAACGCAACAGAATCCGGGCCGTATCGTTCAATGGCTTGGGTAAATTGCTCTGCGACCATTTGTGTCGCATTCTCCCAATTTAGCTCTTCATCGTCGGTTTGTTGGTCGCCAGTTTGTGACTTTTTTGTCGGTGCCAATATGCGTCCATCGTGAATAATGGTGTCGCCAAGCGCAATACCTTTCGTGCACAGTTTTCCATAATTTGAAGGGTGGCTTTGGTCACCTCTGATCTCAAGTTCTCCCGTTAATTTAGGACGAGCTTCAACCCCACAGCCCACACCGCAATACGCGCAGGTTGTTTTAATCCAACCATCGTTCACTAATGACATATTGTTTGCTCCCGAAACTAAAAATGATTCAATTTGTTTTCATAATTGGTGTTTTAAGCAACATGTAAGCCAAGCGATTGAACTTTAAAGTTTTCGTTTTTAATGTGTTTTAAAACAATGTGTTATATTTTCATCTACCCCTAAAGTGGTAGGTGTGATTTGATAGTAAATAGAGATAAATATTACTTCTTTTGCACTGAAGTGATCCAAATTGCACCATGAGTGCTCAAATTATGTGGTTTTGAAAAAGAAATTAAGCGCGTTATGGAACGGAAATTACGTGCTTTATATTTATAACTTGTTGATTAACAGGTTCTTATTAAATTATTTTTTGCTTTTATTTTTAGTGTGGCATTCAAGTTGCTTCGGTGAATTCATCAAAATTCGTTGAATTGCAGGAAACACGCTATGAAGACAAATCTAACTCAAGCGGGTCTTACCCAAACGGGAATCGTTACTTTAGTAGGGGCTGGCCCCGGAGACCCAGATCTACTAACCGTAAAAGCGGCAAGAGCTATTGGGCAAGCCAAGCTGATTGTCTTCGATAACTTAGTGAGTGAAGAAATTCGTTCGTTGTTTCCAGATACAGCGACCAAGTTGTACGTTGGTAAAGCCAAAGGTAACCACAGCTTAACTCAGGATGAAATCAACCAACTGATGATCAGATACGCACAGTCTGGTGTCGATGTTTGTCGCGTAAAAGGTGGCGATGCATTTGTGTTTGGCCGCGGTGGTGAAGAGATGCTGTTACTGGCCAAGAAGGGTATTTCGGTCGAAGTGATCCCCGGTATTACTGCCGCGTCGGGTTGTTCAACTTACGCCAATATTCCCCTGACTCACCGAGGGTTGGCTCAGGGATGTACGTTTATTACCGCACATGCGGACAAAGAACTGACGGCAAATTGGTCAGCACTCGCGACGCTTAACCAAACCTTGGTGATTTACATGGGATTGAGTAAGACCGAGATGATCAGTGACGCACTGATTGCAAACGGTATGGACGCAAACACTCCAGTCGCGTTTATCGAAAACGGTTGTACCCAAAACCAACGTGTTTTTACTGGCCGATTGGCCGAACTCACTCTAATAAAAGAGCAAAACCAAATTCAGTCTCCAGCGCTGATTGTGATTGGCGAAGTCGTGACTGTCGCCAACCAAATGCACTGGCTAGAGCAACTTAGCGAACGTTCAGGCAGTACGGATACTGCACCGCAACAGATGAAGCTGACAGCGTAGTTTTCAGAAACAGTAACTAAGCAGGAAAAGTACACAGCAAGAACTACGCAGCAAGAATGATTACGCATTTACGATTAGGGAAATAAAGTATGAGTAAACAAAGAGTCGTCGTCGTGGGCAACGGGATGGTTGGCCACAAGTTTATCGAAACAATGATCCAACGAGAGCGAGATGATGTTGAGGTGATTACCTTTTCAGAAGAGTCACGCTTGGCTTACGACCGTGTTCAATTAACGTCTTATCTTAGCGGTAAAACGGCAGATGATTTAGCGCTGACGGACGAAGCGTATTACGAGAAAAATGGCGTTAAGTATGTGGTTAATGAGAAAGTTGTTCAGCTTGATACTACAGAGAAAAATGTCATCACCGCAAGTGGACGTGTAGAGGCATATGACAAATTAGTGTTGGCAACAGGATCTTTTCCTTTTGTCCCACCGATTCCGGGCAACGATCAGGAACATTGCTTTGTCTATCGTACGATTGAAGATCTGGACGCGATCGAACTATCAAGCAAGCAGAGCCAAAGTGGTGTTGTAATTGGCGGAGGTTTGTTGGGGCTAGAGGCCGCTAATGCGATCAAAAACCTAGGATTGGAAACGCACGTTGTAGAGTTTGCACCGCGACTCATGGCCGTACAGCTCGAAGACGGTGGCGGTGCGTTGCTGCGTCGTAAAATAGAAGGCATGGGTGTGGCCGTTCATACCGAGAAAGCGACCACAGAGATCGTTGCTGGTGAAAGTGCTCGTTATCGCATGAACTTTACGGATGGCTCCCATTTAGAAACAGACATGATTGTTTTTTCGGCAGGTATACGACCGCAAGACGAGCTGGCTCGTAGCAGCGATATAGAGATCGGCGAACGTGGCGGGATTGTCATCAACAACTACTGCCAAACAAGCCAGCCTGATGTTTATGCCATCGGTGAATGCGCATTGTGGCAAAGCCAAATATTTGGTTTGGTCGCACCGGGATATCAAATGGCGAAAGTTGCGGTTGGCCACCTGCTTGGCGATGAACTTCCAGCAGAGTTTACCGGTGCTGACATGAGCACCAAGCTCAAGCTACTCGGCGTTGATGTGGCGAGTATTGGTGAAGTGCACGGTCGTACTGAAGGCGCGCAGTCGTATACGTACAACGATGAAATTGAACAAGTCTACAAACGCCTGATTGTTTCAGCAGACGGTAGCAAAATCGTTGGTGCCGTTTTGGTTGGGGACGCAGAAGCGTATGGCACTTTATTGCAACTGAAGCAAAATGATATGCCGTTGCCGTCTAACCCATCGGTTTTGATTTTGCCTAATGCGGCGGAAGATGACTCAGCCGCGATGGGAATCGATGCACTCCCAGACACAGCGATGATTTGTTCTTGTTTTGATGTTAGTAAAGGCGATATCAAACAAGCCGTCGCCGCAGGATGCACCACAATGGCGGAACTAAAATCGAGCACTAACGCGTCTACGGGGTGTGGCGGCTGTTCAGCACTGGCAAAACAGGTTTTGGATAACGAGTTGTTAAGCCTTGGCGTTGAAGTGAACAACGACCTGTGTGAACACTTTGCTTATTCACGCCAAGAGTTGAGTGACATTATTCGAGTCAACCAGATCAAAACCTTTGATGAACTGCTGCATAGCCACGGTTCTGGGCTGGGTTGTGAAGTGTGTAAGCCCACTATTGGCTCTATTTTGGCGTCATACTGGAATGACTATATTCTCGACGACAAACATGTCGAACTCCAAGACAGTAATGATATCTACCTCGGTAACATTCAGAAAGACGGCACTTACTCTGTTGTACCGCGTGTTGCTGGTGGTGAAATTACCCCTGAAAAACTGATCGTATTGGGTGAAGTGGCGAAAGAATTTGACCTCTACACCAAAATCACGGGTGGTCAGCGTATCGATTTGTTTGGCGCACAGCTCAATGATTTACCGCTGATCTGGAAGCGATTGGTTGACGCTGGGTTTGAGACTGGCCACGCCTACGGTAAGTCTGTACGTACGGTTAAATCTTGCGTGGGTAGCACTTGGTGTCGTTTTGGTGTGGGCGATAGTGTCGGCTTCGCAATCGACATCGAAAATCGCTACAAAGGCTTACGTTCTCCGCACAAAATCAAGTTTGCGGTTTCAGGCTGCACGCGCGAATGTGCCGAAGCGCAGTCGAAAGATATCGGCGTGATCGCGACTGAAAACGGTTGGAACCTGTACGTTTGTGGTAACGGTGGTATGCGCCCTCGCCATGCTGACTTGTTCGCTTCTGACTTGGATGACATCACGCTTATTCAATACATCGACCGCATTTTGATGTTTTATATCCGCACCGCTGACCGCTTGCAGCGTACTTCCGTATGGCTTGAAAACCTCGAAGGTGGTTTGGATTACCTTAAGAAAGTCGTCATCGAAGATAAGCTCGGCTTGTGTGAAGAACTCGAAAATGAGATGGCGGCCAATATCGCCAAATATCAGTGTGAATGGAAAACAACACTCGAATCACCAGAGAAACTCAAACGCTTTAACCACTTCATCAACAGCGATAAACGTGATGAGCGACTGAAGTTTATCTCAATGCGCGATCAGCGTTTTCCTGAGCCCTCGAAGATCAAGAGCCAGAGAAAGAGCGAACAACAAAAGATTGAAGTGGTGGAAGTGCAATAACCGCGACTTCAACCTACCCAAAGATTACTTAATACGATTTAGCATCAAAGGAGACTCACAATGGAAAACTGGGTAACCATCTGTCAGGTATCTGACTTAGTACCTAATGCCGGGGTATGTGCATTGGTCGTCGATCAGCAAGTGGCGATATTTAGCTGCACCCGTACTGGCTCGCTTTATGCGGTGTCAAATTATGACCCAATCGGCGATGCCAATGTACTATCGCGAGGCATTATCGGCTCACTCGACGGTCAGCCTTATGTGGCTTCCCCGCTCTACAAACAGCACTTCCACTTGGAAACCGGCGTTTGTTTAGAAGAACCGCATTATCAAATTAAAACCTATCCTGTCCGTGAATATCACGGCTCAATACAGGTTCAATCGGCGCTTTCGCAAGCCGCCTAACGACCTTTAGTTGCGCCAACCAGACTTTGCGTTGGCGCGCCTTGAAATGGATGACTTAAAAAGGACTGACACATGGAAAGCAGTAAATTCTCTATTTTTTCATTCAAAGGGAAGATGAAAATCTTGCACCTGAGCTGGATGGCTTTTTTCATCACGTTTGTTGTGTGGTTTAACTTTGCGCCGCTGTTGCAAATGGTGAAAGAAACCCTCGGACTGACCACTGAGGAAATCAAAACGCTCTTGATTCTCAATGTGGCACTCACGATACCAGCGCGAGTCGTGATAGGTATGCTCACGGATAAATATGGTCCTCGGATCGTGTATTCCGCTCTACTTGCGGTCTGCTCAATCCCTTGTTTTATGTTCGCTTTCGCAGACTCGTTTATTCAAGCCGCTATCGCACGCTTCTTGCTTGGCTTTATCGGCGCAGGTTTTGTGATTGGTATTCGCCTCGTATCGGAGTGGTTTCCCCACAATGAGCTGGGTACGGCCGAAGGCATTTACGGCGGTTGGGGCAACTTTGGTTCAGCAGCCGCAGCTTTCACACTACCGACAGCAGCTCTGATGTTTGGTGGCGAAGACGGTTGGCGCTACGCGATTGCGGTCACGGGTGTGATGAGCTTAGTGTTCTCTGTGATTTTCTATCGTAGCGTGTCCGATACACCAAAAGGTTCTACTTACTTCAAACCTAAGCACTTATCTGCGATGGAGGTGACCTCGAAAGGCGACTTCTTCTTTCTATTGCTGATGAAAGTGCCGATGTATGCCGTGTTAGCACTACTGGCATGGAAGCTGTCTGACGCAGGTATCGGAATGTTGTCTGACATCGCAGTAAACTCGATTTACGCGGGTTTGATTGCGCTGTATTTGGTTGAAGTAGCACAAGTCTGGAAGGTGAATAAAACCGTATTTGAAAAGCCCGTTGAAGAGATGCATCAGTACAAATTCAAACAAGTGGCGGTACTGAACGTGCTCTACTTTGCGACCTTTGGATCTGAACTGGCGGTCGTTTCAATGTTGCCATTGTTTTTCTCAGAAACATTTGAGCTTTCGCCAGTATTGGCAGGCATGGTGGCATCGGCGTATGCCTTTATGAACTTGATGTCGAGACCGGGTGGTGGTTGGATTTCGGATCGCTATGGCCGTAAACCTACGCTACTGATTTTAACCGCAGGTCTTGCGGTGGGCTACTTCGTGATGGGACAAGTGGGCAGTGAATGGCCGATTTGGCTGGCGGTAGCGGCGGCGATGGCATGCTCGTTCTTTGTTCAAGCGGGCGAGGGTGCGGTGTTTGCCACAGTGCCGCTGATTAAGCGTCGTATGACGGGCCAAATCGCTGGCATGACGGGTGCTTACGGTAACGTTGGTGCGGTGACTTACCTGACCATTCTGTCGTTTGTTGACTACCAAACGTTTTTCTTTGTCATCGCAGGTACGGCAGTTATTGGTTTTATTGCGCTAATGTTTATGGAAGAGCCAAACGGTAAGATCGCTGAAGTGAACGAAGATGGTAGCGTGACGCTGATTGACGTCTCGAATTAAGAGATTATGAAATCGGGAGATGCGTGAGTCGCGAAGAATCCCCCGTTCGTGTCTGACGCATCGTTCAAAAGCTCAATGTCAATTGGGCTTTTGTTCTTCCACCATTTTAACGAAGAGCGTCTATGAATCTGAGCAAAAATAAGCATTTCCCCCAGCTTTCATTGGAGCATGGAGGAACATCGTTAACAGGCACACGCGCCGAAAACCAAGATGCCATTCTGGTCAAAGTCCCCCATGACACTAACGTATTGGCACACAAAGGTATTGTCGCCTGTATCGCGGACGGCGTCAGTTGCAGCGATCATAGTCAAAAGGCCAGTCATACCGCTGTGGTGCAGTTTATTACTGACTACTACGCAACGCCCGATAGCTGGAGTGTTAAACGTTCAGCCAGCCAAATTCTGACGTCTCTCAATTCATGGTTATATGAAGAGGGAAGTAAACAAGGGCTATCACACAACGGTTTGGTGACCACCTTTAGTGCCATCATTTTTAAATCTAACACTGCGCATTTGTTTCACGTTGGTGATACGCGTATTTATCGACTCAGAGGCAATAAATTACATCGACTCACAAACGATCATCAGCGAACCAATTTCGGTAAAAGTGCTTATCTGACACGCGCTCTCGGTATGGATAACAAACTGGATGTGGACTATCAGACACTGTCATTGAGAGAAGGGGATAGGTTTGTTCTAACCTCAGACGGTGTCCACGACTATCTAGACCATCAAATGCTGACTGATATGGTGGCATCGACTACTGAAGACATATCAAAGCTCACTCAAAAACTGTGTGAGTATGCACTGAGCAGTGACAGTCAAGATAATCTGAGCTGTTTAATTATCGATATTCGCCAATTGCCCGAACACTCACTGCTGGAACATCAACAAGCAGTGCTAATGCGGACACTCCCTCCTGCATTAGACATTGGCAATCGCTTGGACGTCTATCGCGTTGAGCGCATCCTTTATGAAGGGTCGCGCAGTCACGTATATCAAGTGGAGGATGAGGAGAGTGGAAGGCAAATGGTGATGAAAGTGCCGTCTGTCCAATACAGTGACGACAGGGAATATTTGATCAACTTTGCCAACGAATATTGGGTGGGTTCTCAGCTCAATAACGAGAGGGTAATGAAAGTGTTCCCGACGCCGAAAGACTCTAAATTTACCTATCAGTTATGTGAGCTGGTGGAGGGGGTAACATTACGACAATGGATGTACGATAACCCCAACCCAGACCTTCAACGTGTGCGTACGATCTTAAGTGAGCTGGTCAAAGCAGCAAGGGTGTTTCAGCGTGCGGATATGGTGCATCGCGACCTTAAGCCAGAAAATGTCATGATCACACCATCAGGTGGCGTAAAAATCATCGACTTTGGCGCAGTGAAAGTGAAGGGCTTGGAAGAGATCTCTCCTGAAAGTCAGGAAGGAACACCGCTGGGGGCGGTGAATTACATTGCGCCTGAATACATCAATAATGGTGAAGCGACAACTCAGTCAGATCTGTTCTCGATTGCCGTGATAGGGTTTGAAATGCTGACAGGCCAACTGCCGTACAAGTCTACTAACACTCAGAACCTACAATCGGCAAGGCACGTGAAGTGGGACTATCGCTCTGTACGTTCTTATCGGGAAGACATTCCATTATCGGTTGATCTCGCATTTCGCAAAGCGGTTCATCATTTGCCCTCACGACGTTATCAAGTGTTGAGTGAGTTTGTTACAGACCTACACACTCCAAATAAAGCATTGCAAGCAGAGTTCAAAGAACGCCCGTTACTGCAGAGGAATCCGGTTTTGTTCTGGAAGACGACGGCATTAATCGCAATATCTGTCGCTGTTTTAGAATGGCTATTTATTTACAACTAATTGCATATATAACTAATAATCATTACTATTTGCATCCTGTGTGAGATTTAAACAAGGATGTCAATTTTGCGATTCGCTTTTCATGCGCAGAAACAAGGAATTCAGTTTCTGATTTGCTCTTTTATTTTTGCTTGGAGTTCGGTGGCCAATGCCTCTCAAGATAGTCCGCTTTTAGTACAACATGCGATGGGGCAGAGCACTGTACCCGCTAAAGCTCAGCGAGTCGTTACTCTTTTTCAAGGCGCGACAGACAGCGCAGTGGCATTAGGTATAAAGCCGGTCGGTGTTGTTGAATCTTGGGCTGAAAAACCCATGTACCAATATCTTAGAAAGGATCTAGACGGCGTAAAATACGTCGGTTTGGAAACCCAGCCCAACTTAGAAGAGATTGCTGCGCTGAAACCGGATGTCATTATTGGCACCAAAGTCCGCCACGAAAAGATTTTTCCTCAGCTACAGAAGATAGCTCCGACAGTACTTGCGTCAACGGTTTATGATTTCCAATATTCACTGGAGTTAACGGGCGAAGCGACCGGACGAAAAGCACAAGCTGAGATCATTTGGAACCAATGGAAGCAGAGAACGCACAACCTACGTGAACAGTTGCGCCAAAAACAGGCGAACTGGCCTTTATCTGCGTCAATACTCAATGTTAGAGCCGATCATCTACGTTTGTATTTGGAGGAAAGTTTTCCAGGGGCGGTGTTGAAAGATATTGGCTTTCAGTTTCCTATCGAAAGCAATGGGCGTTCTGGATGGGGAATGAAGTTAAAAACCAAAGAAGCGCTGCCGAGTGTGAATGCAGATGTCTTTTTTGTCCTTCTTCACTCTGATCAACCTGTTGTTGAACAAAACTATCAATCTTGGGCGTCTCATCCTTTATGGAATATTTTAGAGGCACCACGACACAAACAGGTTTACGAAGTCGATAGCGTAACTTGGGTTCTATCTGGCGGGATATTGGGAGCAAACCAAATACTCGATCAGCTCGCTGATATTTATCAGTTACCAACGTTAAAAGATGAGTAACTGATGCTATTGCCCAGAAATAACAACTTGGCGCGATGGGGGATCATTGTCTTATCGGTCGGAACCCTCATTATTGCGTCGGTTTCCAGCATGACATTTGGTCAGTATCCCATTTCCTTTGGCCAAGTACTGGCTGCTTTTTGGCACTACGACCCAACATCAATCGAGCATGTGATTCTCACAACGACGAGACTCTCGAGAAGTCTTGTCGCTGTTTCTGTTGGGGCTTCTTTAGCCGTTGCTGGCGTGTTAATGCAAACGCTCACTCGTAACCCTCTCGCATCTCCAGCGATATTTGGTGTTAACGCGGGTGCGATCTTTTTTATCGTCCTTTTCTCACAGTTTTTTGTGATTGCTTCAATGAACTTATTTTTCTGGAGTGCATTTTTTGGCGCAGCGGTTGCCGGGGCATTGGTCTATGGCTTGGGGAGCATGGGAAGAGATGGGACGTCGCCAGTACGAATCGTATTAGCAGGAGCCGCGATTTCCGCACTGTTCATTTCCTTTACCCAAGGCCTATTGGTTCTCGGACAAGAAGGTCTCGATAGTGTGCTTTTTTGGGTCGCTGGATCGGTGTCTGGGCGTGAGCTAGACGTTGTATTACCTGTGTTGCCTTATCTATTGGGCGCTATCGTGTGTGCGATGATACTCGCACCACACATTAATATACTGCTTTCCGGAGACGACATAGCAACAGGTCTGGGACAAAATACACTGGGCTTAAAAGTGCTGCTTAGCGTACTGATTATTGGCTTAGCTGGGGCCTCAGTCGCGTTGTCTGGCAACATAGGTTTTATTGGCCTGATTGTGCCGCATATGGCGCGTTCGGTGGTCGGAAATGATCATAAATGGTTGATTGCTCTAAGTGCGCTATGGGGCGCGACTTTATTGCTGTTGGCCGATGTTCTAGGACGTTCTTTATTAGAGCCTGACGAAATCCCCATTGGCGTTATGACCGCCTTAATAGGCGCTCCTTTCTTTGTTTATTTAGCGCGTAGAGGGAACCGGTATGAATAAACCGTTGGTGGTTCGCGCTCGTTATCTGTCTTTCTTTGTTTCGCCCACAACCATAGTCGCTAGCCTGTCTATCGCTGCCATGACCACTTTAGTGATACTGCTTGCGCTCTCTTCTGGGTCACAATGGTTGAGTCCACAACAGGTCGTGACTGAGATTTTCATTGGCGATAATTCTGAAATTAACATTATTCTCGAGACACTTAGGCTTCCTCGCACTTTGATGGCCGCTCTGGTTGGGGCGGGTCTGGCCACATCAGGTTTAATTCTTCAATCGGTCATTCGGAACCCGTTGGCATCGCCAGATGTGGTCGGTATGACAAGCGGCGCATCCGCTGCGGCAGTGGCTTTTTTGTCTTTTTTCCAAATGAGTTACGGCATCGAATGGTTGCCCATATTTTCTATTGCGGGCGCGCTTTTTGCTTCAAGTCTCATCTATTTGCTTGCGTGGCGTAATGGCGTCAGCCCGATGAGGATGATCTTAGTCGGCATTGGCATCTCTGCCATTATGGGGGCATTGACGACGTTTGTTATTTCTATCAGTTCGACCTCAACCAGTATCTCTGCGTATATCTGGTTAACTGGTAGCGTTTATGGTGCGAATTGGAGTGATGTCCAAGCGCTTTTACCGTGGCTATGTGTAGGCCTGATGATTGCCCTAGCGTTTTCGCGTCGTATCAATGCGTTGGAGTTGGGCGATAACTTAGCGACGGGGCTAGGACTCTCAGTACAAAGAGTCCGATTGGTTCTGGTTTTGCTGAGTGTTGTCCTTGCTGCACCAGCGGTTGCCTATTCCGGTGCGGTTGGGTTTGTGGGGCTTATTGCACCGCATATTGCACGACGTTTGGTGGTCAGAAGCTTTGCCGTGTTGCTACCTGTTACCGCATTGATTGGAGCCTGTTTGGTTGTGCTGGCTGATTTATGTGGACGGATGTTATTCCAGCCACTTGATATCCCGGCAGGCGTGTTTGTTTCAGCCATAGGCGCACCATTTTTTATCTACTTACTCTTCCGACAACGATTTTAAATACAACTCTACGAATGGGAAATACACCATGTCTATCAGCAGTTGCTCTAACCCGTTATCAACCAAGAATTTGGCGTTGGGTTATCACAATGACACGATTATCAAGTCACTTGATTTAAACATCGAACCGAACCAGATCACCGTGTTGGTCGGAGGGAATGGGTGTGGAAAGTCGACACTGCTAAAGTCCATGGCGAGGTTACTCACACCGAAATCAGGAGAAGTGACTTTGCACGGAAAAGACATTAACCGTATGTCCGGTAAAGAAGTGGCTCGTCGTCTTGCTATCTTGCCACAAGGGCCAACAGCGCCCGAAGGTTTGACGGTAGAGCAGCTTGTGCGACAGGGCCGCTATCCCCATCAAAACTGGCTACAGAGCTGGACTGAAAGTGATGAAAGACTGGTTTATAAAGCGCTTGAAGCAACAAATATGCTGGAGCTAGCCAATCGCCCGATAGAAGCGTTATCCGGAGGGCAACGGCAGAGAGCATGGATTGCGATGGCGCTAGCGCAAGACACCGATATTTTGTTGTTAGATGAGCCCACAACCTATTTAGATTTAACGCATCAAATTGAAGTTTTGGACTTGCTGTTCGAACTCAATCAAACGCATCAAACTACTATTCTCATGGTGTTGCACGACCTCAATCTCGCCTGTCGTTACGCTCATCAAATGATCGCGGTAAAAGACGGCACTGTATTCAGGCAGGGGCCACCTGAAGAAATCTTAGATATCGACATGATTGAAGCGGTTTTTGGCATGCAATGTCATCTCGATCGTGACCCGCTTTTTGGTACACCCATGTGTGTTCCAAAAGGTAAGGGACGAAAGGTGCATCAACACAATGAGTGAGCACGAAACGGACGTTTTATCAAAAAACGAGTGGGATACGCTTTCTCGCTTTGGTTTGAAACAGCAAACACACGCGTTTGGCCCAAATCATCTTGATTCCAGATGTTTGTTAGATCCACAACAATGCCTCTCGACACTTGAAAAGATTATGCCTGAACTTGGTGCGCCCGATCTTAAAGTGACGGCATCGCTGGTGATTAAGCGGATTGCTTTTTTGGCGCTTGCCCCAACGTTGTACGCGATGTCGGTATACAACAAAGGGCTAAATCTATCGATAAACAATAGCGTATTTGACTACCAGTTGGACAACCGCTTTTGGCAAAACGGAATGCCGTTAAAGAATACGACGGTTCGGCTTGCTTCTGGTGAACGCCAAAAATGGCGAGACGAAGTACTGCATCACGTTTTTGCTGAGCATTTAACACGGTTGGTTGAGCAGTTTTATGACGTAACCGGAGTGTCGCAACGAATACTGTGGGAGAACATCGCGGTTCGTGTATTTAGTATTTATGAAAGGCGAATACTGCCCGATGTGACGTGTGCGCTCAAAGAGACCGCAGAAGAGGATCTGGCATTTTTGGTTGATGCAGATACGCATCACATCTTTGCTATGAAAGAAAATCCATTGACGCGTTTTTATCGTAAGAAAACGCTGTTTGGCGAGCCACCAGAACCGATCAGAATGAGACGGACGTGTTGTTACTACTATCAAGCAACAACCCCTGAAGTCTACTGCTCAAACTGCCCATTGTTATTAAAGAGTAGGGAGTAACAATGAGCACCCCATCATCGGCAGTGCTCATTGAATTTGGCGTTAAAAATCTAGCTTATAAGCCAGTGTGATAGTTCGGCCTCTGCCTTTGAAGTAGAGGTCGTCATTTTTAAACGCGCTTTGAGAGTAATAAGTGAAATAGTCTTCATTGAGTAGGTTGGCAACAGAAAAGTTCATCTTACCCACGGGCAGTTGATAGCCCAAAGTCGCGTCGACTAAGGTAAAACCATCAAAATCGAGTTCTTTATCATCAAAGTCACGACTAAAGGCATGATTGGCTTGTAGCATAGACGTGAGCTCATCATTCCATTGCGCAGTCCATGCGACTCTGAGCTTGTTCGGCGGGATATCTGATCCAGTTAGTTTGGTATCTACAGAACCGTCATCGTCGGTATCTGATTTGCCCTGAATGTATGAGTAGCCCGTGTCGATTTTATGGTTTTCTGTTAATTGGTAACCTAACGACGCTTCTACGCCATGAATTTCCTTTTTCTCGCGTTTTACTGTGTAGAGACCATTGCTCTCAACAATGCGGCTGCCAAGGTCGGAGTTAGATTCGTAGTAGCTGATTTCAAAGTCGATGTTTTCATTGTTAAAACGTATTCCCCCTTCGTAGTTGTCTGTCACAATAGGAGACAAGTCGATAAGATCTTCGACATTTTGTCCTGGCGTATTCACGCCGCGCAAGACTCGTCCAACATCAGGCATACCAAAGCCTTGCGAATAGTTAGCGAATAAACTTACACTCGGCAACACTCTTAAAACCGCACCAGCGTTATAGATCATCTCGTCAAATTCTGGCGATCCGCCTTCAACCGTGACGCTGTTTCGCGAGGCGACGGTTTGGTAAGTATCAATATCCAGCTTTGCATTTTCATAGCGGGCACCCGCTTGGAGCGTTAATCGTTCGATAGGCGTCAGCGAGAGCTGGATAAATGGTGCGTAGTTATCATAGGTGGTTTCAGGGACATATGTGCGACCCGTTAAGATCAATCTCTGACTGGTTGTATCCCTAAGTAAATCTAAACCTACTGTTGTGTTCAGTTTGCCATTCAGTAATCCATTTTTGGATAGATTGAACTTGGCACCTATTTTTTCCGATTCATTCTGTGATTGGTCATAAATGGTGTCTGGTGTGTTTGGATCTTGGAAACTCTTAGACGTTGCAGCGCCGTATCTTCCGGCAAAGTCTTGATAGAACGCCTGTGTTTTCAGTTTCATGCCCATCACGTCGGTGTCTGTGTATTCCAAGTTGATGGTTTGTACTTGGTTAGAAGGGGCCTTACCTACCGGATTACCTTTGACCGAAGTAGTCGCAATGCCGTTTACTCGGTCACCTGTTACCGAGACATAATTCTTTTCCCCTGTCAGTTGGTAGCGGTTGTAGGAAAACTCAATATTTTGTTCATCGCTAAACCAATAGCCCAGTTTTGTAAAGGCATCGTAGCTTCGCGAGTCCATGATGTCACCGCGAGTGGTGTCCGCACCGATGTAGTCGCCATTTGCGTCAAGAAAGACACCTTGCGTTTCGCCAGTAAGGCCGACTAAATAGTCAAAGTTATCTTTGGCCCCTTGAATCTGGTAACTGAGCTTATAGGACATCGTATCACTGCTGATACGCTCTGTTGGTGCGGTCATTTGTACGCTGATATCTTGTTTCAACTCTTCTGAACTGTTTGATTTGGTAATAAAGTTGATGATCCCCCCCGTTGCACCTAAGCCGTGAATCGCGCTGGCACCGTGGATCACTTCTATGCGTTCAACCATGGAAAGGTCAATGGTATGGGCAGAGCGACTGCCTTCTCGAAGAGGGTTTGACTGAGGCACGCCATCTATCATGTAGAGTACCGATCGTCCCCTAAAAGTTTGACTACTGTTATTGAGCTTTTGTGTGTTGAGAGAATATCCGGGTAGCAAGTTTGAAAGGACTTGTGAGCTGTCCGTTACGATGGAAAGCTGCGATTCAATTTGTTCTTTGGTTATGACAGTCACGACTTGAGGTGAGTCCTCCTGACGTGCGTCAATTCGGCTGGATTCCACAATGACGGCGTCAAATTCCGTAACGTCTGTTGCGAGTGCCAGTGGGGCGTGAGCGGCACAAATGAGTGGTGCAATGGGCAAAAGTTTTCTTGGTGAAAGTGGGTAAAGCATAGTTTTCTCTAAACTTGTTGAATAAAAAGAAAACTATAATGAGACTGATAATGATTATCAATTGATATATGATAATTGTTTTATATGTCTTATGTTTGCACCTGATACCGTGCCGTCGCTTTGGATGTTGGCGTGTGGTGTGATTTTTCTATCAAACAGGTTAGCTAAAACCGGCTTCGAAACGCGCTTGGGGTCATCTCTTTGACGGCTTTGAACTGGCGATTGAAGTTGGAAAGGTTATGAAATCCTGTTTTTTCCGCGACAAGCGCAATGGGTAGTGAAGTGCTAGCCAGTAATTCACAGGCTTTGCCGATTCGAAACTGTTTTACGTGGTCAGAAAAGCTCATCCCATAGTGCTTTTCAAACAGTCGATACGCGGAGCTTTCACTGATGTGTAAGGCTTTACACAGGTCAGATATCTTTATTGATGCGCTGTAGTTCTCCTCAATAAATCGGGTGGCACGTTCTACTTTTTTGTATGCATCTTTGTCTTCGGAAAGTTGTTTGAGTCGGTAAGGGGAAGAGGAGAGGCGTAAGTACTCGCTATCATTGGAAAGAAGCAGTAGCACCTCAATGACGCGAATTGCCTGATATTGCCTCTCAACGCTGTCTATTCCTGCCAACAATTCCGCGATCTTTTGTGAAGTGTCAGCGCTGAATTTTACGCCATAAGCCGCCTGTTCTAATAAGCGTTTAATGTTACGTGCTTCTGGAATCGTGGCTTGCAGTTTCTCAATCCACGACTGTTTAAACCAGACGATTACTGAACGGTGGACTTTATCTTCGCTGCCCAGAAGCTGTCCGGTCAGCATGTGGGGCAATCCAGGGCCATAGAGTAACGCGGTGTTATGGTGGATTTCACCGATGGCATCACCCGCTAGATAACTGCCGTTAAACACGCCATGCGGATCCTGATAAAGCACCAATTCGTACTCATTGTGATAGTGCCAAGGACATGAAAACTCTTCTTTATGCACTCGACAATGGTATGCATGTACCGTCCAGTCATTGTTGGTGGCGTTAAGGACGTTTTCAATAAATGGTTTCATGGACGTTGCTCCCGACTTTCCGCTTAGGCTAGCTCAACTGTTTCTCTGCTGTCAAAGTAACTCATTATTTTGAATGATTAGTATTGGAGGTGGGTCGAATACTATCAATAGCGCTTCAGATATTTGAGTAGACTGTGCGGGTGTACAAAGTGGTCATTTGATTAGAGGAGTCTAAATGTTCAAAGACAAAACCGCTTTATTGTTTGTGCTTACTGCGTTCGTGACAGGTTTATGCGGTGCATTTTTCTATCCCTTGTCTAGCTTATACATTGTTGAGGAGCTAGGTGCAGCTCCTATGATGCTCAGTGTCTATATGATTATGGCGATTGTCAGCTCTGTGATTGTGTCGCAGTTAATTGCAAGGCAATCGGATCGTAACTGGCAGCGAAAAACGATTTTGGTGGTTTCGCTCAGCTGTTATCTGGTGACGGTTGTGAGCTTTATTTTTGTGCGTGATTACTGGGTCGCAGTGGCGATAGCAACGGTGTTTGGTAGTGTCAGTGGCGCGTCGTTTGGTCAGCTGTTTGCTTTGGGACGCGAGTATGGTGACCGCTATGTAAAAGACAGTACGACTTTTCTCTCCACGATGCGTGCGGGCATTGCTATTGCGTGGGTGTTTGGCCCTCCAGCGGCCTTTATGTTGAAGGCGAGTTACGGTTTCAGCGCCACGTTTGGTGTGTCTGCTGCGGTGGTCAGTTTGGCAATTTTAGTCATTATTAAGTACTTACCATCCAGCGTTGTCGCGAAAGAAAAGAAAGAAAAGAAAGAAGAGAAAATCCACCAGCCGATACTAGCGTCGGGTGGAGCACGTCCTATGATCGTTCTTTACTGTTTGATCGTGGTATGCACCTTTGCGGCGAACAACTTGTACATTACCAGTATGCCTCTTTACTTGTCTCAGGAGTTGAAAGTCGATCCAAGTTGGTTGGGTCTACTGTTTGGGGCGGCGGCGGCGTGTGAAATTCCGGTAATGCTGAGTGCGGGTAAGATGGCTGAAAAGTTCGGTGCAATTAAGGTCATGACGTTAGGTGTCGCGATTGGTTGTGTGTTCTATCTAGTGATGATATTGAACACCTCATTCTCAGTGATGCTAGCGGCGCAGTTGTTAAACGGCTTTTACATTGGCGTATGCGCGACACTCGGCATGGTGGTGTTGCAAGATATGATGCGCGATCGCTTGGGCACAGCGTCAACCTTGTTCTCTAGTATGATGAACATGGCCATGCTGGTGGCGAGCCTATCGGTCGGTTTTGTTGGTGAGTTGCTCAACTATTACAGTACCTTGTATGTGAGCTTTGTTTCATCACTTATTGCGCTGGCGCTGTTGGTACTATTCTCTGTCAAAAGTAGTCAAGCACTGACTAAGCCACTTGAAGCGAGTTCAACGGCCTCTTAATTTGGGCCAGCAGCGACCTCACTTTAAGTGAAAACAGAGACTCAAAATAAAAGGCAGCAATACATTCATTGCTGCCTTTTTTTGATCGTTTTATCGCTGTAACGGTCTCTGCTTTTGGCCCGTTTCTTTGATTACGCGAGCTTCAGATCGAACTGCTTGCGGTATGCAACCATATCTTCAATGGTTAACACCGGCATGTTGTGCAGCTTGCCAAAGGCAACGATCTCTGGCGTTTTGCTCATAGAGCCGTCTGGGTTGGTCAGTTCACACAATACGCCAGCAGGTTGTAGGCCTGCCATTTGCATTAGATCGACGGTTCCTTCTGTGTGACCACGACGGGTCATCACTCCACCTTTGCGCGCACGCAGTGGGAATACGTGCCCAGGGCGTGCAAGGTCTGTTGGTTGTGCAGTTGGGTTGGCTGCGGTTTTAATCGTCGTCACGCGGTCTTGAGCGGACACACCCGTTGTTACACCGACTTTCGCTTCGATAGAGACTGTAAATGCGGTTTGGTTCGCGCTGTTGTTCTCTACTACCATAGGCGGCAGTTCGAGTTTGTCAGCTTGTTCACCAGTCAAACACAAGCACACGATACCGCTGCATTCGCGGATCATCAACGCCATTTGCGCAGTGGTGAGGTGCTCTACTGAATAGATAATATCGCCTTCGTTCTCACGATCTTCATCGTCAAGAAGCAGAACGCCACGGCCTTCTTTCAGTGCGATAAGTGCGTTTTCAACGCGAGTAATTGGGTCGCCAAATTCGGCAAGTAGTGATGACTGATTCATGGTTACTCCTAAATATCACCAGAATCAGGGCAGACATGAGCACTGAAGAGCGAGAACAATTGCTGGGCTTGGCAGAATGTATGCAGAGCGCACAAAGCATGTCTACACGGCATTAATAAGCTCGCTTGCAATCTTTCGCGATACTTCAGTCAAAACGAAATTCACCATGCACTGAGATCGACTGATTCTCAAGACGCTGGTGTTTTTTCATTCTCTCTCATCCGGACTGTAACCGTCGGCTCTGGCTTTTCACCAGATCTGCTGACCTCGACGAATCGAGCGCTCGCGGGCTCACCTAAGTAGGCATACCGCCGGTGGGGAGTTTCGCCCCGCCCTGAGAATAAACTAAACGTTTGCTAAGTAGCGCTTGGATTCTATCTCTTCTGATAATAAAAGCAATAAGGAGCGATTAGGGTTGATGTATCAAGCGCGCTTTAGAGTGGCAAAAAGAGGTGGTGGATGTTTTGTGCCGAAGGATAGGATGGAGTGTGTTGATAGGAGGAATAGCAAGGGCAGAAGCCCTTGCCATTATATCTATTAGTTGTAGCTTTTGTCTGAAGTGATACGAGCCAAACCTTTTACTACTTTCCACAGCGTGTAGATGAAGGCGACAAGAATCAGAACGTATCCGATAACAAATACAGCCGTTAGGCCGCCAACAATACTTAGTACAAGTGAAACGAAGAAGGTTTTAGTAATGTTGTCGTAGTGATCAGCGAAGATAGTGTTTTGCGCGTCAGACTTTTTCACAATCCCCCAAATACCACCCATTAGGAAACCAATACCAGTAAAGAAACCCAGTAGCATTAGCGCGTAAGCAATGATTGCATGCGTTTTGGCATTTTTGTCAGCTTCGCTCAGTTGACCTTGAGATTGGATTGTTTGAGTGTCACTCATTTTATTGTCCCTATTTTTTGTAATGACGCATATAGATATACGCCTAGCCAATGCATTATATGCAACGAGATTATATTCATTCAGTGTTAATCAGGCAACGATTAGCGATAGATTACTTTTTATTTAACCTTCAATTAACAATATAAATAAGCTAAAGATACAAATAAAAATAGAAAGGATAAATATTAGACAATGATTTGGTTAAATAATTAACAGAGTAAAAATTCTATATATAAATGGTAGAATCCTTGGGGGAAACTTATCTATTTATTGATTGCTGGTAATGATAGCGGCGGGATAAGTGCGACTCTTATGATTCTGGTCAAATAAGCTTCAATTTCGAGATGTTATCCCATATTTTTTATTCTGTTATTGATAATTATATTTTTATTAATATTGAAATTGGTGACTTAATTCAACTTAATAGACAAAAGAAATAAAGTGAATAGGAATAGTAAAGTGATCGTATCATCACTTTTGTATACTCCCGAAAAATTCACCTCGAATATTAAAACAGTAAAACGAAATCCCGAGAAAGGAGCAATTAATGAATTTTACTAAATTAGCGTCAGTAGTGGCATTGGCAGGTGCTTTGGTCGGTTGTGGCGATCACGGTTATGAAGGCGAATATCAAGCAAAAGCCGGTTCTTCTAACGAATTCATGAACGCATTTGCAGGCTCTGTAGGTTCACAAAGTTTGGTTATTGGCTCTGATTACATCGAATCTGAAGGGGAGCGCCAAGAATTTGAAGAAATCTTTGTCCGCGAATCTGGAGCAGATAAGTACCTAGTGTTCAAAGATGAAGGGTCGGAAGAAGCCTGGAGAATCCTTGATGAAAATACGCTAATGCAAGGCAACGGCTTAATGAACATCAAACTTGTTCGCGTAAATTAATCAGATTGTACAACACCCAGAACATCGTTTTGGGTGTTGTTTTTTTATACTCGTCAGCGTGATGTTGATCAACAAATTGGTAGGCACAGTCATCGAGTGAATGACGAAGCTCAAACAATCGAACTTCCGCAAAAATAGCTGGCTAGAAAGCATAGACTTCACGACTTTTTATCAGGCAAAGTGGTTGGGCAGGAAATAAAGACTCAATCAAAAAAAATCCTGGCAAGGAGTGCGAAAGATGGAAGTAAGAAAAGCGGATTTAAGTGATCTACCCGATTTAATTGAATTTACTGTAGAGGAAGCGCGTGAAGCCGAAGATGTCGTCAAGGTTCCAGAGACGCTGGAACGAGGCATTAGCGCCGCGTTAAATGACAGCTCAATCGCGACCTATTGGGTTCTGGTGGACGAAAATGATTGCCCATGTGGGAACGTATCTGCGGTGCAAGAGTGGAGCGATTGGAACGCGGGTTATTACTGGTGGATTCAAAGCATGTACATCAAGCCTGAGTTTCGCGGACAAGGGTTGATGGCGAAACTCATTAACGCCGTAGAAGAAGAAATGAGTCGTCAAGGTGGCCTTGAGCTTAGAATCTATGTGCACAAGAATAACGCTATCGCTAAACGAGCCTACGAAAAAATCGGTTTCAATGATTCAAACTACAAAATGATGTCACTGCCAGTGAGCTAGTCTGTCCTGAACCGCTCAGCGCGCCGTGCGTGCTGAGTGAAATGACGGTGTTCCATCTATTGAGAGCAGTCAGCTTGATTATTGTGGTTGTTGTGGAGGCGTTGTTCTTTCTCGATACATAGTACATAGAGATATGTGAAGGAGTCGTGATATGGAAATCAAACCAATACATAGAGCAAGTTGTCATTGTGGCGCGGTCGTGCTTGAACTAACCATGCCAAATGGTCTTGAAGACCCAAGGCGCTGCACTTGTTCAATGTGTCGTAAACGGGGCGCGATAGCGGCATCAGTATTACTCGAAAATCTACGTGTTGTTCAGGGCGAAGATAACCTGACGCTTTATCAATTCAACACCATGACCGCTAAACATTATTTTTGTAAAACCTGCGGTATTTACACCCATCACCAACGCCGTTCTAATCCGCATCAGTTTGCAATCAACGTCGCGTGCTTGGAAGGTGTTAATCCCTATGAGTTAGAGCCTGTGAGGATCGCAGATGGTATCGCTCACCCCTCTGACAAGTGAACGGTGTAAACCATGCCATATGGAAAGCTCATGAATGCTTCGAGTATCTAGAGGCTGAGTTACTGTCGATTAATCCACAGCCTCATTTTGTAGAAGCGTATTTAACACCTGAATGCTCTTCTCACAGGCTTCTCTCCCTGATCCCGTCATATATGCCGTTGTAATAGCCCCTTCTTTTAACAGACAGATAGCATCGAGTAATAAAGGGTTCTCGTTGACCATTTGGCGATGGATGATGTCGCGTACTTCTTGTTTGTGTTTCGCGCAATAACGGGAAATCTCACTGTTGAAATCGCTGAACTCCGCAGACGTATTGATGAAGAAACAGCCTCTAAAATCCCCAAGCTGAGGCTCTGCACTATCAAACCAGCGCTCTAATGCCTGAAACAGCTTATTTATCAGTACTTGATGGGGGGCTGCACCGGAAATGCTCTCTTCTAACCATCTGCAAAAAATCGTGTGTCTGTGTTCAAGCGTCGCTAAAACCAATGCTTCTTTGCTGTCGAAATGGATATAGAGCGTGCGCTTTGCAACCCCCGAGACTTTTAATATTTCGTTGATGCCAATGGAATTTATCCCATGTCTATAAAACAGATCGAGTGCCGTCTCGATCAATAGCTGGCGCTTTTTACTCATAAACCCTCCGCGTTTAAAAACAGTTTGACAAAAGTATACCAATTTGTCTACTTTAGATTTTGTAGACAGAGTGGTCTACTTTTAAGGAGATAAATATGAATCAACTACTTGTGTCTGTTGTAGCAGGCGTCGGTGCAACAATTGCGATAGGATTACTTTCATTTTTAGAATTTTCACTGAGTGAAGTTGCGCTACTTATGGCACCATTTGGCGCAACCGCTGTTTTAGTTTTTGGTGTGCCTGATAGCCCATTAGCCCAACCTAAAAACGTAATATTTGGTCATATGATCACGGCAATCATTGGTGTTGCGTTTGCACAATATGTTGGAGTTACACCGCTGACTTTAGCGCTGGCGACAGGTTTAGGGGTGAGTTTGATGTTGTTGACCAAAACCACGCATCCACCAGCAGGCGCAAACCCGATGCTAATCATGCTAGCTGGCCAAGGATGGAGTTTTATATTCACTCCCGTTTTGATCGGTGCAGTCCTAATCGTATTGGTTGGAAAAAGCATGCGTCGGTTACAGCAGCAATGGGCTTAACTGAATACGACACGGATCTTGTATGGCTTGCTGGAGAGCGAATGAATTTCCCGTTTCTACCGCGCAGTTTTGGACATTAAGACCGCGGAAGTGGTTGAATCACAACGCTTCTGATTTGTTTAAATAAACAGCGATTTATCCTAGCGCACCGTACTTTTAGACGCTATGGTGAGTTAGGAGTGTTTTTGCTTGATTCTGGGTGAACAACGGAGCGATGTCAGCTTGGAGGTTTTTATGAGTAATCAACATCAAGGTTCGTGTTTGTGTGGCGGTGTTCAATTTGAGCTGACTGGTGAGTTTGATAAGTTCTTTCTTTGCCATTGTCAGCGTTGTCAAAAAGGAACGGGTTCGGTCCACGCAGCAAACCTGTTTAGCCACCCTCAACAATTCAAGTGGTTAAAAGGTGAGGAGTTAGTCACGACGTACCGACTTCCCGATACTCGTCATTCAAGAAGTTTTTGCTCGAATTGTGGTTCAGCGGTGCCGACTTACGTTGAGAAATTGGGCTTGGCGGTTGTGCCTGCGGGCTGTTTAGATACAGAGGTTGATAAGGTGCCCGATGCGCGTATCTATGTGGGGAGTGCGGCAAGTTGGACAAAAAGGTTGGATAACATTCCAAGCTTTGATCAGTTTATACCGAGCCCTGATAGCGCAGGAGGAAAAGACTAAAACACTTCGATTACTCAATTGGCTAGAGACGAACAAGGAAGGTTTATGTTAATTAAAGAAAACACTGGGCTTATCGTTGTCGATATTCAAGGAAAGCTCGCTAGGATAGTTCACGACAGCGAAACACTAATAGCAAATAGCGCCAAACTGATTAAAGGTGCTCAGGTTTTAGGTTTACCCATACTGTGGTTGGAACAAAATTCTGAGAAACTTGGCCCTACGGTTGAAGAGTTGGGTATTTTGCTCGATGAGCAGCAGCCGATAGAGAAATTCACTTTTAATGGCTGCGCTGAACCCAATTTTATGGAAGCGGTTCGCAGATCCGATGTTCAAACATGGCTGGTGTGTGGCATAGAGACGCACATTTGTGTCTACCAAACTGCGATGGGCTTGAAGCATCATGGGTATGGAGTGCAGTTAGTGCAAGATTGTATTTCGTCGCGTACAGCGGAGAATAAGCAACTTGGGATTACTAAGCTGATCAACAATGGAATTGAGTTAACAGGGCTGGAAATGTGCCTTTATGAGTTGGTCAAAGACTGCCGGGAGACAGAGTTTAGAGATGTACTTTCGCTGATTAAGTAATTGGCCTGAAACTAAAAAGCCAGCTCCCATCGAGCTGGCTTTGTATTTAGTGACAGAAAATCAGTGAGTGTCTACCTCTTGAAGAGAGCACTCAGCCAACGCTTCAACTTTCACCGCCGCCACTTTGAACTCAGGGATCTTGGCATGAGGGTCGGTGGCTGTGGTGGTTAAACGGTTGACTGGCGATTCAACAAAGTGGAACGGGATAAAAATCACGCCTTGTTGGATCCGTTTGGTCACAAACGCGTCGATCTCAATCTCGCCACGGCGAGTGGAAACGCGTAGTCGTTGGCCGTTACTGATGCCAAGCGCTTCGGCATCCTGCACACTGATCATCGCTCTTGGCCCAGCCAGTTTGTCCAACCCTTTGGTTTTGCGCGTCATCGTTCCGGTATGGAACTGCTCCAGCACACGTCCGGTCGTCAGCACTAGCGGGTACTCTTCGTCCGGCAGCTCAGCGGCATAGCGGAACGGTACACCAACCATCTGCCCTTTGCCGCGGGTAAACTGGGTCTGGTGCATGATGCGAGTGCCGTTCGGGTTGTTTTTGTTGCTCGGCCACTGTACACCGTCTGGCGTGATGCTGTTCCAGAGCAGTCCTGCATACTGCGGCGTGACTCGCGCGATTTCGGAAGTGATATCGGAAACGTTGTTGTAGTGCCAATCCCCACCCATTGCATTGGCGATTTGTTGGATGATCCACCAATCTTCCTTGGCGTCCCCCGGTGCTTTTACTGCTGGATTAATGCGTTGCACACGGCGCTCGGTGTTGGTGAAATGCCCGGACTTCTCAGCAAACGAGCATGATGGTAGCACCACATCGGCGTACTGCGCGGTTTCGGTGAGGAAGATATCTTGCACCACCAAGAAATCGAGCGCTTCCAGTCCTTCAATGACGTGCGCCTGATTTGGGTCACTTAATACTGGGTTTTCACCCATGATGTACATGCCACGAATCTCTCGCTGACATGCTGCATCGATGATTTCTGTGAGTGTTAGACCCGGTTCGCTCGGTAAATCTGGCGCATTCCATTCAATCGCAAACTTCTGGCTAACTAACGGGTTGTAGACCTTCTGATATCCAGGATAACAGTTTGGCAACGCACCCATATCACACGCGCCTTGCACATTTGACTGACCACGCAACGGGTTAATCCCACCGCCTTCAATACCAATGTTGCCGCACAGCAATTGCAGGTTAGCAATCGAGCGCACATTGTCGTGCCCCGTCGTATGCTGAGTAATGCCCATCGAGTAGTACACCGCGGTTCGTTTCGCGGTACCTATCATGCGTGCCATTGCGAAAATGTCATCGGTGCTTACCCCTGTCACCAGCGAGACTTTATCTAACGCGTAGGCAGGGGACATCACTTCTTGCAGCAGCGTATCAAAACCGTCGACACGCTCTTCAATGTACTCAAGGTCGTACCATCCGTGTTTGATGATTTGCTGCATCACACCATTAAGCAGCATCACGTCGGTGCCTGGCCTGTGGGCGAGATACAACTCGGCGTGTTCCGCCATATCAATACGTTTTGGATCGGCGACGATAAGTCGTGCTCCGTGGTGGCGAATTGCTTGCTTGATGTGTGAGGCAATGATCGGGTGAGCAGACGTCGTATCTGAACCGATAATAAAAATTACGTCTGAGTGTTTGATGCTCGGTATGTCATTGGTCATCGCGCCACTGCCTAGTGAGGCTTCTAATCCGGTCACACTAGAGGCGTGACATAATCGAGCACAGTGATCAATGTTGTTGGTGCCCAATTCGCGACGAATGAATTTCTGAAACGCGTAGTTATCTTCGTTGGTGGTTTTTGCCGAAGAGAATCCTGCCAGTGCATGGCCACCAAAACCTTGCTTAATAGCGGTAAACTTATCGGCAATCAACTGGATAGCTTCCTCCCAGCTCGCAGGTTGCAGCCAACCATCTTTACGGATAAGCGGCGTAGTCAGGCGCGCATCACTAGCCACAAAGTCAAACCCAAAGCGTCCTTTGACGCACAACATTCCTTGGTTCACCAGTGAGTTGGCACCAGTGACATAGCGGATGGTGTTTGCGGATTCATCCACATGCAAGGTGAGTTTGCAGCCTACACCGCAGTAGGTACAGATGGTGTCGACTTTTTTCAGTGTATCACTGCGGCCTTGCGATTTGTCTCGGCTGTCGACCATTGCGCCCGTCGGACAAGCTTGAACGCATGCACCACACTGAACACATTTCGAATCCCCCATCAGCACTCTTCCATCCTTGTTTGAACCAAAATGTGGACGATCGTCTGGTCTGAGCGCTGGTCTACCGTGCTGGTCGGTGACAAAGTTAAGTACTCCGTGTACAGCTTGCTCACGACAGGCTTGAATGCACTGGCCGCAACTGATGCAGCGGTTGGCATCAAACTCGATGAACTGCGAGCTACGGTCAACGGCGAATTTATGGCGTGGATCTTTAGCACGCAAGGTCAGCCAATCTTGGTGATCTTTGACATCGACTGAATGGTTAAAGTGTTGCTCTGCGCCATACTCGGTCGAGTAGTCACGCAGGTCGCAGCTGGTGTTCGCCTGACAACCACACTCCAAACAACGTGCGGCCTCTTGGATCGCGTCATCGTTATCAAAGCCTAGCTCGACCTCGGCAAAGCTCTGCTCTCGTTGCGCGGGTGTCAGTTCTGGCATTACGGTGCGAGCAACTTTCTGAATGTTTTCAAATTGCAGTGGGTCGACTTGCGAGAGTTTTTTCTCTTTGCGCGAGTTGAACGCAGGCCTTGGCATCTCGGCCATATCGCCATTTAAAAACAGATCGATCGCTTTAGCTGCGATTCTGCCGTCGCCAACCGCTTCGACTGCTGTGGCTGGGCCGCGTCGAAAATCGCCGATACTGAACAAGTTTCCCGTACCTGTATGCATGGTGAAGTCGTCAGATTCAGACGTATTCCAACGAGTGAGTGGAATCGACAAATCGTCGTTCTCCAGAAAACTTAAATCGGGCTTTTGAGAGACCGCTGCAATGACCGTATCAAATGCCTCAGTAAAGTACTCTCCGGTGGCTTCAGGGCGGCGGCGACCGGAAGCATCTGGTTCGCCTAGCGCCATACGTTCAAGACGGATCGCTTGAACATGACCGTGTTCGTCAGCGAGGTTTTCTACCGGATTGGTCAAAAATAAGAAGTTCACGCCTTCATGCACAGCCTCTTCGATTTCGTAATCTTCTGCGGGCATTTCTTCACGGGTACGGCGGTAGATCAGGGTAGTTTCAGCGCCGGCTCGACGAGCGGTTCTCGCACAGTCGATCGCGGTGTTGCCGCCACCTATTACTGCGACTTTTTCACCAGTTTTGTATTGCTGTTCGGTGACATAATCTTTTAGGTAATCGACACCGAGGTAGCAGCCTTTCAACTCACTGCCCGGATAATACATTTCTACCGCTTGTGACGCGCCGACGGCCAGACAGACGGCATCGTACTCTTCACTCAGGCGCGACAGCGTGAAGTCTTGGCCGAGCTTATGATTGGTTTTGATGGTCATCCCGTTGCGACACATCAACTCGATCTCTTTGTCGAGGATATCTTTTGGCAAGCGGTATTCAGGGATGCCGTATCGTAACCAACCGCCCGCTTTTGGCATCGCTTCAAACACGGTGACTTCGTAGCCTTCGTTCGATAGGTAATAACCCGTAGTGAGTCCGCCTGGACCACTGCCGACAATGGCGATGGAGTATGGCTTGGCGGGCTTTTTCTCTGGGACGTACGCTTCGTGTGCGGCAAGATCCGCGTCCGCTGCATGACGTTTAAGCTGACGAATCGCGATAGGTTCATCGACTAAGGAGCGGCGGCATTCGCTTTCACAAAACGCGGGGCAAACGCGGCCAATAGACAGTGGCATCGGCAGGGTTTTCTTGATGATTTCGATCGCTTTTTGGTGGTCGTTCTGTGCGATGAAATAGAGATAAGACTGGATGTCGACACCTGCCGGACAAGCGGTCTTACATGGCGCTTCACAATCAGCGTAGTGATCTTGCATGATGCGGTTCAGTGCTTTTTTCCGGTGCGCGCTGAGTGCATCAGATTGCGTTTTCACGTTCAATCCACCATATACGTTTAGCTCACATGCGCGTTGCATGCCGCCACTTTCCACTTCAACCACGCACAAATCGCACGGTACTTTTTCGTCTGATTTGTTTAATCCGCACAGTGACGGAATGTCTACACCACACACCTTGGCGGCTTCGAGCAAGGTCGAGCCTTGTTCAGCAATTCGGTATTTTCCGTCGATAATGATTTCAATCATGTCATTCCTCGCAGATTCAATTAAACCATACACTTTGTAGGTACAACCTCTTGCAAGGAAAGTTCGTGTGACAAAAAACTCGCTATGCAGTTGTTTCTATGAGGTTAACTAGTCATCCCTGTCTGGTTAAGTAAATGGGGTTAGTTGGTTAATATAAGCGCCATATCACTTCGCTTTATTGATAATTATCAAAACAGCTTGGATACACCTCTTGTGAGGTATGTATAACCACATAAAGAAGGAGACCCAGAGTGATGAGCCAAGAGTGAATCTTTCGTAGCGAGAGCGTTATCAACTAATCGTTTTGAATATGATTTTGAGATTGATTATCATTTTAATATTGCATAGTATTCACGCAATTAATTTTGATATTGGATATCTGTCATGCTCAAAGGATTGCTTGCAAAGCTGTTTTTCGTCGTCCCTCTCTTTTTTACTCCTCTTGCTTCAGCAGATGATCGTACGATTCAAGACGAGCAGGGTACGTTTACTATCTCGGGTACACCACAACGCATCGTTGCATTGGAGTTCTCATTTATTGATGCGTTAGCGGCAGTGGGCGTTTCACCTGTTGGCGTGGCGGATGACAAAAACAATGAGCGCGTTATTCCATCGGTGCGTGCGGCGATTCAGCCTTGGACTTCGGTTGGCATGCGCTCTCAGCCAAGCCTTGAAGTGATTGCAGATTTGAAACCCGATCTGATTATCGCGGATGCTGAGCGCCATACAGCGGTGTACCAAGATTTATCTCGTATTGCGCCAACGCTATTGCTGAAAAGCCGAGGCGAGACTTATGCCGAGAACCTTGAATCGGCCGCGTTAGTTGGTATTGCAGTAAACAAAGAGCAAGAGATGCAAGCTCGTATCGCCAAACACAAGGCGGTGATGGCGGAATACAAAACGCACTTTTCCAACCAAGACACTATTCAGTTTGCGGTGATCACCGATAAAGGCATGTGGATGCACGGTCCAGCGTCTTATGCAGGTGGTGTGATTACCCAGCTTGGCCTCAATAGTCCGATTCCGGAGCAAACCGAAAAAGCGTACCTGCCAACCAGTTTTGAGCAACTGCTGAAAGTGAATCCCGATTGGTTATTAATAGGCGCGTACTCTGAGCAAACGGTGGTTGATGAATGGCAGAAAAATCCGTTATTTAAGATGCTGAAAGTCAGCCAAAGTTCGCGCTTGGTTGAGGTGGCCCCAGAGCTGTGGTCACTCAACCGTGGCATGCTAGCAGCGGAAGGCATCGCGAAAAATCTAGAGGAAATCCTGGCTAATTAACTCTTCTGACTAAGTAACGATTCTGACTAACTAACGATTCTGACTAATAATGATACGTGCAATTTCGCGACCAACGACTTGGGCATTTCTCGCCGGCATTCCAATTGCCGGCTTTTGCTTTTCTATGCTTGCTTGGTCTAGCTTTACTCTCTCTTTTCCTCATCTAGTGGGTTACCTATCTTCATTTGATACCAGCAGTATGGAGCAGCAAATTCTTGCTACCCTGCGAGCACCTCGTGTGTATGCCAGTCTGGTGATCGGCGCGAACCTCGCCGTCGCAGGCGTATTGATGCAGGGGCTTACTCGTAACCCTTTGGCGTCACCTTCCGTGTTGGGCATTAACGCGGGTGCGGCGTGCTTTATGGCGTTGGCCAGTGTCGGCTTTGCATTTTTTGCTCACATCCCCGGCGTGATTGTCGCCGCTTTGGGCGGGGTACTGAGTGGCGGATTGGTGATGATACTGGGCGGTTTTTTCTCCCCTAGGCCGCATCCACTTAAGTTAGTCTTGGCCGGTATCGCGGTCAATGCGCTGCTGATTGGTGTGACGCGCGCCTCGGTGATTATGGCCGATGATATGGCGTACAGCGTGATCTATTGGTTATCGGGTACGGTGGCTAACATCGGTTGGCAGCAATGGCATCAATTATGGCCTGTCAGCTTACTGGGGCTAGGGCTCGCGATGAGTATCGCCAAATCGCTCAACTTACTCGCACTCGGGGATGATGTGGCAACGGGGCTGGGTTTAAACCTCAGCCGAACACGCGCCTTAGCTTGTGTTGCGATTGTACTTCTGACTGCGTCTAGCGTTGCTGTGGCTGGACCAATCGGCTTTGTTGGTTTGTTGATTCCGCACATCGCACGTAAGTTGGTCGGCAGTAACTTTTTGTTGTTGATTCCTGCTAGTGCTTTATGCGGTGCAGCGTTATTGGTGTGGGCTGACGGATTTTCCCGAGCGATTGCCTTTCCTAGTGAAACCCCCGTCGGCGTGATTACCGCATTACTAGGCACTCCGTGCTTTATTCTCCTCGCGGTAAGGAGCAAATTATGACGCTCAATTCTCGTTTAGTTGCGATGTTTACTTTGTTGCTGCTTCTTGGTGTCGCCAGCTTGTTTATTGGCGCGGTTGATTTGAGCGTTGCTCAGGTACGTCAGGCACTGTTTTCTGCCAGCGAGTTCGATTTCATCATCAACCAGTATCGACTTCCTCGCTTAGTACTGGCGCTTGGCGTTGGCGCGGGCTTGGGACTGTCTGGCGCTTTGGTGCAAGGAATAATTCGTAATCCGCTGGCTTCCCCTGATCTGATGGGGATCAGTGCTGGCGCAGGGCTTGCCGCGACCGCGTTGTTGGTCTATTTGCCTAATGCCCCGCTGTATATGTTGCCAGTGAGCGCAATGCTTGGAGGACTGTTTGCCGCCGCAATGATTATGGCGTTGGCCTATTTTTCCAATCCTACTCCCGCGAGGTTGGCCTTGATTGGCATCGCGATTAGCGCGTTTCTCGCCAGCGGCATTGACTTCTTAATGATCGTCAATCCCATCGAAATCAACACCGCCATGGTTTGGCTCACTGGCAGTTTATGGGGCAGAAACTGGGATCAAGTGCCGTTTATCTGGTGGACACTTGCGTTGTTAGTTCCGCTTGCGTTCTGGTTGGCGTGGCGTTTGGACATTATGGGATTGGGAGAAGAAGTGGCGGGTTCACTCGGTATCTCTCCCAATAAAATCCAGCTTATGGCGTTAGTGTGCGCTGTTGTACTGGCAAGCGTGAGTGTGTCTGTGTGTGGCACGATCAGTTTTGTTGGTTTACTCGCACCACATTTGGCTCGCATGCTATTTGGACACAATCATAAGTTGTTGCTGCCCGGATCGTCGATGATCGGCGCATTATTAGTGCTGCTTTCCGATATGCTCGCTCGCGGAATCCAGCCACCGGTTGAGCTTCCGGCTGGGGTATTAACTTCTCTGATTGGTGCTCCTTATTTTATTTTTTTACTTCAACGTTATAAGGGTTGGTCATGATCACGACACAGCAACTCTCCGTCGCGTATGGCGATACTACTATCATAGAGAATTTGTCGGTGACGATTCCCAAAGGCAAAGTCACCGCCTTGATTGGTCCCAACGGCTGCGGTAAATCGACGCTGCTGAAAACGCTATCGCGCATCAACAAACCGAAATCGGGTGAGATTTTTGTCGAGCAGACCCCGCTCGGCAAAATTAAAGATAAAATTCTCGCTCAGCAGCTTTCACTGCTTCCACAGGTATTGGTCAGCCCTGAAGGGATTACGGTGAGAAAGTTGGTCGAATATGGCCGCTCGCCGTATGTGTCGCATTGGGGGCGGCTATCCCAAGCTGACAAAGCGATTGTCGAGCAAGCCATGACGGAAACTGGCGTATTGGATCTCGCTGAGCAGAATGTTGAATCTCTGTCTGGCGGACAAAGGCAGCGCGCGTGGATCGCTATGGTACTGGCGCAGGACACCGAGATTGTGATGCTGGATGAACCGACAACCTACCTCGACCTGTCTCATCAAATCGAACTGATGGAGCTGATGCGAACAATGAACGAGCAAGGTAAAACCGTGATTGTGGTGCTGCATGATTTAAACCAAGCATGCCGCTATTGTGACCATTTGGTGGTGCTCAAAAAAGGCCAGTTAATGGCACAGGGCTCACCTGAAGATGTGTTTACTGAACAGCTACTGCAAGAGGTATTCGACCTTGATGCCGTGGTCATCAATGACCCGATTGCCAGTAGTCCTATGTGTATTGCTAAATAAATCACTCGGGGGAGCTCACGATCTTCCTTGAGTGCGGTGTGGGTGAAGCGTATCGAATGGAATAAGGAACTGGAATAAGAGTGGTTCGACTTGGCACCTGTCAGTGGAGATAAAGCAGGTGCCAACAACTTGATTATTCTGCTTGCGCTTCTAATTCAAGAATAGAGTTTTTGATGGATTCTGGCAGCGTCGCTTTGCGGTTGTTTTTGAAATCAAACATGACGCCTGTTGCTTTGCCAACAGTGCTCACTTTGCCAAGTTTTTTGCTGACGATACAGTATTCCATCGTGAAGCGGTCTTCTTGAATATCCGTCACTTTAGAGCCGACGAGTAGTGTGTCTGGGTAAGTGATCGGCAATTTGTAGCGACAAGTCGTTTCGCTCAAGACTGGACCAATGTGGCTGTCAGCGAGGTTTACTAGCAGATTGATCGCACTGAAATACTCCAGTCTCGCGGTTTCAAAATAGCGAAAATAAACCACGTTATTTACGTGTTGCAGGGCATCCATTTCACCCCATGCAACAGGGATTTCGGTAATCACCGGAAACCCTTTCAGCAAGCTTTCCATAATTCTTCCTTGGTTGATGTAGAAGCTGAGTTTTTATTCTAAGTACAAAAATCATCTTGTGGGTAAAATGTTATAGAAATGTGATCTTCAAATAAAAACAGACATCATGGCTGGGTGAATACAAAGCTCAGCCTTCACCACTAAGGGAAGTGGTGTTGTCCAAATGCAAAGTGAAAAGGCGAGGTTAATTGAGAAATGGTGGGGTTACGGGCTGTCGCTCACTTCCCACATTTTCAGTACGTGGCTGGTATCGGTACAGCGGCCCATTAAGATCTGATATTTGGGATCGTAGGGATCGCCAATGTACGTAGTGCGGATCAGTTCGCTGCTTTTAAGATCCACCTGCGTGACCGTACGGCCGACAAAATTCTGGAAAATGGCAAATTGGTGGCTCTTGTAGACCATCTGTTCCTTGTAAAACCAAAAATTATCGGCGGTATTGAGTAAATGGCATTTCAACGGAAGCGCAGCAGCATCGACAGTCGGCGAGGGCGTAGAAAGCAGCAGTGCGTAAAGAATGAGAGTGTTCATGTGGCCTTCCTCTTACCACCTTTTATATTAAGTTAATTATAGATAGCACGCGGTGCTTTGCAGATTTGAGCGGAGAATTAGTAACAATTGGATACGACTTTGTCGTGAAAGGTGGCGTAAAAGTTTGAATTAACTCGAAACTGTTTTGCAACGTTTGCAGTAGACTGCCACTTTTATTGATAGAAAAATAGTTATGAGCTACGAAACTAAGTTAGACAAAGCGGTGGATGAACTGGAACGCGCGGGGATTCGTTCTTCAAGCCACCATGCTTTCTCCCACCGATTCTTGCGTAAGCTGGGCATTCAGGTTCGCCCTTCCTATTACGAGCCTATTTGGCGCAACTTCTTGGTGTTAAGTGCCGAGTTCTTTGTGTTGTTCTTCGCCTTTAGTGTGATTTTCCGCTACGACCCACCGACGGACACCTACTTAACGTTGGCGAATGAGGTGATGCTGGGTACAAGCGCTTACGCATTGTTGATGTGCTTGTATTACATCTTTATGGCGCGACGCTGCAACTTAACCCCATGGAATAAGCTCTAACCCGTCCTTTTATTCTTATCTTCTCTCGCATCACATACCTGCTTTTAGTTAATTAAGCGCAGGTTGCGATAGATGAACTAGGGCAAGGACATTGAGATGCGCTGAGCTGTTTCCTGTAAGGCGGGAACAAATTCATTGATCATCCGTTCTACCGAGGTTTTGCTGGAGTGGCAGCTGACGTTCAAGGTCAGTCTGAGTTTACCATTGCGGTTAAACACAGGGACAGCTACGGAACGTAGGCCTAGCTCAAGTTCCTGGTCATTGATGGCGTACCCCTGCTCACGGACATTGGCAATCTCTGCCTTGAGATCACTGTGCGACGTCAGCGTATACGGTGTCAACTTTACAAGATTCGACTGCTCGAGCAATTGGTCCAATTCGACTTCTGGTAGTGCAGACAGCAGCACTCGTCCCATCGACGTTGCGTACGCCGGAAGTCTGGCACCGATCTGTAAGTTGAAAGCCATAAGAGGGCGGACGGGGATCCGAGCGATATAAACGATGTTTTCGCCCTCGAGTACGGCGGCCGAACTAGACTCTCCAAGCTGTTGGGTGAGCAGTTCCAACTGTGTAGATACTGTACCGCCTACATCCAGTGTGGAGAGGTAAGAGTATCCTAGCTCAAGAACTTTCGCGGTCAGAGAGAACCTATTGCCGTCGGTTTCAACGTAGCCGAGTTTTAGCATGGTCAGTAAGAAGCGCCTTGCCGATGCTCTGGATAGGTCGTTCTTTTTTGCTACCTCTGTGAGAGTCATACTCATCGAATTAGGCTCGAATGAACGGATTACGTTGAGTCCTTTAGCGAACGTAGTCAGAAAATCTTTATCAGAAGTGCCATGTTCCATTTTAATACATCCAACACCGAATAATTGTGCGATTATCGCACTGTAGAAAAAGACAATCAATGTCTGTAAAGAAGGAAAAATGGTTGTTGTATCCATGAAAAAGCAGGCATCACCGTCATTGCGGCGATGCCTGCATATTTCAAATTAATACATGTTTGTTAGGAGTATTTTGCTAAACAACACAGGATCTTCTACCGATGGGACGTGACCGATACCATCGAGAATAATAGGTGCATCCGCGTTGCTTAGGTCAGCCAGTTGTTGAAGCGACTGAGGAGGGGTGGCTACATCATCCGAGCCTCCGACTAAGACTAACTGCACTTCTTTGTTCAACGGTTTCTGACGAAAATCGGTTTGTCCGAGCATTTCACACAGTAGCGCATAACTGCGGTTATCGCACTCAGCGAGCTTGTGTTTCCATGCGTCAATCAGGCCTGGCTGTTGTCGGCAAGCCAGTTGACCGAACCAACGCGGCACAATTTGCTCCGCCATCAAGCCTAGCCCTTTGTCGAGTACATCTGTGGAGCGAGTCTGCCAGTTTTCTGGGGTTCCGATCACTGCGCCTGTATTGGTCAGCACCGCTGAAATTAAGCGGTCACTGTGGTTGATCAGTAGCTGCTGCCCAATAACGCCACCAATGGATGTACCGACAAAATGAAAACGCTCTTCCCCGACTTGGTCGGCCAGCGCAAGCACTTCTCCTGCCAAGTCATCAGGCATGATTTCTGTCGCATCTTCAGCCAGAGCCTCACTTTTTCCATGACCGGGAAGATCCCAAGTCACGACTTTAAAGCTAGGGATGAGGTAAGGCAAAACCCCTTCCCAGACGGTTTGATTCATGCCAAGAGGGTGCGCCAATATCAGTAGCGGTTTCCCTTCTTCTCCATGGCTATGGTAGCAGATAGCGCGACCTTGATAGCTCATAAAACCCATGCGATCTCCTTGCTTAAGCTCGTTCGATAAGTGTCGCGATACCTTGTCCAACGCCAACACACATAGTACATAGGGCGTAACGTCCACCCGTTCGTTGTAATTGGTATGCGGCTGTCATCAGTAAACGAGCACCTGACATGCCTAGAGGATGGCCCAAAGCAATCGCGCCGCCATTCGGGTTAACTCTAGGGTCGTCGTCGGCAACGCCTAACTCTCTCAACACTGCTAGCCCTTGAGCTGCAAATGCTTCATTCAGTTCGATAACATCTATATCTTGAATGCTTATTCTGTGCTTCTCCAGCAATTTTTTCACCGCTGGCACTGGGCCAATGCCCATCACTCTAGGTTCCACGCCCGCTGTTGCCATCCCCAATATTTTGGCTACCGGCGTTAGGCCATGTTGATTGACCGATTCCTCATTGGCAACGAGCATCGCCGCTGCACCGTCATTTACACCCGAGGCATTGCCTGCGGTTACACTCCCGCCTTCTCTGAATGGGGCTGGCAGCGAAGCGAGCTTTTCCAACGTGCTTGGTCGTGGGTGTTCATCGGTATCGAATATCAACGGTTCTTGTCGTTTGCGCGGAATAACGATTGGCACGATCTCTTGTGCAAAAATCTGTTCAGCCTGTGCTTTTTGGACTTTTTGCTGTGACAGAAAAGCAAAACGATCCTGATCTTCACGTGAAACATTATAGGTTTCAGCGACATTTTCCGCCGTCTCAGGCATGGAGTCGACACCGTATAATTCTTTCATTAATGGGTTAACGAAGCGCCAACCAATCGTGGTGTCTTCAATTTTTTGGTTTCGTGAGAACGGGCTGTCGGCTTTCCCCATAACATAAGGTGCTCGTGACATTGATTCCACACCACCAGCCAGTACCAAATCCATCTCACCCGCTTTGATAGCGCGAAAAGCAGTACCGACCGCGTCCATGCCTGATCCACATAGTCGGTTAATTGTGGTACCTGGAACGGATGTCGGTAAGCCGGCTAACAGAGACGACATACGTGCAACATTTCGGTTGTCTTCGCCTGCTTGGTTAGCCGAGCCCATGATGACCTCATCGATGGCTGCAGGATCCAGGTTGGGTGCTTGTTCTAAGACAGCTTTAAAAACTTGGGCTGCAAGATCATCAGGGCGAACACTCGATAATGTGCCACCGAAACGACCGATAGCGGAACGACGCGGGTTACAAAGATAAACAGTAGTCATAGCATTTCTCACTCTTGGTTAGCATGTTGACGCTGCGTTCTTTCTTTCAGCTCGCGTAACACTTTTAGTTCAAGGTCACTTGGTTCTGGCGTGGTTTCAAGATTATCTGAAAATTGAATATCCCAACCGGTTGCGTCGATCACGTCCTCGCGTGTCACACCAGGGTGTAGCGACACCACGACCAATTCCTTGGTTGAAGGATCAGGGCGAAGGATACATAAGTCAGTGATGACAACAGTCGGGCCTTTGCCCAGATTAGGAACATTGTCTCTTGCCTTACCATCACGGCCGAATCCAACGGTAGTGATGAAATCAACATCTTTCACAAAGGTACGTTTTGAATGCTTAACAGTAATGAAGACTTCTTTTGCATTCGTCGCAATTTCTGGTGCGCCGCCACCGCCTGGTAGGCGAACTTTTGGCTCACGGTAATCACCAACTAGCGTTGTGTTTAGGTTGGCAAAGCGATCGATTTGTGCCGTACCTAAAAAACCTACGCTGATGTGTCCACCTTGTAACCAGTAACGAAACATTTCTGGCACTGACACAGTACTCAACGCTGAATGACACAGTTCACCGTCACCTATAGACAACGGCAACACGTTGGGTTTGGTCTGTAACGTGCCTGATTCATAAATAAGGGTAATATTTGGCGCATGAGTCAGTCGGGCAAGGTTCGCGGCTTCACTTGGCAGACCGATGCCGACAAAACAAGTCATGTTATCCGTTAGAGCTCGAGCAGCGGTGATGCTCATCATTTCTGAAGATGTGTATTCAAAACTCATTATGCTTCTCCCTGTTCGAAGATGTTTTCCTGTACCCAAGCTTGGAAGCTTGTGCGATCACGTGATATGCCATCCCATTGTTTGTAGAAGCTGTTGTCACGCTCATAGTAGCCCAAGGCATATGAAGGTTTTGCACCTAAAGGAACGTGTGAAATAGCAGTGATTGCCCAAGAAGGCAGAACGCAAGCGTTAACTGAAGCATCCAGTTCATCGACGATTTCTTCCACAGTGACAATGCTGCGTTTGGCGGCTAGGACAGCCTCTTTTTGTACACCGAGTATGCCTTCGATCAGCACATTCCCTTTTTTATCGGCTTTTTGAGCGTGAATGACGGTGACGTCTGGTCTAATAGAAGGTACGGCAGCCAACTGCTCATTGCTAAACGGGCAGGTAATAAATTTGATCTGTTCATTCACTTTTGGGAGGTCGCTACCGACATAGCCACGCAACACTGCAAGAGGTAAACCAGAGGCTCCAGCTTCATAAGCGCATGCCATTGCCGCATGGCTGTGTTCAAGGATTTCCAATTGATGTGGCCAGCCTTTTTCTACAGCGTCTCGTAGTCGGTGTAACGATCCTACCCCTGGATTACCTCCCCAAGAAAAGATCAACTTTTTCACACATCCAGCGCCAATTAACTGGTCATAAACCAAATCAGGCGTCATACGAATTAACGTTAAATCCCTTTTTTCCTGACGGATGATTTCATGTCCCGCTGCGAACGGAATGAGGTGGGTAAAACCTTCCATCGCGACAGTGTCGCCGTGAAAAATATGTTTGCTTATCGCTTCTTTAAGAGAAAGGAACTCAGCCATCACAATGTCTCCTTACTGATTATGTGTCTCACATGAAATGTGCGATATACGCACCAAATATTCTCTATTCGTACATAATGTTTGCTCAAATTATCGCCCACCGTCAAGAGGGGAAGGCAAAAAAGTTCGAATATTATTTGTTTGGTGCGTATATCGCACAAATGATGACTGGACGCACCTGGCTAATGCAGGGGGAATTGAGTTGTTTCAAACAGGGATTATTTGTGGGGAGGAATGCGTAGAAAGTGGCATTGAAGCCACATAAACTTATGATCAATAAGGAAAAGGTACTCTAACCCATTCAAGGGCTAGGAGTATCGGCCTGTTCTGCGGTTTTCAACCAACTCTTCCAAGATCGTGTTGACGAGTCGCATAACAGCATTGGCATTGTCGCCTCGGCGGCGAGAAGCGAGCACTTGTGTGGTGATGCTGGTATCTTGAAGTTTGACGTACTCAATCCCTTCTCGTCTGAGCTTATGGACTTGCTCCGGCACCAATGTATATCCCATCTCAGAAGCAACCAAAGAGAGTGCCGTTTGTAGGTCGTTAACTTGCTGGCTAACGTTGCTCTTTAAGCCACGGTTGTAAAATACGCCCTGAATAAAATCAGAAAAGTGGGCACCCGGTCCGGTTGGAAATGTGATCATAGGAAATTCGGATAACTCTTTGAGGGAAGGGCTATGCGTTCCTAATTCGTGGCCGCTTGGAATGGCCGCTAGCAGCGGTTCTTCAAAGAGTAATTCTTGTTCAACATCAGGATCATCGATACGAAGTCGGCCGAATCCGATATCAATTTTCCCTGTTTTCAGCGCTTCTATTTGCTCTTGGGTTTTTAACTCATGCAAGACAATTTCTAAGTTTTTGTTTTTTCTCAGCCGTCTGACCATTAAGGGCAATTGGCCGTAAAACACTGAAGGAACAAAACCGATAGAGAACAACGTTTTGCGCTTTTTAGCAATTTGCTGAGTTCCCTCAATGGTGACCATCACTTTGTCGAGGATTTGTTTCGCATGCACTAAAAAGTAGGCGCCGCCATCCGTCAGCTCTAACCCTCGGGGCTTACGAATAAACAGTGGTACGCCCACCATTTCTTCCAGTTGTTTGATTTGTCTAGTCAGCGGGGGCTGGGCAATACAGAGCTTTTCTGCAGCTCTGGTGAGATTCCCTTCCTCAGCGACCGCGACAAAGTATCGCAAGTGTCTTAACTCCATCATACCTCCAGGGTATTGCTTGGTACTTATTTGATATTTGTAGCAACAGGCTAAGCTATATAACCTTTAAAGCACAAATGATTTACATGTCATTTACATGTTATTTAATGAAAACCATCTGGAGATCACATGTCAGCAACTATTTACTCCATCGAAACGAGTCTGATTGATATCCCAACAATTCGTCCGCACAAGCTTTCTGTAACAACCATGGGAGTGCAAACCATGGTGATTGTTCGGATTAAAGATTCCGATGGATTTGAGGGGATCGGAGAGGCAACCACAATTGGTGGTTTGGCTTATGGAGCGGAAAGCCCTGAAAGTGTAAAACTGACCATTGATACCTATTTTGCCCCACACCTTATTGGTGAGCAATCGCACAACATCAATACTTTAAAGGTAAGGCTGAATTCTGCCATTCGCGGTAACAACCTAGCGAAGTCAGCAATAGAGACCGCATTGTTGGATTTACAAGGTAAGCGCTTAAATCTCCCAGTGTCTGAGTTGCTTGGAGGCGCTGTCCATCAACACCTTCCAGTTCTTTGGACTTTAGCCAGCGGTAATACCAATCAAGATATCGATGAAGCATTAAGTTTAATAGACGCTCAGCGCCACTGTGACTTCAAGTTAAAAATCGGTTCTGGCGCGTTAAAAGATGATGTTAACCACGTCATTGCAATCAAGCAGGCCTTAGGTGACTCGGCCAGCATTCGTGTCGATGTAAACCAAGCCTGGGATGAATCCAGCGCCGGGATTGCCATGGCAAAGTTTAGCGATGCAGGAGTCGACTTGGTCGAACAGCCAACACCAATGAAAGACTTTGATGCTTTGGTTCGCTTGTCTCAGAAGTTTTCCCTACCGATTCTGGCCGATGAATCAGTTGCTGATTCGAAAGATATGTATCACCTGGCCAAGGCCGGATTTGCAGGCTCAGTCGCGTTAAAAATCGCTAAAGCAGGCGGTCCAATCCAAGCCTTGCAACAAGCGTACGTTGCTCAAGCGGCAGGTATCGGTTTATACGGCGGCACACTCTTGGAAGGCACGATTGGCACAGCTGCCTCGTTACACGCCTGGTCAACACTAGAAACCTTGCATTGGGGAACGGAGATGTTTGGTCCGTTGCTGATGAAGGATGACATCGTGACCACTCCGCTGAATTTCCATCACAACGGGGTCGATTTACCGACTGGTCCAGGCCTAGGTATCGAGATCGATGAAGACAAATTCGCGTATTACCGCCGAAGCTAACCCACAGGAGTAAACCCTTATGTTATTCAAAGTTGAAATGACGGTAAAAATCCCACATTCCCTGCCGGAAGATACGGTCGCCGAAATAAAAGCGAAAGAGAAAGCTTACGCGCAACAACTTCAGCAATCAGGTAAATGGCGACATTTGTGGCGAGTAGCAGGCAGCTACGCCAACGTCAGTATTTTCGATGTAAAAGATAACGCGGAACTACAGGATTTGATTAGCCAGTTACCGCTGTTTCCTTATATGGACATCAGTGTATCCCCTTTATGTCGTCACCCTTCGTCCATTCACGAAGATGACCGATGAGAACACCGAAGTGATATCAACTAACTGATAAGTAACGAAATAAAGCAAGGAGAAGAAATGATGAACGTTAAAACTATGCACACACCGGAAGTACAAGAGCTACTAGAGAAAGTTGCAGGTTTCAATAATTCTGACGGTAATGAAAGGGTTAAAACTATCCTGCACCGCGTTATGCACGATGTCTTCCAGATTATTGAAGATCTGGACATCACACAGGATGAATTATGGACAGCGGTCTATTACATCAACCAACTGGGTGCGAATGGTGAGGCGGCTCTGTTAGCTCCAGGTCTTGGAATCGACAAGTACCTAGATATTCGTTCGGACGAGGCGGATAAGCAAGCTGGACTCTATGGCGGAACACCAAGAACGATTGAAGGCCCTCTATATGTAGCGGGTTCGCCGAAGAGTGAAGGTTTTGCTCGCATGGATGATGGTACCGACACTGAATCAGAAGTTATGTTACTGACTGGACAGGTTACGGATCAAGACGGCAACCCAATTCGCAACGCCGTGGTAGACATTTGGCATGCAAACAGTATGGGTGCGTACTCTTACTTTGATAAATCTCAAAGTGAATACAACCTGCGTCGTCGAATCGAGACTGATGAAAACGGCCGCTACACGGCTCGCTCGATTATTCCGGCAGGCTACGGTTGTCCTCCAGAAGGCTCAACTCAGCATTTGCTTAACCAGTTAGGACGTCATGGTAACCGACCTGCTCATATTCACTTCTTTATTTCTAAGCCGGGTTACAAACACCTAACCACTCAGATCAACCTAGCCGGTGATGAATACACTTACGATGATTTTGCTTTTGCAACCCTTGAAGAGTTGGTTATTGAAGCACAACGTATCGAAGATCCAGCTAAGGCAGACGCTCTAGGATTAGAAGGTCCATTCACTCAGGTTGAATTCGATATCCAACTGCTCAGCACAGAAAAGTCAGAACTTCACGTTCGCCACTCTCGCTTGCGCGCCCTTGAGGGTGAACAGGCTTAACAAACTTACCCTACTTATTGCCCTGTGCTAACCACCTCAGTATTGGGGTGGTTACAGCGCCCCTGTACCCGAAACTCAGGATGCAAAAGGAATAAATATAATGAATAGCAAACTCAAGCAACTAGCAGACAACGTACGAAACGCCGTTGTTGCCGATCCAGACACTGGACGTTACCAGTGTGACCGTGGCATTTTCACCGATCGTGAACTGTTTGAACTGGAAATGAAGTACATCTTTGAAGGTAACTGGGTTTATCTTGCTCACGAAAGCCAAATTCCTAATCCAGGTGACTACTACTCAGTCACTGTCGGCAGACAGCCTGTTATCATCACTCGAACCAAAGACGGCGATTTAAAAGCCATCCTCAATACGTGTACCCACCGTGGCGCAACTCTGTGCCGTAAGAAACGCGGTAACAAAGCTTCTTTTACTTGTCCGTTCCACGGATGGACCTTCCGCAACGACGGAAAACTACTCAAGGCGAAAGACCAGAAAAAGGGTGGGTATCCGGATCAATTCAATACTGACGGTTCCCATGATTTGAAAGAGATGGCTAAGTTCGGGAACTATCGCGGATTTCTATTCGGTAGTTTAAGCGCCGATGTACTCCCATTAGAAGAGTATTTGGGTGAAACGACCAAAATCATCGATAACATTGTTGATCAAGCGGAAGATGGGTTGGAAATACTGCGCGGCAGTTCAACTTACACCTACGAAGGTAACTGGAAGTTAACAGCAGAGAATGGGGCTGATGGCTACCACGTGAGTTCAGTGCACTGGAACTACCTGTCAACTATGGGTCAGCGAAACTATGAAAAAGGCGGCACAGAGGCGGTAGATGCGAAAAGTTGGTCAGCGGAAGGCGGTTTCTACTCATTTGAAAACGGCCATATGATGCTTTGGACCCGCTTGTTAAACCCTGAGGTGCGTCCAGTTTTCGGCCAACTAGAGCGATTGGAAAAGACCTTTGGTGAGGCGAGAGCCGACTCTATCGTTCGCACGACCAAAAACCTATGTCTATATCCGAATGTTTACTTGATGGATCAGTTCTCCACTCAAATCCGAGTCAGTCGTCCGATTGATGTGAACAAAACTGAAGTCACCATTTATGCCTTCGCGCCAAAGAACGAATCAGCAGAATTACGTGCCAAGCGTATCCGTCAGTACGAAGATTTCTTCAATGTATCTGGCATGGGTACTCCTGACGATCTGGAAGAATTCCGCGCTTGCCAAGATGGATACGAAGCAAGAGGCGCACGATGGAATGACATGAGCCGCGGCGCAACGCACTGGATTGACGGCCCTGATGACCATGCAAACCAATTGGATATGAAGCCTCTAATGAGCGGGACTAAACCGGAAGATGAAGGCCTATATGTGAATCACCACCGCCACTGGCAGGACGAAATGCTAAGAGCTATTGAAGCTGAATCTGACCAAATTATTCCGGTACTGAACAAGGAGACTGACGCATGAGCTTGAATTACCACGATATACAGCAGTTTATTAACCGTGAAGCCCGCTATCTCGATGATAAAGAGTGGGATAACTGGCTAGCGTGTTATCACAAAGATGTGACGTACTGGATGCCAGCATGGGATGACGATGAGGAGCTGACGGAAGATCCGCAGCGTGAGATCTCACTGATTTACTACCCGAACCGAGATGGCTTAGAAGACCGTGTATACCGATTGAAAACGGAACGTTCCGGTGCAAGCTCGTTGCCAGAACCGCGCACCAAACACTTTATTAGCGGGTTGGAGATCCTATCGCATGAAGGAAGTGAATTGCAGCTGCGTTTCAACTGGTTGACGAAGTCTTATCGCTATAAGAAGACACAGGAATTTTACGGTACATCTTTTTACACCTTAGACATCAGCGGCGAAACCCCTTTAATCACGTACAAAAAAATTGTGCTGACTAACGACTGCATCAATCAGGCGGTTGATGTTTACCACTTGTAATGGATTGCGGGAGCATCAATATGACTTATAACATTGCACTCAATTTCGAAGATGGCGTCACTCGTGTCATTAACTGTAACGACGGTGAGACGGTTCTCGATGCGGCATACCGCGCACAATTGAACCTGCCTATGGACTGTTCCGACGGAGTTTGCGGTACGTGTAAGGGCACTTGCCGTCAAGGAAAATACGATTTAGGCGAAGAGTATATCGACGAAGCGCTAACGGATGAAGAAGCTGAAAAAGGGCTTATCCTAACCTGTCAAATGGTGCCTTCCAGCGATTGTGTCGTCGAAATCCCAGCGGTTTCTTCAATGTGTAGTAAGGCCGCAAACAGCACAGTTACGGGAACTGTCGATGTGGTCAACCTCATATCGCCGACCGCTATCGAACTAAAAATTACCGCTGATAACGATATCGGCTTCCTACCTGGCCAGTACGTCAACATTCAGGTGCCAGGTAGTGATGAAACAAGAGCTTACTCTTTCAGCTCACTGCCAGGTAGCCGTCAATTGAGTTTCTTGATCCGAAATGTACCCGGCGGTCTGATGAGCTCTTGGCTGGTCGGTAAAGCTAAGTCCAACGATACCGTATCGTTAACTGGCCCAATGGGTGTGTTCTACTTACGTCCGGTTGAGCGCCCTGTCTTGATGCTTGCCGGTGGCACAGGATTGGCTCCGTTCCTTTCGATGCTAGAACACCTGAAGGAAAAAGGGTGCGATCAGCCAGTACATCTGATCTACGGCGTCACCAACGACGACGATCTGGTGTGTGTATCAGCCTTGGAAGCCTTTGCCGCTAGTATTCCTAATTTCAGTTTTAAAACGGTTATCGCGAATGAAGAAAGCGATCATCCGCGCAAAGGATACGTGACCAATCATATGGAAGACGCGCCTTTCAATGACGGTGATGTTGACGTTTATCTTTGTGGCCCACCTCCGATGGTGAATGCGGTATTAGGTCATTTCGAATCTCAGGGAATCAAACCGAATTCTTTCCATTACGAAAAATTCACTGCGAGTGTGACTCCTGCTTCTGAGGAGGCCGCATGAGTGCCCGCTTTATCAATAAGGTCATGGTTGTCACTGGCGCCGCGCAAGGGATTGGTAAGCGCGTAGCAGAACTGGCTGCGAGTGAAGGCGCAAAGCTAGTTCTGGTTGATATCGCCGACTATGTTCACGGCGTGGCCTCGCAACTGCAAGAGCAAGGCACGGAAGTACTGGCGCTTCAAGCTGACTTGGAAACATGGCAAGGCGCACAATCTGTCATGGAGAAAGCTTACGCACAATATGGTCGTATCGACATTCTCATCAACAATGTTGGTGGAACCATTTGGGCTCAGCCTTTTGAACACTATCAACCAGAGCAAATCGAGAAGGAAATACAGCGATCGCTCTTTCCAACTCTGTGGTGCTGCAGAGCAGCCATCCCATACATGTTAGAGCACCAAAGCGGGGCTATCGTGAATGTGTCATCTGTGGCCACCCGCGGTCTGATGCGAGTGCCTTACGGTGCTGCGAAGGGAGGCATTAATGCGCTAACAGTGAATATGGCATTCGAATACGCTGAGCGTGGGATCAGAATCAACGCTACCGCACCAGGGGGAACTGAGGCGCCTACACGCTTGACGCCGCGTAATAGTGCACCTCAGAAGGAACAGGAAAAAGAGTGGTATCAATCCCTCGTCGAACAGACGAATGCCACTAGCTTTATGCATCGTTATGGAACACTCGATGAGCAGGCTGAACCGATCCTATTTTTGGCCTCTGATGCCGCTAGTTACATCACTGGCACAGTCCTTCCTGTTGCAGGGGGCGATTTGGGCTAGTGAATAACCGGAACGGGTTTTAATGACCTAAGTTCACAAACTAAAGTACATGCAAGGAGAGCAAGATGAACAACCAAAAGCAGCCTATTACCAACCACAATGAGGTGGCTGAGTATGAGTAGCATCAATATTACCGAGGTTGTCGATAACGCCAAATTTAACCGCTTTCACTGGAAGGTATTATTTTGGTGTACCTTAATCATCATTTTTGATGGCTACGATCTTGTCATTTATGGCGTAGTATTGCCTAAACTGATGAGTCAATGGGACCTAGACCCCTATGTTGCCGGTATGCTGGGAAGCGCCGCACTGTTTGGGATGATGTTCGGTGCGATGGGGTTCGGGATGCTGTCGGACAAACTTGGCCGGAAAAAAACCATACTGATGTGTGTGGTACTGTTTAGTGCAGTCAGCGCCGTGAATGGCTTAGCCAGCACTCCATGGCAGTTCGGTATTCTGCGCTTTATCGCTGGCCTAGGTATCGGGGGAGTAATGCCTAATGTCGTCTCACTCATGACCGAATACTCGCCGAAAAAGAGCCGAAGTACATTGGTTGCATTGATGTTCTCTGGTTATGCCATCGGTGGGATGATGTCTGCAGGACTAGGTATCTGGATCGTACCCCGCTTCGGTTGGGAGATCATGTTCTTCCTTGCTGCGGTTCCGCTTGTGCTGTTGCCGCTGATGATCAAGCATTTGCCGGAATCACTGACATTCTTGGTTACGCAAAAGCGCGAGCAAGAAGCGCGTGAGTTACTCGTGAAGGTGGAGCCAAGCTGTGATAACAACAAGGACTCGGAGCTGGTTGTTGCATCTGCCCAAAAGGCTCAAGCTCCAGTATTAGAGCTATTCCGTGACGGACGTATGTTTAGCACGCTGATGTTTTGGACGGCGTTTTTCTGTTGTCTACTGATGGTTTACGCACTAGGCTCTTGGCTGCCAAAATTGATGTCCGTGGCGGGTTACGGATTAAGCTCAAGCCTGATGTTCCTAATGATACTCAATGTAGGTGCTATCATCGGTGCGGTCGGTGGTGGTTGGCTAGCGGATAAGTTCTCCCTACGCTCGGTCCTTGTGTGCTTCTTTATCCTTGGCTCTCTGTCGCTCATTATGCTCGGTTACAAGAACCCAACTTGGGTACTGTATACTCTCGTAGGTATTGCTGGTGCTGCGACTATTGGTTCCCAGATCCTGCTGTATGCGTATGTGGCTCAATACTACCCAACTCACATCCGATCAACTGGTTTGGGCTGGGCATCTGGAGTTGGCCGTAACGGTGCCATTTTTGGTCCGATGGTTGGTGGTGCATTATTGGCCATGGCGCTTCCTCACCAGATCAATTTCTTAGTACTGGCTGTACCAGGAGTTATCGCAACCATTTCAATGATATTCGTTGATCGAAACTTTAGCCGTCAGCCGCGCTCAGTAGAAGCGTAACCTCCCTTTTGGAGAACAGTGAAAAAACTCTCTCCCGGCACCTAATGCGTGCCGGGAATCTTTTCTTTTCCGATTACTGTTACTCCGAATTTAGGTCAACACGCTTTTGCAAACTAACGGTATAACCTGAGGCAAATTAATGCTTAATGCGGCCACGTAAAGATTTAGTCTGAGACTTGATGTTTTTACCTTTCAGTCTACGCTCTTTGGAAGCGCGGGTCGGTTTGGTCTCTTTACGTGCCTTTTGTACCACCATCGCCGCGCGGATCAGCTCTGCCAATCGGTTTAATGCATCTTCTTTGTTTTGTTCTTGGGTACGAAACTGCTGCGCCTTAATCGTGATCACACCGTCTTTAGAAATTCTCGAATCCTTCAGCGCTAAAATTCGCTCTTTGTACACATCCGGCAGGGTGGAGTGTTTGACATCGAACTGAAGATGGATAGCCGACGAGACTTTATTCACATTTTGCCCGCCGGAGCCTTGCGCTCGGATGGCAGTCAATTGGATTTCCCACGCTTGCAGGGTAACGGTGTTGGATATTTTGAGCATAAGGCAGTATGGATGCTTGGTGTTGTTCAGTTCGCGGTCATTCTAACGCATCTTAGGGCAGGGCGTAGATCCTTTTATTTTCTGTGAAAATGCGATCGAATCGTCCATCCCCTTCTGGCAACAGACTGATATTAAGCTAGCTTTAAATCGACTGCGGCAAAACCAGGAGGCACAGCAGATGAATCCAGTAGGCTGGTTTGAAATTTATGTTGATGACATGGAACGGGCGAAAGCATTCTACGAGGCGGTGTTTGAAGTCACGCTAGAGCAGATTGATGATCCCGCCAACGTCGGCATTGTGATGTGGGGCTTTCCATCGTCGATGGATCGATATGGCGCGACGGGTGCGTTGGCGAAGATGGAAGGTGTGCGAGCTGGTGGCAATAGCACGATGGTGTACTTCGCCTGTGAAGATTGCGCCACGGAAGAATCACGCGTGGTCGATGCGGGAGGAAGCGTGGAACATTCTAAGTTCTCAATCGGTAAATATGGCTGTATCTCAATCGTCAGTGATACCGAAGGGAATATGATTGGCTTGCATTCGATGAGTTGAGGTGCAAGCAAACATAAGCGGAACATTGCAGCAAGTCGAAATCGCAATTCTGACTAATACCCTGATTTCCAGCCATATTATATGGCTGGAAGCATCCCTAAGACTCTTGCTTTGCGAGTTTCTTGCCCAATCGCTTGAATAGTTCCATTCAGATTCCTTAAACGTCTGCTTAGGCTCTTTTCCTAATCCATGTTTTAGGGTGTCATCCATCGTTATTCGTAATTTTCTCTCAGATAAATCTATCGCATACGTACTACATTGGTCTCTTGTTGCTTTTTCATTTTCTCGAAGGTCAAGATGAATGGCTCAGATCGTTGTACATTCTGAGGCAACGTCTGGATTGCGCGATAAGCCTCATTTTTTGTTCTAAAGTCCCCAACGGTTACAGCATACCAACGTGCTCCACGACTGGACTTCCAGTTTACCCATACCGGATAGTCGGGCTTAATATGACTAATATATTCTTGAATATCAGCTTGTTGCCTCAGCGCCAAAACTTGCATGGTAAAGTGGTTAGAGTTCATATTCCCGTAAGCATCCTGAGAAGTCATGACACCGACGCATTGTGCTTCTGGAATTGAGTTGGGCATGGTACTGCATCCCAATAACATTAAACTGAGTAACAGAGGGGTGGCTCTTAATAGTTTCATATTTTTCCCTAACTAATAATGACGGCTTACAACTACCTATTACTTATAAGGCGACAGAAATCATGTAAGGTTTACCTGAATTTTCAGTTTATGACTGGTATGACATAGGATTTGATGTATGTAACTCGAATAGAAGGCGGAAGTTGTAGGGGTATGTTTGTAGTGACTTAGTGAATTTAGCCTCCAACATCGCGTTGGAGGCTCAGAACTTACACTAAGGTAGCAGCGGTTTGCTCGCCCATCTCAATCAGATTATCAAGAATACGTTCGCCGTCAGCGCGCAGGCCATTGTGCTCGAACTCGTTGGTGATCCACGCTTTCGAATTTGGGATTAGCATCAGAAACCACGCATTTGAATTCGTCGTAAAAATTCCGTGACAATCCGGTCATAAAGTAAATCACCCAAAAAGGCATCTTCAACATGATGGTCAATGCTTGGGTTGTCATTGACTTCAATGACATAAGCTTTATCACCAATCTCTTTTACGTCAACGCCATAGATCCCATTGCTAATTAAATTCGCGGCTTTAGTCGCGGCATCAAGTACATGTTTAGGGACATGTTTTATATCGAGCGTTTCAAAGCCACCAGAAGTAACCCTACCAGAATTATGGTGTTGATAAATTTGCCAATGGCCACGACTCATTAAGTACTTGCACGCATAAATAGGTTGGCGATTAAGGATGCCTATTCGCCAATCGAAATCCGTTGGTAGATATTCTTGTGCCAGAATCAAAGCACTTTTCTCAAAAACCTTATCACACTGCTGCGTCAGCTCTTCGAGATTTTTGACTTTCACTACGCCAATGGAGAATGCACCATCCGGCACTTTTAGCACCATAGGGAAACCGATTTTGTTTACAACCTCTTCCAACTGCTCATTGGCACCCGCACGCAGAACCATACTATTTGGTACCGGCACTTTGTGTAAGGTCAGCAATTCCGTTAAAAACACTTTGTTCGTGCATTTCATGATCGACTCAGGGTCATCCATGACCACCAGCCCTAAGTTTTCCGCGGCTTTGGCAAACTTATACGTAAAGTTGGAGATATTGGTGGTAGCACGAATAAAGAGTCCATCAAACTCCCCAAGCCTACCCAAATCATCCGGCCCAATGATTTCCATATTAATCCCAATTCGATTAGCGGCACGTTGGAAACGTCGAATCGCTTTAGGATCGGAAGGCGGCATCTTTTCTTCTGGATCAATCAGTATGGCAATGTCATAACGATAGTTTTTGCTTTTCTTTTTCTTGCGCCAGACTTTGTTTGAAAACGACTCTAACGAGGAAGCAAAAAAATCCTGCTCACTATCGTTTAAAGATTGAAATGCACACGCTTCTAAGCGAGCCAATTGCCATTTATTGTTGACGCGGATAAAGCTTGCATCGAGCACTGGAACCATAAAGTGTTCAAATACTTGATGAGCGATTTTTTCCAACCCAGTGACTTCGGTTCGACCAAAGTAAATTTTGGCATCAATCTGATCTTGATCGCGAAAGTGCTTCTCAAAGTAAGTTTGCTTTAGGTTAAGCATAAATTGTTGAGTGAGGTCATTCATCGTCATCACTCTTGGGATGACTCGATGCCCTCGTGCCTCAGCCATTAAGGAGCAATAGTAACCATTACTCATATAATCATAAGAGCGACAAAGGTTGATTACTTGAATACTTTTGTTCTCGGTAAACGCGCCACTGGTAAGGTAATCATTTACAGACACAACATTTTCGGAAGGGAAGTACTGTTTCCAGTCACCTAGTTCATCAGTAACAATAAGGATGTTCGCCATCAGTTCAATTCCTGTTGAGAGATTTCTGTTTTTACTTTTAAATGACAGCATTAAAGCGAATAACCGAGGCTGAAATGGAATACAGCAACGCTCAACTCGATGATTTAGATTCTCTGCTTCATTTGGAAAATCAAGTATTCACCAGTGACAATATAAACCGTCGGCAAATGAAGCGGTTTATTCAGTCTCATCACTGTCAGTTCTTTGTCGCCAAAGAGAACGATCGACTTGCTGGATATGCACTCGTGCTTTTCAACCAAGCGACGCAACTTGCACGAATCTACTCCATTGCAGTATCGCCAGATTTTAGAGGTCAAGGCATTGCAGACCAGTTGATTATCCAATGTGAGCAAAGCACTGTGGAACGAGGCTACATTACTCTAAGGCTTGAAGTTAGGGAAGATAATTCAGCGGCTATACGTCTCTATGAAAAGCATGGATTTAAGCGATTAAAAACCTTGATTCATTACTACGATGGCCTGATAGATGGACTGAGGATGCAGAAACGTCTTGGTACATTAGGTCCCACACTCGCGCTGTCGATGCCGTTGTATGTTCAAACGCTTCCATTCACATGTGGTGCAGCGTGTCTGCTTATGAGTTTTGCCGCACTCGGGCACTCAACATCGCCTTCGCGCAAGAAGGAAGTACAGCTTTGGCGTGAAGCCACAACGATTTTTATGGCAGGCGGTCATGGTGGTTGTAGTGGGCAAGGTTTAGCACTTGCCGCAAATCGACGTGGCTTTGCTGTCGAGCTGTGGTCTCACTCGCGAGGGACACCTTTTATTCACTCCGTTCGTGACCCATTGAAAAAATCTGTGATCGAGCTGGTCCATGCCGACTTTATGGATCAAATCGAGCAGACCGATATTAAAGTTGAGCAAGCCCCTCCGCACATTCCGCAAATAGAAAACTGGATTGAACAGGGGGCAGCGGTGTTATTGCTGATTAGCACCTACCGATTTAATGGGTGTAAAGAGCCCCACTGGATTGTGCTCAGCGGTATGAGCGACCACTTTTTTTACTTTCATGACCCATTGGTCGAAGAAGCACAAGACGCTGTCACGGCTGCATATGTGCCAATAGGTAAGAGCGCTCTAGAGCAGATTGTTGGTTTTGGAAAACAAAAGCATACGGCTTGTGTTGTTATATTCCCCAAAGAAGTCCAAACAAGTGTGGTCAACGACTAGTGGAAGGAACAACCTTATGTAAAGCAATGAGTGACTGTGGACAGAGGCCGTCTAGATTATTGTTAAAAAGCCTCCAATATCGCGTTGGAGGCTCAGGACTTACACTAAGGTAGCAGCGGTTTGCTCGCCCATCTCAATCAGCTTATCGAGAATACGTTCGCCGTCAGCGCGCAGGCCATTGTGTTCGAACTCATTGGTGATCCACGCTTTCGAATTTGGGATCAGCGCTAGCGTCTCGCGGCTGATGTCCATTTCCACAAACATATCATCGGCGTACACCGCGCAGCTTACCGGAACCTTGTTGTTTGCCAGTTGCTCTGCGTTATAGAGCGGGCTCCAATCTTCTTTCTCTGCCAAAATTTGTGCGGCTTGTTTAAGCGGTTTTAAGCACTCGTATTGGTCGAACATCCACGGGAATACCATCTCACCCGTAAAGTAGAACGGTTGCCCTTGTTGATAGTTGAATTCTTCACGGCTTTGACGCACGCGATGCGCACTCCAGTTAGACGCAAAGCCTTGGCAGTAAATCGATTCATGCAAAATCGCATAGATAGGATTGGTCTGGAAACCTTGCTGCATCAGCATACTGTTTAAGAACTCATAGCGAAGCTGAGGCTCGCCATTCACCGTCACAAAGGCATTTTCCAGTTGGTAGTATGTCGGTAAGAAGGTATCACTCATACCGAAGTTAATGCCAATCTGCTGAAACTGCTCAACGGTAAAGCGTTGGCCGTTAGGCAGAAACTCTTCGTTTTCTAGCAAATGGTCGGCAATCTTTTGGCACATCTGCTGCGCTTGTGGGAATTGCTGGAAGAACGCCTGATTCTTTTCCATCGTGCGTTTAAAGGTCGCTTCATACACATCATCTGGATGGCGTGAAATCGACGGCACACCACCGGTGATGTAGCTGCGCGATAGGCTTTCAGGGAACAGAGAGAGGTAAGTAAGCGAGCAGAAACCGCCGAAGCTCTGGCCTAAAATCGCCCATTGGTCGACATTAAATTGCTGGCGGATAAATTCTGCGTCACGCACGATGTTGTCTGCGCGGAAATGAGCGAGGTATTCTGCCTGCTCTTCTGCGCTCAAATGGCCGAGCGTTTGGCTGTGGATGACCGAGCTATTACCCGTACCGCGCTGGTCGAGCAGAAGGATACGGTATTGCTGCAAAACGCGCTTTACCCAGCCATTATTGCCATTTTGGCGTGGTGATGGAAAGCCAGGACCACCTTGAAAGTACACCAGCCACGGTTTCGTACTTTCGCCATCTGAAACGAGTGATAGCTCGCGTGCAAACACCTCAATTTGGCCTTTGCTTTCGTTGGAGTAATCCAAAGGAACTTGGAAAGTATGTGGAGTGTATTTCACTCCTGCATCTGTAAATTCTAGAGCATTCATCATTGTTGTTATAACGTCCTTGATAATAGGAATCGTTATATTAACGTGATGCTATCTCTTTACCAAATCTTACCAAAGTCTAAACTCATTCAAATTTTTCGAACAAGTGGCTCTAATCCTCCTTGTCCTGTTTTGTTTCACAAGTATTACACTCACTCCATCAGTCAGACGGAGAAGAATTATGAGCAACTATCGTAAAATCGTACAAACAATCCGATCGCATGCCACATCAGATGGTGATGGTGTGAAGATCCAGCGTGTTGCCGGATTCAACAATTCCCGTTTTTCACCGTTTTTGATGGTTGATGAGCTGAAGTCTGATAAACGCGCTGACTATGTAGGCGGATTTCCTCCGCACCCACACCGTGGCATTGAAACGCTTACTTACATGATGAAAGGCCATTTCCAGCATCGTGATCATATGGGGAATGTCGGTGAGCTCAGGTCGGGTGGCGCACAATGGATGGCGGCGGGACGCGGAGTGATCCACAGCGAAATGCCAATTATGGAAGATGGTGACTTGCACGGCTTCCAAATTTGGATTAATCAACCTGCGCGCGACAAGATGAAACCCGCGCAGTACTTTGACTTCCAGCCGGAAATGATAACGGAAAACCAGACGGAACAAGCAGGTTTGGTACGTATTTTGGCGGGCTCGTTAAATGCGAATGACCAAGTGCTTAATGGCCCATTAAACCAAACCGGTGTTGAGCTAACCGTTGCAGACTGGCGCGCTGAATCAGGGCATAAGCTCGATCTTGTAACCCCCGCTGAGTTCAACGCGATGTTGTATGTTTATCAAGGCAGGGTCAATGTGGCTGGTGGAGAGGCCAAACAAGGCGACATGGTATTGCTCTCTAAAGGAGATAAGGTCGATTTGAACTCACTAGAGCAGAGTGGGGTGTTGATCTTTATCGGTGAGCCGATTGACGAGCCAGTTGTTCACTATGGGCCTTTTGTTATGAACAGCATGCAAGAGATTGAACAAACCATCAAAGACTACAATTCTGGTGTGTTTGAAACTTATTAATTAGGGTGCGTTTTGAACCTTATTTATGTGCGAAAGGTGACACATCCACTGCCACCCTTATCCTGCACTTGCCACGCTTTATGCGTGGCTTTTTTTGGGCGCAATAAAGGCGACAACGATACTTATTGATTAATATGCGACCGGAAAGAAGCAAAAAAGGAAGCCGAAACTTCCTTTTTGTTTTGTGGTTTTTTGCGTTTGTTGAGATGCCTTTAGGCGATTTGCTGAGTATTCTCTTCATCACCGATAAAACCACCCGTCTGGTGCGCCCAGAGCTGCGCGTAGATACCACCGCTCTTAACGAGTTCTTGGTGTGTACCTTGCTCTACAATTTCCCCTTTGTCCAAAACGATCAAGCGATCCATTGCGGCAATCGTTGAGAGGCGGTGAGCAATCGCAATGACCGTCTTGCCTTTCATAAGCTCGTTCAAGCTTTCTTGAATCGCGGCTTCTACTTCAGAATCCAGTGCAGAAGTTGCTTCGTCTAGAATTAGCAAAGGCGCATCTTTCAGTAGTACACGAGAAATAGCGATACGTTGACGCTGACCACCTGAAAGTTTCACCCCGCGTTCACCCACTTGAGCATCGTAACCCGTGTTTCCAAATGGGTCGTTAAGGTTTTCGATAAACTCATGAGCGTGAGCTTGTTTGGTCGCGCGCAGCAAATCTTCCTCTGTCGCGTCTGGATTACCGTAAAGAATGTTGTCACGAATCGAACGGTGCAGCAGCGAAGTATCTTGCGTCACCATGCCAATTTTCGCGCGCAGCGAGTCTTGAGTGACGTCAGAGATCACTTGACCATCAATCTTAATCTTGCCGCTTTCAACATCATGGAAACGTAGCAACAAGTTCACCAATGTTGATTTACCCGCACCTGAACGGCCAACTAAGCCGACTTTTTCACCTGGCTTGATATTTAGGTTTAAGTGACTAATCACGCCTTTGGTTTTATCGCCGTAGTGGAAGCTAACGTTATCAAACTCGATGCCACCGTCGTTGACCACTAAGTCTTTCGCGTTGGGTTTGTCTTGAATATCAACAGGTTTAGATAGCGTTTTCATGCCATCGACGACTGTTCCCATGTTTTCAAACAGTGCGCCGACTTCCCACATGATCCACATCGACATCCCGTTGATACGCAGTGCGAGTGCAATGGCGATGGCGATGGCACCGACACTGATGGAGTTGCCCATCCATAGGTAGACAGATAGCGCACCAATTGAGAATACGAGAATGTAGTTGGTAATTGAAACGGCGACGTTAAATCCTGTCACCAAGCGCATTTGTCGATACACAGTATCTAGGAAGCCGCGCATGCCGTTTTCTGCGTATTCGGTTTCACGTTTGCTGTGTGAGAATAGCTTAACGGTCGCGATGTTGGTGTAGCTGTCTACAATGCGTCCGGTCATTGTTGAGCGCGCGTCGGCCTGTTCAGAGGCAACACGTTTCAGCTTAGGCACAAAGTAGATCTGGATGCTGATGTAACAAGCCAGCCAAATCAGCATTGGGATCATCAGTCGGATATCGGCCTGCGCCAGTAGTACTATCATAGAGGTAAAGTACACAGACACATAGACGAACACATCCATGGTTTTCATTACCGTTTCGCGTACTGCCAGCGAGGTTTGCATCACTTTTGTGGCGACACGACCCGCAAAGTCATCCTGATAAAAGTTGATGCTTTGCTTGAGTAGGTAACGGTGAGCAAGCCAACGAATCGACATTGGGTAGTTGCCCAGTAGCGTTTGGTGGATCAGCAAGGAGTATCCAACAACCAAGATCGGCATCACAACCACCAGCAACACACCATAAAAGATCAGCTGACTGCTGTTTTCTTGCCAAAACGTTTCTGGGTTGCTGTTTGATAGCCAGTCAACCAAGTTACCCATTGCACCGAAGAGCGATACTTCAACAATGGCAACGATGGTAGACATGATCGACATAATAATAAGTGGCACTTCAAAACCACGCGTGTAATAGCGGCAAAATGCCAGAATGCCGCTAGGTGGCTGAGTGGGCTCATTCTTCGGGAAGGGCTTGGTAAATCCTTCAAATTTCTTAAACATACATGTTTCCTAAACGCGCAAAAGACCAAGAACTGTCGTTACTATAGGCGTGTTAATCCATACACAGGGAGGGAAAGGCCAATGGTATACTTTTGGTCATTAAAATGTAACTGGTAGAATATCACCCGCTTTGCATATTATTCAGACAACTCTTTGGTTGGATAATTCCAAAAGTTATATTTACTGAAATGTTTTTTAATTGCAGCAATTATTTCTGTTGGAGTGGCAAAATTGTAGTTAATTTCAGTAAATAATCATTTAACATTATGTCTACAATTTGCTTAATTTAGTGAGAAAAAATGAGTTTGTCACAATGTTGAAACAGCAAGCATTACAACAAAAACAATCAAAAACGGTACAAAACGCGAACTGCGTTGTGATGGTGCCGCCAAAAGAATTTGCGTTTAACGCTGAAACTGCAAAAGACAATGAATTTCAGCATAAAGTGAATGACACCACTGATCATATCCGTGAACTCGCGATGCAAGAGTTCAATACGATGGTGGACGAGTTGCGCCAAGCTGGTGTTCAAGTAGTGGTTTTTGATTACCCATTAGGGGAAGTCGAAACACCAGATGCGGTGTTCCCAAACAACTGGTTCAGCACCACAGCAAAGGGAGAGATGTTTACCTTCCCAATGGCGTGTACTAACCGTCAGCACGAGGTTAAATCTGAGGATCTCTCTGCTGCTTTGGAAGCTGCTGGTCGCAACGTTGTATCAGTCGACTCATTGACTTCATATTTAGATGTGAATGCGCATTTGGAAAGTACAGGTGTTATGGTGATCGACCATATCAACCGAACTATCTATGCGGCACTTTCACAGCGTTGTGATCGTGAAGTATTGGAAGATTACGCAGAGCGTATCGGCTATGAGCGCGTTGTGTCTTTCCAGACGGCTCTACCATCAGGTAAACCGATTTACCATACCAACGTAATGATGGCGATTGGTGAAGGTTTCTGCGTGATTTGTGATGAAGTGATCCCAGAATTTGAGCGTCGTTTTGTACTTAAGTCTTTAGCAAAAGATAAGCAAGTGATTTCAATTTCACTTGAGCAGATGAACCAGTTCTGCGCCAATATTCTTCAGCTTGAAACGATCAACGGCGACAAAGTAATTGCGATGTCTCAATCGGCTTACGATGCGTTTTCTCCAGCGCAGCGTACACAACTGTCGAGCCATGGTCGCCTAATGCCATTTAACGTGCAAACGATCGAAAACATCGGCGGCGGCAGCGTTCGCTGTATGTTGGGTGAAGTTTTCTTGCCAACTCGCGAAACACAGCTGTAGCGATATTTTTGTAAAGCACAATATAAAGAACACCCATGAACTTTGCTCGAAAGTTTCATGGGTGTTTTTTTATGAACTTCTTCCATCCCATACCCGTATTTCAACTTTTCTCTTTTAAACGATCATGTTCAGTGATCAAAAGCAAAATATAATTTTTCTGTTTTGAAAGACATTAATGAGAATCCAATTCGTTTTTCAGAGTTGAAAAATAATTTATGCATTTATCACGGCAAAAAAAGCAGTTGTTTAGAGCCTATAAACCTAGGTGAGAGACGTTAATGTGAAGGCCTTATCAAAACTCGATTAAACATGATGGTTTTCGCATGAAGTTGAGTGGGTTTATATTCAATATTTATGAATCAACCAGACGATAATATTCGCCTTTATCTATTAAATTTAAGCCATCTTGGATAATTAGTCTGCACCTGATTAATTATCCTGTTATTGGCCACTTTATCGTGAAATTAGACTTTGATACTTCTCACAATTAATACCTGATATTTCACTTACCATCCTGTCACTTTAGTTATTCTTTCAAATAAACCCTACCAAAGAAAAACTATATCTTTGATAATTATAGGAAAATATCATTATGGCTGGCGGTATCATTAAAGTTTCAAGAAATACTGACAACGCACCAAAAAGCGAGTTCTCTACACAAACAGTGGCTTTCTCCCACTACAACAATATCTCAGCACAGCTGCCAGTAGACCCTAAAACGGGCGAAATTGTGGTCGGCAGTGTCAAAGAGCAAACAATGCAGTGTTTAAATAACATAAAAGCCATTGTGGAGAGCATCAATCATAGTATGGACGATGTCGTTAAGGTCAATGTATTCCTTAAAAACATGTCGGATATCGAGGTTGTAGACGATGTTTATGCCGCATTCTTCCCGAACCTTCTTCCTACGCGTACAACCGTCGGCGTTGATGCCCTGCCGCTGAACGACGCACTAGTGCAAATTGATGCGGTTATTTCAAATGGCGAGGGGACCGCGCCTCAAGAGCCTTGTGAACTTATAAAACTGTCACGAAACACAGAAAGTGCGCCGACAAGTCAGGTTTCGACTCAAACGGTTGCCTTTTCTCACTATAACAACGTTTCAGCACAGTTGCCGATCGACCCTAAAACAGGCGTACTTGTCGAAGGTGGTATTAAAGAGCAAACAGGGCAGTGTTTAAGAAACATTAAAACCATTTTAGAGAGCATTGACGTTCCTTTTGACGATATCGTGAAAGTGACTATCTTTGTTCGTAACCTTGAAGATATGACAGCGGTGAACGAAGTTTACACAACGTTTTTCCCAGATTCCGCGATCGCAAGAACGGTTGCTTACGTTCCTGCTCGCACCATCGTTGCTGCTGCTGACTTACCGATGGATGCGTTGGTACAAATTGATGCCGTTGTATCTCATGGAGATGGCACACCTCCACAAGAAGTCGAAGACAGACACGGCATTGTGATAAGAGCGAACAACACGGAATTGGCACCACTGAATTCACTTTACACGCAAACGGTGGCGTTCTCTCATTACAATCATATTGCTGCTCAGTTACCGCTCGATCTTAACACGAGCAAAGTGATTGCCGGTGGCGCGAAAGAGCAAGCTGAGCAGTGTATGAATCACATTAAGACCATCGTCGAGAGCGTAGGACACGTAATGGATGACGTAGTGAAGGTGAACATCCAACTGAAAGATATGTCTGATTTGGATGCTGTTAACGACGTTTACACCGCTTTCTTTAATGGCGAACTACCAGCAAGAACGGTGGTTGGTGTGTCAGATATAGAGAAGGGCGCATTGGTACAGATTGATGCGGTTGTGTCCAACGGGGAAGGGACGCCTCCTCAGATTAAATAAGTCCTGAAACCCGTAAAGCCGCCAGCACACCTTGGCGGCTTTTGCATTAATAGGGTAATTAACGTTTGTTTTTGTACTTGTACAGCAGATCTAACGGAATGTGGCAAAAGCTATGATCTTCAGGATGTAAGGTGAGTCTATCTTGATGCTCATCATCGCTTTTTACATAGTTGGTTAAAGGCAGCACTTCTACCGCAATGTTGTCTGCGTCTTCTCTGGCTGCAATATGCTTTCTAACCCGTTTAAGGTGCTCAGGGTTGCGACTATAAACGCCGGTACGGTACTTTTCTCCGACATCGTTCCCTTGTTTATTCACGCTATATGGGTCGATAATTTCGAACAAATGGTCGATTAATCGTTCTACCGTCAGTTGAGACGGTTCAAACTCCACCCGCACACATTCCGCATAGCCGTCGTAGTCGCTTGAGGTCGTATTGGTTGCTCCGTTGACACGACCTGCTTCTGTCGAGGTCACTCCTGGCACATATTTGAGAAACTCCTGAACGCCCCAAAGGCAGCCGCCTGCAAGATAAATTTGTTCCATCTGAATTGATACTACTTTGAATGAATAGGGATGACTTTAGCAAAATTGTCATTAGTGTGACTGCTTATTTTAATATGTAGGGTACATACGCTTTTACTATAGATGGCTTTTCAGCTGTAAATTCATGTTTATCAACGATATTCATAAGTAATTCACAGAAACAGTTCAATTGTCATGTTACCTTTCGTTAACTGAATGCTGTCTTGTTTATCGTTAGATAATGTTAAGTCATGCCTATTTTGCTGCTGTTTGGTCATTCACATAATGAAAAGTATATCTATAAAATTATTAATCATTCCTGCTTTTTTCGTTGCTGTACTACTGGGGTATCATGCTAAATCTACGTCGACCTCCCACTCTGTTATGGATAGTTTTAACAGTGTATATGTCGACAGGGTTGTGCCACTTTCTTCTTTAAAATCCATTTCAGATTTGTATGCGATCAATGTTATTGACGCGGCGAATAAGCAACATGTTGGATTGATTTCTTATCAGGACTTCGCGATCGGTGTGGATGCCTCAGTGAGGCAGGCAAGAAACATACTCAATCAATACCTAGAGACAAAACTCACGCCGAAAGAGAAAGAACTGGCGTCGATTTTGGATAAAAAGGTCACTCAATTGGAACAAGTCCTTCCAACGGTCATCGCGAAGAGAACGTCAGAGGAATTAGATGACCAAGCCATGATAATTGAGCTTTATCGACTGATCGATGACTTGGGTATCGAGCTATCTAAGCTTGTAGAACTTCAATTGAGTGTTGCAGAAAAAGAGTTAAGCGCATCTCAAGATACGTTTAGTGACGCGAATATTTACGGTTGGGTGATTTTGATCGTCAGTGCTTTGCTGTCCATCTTGTTTTCAGTGTTTATGGTGAAAAGAGAACTCAGAAACTTGCCCGCTTTCCTCTCATGGTTGGAAGATATTTCAAACGGAAAAGTACGCGAACGCGAATGGAATAAGTCTAATAATGAGTTAGACCTGATAGGAGAAAGACTGACGAATCTATCGACCAAACTCCAAGGGTTTGTCAGTGGAAGCCATAAAAACATGCAAGCGCTATCAGGTAGTCAAGATGAAATTGCCTCTTCCATATTGAATAACGAAAGAAACTCTCAGTTAGAGTTGTCATCGGTAGAGCAAGTTGCGACAGCGGCTACGGAATTGTCATCGACGGCTGCAGATGTGGCTGCCAACGCGGTTAGGGCAGAAGAGTCGGTGTCGGAAGCCTCTGATATTATTGCAATCAGCAACGAGGTACTGCAAAAGTCCAGTGCGACAACTGAGCGTGTCAGTGAATCTATTTATGAAGCAAGATCAATCGTCAATGAGTTAAGAGAATACTCAGAAAAAATCAGCTCTGTGGTTGATGTGATTAATGGTATTTCCGAACAAACGAACTTGTTAGCGTTAAATGCGGCAATTGAAGCGGCGAGAGCTGGCGAGCAAGGCCGTGGTTTTGCGGTCGTTGCCGATGAAGTGAGAGCGTTGGCAGCCAAAACGCAGCAATCTACAATCGATATTCAATCCATCATTACTTTGCTTCAAGAACAGTCTCAAAAAGCGGACTCCTCAATGATTCAAAACGTTGAGTTGATCGACGAAACGCAACAGGCGACTCAGGAGTTAATCGAAGCGTTTGGTAATGTTGCCCATAAAGTTGCTGCGATATCTGAGGTTAACTCGATTGTGGCGACGGCAGCTGAAGAACAAAATGCTGTGACGCAAGACATTTCAAGGCAGCTTGAAGAGGTAAACCACCTAGTGCAGGAAAACTTAAGAGGGATAGGAAATACCAACCTAGCCAACCAAGAAATTTCAAAGTTAACTCATCAACTGAGAGATGAATTGTCATTCTTTAAAGTGTAGTGTTTTGAATAAAGCACGTTCAGAGTAATAACAAACATTAGCCGCTGAGTAATAGCGGCTTTTTTACACCTTCTTTCGGTGCATACCGCTATCCCAACGCATGATTCATCTTCGCGCTTCAGGCGATGCTTTACAGTGTAAACAAAAAGTCGGCAGACACTTCCGTCACTTATCGAGATAAACGACCAGTAAGTCTGCTTCAACGGCATTGGCTACTTTGGGCACGGATGAGAATAAACGGCTCCACAACTTATGGTGGTGACCACAAACAACCAGATCGACGCCTGTTTCTTTGACAATGCCTGAGAGTTTCATATGAAGATCGCCGACGACAATTAAAGCATTATCAATAGGATAAGTGCTCTGGTCGGCCAGTGTTTTGATCTGTTCTTCTAATGATTGTTTGTCTTTGGGTTCTAGAACAACTCTATCAACATCCACAAAAACGAGTGAAATTTTGCTGTTTTCGCCTTTTGCCAGCGAGATCGCTTTATCGATAACTTTTTGGCTCGATGAGGTGAGATCAACCGCCACCAAAATATGCGCGTAGCTCATTACTGCCTCCTAAGTTCAGGCTATACGTGTCATTAAAGTCTAGCAGCCAATACGCGCTCGTTGACCAAAAAAGCCCCAACTCAAATATTGATGTTGGGGCTTTAACCAAACAATGAATCAGCTTTCGCTTTCGAAGGCTTGTAACTGACCTGTTCGCCAAGGTTCAATCAAGACTTTGATATGGTCATTTGGCGTCATAAGTTGTTTAAACGTCCCCTCCACACCATCAATCCCGACTTTTGCAGTCAGCAGCTTTTGCCACGGCAATTTGTGTTCTGCAATCGCGTTGAGGCACTGCTCAAACTCATGCGGTTGATAGTAGTAAGAGAACCTCAAATCTATCTCTTTTACCGTTGCATACGCATAGTTTATTGTTGCTGGTGTGGTGTGAATCCCGGTGACCACGACGCGAGCATTAGCGGGCGCTCGACGGATAAAGTTATCAATGAGTGTATGTTTACCGACACACTCGAAAATGACCAAACGAGAATCTGCTGCATACTCTGCGCCCACCACGACCTCATCTTCTTTGGTTGGATTGATCAAGCGAGTCGCGCCAAATTCGCTGGCGATGTGTAGCTTATCTTCTTGCAAGTCGACCGCGAGGATATTGGTAACACCACGTTGTTTCAGAGCGGTAATGACCGCTAAGCCAATGGGTCCACATCCTACGACAAGGGCCGTCTCTTGAACCTCGATATCACTGCGATTGACAGCATGTAAACCAACCGCTAATGGTTCGGTTAACGCTGCCGCTTCTGATGGGACGTCATCAGGTACTGGTAAAAGCAGTGCTTCATCAAGCAAGAAGTATTCAGAATAAGCACCATGTACCCCCGGCGTTACGCCCACACCCGCACCGCTTTGGCTTAGCAGTATAGGCACAGAAGTGACTCGGCTACCCACGGGTAGTGTCTGCTGCGTTTCGTCGCCGTATTCGACAATTTCCGCGCAAAACTCGTGTCCCAACATAACGGGCGTATGATCTTCCATCGAATCAGGCATTACCCCTAGCTTACGATAAACGTCGAACACTTCCTCTGAGTGACGCGTAATGTGCAAATCCGAGCCGCAAATACCGCAAGCTAAGCTACGGACCAGCACTTGACCAGCTTCAGGTTTAGGCACCGCTACTTTCTGTAAGCTCACGTGGCCATCTTGCATCACAATACTGTTCATTGTTTGCATGGTGTTACTCCGCTAGTTCGTCGCTTAACCCTGCAATCGCGCCAGGTTTAATGTAGCGAGGAGTGATACCTTGAGCTTTGGCCGCTGCAATCAATACTTGTTCGATCCAGCCAGCATCCATGATGTTTAGGAAATTGTCGTTTTCATCGAAGTTGATGTTCGCACCCGAAATGACCATGAAGCCATCTGCACCGCCTGACTCTTCTGGGCAATGGAAAGTATGGATAGATCCGCCCGGTTCATAGAGGTAGCTGCCCGCAGTTTGCGGCTGTTCTGGATATTCTAGGTAGTGCCACATGCCGCTCAGAGTATAGAAATGCACAACACCAGTGTGGAAGTGCTTAGGTAGAGTGGTACCTGGTTTAAATTTAGCGCGAAGTACCCAAGTCCCATTTTCTGGGTCAAGAAACAGTGGGTAAACATCAACACCCGGCAAAGCATCTTTGATGATTGATTCTTCATTGGTGTTCAGTGTGAGCAGGAAATCTTGATGCTGAATAACTTCTGGTAATGACATAGCTTACATCCTCGTGATTGTAGTAATGTGGCGTACTTGCCTATCCCATTAGTGGGTATTTGAAATTTTCAAAGCCATCTGAAGCGTTGATAGTGCAGCCATTTATGCAGTTTGCTTTTTCACTGACTAGAAAAGCCACAACGTCTGCGATCTCTTCTGGTTGGGTAAAGGTCTGGCGCATCTGTTCTTTACGAATGTGATCCCAAAGGCCAATTTCTTCGTATTGTCTTAACATCGGAGTGTCAACACGGCCAGGCGCAACAGCGCATACGCGAACACCAAGCGGCGCCAGCTCTAAGGCGGCACATTTGGTCATCATATCGACGGCGGCTTTGCTGACGTTGTAGGCGAAGGTCATCTCTGCCGCCATTTGAGCGTATACAGAGGAAGTATTAAGAATCACGCCCGGTGTGCCTTGAGCTTGGAACTGACGCCCCGCAGCTAAAATACCGTAGTAAACGCCGTTTTGGTTGACCTTTGAGACAGGTTCAAAATCTGCAATTGGGTCGTGCTCAAGGAGTGGTTTTGCCAAACCGATACCAGCGTTGTTAACCATGATATCGAGCTTTCCGAAATGGTTGGTCGCTTGTTTGACCATTGCTTCCACTTGCTGGTAGTCGGTCACATTTGCAACAAACGTTCGCAGTTGGCTATCGTCATATCCTTCAAATACTTGCAATGATTGTTCGGAAATGTCGACGGCAAGTACTTTCGCTCCTTGAGCAAGAAGTTTATGAATAATCGCTTGGCCAATGCCACCTGCAGCTCCCGTGACTATTGCGGTTTTGTTGATAAGTTCCATAAAGCGCCTGTCCATGTTTGTTTGTTATCAAAATGTAACTTAGATCAACTCGTCGGCACTCACTTGACCTTTTGCGAAGTTAATTTGATATATTGCGATTTACAACTTGTTAACATTTAAAAATCGAGACATGGATATCGTAAGAAGTGGTGCAGCAGACAAATTTGATAGCTTGGTTTCTGAACTTGGTCAGAACCCTATTGAGATCATGAAGCAAGCAGGGCTGTCAGCGGCACAGTTTCGCGATCCCAATACGTATATTGCAAACTCTCGATTGGCTGAATTATTGGAAGTGGCCGCATTGCGCTGTCATCAGCCATTGTTTGGCGTGATGCTCGTTCAGCGCCAAACCACGAACGCGTTAGGTGATTTGCCGATGTTGGTTGCGCGGTCAAAAACGGTCGGTGATGCGTTAAAGAAAGCGAGTGATTACCTTTATCTGCAATCGTCCGGCGTAAAGTTCTCGATGACTCAGCATGATGAATGGATACGGCTGTCGCTCAGCTTTGACGCTTACAGCGAGCAAGGTGTCAGGCAGTTAATGCAAGTCAGTGTTGCCCAGTTAGCCAAGTTTGTTGCTAGCTTGCTCAATATTGATCGCAACAGTTTTTGTTTGCACCTATCTCAAGCCAGTGGTGTTGAGATAGCAGAAAATGTTCTGTCCAATTCGCTTCAAATACGTTTTGGTGAAAAGTTTGATGGCATCATGCTCAAAGCAAGTTTGCTCAGCACTAAAAATCACCAAGACGAAGAGGTGCTAGAGCGCCATTTTCAGGAACATTTGAAGTATCTACAAAACCGCTATCCGAATAACTTGCGTGATCAAGCCGCAGATATGATCGGAAGGCTTTTACCAACCGGGGAGTGCAGTGTAGAGCAAGTCGCCCGAGCATTAGATATGCACCCTAGAATGTTGCAGGCTCGGTTGAAAGCACAGAGCAATAGCTATCGACAGATACTGCAACAAATTCGACAAAATTTCGCCGAGCAAAGACTCAGTGAAAATGTACAAAGTATCACTGACATCGCTCTCCAACTGGGTTACGCAGAAACCGCCGTCTTCAGCCGACACTTTCGTCGATGGACAGGCAAATCACCCAGCCAGTGGCGGCAGGATAATGTAAATAAGTAGTTATTCTCTTATGAGACGTCAGGAAAAACGTCTTTTTGGGTCTCTTGCTATGAGCCCTGTTCAGAAAGCAAAGAATATAAAATATAAAAAACATATTGAAAATATAAATGATATTTGTTCTTATTCGTATCCGATTGATTTTATACTCACTCAAATGGAATTTGATTAATGAACAAATGCTCGCCTTTGCATCCTGTCGCGCTCGCTGTGGGTGCATCACTGGCCACGTTAACTTTCACTTCTACCGCTTTAGCTACTGACGACCTCATCAGCGATAAAACGACGCTAGACACACTGACAGTGTATGGGCATCAGTATGAAGGGTACGCAGAGCACTCGCCTCAATCAGGAACAAAAACCAACGTCGAATGGTTGGACGTACCTCAAGCTGTTTCAGTGGTGACCAAGACGGAAATTCAGGATCGAGGTGCTGTAAGGCTTGTTGACGCACTCGATGGCGTGGCAGGTGTTAACAACACGCTTGGTGAAGGCAGCCGAGACCAATTTGTCATTCGTGGCTTTGATGCCCTGAATGATATGTATCGCGATGGTATGCGTGACGATGGAACACTTCAGTCTTACCGCAGTCTGGCGAATATTGAACGCGTTGAAGTTGTGAAAGGTCCGGCAGGTGCGTTATATGGACGAGGTTCAGCAGGCGGTATCATCAATTTAGTGACCAAACGTGCAAATGGCGAGACTTTCACGCATGTAAACGGCAGCGTAGGAAGTAATAGCCAATTTATAGGTCAAATTGACAGTTCTGGTTCTTTCTCTGAAACGGTAAATGGGCGAATTAACTTGGAATACCGACAAGCGGATTCCTATGTGGATTATGTCGATTCGAACGACTTTTTTATTGCGCCAACGATTCGAGTTCTGCCAGCGGAAGGTCATGTGGTTGATATTGATGTCGAGTACGCTCAACAAGAGTTAGTTCCATATCGCGGCGTGCCATCTAAAGACGGGAAGCCTGTTGATGTGCCTGCAAAGACGTACTTTGGCGCAATGGATGATTTTCAAGAGTCTGACAGTTTACGCTTGGCAATTAACTATGAATGGAAGTTAAACGATCAGTGGGTATGGAATAACCGTGCGTCTTATAACCACATTGAGCTTGAGCAAAAAGGGACTCGCCAGGGAGCGGTTACTGGTGATCAGGTTTCTCAAACTGTAAACAACTTTGGTTATGACCCGAGAACCACCACCACACTTCAATCCGAGTTGGTGTGGCAAACAGAGGACAATCAGTTGTTGATCGGTGCAGATTACAACCAGATTGAGATTGATCTCACCCTAGCCAGTGACAAAACGCTTCCTTCACAAAATATTTACGACCCTGTGGTTGGTTCTACCCCAAACCCCGGCTTTAAACCCTTCCGCGACAATACCACCACGAGCACCGGGCTCTATGTACAAGATGTTTTCACGCTTGGCGACCTGTCTCTTATTGGTAACGTGCGTTACGACGCAATGGATCTAGAACAGCAAAAAGCCGGATCAGACAAAGAAAATCTGGACGATAGCAAATTCAGTTACCGAACTGGTGTTGTTTACCGAATTAACTATGACGTATCGGTTTATGCGAGTTTAGCGCGTTCTTGGCAGCTTCCTTATTCGGGTATCTACATCAATCCAAAATTAGCGGAGTTTTTCCATACCGATCTTAAAGAAGTGGGTGCGAAAGCCTATCTGCTGGATGATGCGTTAATGCTGAACGCCGCACTATTTCAAATCGACCAAGAGCAGCCACAAACTAACATTGATGGTGATGTGATTGATAAAATTGAAGCGCGCCATCAGGGGATAGAGTTGGAAGCACGTGGTCAGCTTAACGATCAATGGGATATTTCTATCGGCTATAGCTACCTAGATGCAGAAGATAAAGATACGGGTAAAAAACCGAATGATGTGTCGGACCACTTGTTCTCACTTTGGAGTTCCTACCAACTTAACGACAATTGGCGAATCGGTGGCGGCTTAAAGTATGTTGGAGATCGCTACGCAGGAAATGATGAAACCGTCGCACTTGGAGACTACACCACGGTAGATTTGGTGGCGGCCTATACGACCGGTCGCCATAAGATTCAAGCCAACGCGTATAACATCTTCGATGAAAAATACATTCTGGGCGCAACCAATGGCACGTCTGGCCTCAACCAAATCGGTTACGGTTCGCCAGCGGAATTTATGCTCAGCTATGGTTATCAGCTTTAACGCTTCTCTCAATTTTTCTTCCTCAGTTTGAGGAACTTTATCCCTTCGGGTTACGGCAAATTTATGTGCTGTAACCCTCAAATCCCTTAAAGGAGTACCAATGTCTTACCAGAACTTGGATGGTAAAGTGTGCCTGCGATACAACATTTTAGCAGCAGCTATTGCCTCTGTGACTTCCATGAGCGCCACGGCGGCGTCGCACAACCATGAAGATACAACGAAACTAGATACGGTGGTGGTGAGTGCCAGTGTGATTGGGAATTCACAAATCGACGATGTAAAAGAGTATCCGGGTGCTCGTACTGTCATCGACAAATCGCACTTAGAGAAAACAGCGGCGCAATCAATCGATATGGCGCTGCAAAGCGTTCCAGGCATTAAAGTACAAGATGAATCTGGTACAGGTGTGCTACCTAATATTTCCGTTCGTGGCCTGAAAGCAAGCCGCAGTGGTCACGCGCAATTCTTAATGGATGGCGTTCCGTTGACGCTTGCACCATACGGTCATACCGGACAATCTATTTTCCCGGCAACCCTCTCAATGCTAGACAGGATCGATATTGTTCGCGGCGGTGCTGCGGTTCAGTACGGTCCTAACAACGTGGGTGGCGTGATCAACTTGGTCACTAAACCTATTCCTGATGTTTGGCAGACTGAAATCAGCAATCGTCTGACTGTGTTTGAAGGTGGTGACACACCACTGAATGACCTTTACCTAAGAACGGGTGGGTGGTTGAACGATACCTTGGCACTTCAGCTCGAAGGTAACTTCCTCAATGGGGAGAGCTTCCGCGAACATTCAGATACTGAGGTGAAAAATTATCAGGCAAAGGTTCAATGGCTGGTGAGTGATTCACAAGAGCTACAAGCCTTCATCCAGCGTTACGATGCAGACACACAAATGCCCGGCGCGCTATCTCCCGATGACTACGAGCAAGATCGTCACCAGTCGAAACGCCCATACGATGAATATCAAGGAGAGTCGACGCGCTGGAGCGTCAAATACCTTCAAGATTTAGATCTAGCAGGTGGTGCAGAATTTGAAATTATGACGTTTGGCCACCGCTCAGAGCGCTTTTTCCAGTGGGGCTTTAACAATGCTGGTGGGCATTGGGCGGATCCTGCACTTCCTTCCACACTTGTTCGGACGTCACCTCGCGAATTCAGTGTTTACGGTATTGAACCTAAACTTGCCGTTTTCGTTGATGGCACATCAGTTACGCAAAACTGGATTATAGGTGCACGTTATGTCAACGAAGATATCGACTATAAGTTAACTCAGACCCCAATTGCTGGTGGTGTGACAGCGGTTCCTCGCGACTGGCATCTAGATACAGATGCGTATGCGGGTTATGTGAGTAATGAAATTGGCCTGTTTAATGATGCGTTAAAAATTACGCCGGGGCTTCGTTATGAGCGTGTTGATATGTCATTCAAAGACTTAGGCCAAGAAAGTCAGGCTGACAACGAAGTGACTGAATGGCTACCGGGTTTGACGGTTGCTTATCACTTTAACGATCAATGGCTTGGCTACGCGAACGCGCAAAAATCTCTTCGAGCTCCCCAGATTGCTTATATTCGAGGTTTAGGAGAAGAGGGGAGTGAGTTGGCTTGGAACTATGAGCTTGGCGCACGTTATACCCAAGGAACAACCAGCTTTAACGCTGCGTTGTACCGCATAGACTTTAAAGATCAGTTGCAATGGCAAAGCGCCACTCAAACGTTTGATAATATAGGAAAAACCCTTCATCAAGGGTTGGAGTTATCAGCGCGTTACGTACCTGTCTTTTTACCAGCTTTAAGCGTGGGCGCAAGCTATAACTATCTCGATGCCACGTTAGAGGAAGAGGGTGCAAATAAGGGGAACCAACTGCCTGATACTTCGAAGCATCAACTTAGCTGGGATGCAACCTACGCGTTTACTGGATTTGATACCACGTTGTCAGGGTTCTATTTCAGCGAAGCGTATTCAGACAACGCGAATACCAGTGAAGAGGATGCAAGCGGAGCAACGGGTAAAGTGCCATCATACATGGTGTGGAACTTCAATTTGGGCACCGATCTGTACAAAAGCGAAGCCAGCACACTTCGTATGAATCTTGCGGTGAGTAATCTGTTTGAAGAGGATTATTACTTCCGTGGTATCGATACCAGCCCGGTTGGACGTTATCCAGCACCTGGTCGCTCTTACACCTTAGATATCAACTATCAGTTTTAGCCATTAGGCTTCGCGTGAAGGGTAAGCCGTCAGCGTTTGTTGGCGGCTTTTTTGCGCAGATTGGTTTTTGATACACAGACGTTGGCTGGAATTTACACTATAAATTTCTGTTCGATACGTGTTGTCGGTTATTCACTGCTGATGATCTCAGTCGTGAAACGGTGAATGACAATATCCTCACTCCAGTATGCGCTTGGCCATCTCCCTTTTCTTTTCAACTCAGTAACAAATCGTTCTGGTGTCGTTAATGTACTCCACACTGAGGGGAGAAAGACCGCGCGGTGAGTCTCATCTTCAAGCAGTAGCCCATCCACACCGGGTTTTAGCGTGTTTAGTAGGGCGGATTCCCCCTCATTATCCATTGCAATCAATGGCGACAACACGGACACTTCCAGGCTTAAGTCAGAGCGTTCCTCTTTAGTCAGTGGCAGAAAGCGTCGGTCGTTAAATCCGCTTTGGTACGCGTTTTCACAAGCATCGCGCCATAGCGGCTCGCGTACCTCTAATGATCCGATACAGCCACGCAGCTTTCCATTGTGCAGCAAAGTCACAAAGCAGGCGGCTGGCGTTAACAACTCATTGATGTTTGGCGCAGGGGGAAGTTGTAATCCTTCTCCATTTAGGGCTTTATCCAGCACCCCCCACACTAGATTAATTAAGGTGTCACGAGCCGTGTCGCTCAATTTAGTACAAGACGAAACTGGCATAACCGACTACCTTGTTGATGTGTTGTGGAGAGCGTTGTTCGTGACGGGCGATGATATCTCCGGAGTTAGTATGACTGACGCATTTGATCTGCCAGTGCTGTTGCTCGGCATATTGCATTAAACCATTGATGCCATAAAATCCGCAGGCTTGTTCGGGGTGAATATCCGTATTGAGTGCCAGAACATGTTCAATGGTATTGGCGTCAATGTCGTTGGCTTCCAGATAAGGGTGATAATGGCTCAGATCGCTACTAACGACAATTAAGGTATCTGGCTGCTGTGCTGCCGAGGCCAACAACCGCCGAACGAGATCGGATTGCGAGTGCCCAACTACGATGGGAAGTAAGGTGAAATCGTCGAGACAATATTGCAAAAAGGGCAGTTGAACTTCCAGAGAGTGTTCCCAATGATGGGCTCTGGTCGACTCGACGGCTAAACCCTGGTTGATGAGCGATTCAGCGAGTTGTTTATCGATTGTTACTTCCCCCATCGGGGTTACAAACACATCGCAACTTGGTACGGCGCATCCATCAAGGGCAACGTAGTGGCTAGGCCCTAAAAGCACAACCTTAGAAAATGGCGGCTTGGCGTTGCTAAGTAAGCGATAAGCCGTTGCCGCCACCTCGCCCGAATAGAAATAGCCCGCATGTGGGACAATCAAGGCCTTGGGTATCACTGAACAACATGGCTCCTCAGAGAAATACTCATCCATCATATGTTTGAGATCGCTTACTGTGCTGGGGTAAAACTGACCGGCGACGGCGGCTTCCCGGTACTTCATCATCTTCCTACACACATTGCATCAACTATACTTTCAGTGTAGGTCATCAGATGGCAAATTCACTATGCAAAGCACCCCTCCCGTATCTTTCCCCACCAAGTATTGGCACAAACTGGACGATGGCCGAGTCTGCTGCGATGTTTGCCCTCGCAAATGTACTCTGCGAGAAGGAAAGCGTGGCGCGTGTTTTGTGCGAAAGCATGAAAATGGCGAAATAGTACTGACGAGTTATGGCCGTTCGTCTGGATTCTGTATTGATCCGATAGAGAAAAAACCGCTGAATCACTTCTTTCCTGGCTCGAGCGTACTGAGTTTTGGGACCGCAGGTTGCAATCTCAGTTGCCAGTTCTGTCAAAACTGGGATATCAGCAAATCACGCGAATTTGATACTCTGTGCGACAGCGCCATGCCTGATGTATTGGCGCAATCGGCGTTGAAATACGGCTGTAAAAGTTTGGCATTCACCTACAACGACCCGGTCGTGTTTATGGAGTACGCGATGGATGCCGCCCAAGCTGCACGGGAGCTGGGGCTAAAAAGCGTCGCGGTGAGTGCTGGCTATATGTGTGATAAGCCAAGAGAAGAGTTCTATCGCCATATGGATGCGGCCAACATTGATCTGAAAGGATTTACTGAGCAGTTTTACCACAAGATCTGCCATGGTCATTTGCAGCCTGTGTTAGACACCTTGCTTTATTTGAAGCGTGAAACGGACGTCTGGTTTGAAATCACCACTTTGTTGATACCGGACGAAAATGACAGCGATGAGGAACTCAATGCCATGTGTCAGTGGATCGCTGAACATTTAGGGCCAGATGTACCATTGCATTTCAGTGCATTTCATCCGGATTTTAAAATGTTGGATAAACCGCGCACGCCGCTTAGCACCTTGCTCCGAGCGCGCGAGATTGCCCTTAGCCATGGCTTGCATTTTGTTTACTGCGGCAATGTCCACCACCCAGAATCCGACGCGACTTATTGCCCTAATTGTGCCGCGCGGGTGATCGAACGGGATTGGTACAAGCTGGGTGACTACGGGCTAGATGACCATGGCCACTGCTCCCATTGTGGTTATTTAATTCCAGGCTGCTTTTCTGGGCCGAAAGAGAACTTTGGTCCTCGACGAATTCCCGTGTCTATTCAGCGTAATTGATTATGTTTGGCGATGTTCGAACTAACTTAAAGTAATTAGGTTTCAATCGCCAGCTACGAATAGCAGCTGGCGGAGGGGCATTGAACAATGGTGTTAACCGCGAGCCTCAGTGATGGCTTGCTCGCTATCAAGGTCAAACAGATGGCAGTGTGTGGTATCAAAGCTCATCATGACGGGTTCGCCGTCTGTCACCATTCTATCGGCGTCAAATGGGACGCGAGCTACCATCTTATCGCCGCCCAGCGCAAAGTAGAGGTAGAGCTCATTACCCATCGATTCCACCACGCGTAAGGTATGGCTTTGCGTGTTTACATCCGTTGCCAGAGCATCATGGTTTGCTAAGCGAATATGCTCTGGGCGAATACCAAACCAGACCCATTTTCCACGATGCTGACGAGCAAGGGACTGTTTGTGTTCGGGCAATTTCCATAGCGTTCCGCTTTGGCTAATCACGTGCATCACGTCATCAATTTCATCAATGCGCGCTTTGACAATGTTCATCGCGGGCGAACCAATAAATCCGGCAACAAATTTGTTGGCAGGGTAGTGATACAGATTCATCGGCGTATCCACCTGCATGATCTCGCCTTGGTTGAGCACACAGATGCGATCGCCCAGCGTCATGGCTTCGACTTGATCGTGGGTCACGTAGATCATGGTGGCGTTTTGCCCTTCGGCTTTTAAATCGTTGTGCAGTTGAGCAATGCTGACACGGGTAGATACACGCAATTTGGCATCCAAGTTAGACAATGGCTCGTCAAACAAGAACACATCTGGTTTGCGTACCATTGCGCGTCCAAGTGCGACACGCTGCCTTTGCCCGCCAGACATCTCGCCCGGTTTGTTCTCCAGAAGGTGTTCAATCTCTAACGTTTTGGCTGCCTCAGAAATGCGCTTTTCAATTTCATGTTTCGGCAGTTTTTGCTGTTTCAGGCCAAACGCCATGTTCTCGTAAACCGACATATGCGGATACAGTGCGTAGTTCTGGAACACCATTGAAATGCCGCGATCTTTAGGCGGGAGGTCATTAACGCGCTTATCACCAATGTACACATCGCCGTTTGAAATCTCTTCTAAGCCGGCAATCATTCGTAGTGTGGTCGATTTCGCGCAGCCCGACGGGCCGACAAACACCATGAATTCCCCTTCACGGATGGTTAGGTCTACGCCATGCACCGCTTTAAAACCATTTGGGTAGGTTTTTTCTACCCCTCTTAACGTGACTTCAGCCATTGTCCGTCCTTAAAACAATTCATTAAATGCGTGAGCGTCAAAGTGTGCCACCGAAGGAATCACCAAATCGGCGATCGGCTCCAGCTCGCTTCTTAGCGCGGTTCCGGTTAAAACCCCGACCTTCTTGGCTCCTGCGTTGTGGCCAAACTCCATATCTGACACGGTATCGCCAAACATGATCACCTCGTGCGGCTCAATGCCACATTGCTGGCAAAATGCGTTAAGCAGTGCTGGTGCAGGTTTGGGTTCAATGTCACCGTCTGAATAGCCGACGTAATCAAAAAATTCGCTCAGTCCCGATTGCGCCAAGGTGTACAGCGTGGAGTCTTTGGTATCTGCGGTTGCAATGCCCAAAATCATGCCTTGCTGTTTGAAAGTCAGCAGTTTCTCGGTGACGCCGGGCAGGGCGGCGATCCAATCTGGGTTGTCTTCCACTTGGTCATTAAACGCGGCCTTGGTGATGCGGGTGAATGTTTCCAAAGACACGTCCGGTTGTAACATTTCAAACCAAGCCAACGCCGTGTCTTCCACAGGGTTTGACGCCAACAAACCGTGGTTATGTACGATGTCGCCTTCAACGCCGATGGCAGAGAGTAGCTCAGTATCGGTGACAGTTTGATGACCCTGATGGGCATCACTGAACGCTTTCACTTGCGCGCACGCACTGCGGGATACGTTCAGCCACATGTTGTGAAATTCCAGTAACGTGCCGTCTTTATCAAACAATAGTGCTTTAAACTTCATCACTATCTAATCGCTCCATAAGTTCGCCCCAAGTGTTTACCAAAGGCGTGTTGAATATTGATTGGTTGCCGTCAAACACGGCATTAATGCAGCCTTCTAATTCGCCGCGTGCTTGCTCATTTTGTTGGCGGCGGATGTCGATACGACACCATGTGTAGCCCTGTGCGACTTGAACATGCGTCGGCGCTTTGGAAAGAGGAATGCGCGCGGTGACTTCGCCATCCACCACCACTTCGGCAAGGTAGTGTCGCGTGGTATCTGCTACGGACAGCGTGTAATCCAGCGCTTGGCCTTTCGAGTCTTGTCCTGGGATCAACTGCCCGTGGTTGATGTTAAATTGCAGCCCGCAGCGGCGTTCAAAGTAAACATGACCATGACGCAGTCCGGCTAAAATGCCTTCGCCGCTTAAGCCGTGACTAAATACAAAGGTGGAAGGGTCACCGTAAATGGATGGTTCATCCGCTTTGGGATTGCGTTCGTGTGGTTCTAGGTGAGAGTCACTGCCACCAATAGCGGTGATCCGATGGCCGCAGTTCCACATCTCGTTAAGTACGATCAGTGCTTGCTCTGCGGCTTTGGGTGAGGTAGACCACGTTGGATCGCAACACACTTCGAAGGTGGAGACTCGGCTCAGCTCAATCTTGTCATAGTGCCAGTGCCACGGTTTCATCATCGGATGGTTGATACCTATCGAGGTATGATTGGCTTTTGCTAGCGCCAGGCCCGCCTCGATAGTAGCTTGGCTTGAATGTTCTACCTCACGGAGATCGAGCGATTTTACGCCGCCATGGACATTGAAGTGGCCTAAATCGGTGGTGATTTCGACACCGGGTAGGAATAAGCACTGTTGGGATACGGGCAATTTAGGCTGCGAGATATTGTGCTCGGTGAAAAAAAAGAAATCGAGTCCTTGGCTTTCTACGATGGATGTCGCCGCTTCTAAGGTGTTGTGTCCATCAGACAGTTGGGTATGCGCATGCAGATCGCCGCGATACCAACGGGAATCACGGTTTAGAACGGCGCTGTAGTCAAATTCAATCTCATGGCGACCAGTCACCGTGTTGACGAGCTCAAGTTCTGATGCGGTGTGAGGTTGGTTGAAGCTCACTTCGACGTGATACTGCATCGCTCGCTCTGTGCGAAATTCGCCTTCAAGGTTATAAAGTTCCAGATACCACTCGCCCGATGTGATGGTTCCGTCAAGCGCGCCTAAGCCAGAATGGTGCGGCTGGATATCGAGTGATTTGTGCGCTTTTTCAAACAGCACTTTGCCACGAAAGTCGCCATTTGCATCGTACGCCGCAGCGTAAAGAAAGCCTTTTGTCACCGTAGTACCAGTAATTGAGACAGAGCTGGCATCCGCTGGGACATCAAAATGGAGACGGACTCTACCGAAAGGCAATTCACCTTGAAATTGGGTCATAGTGTTCATCAAATTCGTCCTTTATCGGACTGGGTCAAAAATAGCCCGCCTGCAATGAGTGCAAAACTCGCTGGTTGGCGGGCTGGTAAAGGGTTACGAGCGGTTGGCTTTATCCAATGCGCGCTGCGCTTTCTTCGCGGCGGTTTTTAGTGCTTTTTCTGCTGGCACGTTTTGGATTTGTATCTGGTCTGCTGCGACTTTGAGCGCATCCATGATTTTGCCGTTGGTTGGGTCTAGGAAGTCTTTAGACGCGAAGCTCGCTTGTTTCAGAGGGATCAACGCTTGTGGGTTCTTGTCCGTAAACGCCTTGTATTCCGGTACATTTTCTACGCTCATACGTACAGGGATGTAGCCCGTGAACATCGACCAAGCGGCGGTATTTTTCGCATTGGTGTAGAATTCCATGAATTCAAATGCGCCTTTGGCGGCTTCTTCATCGGTGCTTTTCGGCATCACGAACACCTGCGCGCCCGCTTGTGGTGCGGATGGGTTTGAACCCCAGCCCGGCTGCGTGGTTGCCGCTAATTTTTTGAAGTCCAAATCACCTTGGTCACCGGATGAGCCCGTGTAGCCCAGCGCGTTGTCTTTCATCACATCATCAATGGTTTTGTACCAGTATTCCCAGCCTTGACCGCCGTAGTGAATGCGCATGATTTGGTCGTCGTGAATCCATTTGCGGAAGCTATCCCACACTTCCACCCACTCAGGTGAGTCAATCAACACTGTTTTGCCATCATCGCTGATCACTTTCGCGCCGTTAGAAAACGCGGCATCAATCATGTTGTGCTGGCCCCACATTGGTTCCCAGCCATAAAAGGTGGTGTTGCCTTTGTCATCACGCTTGGTGACTTTTTCAGCGACTTTCGCAACACCCTGCCAAGTGCTGAGATCTTTTTCGCTAAAGCCGTTGCCTGCCAATACTTGTTTGTTGTAGTAAAACACTTGTGTGGTGCCGTAGGCAGGTAGGCCAATAACTGTGCCATCTTCAGCCGTTACTTGATCTCTAAAGGCACCGACGAAATCAGCAAAGTTAAACGCTTCATCCATGTATGTGGAAAGGTCACGGCTTAAACCACGTCCATGCATCGCTTCCGCACGTCCAGAATCCAGCAGTACCAATTCCGGTGCGGTTTTAGACGCCAAACCCGCTTGCAGTTTTTGGTAAGTTTCTGAGTAGTTACCTTGTAGTGCTGGTTTGATCTCGTATTCATCTTGGCTCGCGTTGAACTCTTCGATCAGCTTCACCATCATTTGCTGTGGCTTAGTTCCGCCTGAATACCAGAAGTTCACCTCTGTTTTAGCCAAAACGCTGCCAGAGAAGATTGAAGCGCTTGCAGCGCTAGCACACACTAGTGCGAGAGTGTTTAGTTTCATTTCCGTTTACTCTTTTACGCCGTTATCGGCGATACCTGAAAGAATCGTCTTTTGACAAATGACGAATAGAATTAACAAAGGCAGCACCGCGATTGTGCTTGCCGCCATAATCTGCGACCAGTTCAACCCGTAGTTACCTTCCGCAATAAAATAGTGACGAATACCAGTCGCAATCAGGTTGAGTTCCTGAGTGGTGATAACCAGACTCGGCCACATGTAGCTGTTGTAGTTTGTGATAAAGGTGATGAGGAAAAGGGTCGCGACCGCCGCTCGGCATTGTGGCAGCAGGATTGACCATAAGATTTTCAGCTCACCCGCGCCGTCGATACGCGCCGCTTCAATAAGCGAAGGGTGAATTTTGATAAACACTTGGCGCAGGTAGAACACACCAAAAATCGACGCCGCGTTCGACACCACCAGCCCTAAGTGAGAATCCAATAAGCCCAGTCTTGCCAACGTGATGTAAGACGGAATATACGTCACCGCACCCGGCAGCATGTAACAGCCCATCACCACAAAATAGAGCACGGTTTTAGAGCGAAACTTAAGCTGAGTGAGCGCGTAGGCAAACATCGCAGAGTTAATGATCACCAGCAAAGTGGTGAACAGTGCGACGCTAAAACTGTTAAAAATGTACAGACCGAATGGCGCGCTCTGAAACGTCTCAATGAAGGTTTCCCAGCGAAAATGCTCAGGGATTAAATTCAGTGGATTGGCAAAAATCTCGTCGTTGCTTTTCAGTGAACCTGACAGCATCCACAAAAACGGAAACACCATGATCGTGCCGCATGTGGCGAGAAACAGGTGCTTTGCCCATGTCGCCATCGCTTGCGTATTCAATCCTATCGGACGATCTTCCGTCGCCGCTTTATCTGCGCGTTTTGTTGCCGTTTTTTGTATTGATTGTGCCTTTATCGCTTGGTGCACAACCTGATTTGAATCCATTACTTGAGTCGTCATAACCGTGTCCTTAGTAGTAAACCCAGCGCTTGCCGATGTACGTGTTTACTAGAGCTAATGCCCCTGTGATGATGAAGATCACCAGTGAGGTCGCCGCCGCTGGCCCCATCTCATAGCGTTCAAACGCTTGTTGATAGAACAGGTACAGCAAGGTGCGCGTTTCACCGCCCGGGCCGCCTTGCGTCAATATTTGGAACTGGTCGAAGGCTTGCACCGCGGTAATGATGTTGACTACGACCAAGAAGAAGGTGGTTGGCGAGACCAGCGGTAAAGTGATTTTGAAAAAGCGGGTTAGGCTGCTGCATCCATCAATCAACGACGCTTCGTAGAGAGATTCGGGGATCTTGTTTAAGGCGCTGATGTAAAACAGCATGGTCCAGCCAATCGCCTGCCAGATGGTGACAATGATCACCGCAACCATGGCCGTATCGCCTTGTTCAAACCACGCGATTTTTTCAAAGCCCGCCGACATTAACAGCTGGTTCACCAGCCCGGATTTGGACTCAAACACCCAAGACCAAACGATAGACACCGCTACCGTTGGGGTAATCCAAGGCGAAAAGATCACCGCGCGATAAAACTGGCTGCCCGCGAAGTTCTTATGCAGCATTAGCGCAAACAGCAGCCCCAAAGTGACCGTCGGAACAACCACGCCGAGCGAAAACCAAAACGTGTTGAGTAGCGCCTGGGTAAATTCAAAGTCTTCGACCATATATTGGTAATTGTCTAAGCCCACAAAGTCATACTCGGGGGAGATGTAATCCCAATCGGTAAAACTGATGTAGATAGAGTAGCCAAATGGCACCAACCAAAAGGCCGCCAAAGGCACCAATAGCGGCGCGGTAAAAAGCAGCACCTTGAATCGATTTGTTAGTTGTTGAGAGAAAGCACTCATGGCGACCTCGTCCGTGTTTGTATGCGGTTAAATTAAGCGAGTAATGTGACAAGTCTGTGGGCGTGTGCCTCATATTTTTTATGGCGACCCATAAGAAAATCTTTAATCTTGTTCGCTGGTTTCAATTTGGTGGTGCAGCCAGTCACAAAAGAAATTCACTTTGGCGCTGCGGCTGTGTTTGGTGATCAAATAGTGGCCGGACTCCGCTGGCATCGAAGCATTCACCGCCAAGACTAGGTCGCCATTTTTGAGTTGCTCCGAGACGGCCAACGAGCGAACCAGCAGCACGCCCACACCTTGTTTGACCGCTTCTAGCGCGTGCAGGGAGTTACTGATTTCGAGCTGAACTTGAGGCAAGGTGACGTCAAATTGGTTATGACTGAGCCACTGCAACCAGTTTTCCTGGTAGCCTTTGACTTGTACCGCGGGAAGTTGAGAAAAGTCTTTCGCATCCAACGCCTCTTGGTATTGCTGCTTAAACTCGGGGCTGCAAACCAGTTGCCAATGCTCCTGAAATAATCGCTCTGAATGGGTGTCTTCGCTGTCGACTTTGCCATTGGTCAGCTCGATATCGACATTCTGACACGGGGTCGTCGAGGGCCAATCGACCAGCTGGATATCCAAGCGAATAAACGGGTATTTTTGGTAAAAGTGCGGTAAGCGAGGCAGCAACCAGTTGTGGCATAAGGTGTGGTTCACCCGCAGGCTAAGTACATCGGCTTCTTTTTCCCCGAACAAGATTTGGGTTTGCAGCTTCAGGTGGGTGAGTGAGCCAGACACAATCGGTTGATAGTGCTGAGCGGCCGATGTGAGCTTCACCCCTTTTTGGCTACGTTCGAAAAGCGTAGTGCCAAGGAACGCTTCTAAACTTTTGAGCTGCTGACTGACAGCCGCTTGCGTTACGCAAAGTTCACGCGCAGCAGCGCCAATAGAGCCTAACCGGGCAACGGCTTCAAATGCCACTAAGGCACGCAGAGGGGGTAACATAGCTTCACCTGATTGAAATAAAAGTGAAAAGTACTTCAATCAGGTTGCAGATTTTCGACGTTTAGATGACAGATTAGTGACTAACGGACGAAGAAAAGACGTTGATGATGACGGTTCCCAGCAAAATAAAACCGATACCGACTAGGGCGTAAACATCGAGTTTCTGTCCGTAGACCAGCCAACCAATGCTGGCGACTAAGACAATGCCGGCGCCACACCATATCGCATACGCCACGCCTAAAGAGAGACTTTGCACCGCAACGGAGAGTAAATAAAACGCCAACCCATAGCCCAGCAGCACACACAGCGTGGCGGGTAATGAAGTAAATTGATTGGTTTTCGGTAGCCAAGAGGTGGCAAAGACTTCCAGCACAATCGCTAAAGACAGGGCCAGAAAAGGTGAAGATGACAACATAGACAACTCAGAGTAACGCTAGGGAACGGGAAAAGTAGCGCAACTTTATTGCAAGTGTGTGCCTTGTGTCGATAGAAAAACTCGCCCTTTTGCTTAGCTTTTCTACGTGCGCGTTTTACGGTGATGTTGCGAGGTTTGCTCTAGGGTTTGGGCTTGCCACGGATTAAGGTGGCAAGCGGAAACCAGCGTGACCAGTCACAATTAAAATTGATTGATGAGATTTTGCGTCGAATCGACCTTGCAGTAGCCAAACTCCAGCGCGGCCATAAAGGCGGCGTGCACCAGATGTGCTGGCACATGAGTCCCATTGAACTCTAGGTCCAGAGTTGCACACGCATCGTGCGCTAAGTGGCATTCATAGCCTAAGTCCGCTGCGGCGCGTACCACGGCGTCGATACACATGTGGCTCATCGCGCCAACCATCACTAGGCGCTCAACGCCTTTCTGTTTTAACACCGCATCTAACTCGGTGTCTTTAAAGCTATTGATCGCCGATTTCACCACCACGGTTTCCCCTTCTTGTGGCGCGATGCTGGCGTGGATCTGCGCGCCCTCTGAATTCGGAGCGAAGAACGGGGCGTCTGGGGTCGTGAACTCGTGTCGCACATGAATCACTGGCAGATTTTGTGCTCGGAACTTGGCTAATAGCAGTGCGGCATTGCTTGCAGCCGCTTCTGTGCCCGAAAGCGCCCATTTAGCGCCGTCAAAGCTTGAAAAGTAGTCATTTTGAATATCAATAATCAGCAGTGCAGTTTTCGTCATGGGTCTGTCCTTACGTTAATGTGTTGCGTTGCATAACCATTATGACTAGTCTGGGCATTCTATCGAATGTCAAAAATGACAGAGTCTATGGCAAAAGTGACAAACACGATTACGGTTGAAATCATCAATTACCCCGGAGCATTGCAAAGCGCCGTGCATGGCATGCAAGAGTTTTTGCTGTTAGCCAACAAGCAAACCACGCCAGAGTCATCTCGGTTTGTTCCAATTGTGTCTGAGGTGTCTGAGGTGTCTGGGGTGGCGCAGCTCAACACCATAGACACAGACATTGTGGTCTTGCCGCCTAATCTGGAAGGAGAATACTTTTTAGACCCCGATGAGGCGCTGCTCGATTACTTGGTGGCCGCGCACAGCAAAGGCACGGTAATTTGTTCGGTGTGCGCAGGGGCGTTTATTCTCGCGCGTTCGGGTCTGCTGCGTGGCAGAACCATAACCACACACTGGCAGTTAGAGCAGCAACTGGCGCAACATCACCCCGAGGTGAAGATTGATATCCACAAAATCGTGATTGATGACGTTGATATTGTGACGGCTGGTGGACTGATGTCTTGGATGGATTTGTGCTTTGCGCTGATCACTCGGTATGCGAACGCCAAAGAGACCAGACAGTTAGGAAAGTATTTGGTGGTCGATACGGGCGAGCGAGATCAGCGCTACTACCAAAGTTTTACTCCTAACTATTCCCACGGCGATGACAAAGTGGCCCTGGTGCAGCGCCATATTCAGACTCACTTTCACACCCCACAGGACATCGACTCACTAGCTACCCTTGTATGCATGACGCGCCGCACCTTTATTCGCCACTTTGTGAAAGCGACGGGACTAACGCCCATCCACTATATTCAGCGAGTTCGTATTCAAAAGGCATGTGAACTGCTGGAGGGCAGCACTAAATCGGTCGAGCAGGTAAGTTTTTTGGTCGGCTACGAAGACGTTAACAGCTTTCGTAAGGTGTTTGTCAAAGTCATCGGCCTGACCCCGAGTGCATTCCGAAGCCGTTGGAATAGCGTCGTACCAGACTAATCGATATAATAAATTTCGTCAGAAACACTAGGTAAATTATGGAATTACAGATCTATCAGGTCGATGCGTTTGCATCAGAACAGTTTAAAGGGAACCCTGCCGGGGTATGTATTACCGAAACGGCATTGGAAGAAGGCTTAATGCTGGCGATCGCCGCAGAAATGGCCGTATCGGAAACCGCGTTTTTGTCGCTCGATAGCATGCAGTTAAAGTGGTTCACGCCCCAAGTGGAAGTGAAGCTGTGCGGTCACGGCACGTTGGCTACAGCGCATGTGCTTAAATCGATGGGGATGTACCAACAAGGCGATAGCATTGCCTTTAATACCCTGTCCGGCGTGTTAACCGCAGAGTTAAACCGTGACAGTATCGATTTGGCTTTCCCTGCGCCAGAGCTGGATTTCACCGTGGAGGCGGATGCCGATATCCTTCGCCTGCTAGGGTTAAGCACGAGCGATGTGGTTGACTACGGAATGTTTGATAGCAAGCAGTTTATTGTGATCGATAATGAGCAAAAGCTGCTGGAATTGCAGCCAGACTTTAACGGCTTAAAAGCGCTAGCCGGACGTGGTGTGTTGGTGACCGCCCAATCGAATGCGGATCAGGATTTTACCTCTCGTTACTTTGCGCCTTGGGTTGGCGTTGATGAAGATCCGGTTACGGGTTCAGCGCATTGCGCGCTTGGCGTCTATTGGGCTAACAAGTTCAGTAAACACAAAATGCTGGGCTACCAAGCCTCTGCGCGTGGCGGGTATGTCGGTGTGGAAGTGCTTTCGCCATCCTTGGTGAAGCTGTCGGGCAGCGCAGTGACCGCGCTTTCTGGCGTTATGACCGTCTAAGTAAACATGATCGTCTAAGTAAAAAAGAGCCGCGTGATGCGGCTCTTTGAGTATTTATGGTTTGAAAATGCAGCAGTTACAGCGCGGCTTTTTTCGCTTCGGCAATCCAAGCGTCAAACTGTTTGCGGTTTGCTTTTACCCAGCCGTCAACGTGCGACTCAATGTCTGCCATGCTGTTTTTGCCTTTGCTCATCATCATGTTTTGCGCACTGACATCGTTGATGTTGAGCTTGATGATTTCAAACAATTTTGCCGCTGCAGGGTTCTTCTCGGTGAACGCTTTGTTTGCCACAATGCGCATCGAGTTCATTTCAAAACCGTAGTTTTTGCCGTTTGCTAGCGTGGTGTCGACACCTTTACGCTCGCCAGGCAGTGCTGAGAACGGCACTTCTAGCCAGACAACATCTTTACCCGGAACAAGCACACCACTTACCCAGTAAGGTGTCCAAGTGAAGTACAGGATTGGGTCGCCTTTTTTGTAGCGCGAGATGGTATCGGCGATGATCGCCGCGTAATTACCTTGGTTGTGGTCAACCGTATCACGCAGGTTGTAAGCGGTCAGGTGTTCTTCTACGACCAGCTCACACCCCCAGCCTGGGTTACAACCGGTTAAGTCCGCTTTGCCGTCACCGTCCGCGTCAAACAGCTTCGCCACTTTTGGGTCTTTCAGTTGAGCGATATTGGTGATGCCATATTTCTCAGCGGTTTTCTTATCGATCAAGTAACCTTGCGCAGCGCCACTGACATACTGACCCTCACGGAAAAACTTGTCGTCGCCGCCAGATTGAGTGTACTTGTCGGCGTGAAGTGGGAACCAACCGACCGCTAGGAAGGTGGCGTCACCTTTGGCAATGGAGGTGTAACCAACGTTGTAGTCCACTTCTTTGGTTGGCTGCACGTCATAGCCTAGCTCTTCAAGTGCGCGGTTGACGATCAGTGTTTGGAAGGTCTCTTCTGCTACTGTTGACTGAACAGGTTGAACCGTCACCCCTTCGCCCGGCAGCTTTTCAGCCCAAACGTTAGTGGATAGCGCAAGCGTTGAAACTGCGCCTACAGTGAATGCCTTCTTCCATGCATTATTCATTGGTATTTCTCCTTAATGTAAGTTCCTGATTCTTACTTTTGCTGCGAAGTAACAGGCCGATAGGACCGGTGTGGTACCAACGGAGTTTGGTGTTACCTGCGTTTGTCCCTAATTCTTGTGTGATGCGGTCAAGCAAAATCGCGAGGATAACGATGCCGACGCCACCGACTGCCGCGAGGCCCATATCCAAACGACCGATGCCACGCAACACCATTTGGCCTAAACCACCCACCGCAATCATCGACGCGATCACCACCATCGACAGTGACAGCATGAGCGTTTGGTTAACACCCGCCATAATGGTGGGCAGTGCGAGCGGCAGTTGAATGCGATACAGCATCTGTTTTTTGTTGGCACCGAATGAGTGACCAGCTTCGATCAGCTCTTCCGGAACTTGCTGAATCCCTAAAATGGTCAGACGGACGACGGGCGGCAGCGCAAAGATGATGGTCACCACGACGCCTGGCACGTTACCGATTCCAAACAGCATTACGATAGGGACGAGATAAACGAAGGCGGGTGTGGTTTGCATCGCGTCCAGTAGCGGCCTGACAAATCTCGCCGCGGTATCGCTTCTGGCGAGCCATATCCCCATTGGCAACCCAATCAGCAAGCAGAAAAACACCGAGGTCATGACCAAAGACAGAGTGGTCATGGCTTCAGACCACGCGCCAATCAGGCCAATAAACACCAGTGAGACCACGGTAGCGAATCCGAGTCTTAAGCTCGAAAACTGCCACGCGAGCAAAAACAGAATCACCAGCATGAAAGGCGCAGGTGTCGAGACCAAAGCGGTTTCAAATGAGCTAAGAATAAAGTCGATGGGAATGCGGATCGCCTGAAATAGCGGACGCCCGTGTTCGACCAGCCAGTTTAATCCGGTTTCAACCCAAGAGTCGAAAGGCAGCACCGCGTTATCAAATGGGTGCAAAACATCGAATGGCTTTTCTGTCACCACTTCGGAGCTTAACCAGTCTGACGCGGCTGAGTCGCTGGAGGAGGCTTGACCCCATGGATCGCTCTGCTCAGTTGTCGACTGTGACCAAGGATCGTTGTTGGTTTGTTCTGATGACATGGTACTAATCCTTATCTAGCGTTTGTAGCAAGCGTGATTTAGTGACAACACCGAAATAGTTGCCGTTGTCATCTACAACGGGCACCGAGTAAGGCACGCTCGCCACCACGCTTAAGATGTCGTTAATCGGCTGATCTGGTTTGAGCGTGAGGCCATCTTCCAATTGAGCGCTGGAAAGCGAGCGGCTTTCTTTGTTTGCCACGCGTAGCGAGTCGAGAGAAACGATGCCCGAGTAGCGGCTGGTTTTATCAACGACAATGCCGTAGTCACGGTCGCTATCGATCAGAATCTGCAGTGCCGACGCCGGACCATCGTGCTCCGATTTTTTGAACACGGCCGCTGGCTTTTTCCGCGCAATGTCTTTGGCGGTCAGTACGCTGGCCACGTTCACGCCACGGAAAAAGGCGCGCACATAGTCGTTGGCTGGCTGGTTGAGAATTTCGTCTGGCGTGCCGACTTGGACAACTGAACCATTTTGCATGATCGCGATACGATCGCCGATGCGCATGGCTTCGTCCAAGTCGTGAGAGATAAATACGATGGTACGTTTGTCATCGTTTTGCAGGCGAATCAACTCGTCTTGCATTTCGGTTCGAATCAAAGGGTCAAGTGCGGAAAACGCCTCATCCATCAGCAAGATATCCGGGTCACACGCCAGCGCTCTGGCTAAGCCTACACGCTGCTTCATGCCGCCGGATAATTCATCCGGGAATGATTCCGCGTAGGCATCCAAACCGACGCGCTCAAGTGCGGCTAATGCGCTGGTTTTGCGTGTGCCTGGGTCGATTCCCGCTAGCTCTAGGCCGAACGCTGCATTTTCAATCACCGTCATGTGCGGCATTAACGCAAAGTTTTGGAAAACCATAGAGATGTTGTTGCGGCGTACTTGGCGAAGCTCATCTTCCGAGATGTGTGCGATGTCTTTGCCTTTGAGAAAAACGTAGCCTTTGGAGGGTTCGATGAGTCGATTAAGGAGACGAACGAGAGTGGATTTACCGGAGCCAGACAGCCCCATAATAACGAAAATCTCGCCTTCTTGGATGGTAAGAGAGACATCGTTGACGCCTATGGTTGCTCCGGTTTTCTCAAACACGGCGTCTTTATCGGCGCCTTGATTGATCATCGAAAAGGCGCGTTCAGTCTCATCGCCAAACACTTTGTACAGTCCCTTAACTTCCAGTATGGGATCCATGTTGTTAGTCCTTTTTGGATATGCTTTGTTGGTTAACGTTTAGTACTCTAAATAAATAATTGATATTTTTCAATGAATGATGTTCTGTAAGATGTGTTTCATTCATTTTCTGTGTTTTTCTTTCTTCAAAATCCTCATTGTTTATATTAAATAAGTTACTGTTTTTAATGATAAAGATAAGTGGTGTTTTTTGTACTATCCCTCTGTTAACTTTTATTTTCGCGATTGTAAGCCGATCTTTTACGCACTCCAATGTCACACTTTTTCGTTAGAGTTCTTTTGTAAAATTTGTTGTAAATGGAAAAATAATTTGAGTACGAACTAATTTTCAGGCATTTTATATTTAACTAAACGTTCAATTAAAAATAAAAAAGGACGAAAAATGCCTAAAGTTGGGATGCCAAAAATACGCAAACCGCAGCTTGTGCAAGCCACAATGACGGTCATTGATCGTGTGGGTTTACACGCGGCGAGCATTTCTTTGATCAGTAAAGAGGCTGGGGTATCTACGGGGATCATTAACCATTACTTTGGCGGTAAGCATGGTCTGTTGGAAGAAACGATGCGTGAGATCTTGCGTCAGTTGTCTGAAACCATCACTGGCCGTTTACGCGAACTCCCAGCAGATGCACATAAGCAACGAATTAACGCCATTATTGACGGCAACTTTGTCGGTTTTCAGGCAGAGAACAAGGTGGCAAAAACTTGGCTCGCCTTCTGGTCGTACTCGATGCACGACCAACAACTTAAGCGATTGCAACGCGTCAACGAACGTCGTTTGCTTTCTCACTTGCTTATTGAACTCAAAGCACTTTTTGCCAAAGAGCAGGCCGAAGTGGTCGCTCATGGTATCGCGTCTTTGATTGACGGTATCTGGCTTCGCGGGACGCTCAACCCCGACGGGATCGATGCCGAAAAAGCGCGCACCATCATTAACGATTATCTGGATAAACAACTTACGTTTTATTCGCAAAAATAAACATAAAGTCAGCATCTTCATATGAAACTAAAATCATTATTTATCAACGGTAAAGCTTGCTCGGCCAGCTCTGAAGAAAGTTTTACCACTTACAATCCGGCCAACGGTGAACCGCTTGCTGAAATCGGCCAAGCGAGCGAGAGCGACGTCCAAGCAGCGATCGATTCAGCCAAGCAAGGTTTTGCCATTTGGTCAGCCATGACGCCAATCGAGCGCAGTCGCATTTTGCTCAAAGCTGTCGCTATTTTGCGCGAACGCAATGACGAGCTCGCCAAGCTGGAAGTCGCCGATACGGGTAAACCACTGCAAGAGGCGCTCGAAGTCGACATCGTAACTGGCGCAGACGTAATCGAGTATTACGCAGGGGTGGTCCCGGCGATGCAGGGCGAGCAACAGCCACTTGGCCAATCGCAGTTTTTCTACACCCGACGTGAACCATTAGGCATTTGTGCCGGCATCGGTGCATGGAACTACCCAATTCAAATCGCGATGTGGAAATCGGCACCGGCACTCGCTGCGGGGAATGCGATGATCTTCAAGCCATCAGAAGAAACGCCGCTAACCGCGTTGAAACTAGCAGAAATTTTTAGCGAAGCGGGGCTTCCTGATGGTGTATTTAACGTAGTTCAAGGTGACCACCGAGTCGGGCAAATGCTCACGGCGCATCCGGATATTGCCAAAGTGTCGTTCACTGGTGAATCGGGTACCGGCAAGTTGGTTATGGCGGACAGCGCTAAAACGCTCAAAGATGTGACGATGGAGCTGGGCGGAAAGTCTCCGATGATCGTGTTTGATGATGCCAAGCTCGACGATGCGGTCTCTGCGGCGATGGTCGCAAACTTCTATACCCAAGGCGAAGTGTGTACCAACGGCACACGTGTATTTGTCCACGAGTCGATTTACGATCAGTTTGTTGCTCAGCTTAAACAGCGCACCGAGAAACTGGTGGTCGGCGACCCAATGGACCTGCAAACACAAGTTGGTGCACTGATTTCCACTGATCACATGCACAAGGTATTGGACGCTATCGAACAAGGTAAAGCCAGTGGCGCGACGTTGCTGACTGGCGGCTACCGAGTGACGGAAAATGGCCTAGACAAAGGCAACTTTGTTGCGCCAACCGTGTTTGTTGACTGTGATGATTCAATGCCGCACGTGCAGCAAGAAATCTTTGGTCCGGTGATGTCGGTGCTGAAGTTCTCTGACGAGCAAGAGGTTGTCCAACGTGCTAATGCGACCGATTACGGCCTCGCCGCGGGCATTTTTACACAAAACTTGTCACGTGCACACCGCGTTATTCATCAGCTCGAAGCCGGCATTTGCTGGGTAAATACTTGGGGTGACTCGCCGGCAGAGATGCCAGTCGGCGGCTACAAGCACTCTGGTGTTGGGCGTGAAAACGGCCCAGAAACCCTGCGTCATTACACACAAACCAAGAGTGTACTGGTAGAGCTTGGCGATTTCGCCAGTCCTTACGCTTAAACGCTAACCTCAACGGAGACAACAAATGCAACAACGCTACGATTACATTATCGTCGGCGCGGGTTCGGCCGGCTGTGTGTTGGCGGACAGGCTGACAGAAAGCGGAGAAAATCAGGTACTGCTACTCGAAGCCGGTGGTACTGATAAAAGTATTTTCATCCAGATGCCGACCGCGCTTTCATACCCGATGAATACCGAAAAATACGCTTGGCAATTTGAAACCGAGCAAGAAAAAGGCCTCGACGGACGTCAGCTACATTGCCCACGCGGTAAAGTGCTCGGTGGCAGTTCGTCGATCAATGGCATGGTGTATGTTCGCGGTCATGCGTGTGACTTTGATGAATGGGAAGAGCACGGAGCGAAAGGCTGGAACTACCAAGCGTGTCTACCGTATTTTCGCCGAGCGGAGTCATGGCAAGGCGGGGAGGACGAATACCGTGGTGGCGAAGGCCCGCTAGGTACTTGCAACGGTAACGATATGGCGCTCAACCCACTTTACCAAGCGTTTATCGACGCAGGTCAGCAAGCCGGTTACCCGCAAACGGACGACTACAACGGTTATCAGCAAGAAGGCTTTGGCCCGATGCACATGACCGTCGACAAAGGTGTACGCGCTTCGACCTCTAACGCGTACTTAAGGCGTGCACTCAAGCGTTCGAACTTGACGCTCGTTAAAGGTGTGGTCGCGCGCAAAGTGCTGCTTGACGGTAAGAAGGCCGTTGGCATTGAGTTTGAAAAGCGCGGCAACGTACAGCAGTGCTACGCGGCAAAAGAAGTGATCTCATCAGCGGGTTCTATTGGCTCGGTGCAACTGCTGCAACTGTCAGGTATCGGACCCAAAGCAGTACTGGAAAAGGCCGGAGTTGAAGTCGAACACGATCTGCCGGGTGTGGGTGAAAACCTGCAAGACCACCTTGAAGTCTACTTCCAGTATCACTGTAAACAGCCGATCACGCTGAACAGTAAGTTAGGTCTAGTGAGCAAAGGGTTGATTGGCACTCAATGGATCCTGACTCGCAAAGGTCTCGGCGCAACCAACCATTTTGAATCGTGTGCGTTTATCCGCTCTCGCAAAGGTCTTAAGTGGCCGAATATTCAATATCATTTCTTACCAGCCGCGATGCGTTATGACGGACAAGCCGCGTTTGACGGACATGGATTTCAAGTCCACGTTGGGCCGAACAAGCCGGAAAGTCGCGGCACGGTTGCGATTACTTCGGCAAATCCACACGACAAGCCACGTATCGAATTCAACTACATCTCTACCGAACAAGACCGCCAAGACTGGCGTGACTGTATTCGTCTGACGCGCGAAATCTTAATGCAGCCAGCAATGGATGAGTATCGCGGTGAAGAGATCCAACCGGGTATGGATATTCAGAGTGATGAAGCTATCGATGAGTGGGTCAAAGAGAACGTCGAAAGTGCTTATCACCCTTCTTGCAGCTGCAAAATAGGCGCTGAAGATGACCCGATGGCGGTTCTGGATGAAATGTGCCGAGTACGCGGTATCCAAGGCCTACGAGTGGTGGACTCATCGATCTTCCCAACGATTCCAAACGGCAACCTCAATGCGCCAACCATTATGGTCGCCGAGCGAGCGACGGACATGATTCTCAATAAAGCGCCGCTGCCAACACAAGATCTACCAGTGTGGATAGCCCCGCAGTGGCAGGAAAAACAACGAATTAATTCACCAAAAAGAAAATTGGGCTAAGCCCCCAAAGTCAGTAATTAATATAAGGAAATTCATATGTCTATGAAGACAAAAATGCTCTCAACTCTCGCGCTAAGTACCTTAGCGATGAACGCTTATGCTAACCAATGTGAGACCGTGCGTTTCGCTGATGTCGGTTGGACCGACATCACCGCGACCACAGCGGTAACAAGCGAGCTACTGAAAGGTATGGGTTACACAACCAAAACCGACCTGCTTTCTGTGCCAGTGACGTACTCGTCGATGGCGAACGGTGATATCGATATCTTCCTTGGCAACTGGATGCCAACAATGGAGGGAGATATCGCTAAATACCGTGAAGCGGGAACGGTTGAAACCGTGCGCGCTAACCTCGAAGGGGCTAAGTACACACTAGCTGTACCGAAGTACGTTTACGAAGCTGGGGTGAAGAGCTTCTCTGACTTGGCGAAACACGCGGACAAGTTCCGCGACCGTATTTACGGCATCGAGCCAGGTAATGATGGTAACCGCTTGATCCAATCGATGATCGACGAAAACGCCTTTGATCTTAAAAATTTTAGCCTTGTTGAATCGAGTGAAGCGGGCATGGTTTCTCAAGTATCACGTGCCGCGCGTCGAAATCAGTGGATTGTCTACCTAGGTTGGGCGCCGCATCCGATGAACAGCAACATCGAAATGGAGTACCTCGACGGTGGTGACGACTATTTCGGTCCTAACTATGGCGGCGCGAACGTGTACACCAACGTACGTGCTGACTACCTCAACCAATGTCAGAACGTAGGTCAGTTGCTGAAGAATCTCGAGTTCAGCCTAGAGATGGAAAACGAGTTGATGGAAGCGATCCTCAACCAGAAAGTGAAGCCAGTGAAAGCCGCTCAGCAATGGCTGAAAGAGAATCCAGAGCAAATCGAACCTTGGCTGAAAGGCGTCACAACGCTTGCGGGTGAAGATGCGGCTCAAGCAGTAACGAACTATATCAACTCAAAAGCGTAATTTAACTGGGCGAGCGATTTTGGCTCGCCCAACAAAATAAAGGTGTATTGTGAATTTTATTACAGACAACAAAATCCCCTTAGGTCAATGGATGGAAACGGGCGTAGATTGGTTGACGACCAATGCGTCTGGCCTGTTTGACGCGATTTCCATTTTTCTCGAAACCATCATTCTTTTTGTTGTAGATATTTTTAAGTGGATGCCGCCAGCTGCGCCTATCGTACTGACGGCTGCGATCGCATGGTATTTGCACCGTAGCGTGCCACTGGTGCTGTTTATTGTCGCGGCGCTACTGACCATTTTGAACCTTGGATACTGGCAAGAAATGCTGGAAACCTTTGTCTTAGTCTTTGCGGCGACAACGATTTCCGTATTAATTGGTGTTCCTCTTGGCATTATGGCGGCGCATCGTCCTTGGTTATATACGCTGCTCAGACCAATTCTCGATTTGATGCAGACGGTGCCGACTTTTGTTTACCTGATCCCGACACTGGTTCTGTTTGGTTTGGGTATCGTTCCGGGGCTTATCTCGACCATCATTTTCGCCATCGCGGCGCCAATCCGTTTAACCTATCTCGGGATCACCAAAGTGCCTGAAGAGCTGATTGAAGCGGGTAAAGCGTTCGGTGCCAACCGTATGAAGCTGCTATTCAAAGTTGAGCTTCCTGCTGCGATGCCAAGCATTATGGCGGGGGTGACTCAGTGCATTATGTTGTCACTGTCGATGGTGGTCATTGCTGCGCTTGTTGGCGCGGATGGTTTAGGTAAACCCGTCGTTCGAGCGCTCAACACGGTGAACATTTCGCAAGGCTTTGAAGCCGGACTGGCGATTGTACTTGTCGCGATCATTCTCGACCGCCTATGTAAAACACCTAACCAGAAGGAAGCATAATCATGGACGCAATTACGATTAAAAACCTTGATGTGGTATTTGGTGATCAGCAACAGAAAGCGTTGGAGTTACTCGACCAAGGCAAAGCCCGTCAGGAGATCATCGATCAAACTGGTCAAGTCGTTGGTGTGGATAACGTCAGCATGAGCGTTAAAGAGGGCGAAATCTGTGTCTTGATGGGGCTCTCTGGCTCGGGTAAATCCAGTTTGCTAAGGGCGGTGAATGGTTTGAATGCTATCTCGCGCGGCGCACTGGAAATCAAAGATGGTGAGCAGAAAGTTGACCTAGCGAATTGTGACGAATCCACATTGCGTCATCTGCGTACTCACCGCATTTCAATGGTGTTCCAGAAGTTCGCTCTAATGCCTTGGTTGAGCGTGCTCGATAACGTCGCATTTGGCCTAGAGATGCAAGGTATGCCTAAAGCGGAACGCAGAGAGAAAGCCAAGCAGCAGCTTGGTATGGTTGGGTTGACTGAATGGGCGGATAAGTTTCCACACGAGCTTTCAGGAGGTATGCAGCAACGTGTCGGCCTAGCACGCGCTTTTGCCATGGATACCGATATCTTGCTGATGGATGAACCCTTTTCCGCGCTTGACCCGCTGATTCGCGCACAGTTGCAAGATGAGCTGATCGCGCTGCAAGAAAAGCTCAATAAGACCATCTTATTTGTCAGCCATGACCTCGATGAAGCGCTGAAAATAGGCAACAATATTGCGATTATGGAGTCGGGGAAACTCATCCAGCACGGTAAGCCAGAGCAGATCGTGTTGCAGCCAGAAACCGAATACGTTCGTGATTTTGTCGCGCACACCAATCCATTGAATGTGTTAAAAGGACGCTCGTTAATGCAACCAGTGGGCGAACTAAAGCAGCAGCAAGATAAACTTGAAGTCTGCTCGGCTAAGCAAGTATGGGTAGAGCAAACTCCCGCGAGTGTTCAGCTTGTGGAAAGCAAAAACCTTAAGTTGATTGAATGGCAGCAAGGTCAGTTTGATATTGATCAGGTGGACCAAAATACCATCGTAGTGGCTAGCCCAGAGATTGGTATGAGAGAAGCGATTGAGCTTAAGCAGCGTAGTGGTCAACCAATACTGCTGGTCGAGAATGGTAAGCTGGTGGGCGTGCTCAACGACAGCAACTTCTATGACGCGTTGCTAGGCAATTATAACGCTCCACAAGCGGCGTAGCTTGCGGAGCGGTTCAGTAGTCTTAGTGTTCGTTATGTAGCAGTGCATCGAAGCGTGGATTACCGTGTAGCCCTTCTAAATCAGGCTCTGTGTTGATCAGGTCTCGGATAGAAGGGCTCGCTTCGATCGCGCGCTCCAAATCTTCAATCGCTTGCTCTTCAACCCCAAGACGAGAGTAGGCACACGCACGTTGGTACAGTGCAGGTCCGTTGGTTGTATCAAGATCAAGCACTCGGTTTGAAAGGCTGAGTGCCCAGTGGTACTCGTTGATTTCCATTGCGGCGTCAGCTTTGTACGTCAGTGCTTCCAAATCCCCTGGGCGAATGCCCAAAATCTCATCGTAAACATCAATCTTCTGTTCTGGCGTTGGCATGCTTTGCGCACGCAGCCACAGGTTGTGGATCTCGTTGATCTTCTCTATTTCTCTGTTGTTCTCACTAATGATGCGTGTCTTACGCTTCAAATCGCGCTCCAGCACACTGAATTTTTTTTCGTACTCTTTGGCAATCGCGTCAAGGCGTTTGTCAGCCATCTCTCTAGTATTACTTTTGAATTCATTCAAAGATTGCCAGCCAACAAAGGCAATTAACGAAGCGACACCCGCAATGATGTAGAAAAAGTACGTTACCGTGACGTTGGCGTAGTTGAGTGATTTGTCGGCAACGGAAAGCTCGCGATCGGTGATTTGAATGACCAGTTTTCGCTCTAAGTCTTGTTGCTCCTGTCTCAATGCTTTGAGCTCATCGAGTATGTATCGCTCCATTAAAGGGCGGTCGAGCAAATCGCTCTCAGAGTATGACTTTTGTTCGGCGAGTGTCGGCTGGACAAAAGAAAACAGCCCCAAGAGAAGTATCAAAATGCGCATATGCAAGTCATCCGTTTGTTTCTTTATTTTATCGTAGAAGCACGGTAACAAATTCGCGTGCCAGTTAGTATGGCAATTCGCAGGAAATTCAGATTCTTGCACGAAACTAACCTGCTACATGCCTGAGCGATTCCCGATTCCTGTCAGATATTGATAGCTAAATAGATTAGAGTCCTAACCTTTTTTATGTATTTTTTACTCATTAAGCGTGATCTGCGTCACATTAACGCCGATATATTTTGATTTTAATTGGTGTTGTAGAGTCATAATAAATACGAAATTTGTTTAGAGTTCAAAGGAAATGTTTTTTCATATGATCACATCAGCGCCTTGGGTGATGTATCCCGAAATCGGTGAGACCCCAAGTAAAAAATGGAACTTTCGCGAACCTAGCAGAGCGGATGGAAGCAAGATTTTTGGTTTGATTGCAGACTGCCCGCCATTGGATGTGAACTCTTCGTACTGCAATTTTCTTCAAGCAGCGCATTTCAGTGACACTTGCATCATTGCAGAGCAAGACAAAGACATTGCGGGTTTTATCTCAAGTTACAAAAAACCCAGCGATCCTAATGTGTTGTTCGTATGGCAAGTGGCTGTCTCTCCTCGCTATCGCGGTAAAGGCTTGGCTTACAAAATGCTCGACCAGTTGTTACAGCGCAAATCGCTGCAAGGTGTCGATGCAGTAGAAACCACCATCACGAAAGACAATGACGCGTCTTGGTCATTGTTCAAAAAACTCGATGCCAATAACGGCAATGGTGGTGAAGTCAGTACTTTCCTAGACGAAGAAGCACATTTCAAAGGCACGCACGATACCGAGTATTTGTATCGCATCCCTTTAAATAATCCTCAATAAACAGGAGCCATAACGGTCTTTCACATGGATATTTTTAAAAAACGAGAATCCCAAGTACGTTCATACTCAAACAGTTTTCCGGTGGTATTCAAAAAAGCAAAAGGTTGCTGGCTAGAAACTGATCAAGGCGAGCGCTATCTGGACTTTCTTGCCGGTGCCGGATCGCTTAACTATGGGCACAACAACCCAGTCCTTAAGCAAGCACTATTGGAATACATTGAAGCCGACGGCATCACACACGGATTGGATATGCACTCCGACGCAAAAGCGATGTTTCTCAAGTCGCTGCAGCGTTACATCCTTGTCCCAAGAGATCTTGATTACAAAGTCCAGTTTACTGGCCCAACGGGCACCAACGCCGTCGAGGCTGCGCTGAAATTGGCGCGTAAAGTAACGGGTCGCAGCAACATCGTTGCTTTCACCAACGGTTTCCACGGTTGTACCGCGGGCGCATTGGCTGCTACGGGTAACCAACATCACCGTGGTGGTAACGGTGCACCACTTAGCAACGTAACTCGTATTCCATTTGACGGTTACGCGAACATTGATGGTTTGGCATTTTTTGAAACCATGCTCTCTGATAACTCAAGCGGTATGGATAAGCCAGCGGCGGTTCTGCTGGAAACGGTTCAGGGTGAAGGCGGCTTGAACGTGGCGTCAAATGAATGGTTACAGCGCTTGAGCAAACTTTGTAAAGCGCACGACATTTTACTGATTGTTGATGATATTCAAGCAGGTTGTGGTCGTACTGGTACCTTCTTCAGCTTCGAGCCATCGGGCATCAAACCAGACATGGTGACGCTATCGAAATCGATCGGTGGTTACGGCTTGCCAATGGCCATTGTTCTGCTGAAACCTGAACTGGATAAGTGGAAACCGGGCGAGCACAACGGTACGTTTCGTGGCAACAACCACGCCTTCGTGACTGCCGCGAAAGCACTTGAAATCTATTGGGCAAACGACCAGTTCGCAACGCACATTGGTCAATGTTCAGAGATGGTTTCGAACACGATTCAGCGTTTGGTTAAACGCTACCCAGAGCTGTTTGTACAGCAGAAAGGTCGCGGCATGATGATAGGTATCGAATGTCGCAATGGCGATCTGTCGGATGAGATTGCTAAGACTTGTTTTGAACTGGGTATGGTGATTGAAACCGCAGGCCCAGACGATGAGATTGTGAAGTTCTTCTGTCCACTGACGATTACCGAGCAAGAACTCGAACAAGGCCTGAGCATTTTTGAAAATGCAGTAGAAAGCGTTGCGACAAAATATTTTAAAAAAGCATCATAACAAGGAAGAATACATGATTGTTAGAACACTAGCTGAGTGTCGAAACAGTGAACGTCGAGTAGTGGCAGAAACTTGGGAAAGCGTCCGTATGTTGTTGAAAGATGACAAAATGGGCTTTTCTTTCCACATTACGACCATCTTTGAAAACACCGAAACACATATCCACTACCAAAACCACCTAGAGTCGGTTTACTGCATGAGTGGCGAAGGGGAAATCGAAGTGGTTGGCGGCGAAACGTACCCAATCAAACCGGGGACGCTATACATTCTCGATAAGCATGACGAGCATTATTTACGTGCTTACAAAGGCAAAGAAATGGTCATGGCTTGTGTCTTTAATCCACCGATCACTGGCGCAGAAGTGCACGATGAAAACGGTGTCTACCCTTTGGTTGACTAACCGAGCGGCGCAAGTGGGGCATCGCCCCGCTATCTCAAATCACCCTCAATCCCATGTCATTACATACGTGTCATTAAATAATCGAGGTTATCTAATATGACTTATACCGTAGAAAAAATCGGCGGTACTTCTATGACAGCATTTGATGCTGTTCTCGAAAACATCATCCTACGTCCACAAGATCGCTATAAGCGTGCGTTTGTGGTGTCGGCATACGGCGGTATTACCGACGCGCTACTGGAATGCAAAAAAACCAGTAAGCCGGGTGTGTACCAGTTAATTGCCAAACGGGATGAAAAATGGCGAGAGGCTCTGGATTATGTTGAGAAACGCATGTTGTTGACCAACGAGAATATTTTCGCGGATCCAATGAATCGCATGCGAGCAGACCAGTTTATTCGTTCGCGCATTTCTGAAGCGAAAAATTGTGTCACAAATATTATGGAAACGTGCCAATACGGCCAGTTTTCACTGCGTCATTACCTGCCGCAAATTCGTGAGTTTTTATCCTCACTGGGTGAAGTCCACAGCGCCTTTAACACTGCGCTAAAACTGAAAAATATGGGCATCAACGCCAAGTTTGTGGACTTGTCCGGTTGGGATTCGCAAACCCCCAAAAGCTTGGATGAGACCATCAAAGATGCTTTTGAAGGCATTAACATTGACGAAGAACTGCCAATCGTCACCGGTTACGCGTATTGTAAAGAAGGCCTGATGACCACCTATGACCGCGGCTACAGTGAAATGACATTCAGCCGAATTGCATCAATCACTAACGCGGATTTGGCGATCATCCACAAAGAGTATCACTTGAGCTCGGCAGATCCTCGCGTGGTTGGCCCTGAGAAAGTGCTACCGATTGGTCATACTAACTATGACGTCGCTGACCAGTTAGCAAACTTGGGTATGGAAGCGATTCACCCGAATGCCGCGGCTGGCCTACGCGAAAGCGGTATTGAGCTGCAAATCAAGAATACTTTTGAGCCAGAGCATCAGGGCACATTAATCTCAAGTCAGTACAAACCAGATGAAGACCGCGTTGAGATCATCGCAGGCAAAGAGAAAGTATTTGCTTTGCACTTGTTCGATCAAGCGATGGTTGGCCAGGTGGATAACGTAAGCTGTGAGTTGATGGAATTCATCGCAGACGCTCGGGTGAGCCTGATTGGTAAAGAGATGAATGCGAACTCGATTACCTACTATCTTGGTGGCAGCACAGAGAGCCTAAACAAAGTGTTGTACAAAGCGGAAAAACGCTATCCGAAAGCGTCGATTAAAGGGCGCATGGTGGCGCTGATTTCTGTGATTGGCTCGCAGATTGATACCAACAAAGCGTTGGCGCAAGGCGTGTTGGCACTGATGAACAAGGGGATTACCCCTGCCGCGTTGCACTCATCTATGCGCAATGTCAACGTGCAGTTTGTGGTCAGCGACAAAGAATACCAGAAAGCGATTTGTGCGCTGCACGAGGAGTTGTTCCCCAAGCAATCTCATCTGGCAATGGGTGAGGTGGCGTAGCTTTTTCTGGATGTATCAAGCAAAACGAATCATCTGAAAACAAAAAAGGCGATGCCCTAAGGTATCGCCTTTTGTACTAATCTTGTCCGTTTAGATGTCGCGGTTTTCCGCAAACTTTTCTAAACCTAGAACCAGTGCAATGGCACACAGCATCAATACGATTGCAATACCCAGTTGTGCGGGGTGCGAGGTAACTGCTTCGAAATCAAATGGAGATAGGTTCTCTTGCAACAGTGGTACTTGCTCACCTTTCGAGTTTGTGCGCCAAGTTAGCGTTTCTTTCCAAGGCCAAATCTTAGGCAATGTACCTAGCATCAAACCCGTTAAGAACACCAAGGTAAAATCGCGGAAGTGCCGCAGTAGCCATGACAGCAGGTGCGAAAATGTCAGTAGCCCCACCACGCAGCCGGAAAGAAATAGGGCCAGAATTGGGATGTCAAATGACTTCACAGCGCCCAAGACAGGGGTGTACATGCCGATTAGCAGGAGAATAAAACTTCCTGAAATACCAGGAAGGATCATGGCGCAAATCGCGATAGAGCCAGCGAGTAAAACGTTCAGGCTAGTTGGTTCCATGTGCAATGGCTTCAGCATGGTAATGCTATAAGCAAACACGACACCCAGTAACAGGAACACAAAGCGGCTTACATTACGTCGCTCGACTTGTTTGAGCATGTGGAAAACGGAAACCAGAATAAGCCCGAAGAAGAAGGACCATAATGGGATTGGGTGAGTGACCAATAACCATGAGATGAGTTTTGCGAGTGTCGCAATACTGAAAAAAATGCCGCCAAACAATGAGATTAAGAAAAATCCGTTGATATGGTTGAAGGCTGCTTTAACCCCTCCTTTTTTCCAGATCCCCAACAGACTTGGATTTACTCGTCGGATGCTTTCTAGAAGCGTGTCATAGATACCAGTAATAAACGCTATTGTACCGCCTGATACACCGGGCACTACGTCTGCAGCACCCATCGCTATTCCTTTGAGAAACGTCGTAAAATAATTCATGCTAACTAATGGATAAATTTAGGTGGTACGAGTATATCGACTCTTTAGTTTAAAAAGTACCGCAAAAGCTAAGTTGACATTCTTGTTTATAAGAATCTGGTTTTATATTAATTTGCAAATTGATCGCAAAATGCAATTTCATTTTGCAATTTGGGAATTGAATAATGGCTAAAGTGGCGTTTCTTTAATCGAAAATGGCCATAAAAAGTTGGCACGGATGCTGCATTATAGATATCGACCCTTATTAAGCCGAGGGTCACCTAGCCAACTGACGTTGTTAGTGAATGCTTTTTGTTCACACAAAATATAAGCCAATCGCCCTTTGCGATTGGCTATTTTTTTGTCTTGGATTTTGTAAATTCCCATTAACAAACGTAATTTCAGTAACTTATGGTATTTACCTAGGTGAACCCAGCACACGTTTTTAGTGTCACAACTCGACAACACGTGAAAAATCCATTAATAATGTCCGCCTTCTAAGCTCATGCCAGTATTTAATTCTGGTTATTCTGTTGAAATGGAGTGGGATCGCCCGCTGTAGAGAGGAAATTTTTCAATAGACAAATTTTACTAATCGCACAGGTAAGTCGTTGGTTGATACCACGCTAACTCGTCCTGTCGCTGAGCCGAAATCGGGCTCTTAACTCATTAGGGAAGATGAGTGACGCATAATAAAGAGGTTATATGAATCAGATAATTTCAGTTGGACCGCAAGAATCTTTCATGGTCGCCATCGGCGTTCTATTCTTAGGTCACTTTATCAACTCGAAGCTCCCTATTCTTAAGAAATTTAACATTCCAGAGCCTATTGTGGGTGGTTTGATCGTCGCTATCGGCATTACGATGATGCATTTTAATGGGATCGATTTAGAATTCTCGTTGCCATTGCAAAATGTGTTTATGTTGATGTTTTTTAGCACGGTGGGTTTGGCTGCAAACTATACCCAGCTAATGAAAGGTGGGGCGAAAGTGTTCCTTTTTCTTGCTGTGGCATCGTTTTATATCATCATCCAAAACGGAGTAGGGATTTCACTCGCAAGCGCGCTAGGTCTCGATCCGTTGATGGGTTTGATTGCAGGTTCCATTACACTGTCAGGTGGGCATGGCACGGGTGCCGCATGGTCTAATACATTTTCAGAAACCTACGGTTTAACCAACACTCTTGAAATTGCCATGGCATCGGCGACATTCGGTTTGATCATAGGCGGTATTATTGGTAGCCCTGTCGCTCAGAAACTGATTGATAAAAATAACTTTGAATCAGTCTATGGCCGTGGCACTCAAACTCACCAGAAGTTTCCAGAAGTCATTACTTACAACGAGTATGAAGAGGATAAAGTCACCGCTAAGAAGGTGATTGAAGTGCTGTTCATTCTGCTTATCTGTGTGACAGGCGCGAAGTATTTGGAGCAGTTGGTGAGCAGCTTTGAGATTAGCTGGTTGATGATCCCTGACTTTGTTTATGCTCTGTTCATTGGTGTGTTTATCACTAATATCTTAGAAGTCACTAAGGTACATAAAGTGAATGCGGAAACCGTCGATATTCTTGGTACCGTATCCTTATCGCTGTTTTTGGCAATGGCGTTAATGAGCCTGAAACTGTGGAATATCTTTGATTTGGCGATTCCATTTTTGGTTATTCTGGCGGTTCAATCGGTGGTGCTTGGTGTATTCGCTTACTTTGTGACTTTTAAGGTGATGGGCTCTAACTACGACGCAGCGGTCATTGCGGGTGGGCACTGTGGCTTTGGCTTAGGTGCAACACCTACGGCCGTTATGAATATGGGCTCGTTAGTCAATAAATACGGCCCTTCTCCGCAAGCCTTTATGGTAGTGCCTATCGTTGGCGCGTTCTTTATCGATATCGTGAACCTGATTATCCTTCAGGGGTATATATCGTTTATCGGATAGTGAACAGAGACTGTTAACAAAAACGCCCTACAGAATCAGCAGGGCGTTTTTTTATGTTTATTTTGTGTCGTTTCGAAGGGTGAGTTTAGTGCCGTCAAACTTGAGGTGGCTGAGCAGTGTTTTGGCGTTGTTTTTTCCTGACTCATTGAATTGCACACCATATTTGGAATATTGCATGGAACGCTGCAGATTACAGACTTTTCCATACAACGGCTCAAAAGAGACCATTTTTCCGCTAATGGACTTAATTTGAACGGTTAGCTCTATCTTATCTCCGACTTGGAAAGAACGGCTTAAAGGTGCGGTAATAAATCGGCAGCCACTTTTTGATAGATCACGAATTTCACAGTCAAGTTTTCTATCTTTAGCTATGACTCTCGCACTCAAATTGACTTCAAAACGTGGTTCTTTGCGAAGTTGGGACACTTGCATGGTTTTGGGAATGGAAAGCATCACCATAGGAATGGGATCTTTAACGATATATTCCAACTGACTACGAAACTGAATAATAGCGCCTTCACCACGAGGGGAAATCGCTTTCACCGTTGCCCAGAAACCTTCCTGGAAAAAGAAATTGAGGTCACTGTCCGCCACTTTAGGCAGCTCTGCTAAAATGATGCTATCGGAGTGTGTACCTATAAAGGCGGTTTTGCATCTAAACGTTGTGCCCACTGGTGTTGTGATCCCTAGGGTAAATTCACCACCATGCTCGATCATAGCCAATGCATCAATACTCGTTACCGTGGCGACACTTCTTTCTCTACTTGTGCGTAACGAATTGTCCTTATATGCTGACGCTTGGGTATTCATCTAGTCTCCACATATTCCGCATGTTATGTTTTTAATAGCGGAAAATATCTGTTATTAGTTTTGTTATTTATATTGCTACAAATTTAATGTATAGCTGCTTGTTTGTTCAAACACCAAATGGCCTGATTTATTTGAACTAGGTATCAATTTTAGGAGTTTCTTATGTCTGACGTTCTGTATTTTGAACCGGATCTCTCTCAATTTCGCGTTCATTTAGAGGGAGATTACTACGCGGTAGTGAAATTTGAAATTAAAAGTGACGTCTATGTTATTACTTCAACGAAAGTGCCTGAAGAACTGAGAGGCAAGGGCTACGGAAAAGTGATGATGGAAGCGGTTTTACCTGAATTGGAAAAAATGGGTGTCAAAGTGAAACCGGTTTGTAGCTACGTTGCTCATTATCTCGAACGCAATCCACAGTGGGCGCACCTTAAAGCTTAATATGTCGAGCATGGATTATTTACCCGTGGTTAAACGGCTTGGTTTTCGCACCATCCACCAAATTGAAGCATTGCAAGTATTGTGGGGTGGCTATGGGGAATTGGTCCGAGTATTTGTTGACGACACCAGCATTGTTATTAAGCATGTGCGCTTACCTAAACCAGAGCAACACCCGCGAGGATGGAATACCGACTTTTCCCATCAGCGAAAGTTAAAGTCATATGAAGTTGAGCTTTATTGGTATCAAAACTACGCCAGTTTAATGAACCGTGAAAGCCCAGTTCCAGCTTCCCTTTGCGTGGAACACAAACCTAACGAGTGGCTATTGGTCATGGAAGATCTATCCGCAAGTGGATTCACTGAAGTGGTTAAGGAAGCGGATCAAAGACACCTTGGTGCGGTTTTACGATGGTTAGCTTACTTTCATGCTCAGCACATACAGAATTCAGGTGATGGACTTTGGCAAAGTGGCACATATTGGCATATTGAAACCAGACCCGATGAACTTGAAGCTCTGACCGACCAACCACTCAAAGCGATGGCTGAAAAGGTCGACCATGCGCTTAAATGTGTTCCATATCAGACCTTAGTTCATGGCGATGCCAAGCTGGCGAACTTTTGCTTTACCAGTGATGGTTTGCGAGCCGCCGCAGTAGACTTCCAATATGTGGGCAAAGGGTGTGCGATGAAAGATGTGGCCTTGTTTATGAGTAGTGCTGTTAAACCTGCGCACTGTCAGAAGATGGAAAACTGGATTTTGGATGAGTATTTCAAACACCTTAACTCTGCGTTAACGAACATCAGGCCAGAGATAGATGCCGATGAGGTAGAAAAATGTTGGCGACCCATGTTTGCTATCGCATGGGCTGACTTCCAACGTTTTGTGAAAGGTTGGAGTCCAGAGCATTGGAAAATAAATGCCTATACCGAAGGGTTAAAAAATAAAGCGCTGGAGCAATTAAAGGCTTACTGAAACGTAAGCCTGAATATGATCAAGGTTTAATGCGCGCCATATAATAGGTATTAATGTATTCCCCATCACGGAAAGACGCGCATTTCGCTTCCCCTTCGATTTCAAAGCCAAATTTCTTGTAGCACGCGATCGCTTTTTCATTGTCGCTGTTCACATCGATTTGGATTCTTTTCACTTGTAGCCAGTTATCCGCGAGATCAATTACCGTCTCGATTAACTTGCTGCCGACGCCCAAACCGTGAAAATCATCGTGTACACCAATGCCAAATGACCCGCTGTGTGCGATTCTAGGGCGTTGGTATTGCTCAAAGCCGATATTGCCGACAACACGCCCATCGACCTCGGCAACGAAGCTATATACACCTTCAGGTAGGTTTTCCAGTCGTTTCGTCCACATCGCGATAGATGGTTTTGGCAGCTGCAGAGTTTCACGCTGTGCATTTGGCTGTGAGTAAATATCGGATAATGCCGCTGCATCACTGATTTGAGTGGGACGAATGATTATTTCCATATTATTCTTCTCGACTGGTTAAACATTTCTCAACAATAACGATTAATTTTTATTTGTTAAAGCCTTGTTTTAAAGAAAAATTTTCGCTCTAGATTTTGTTTTTCTTTTTACTAATCGCTCAGTAAGAGAATAGGACGTTGTTTATTACTTCTTATGGCTATAATGTAAAAGAAAAAGACAAATTGGATTTATAAAATGGATCAGTCGGCTAGTTGGAAAACCCCACAAAACTTCCTGTTAATTATCTCTATTGTTGTTCCTATCGCATTCTCGAGTTGGATGGCCTTACTCAATAATTTCGTGATTGAGAAAGCGAATTTCGATGGCTCAGATATCGGTTTATTGCAAAGTGTGCGCGAAATTCCTGGTTTTCTCGCCTTTACCGCGGTGTTTGTGCTGCTGTTTATTCGCGAACAAAAATTCATTTTGTTGTCGCTTTGCGCGCTGACATTAGGTACGGCGATGACTGGATTTTTTCCTTCATTGTTTGGTTTGTTGCTGACGACATTATTGATGTCGACGGGTTTTCATTACTTTGAAACGTTAAAACAATCGCTGTCACTGCAATGGTTGTCGAAAGAAGAAGCACCAGAAATGCTGGGTAAATTCATTTCTGTTGGCGCACTCGCCTCACTCTGTACGTACGGCGCATTATGGGTGTGTTTGGAAGTGCTCAAGATGGACTTTAAATGGGTGTATCTAAGTTTTGGGGGCGTAGGTTTTCTGCTGGTATTGTGGATGACGTTTGCCTTCCCTCAGTTTAAATCTGAAGTCCCGCAAAATAAGAAACTGGTGCTGCGCAAGCGTTACTGGCTCTACTACGCCCTCACGTTTATGAGTGGTGCGCGTCGTCAGATCTTTACCGTCTTTGCGGGCTTTTTGATGGTGGAAAAATTCGGCTATTCTGCTGCAGATATCACCATGCTGTTTTTGATTAACTACCTGTTTAACTTCTTGTTTGCGAAAAAAATCGGCCGTTTCATCGGTAAAGTGGGTGAGCGAAAAGCGCTGATGTTTGAATACACCGGACTGATTTGCGTCTTCGTTGGTTATGCGTTGGTAGAGTCAGCTGAGTGGGCGGCGGCACTGTATGTGGTTGATCACTTGTTCTTCGCGCTTGCATTAGCGATTAAGACGTACTTCCAGAAAATTGCCGATCCAGCGGATATGGCATCGACCGCTGGGGTCGCTTTTACGATCAACCATATCGCGGCTGTCTTCATTCCTGTTTCGTTTGGTTTAATCTGGTTAGTCTCGCCAGCCGCAGTGTTTTACATCGGTGCAGCAATGGCGTGCGTATCTTTTGCGTTGTCGATGAACATTCCTGCGCAACCGGATGAAGGCAACGAAGTGCGAGTTTTAAGGTGGAGTTGAACGAGGTGAATGATTCATTCTTGTGAGCGTTGTTGTTACATCTGTTCGTGAAAATTAACATCGCTGAGATTATACTGGATGGCTATTCGGTTGAGCCTGTAATCAATGGAGATGTCAATGACCAAACCCCTCAACGAGTGCATTGTGCCAATGTACCCGACCATCCAAGCTCTGGATGTTAATGCGCTAAAAACGGGTGAACATAAGTTCTGGTTTGCAGTAGCGACAGATGCGATTGGCCATCCACAAACGCTGCCTGTTAGAGTGTTTAAAGGCGAAAAAGAGGGGAAACGTTTTGTGATTACCGCCGGTGTGCACGGGGATGAACAAAACGGTATTCTGACCGCACAACGCTTAGCGCGTGAATTGGTCGGAAAAGAGATCGCGGGTGTGGTGACGATTGTACCGACGGTTAACTTGTCAGGCATAGCCCGACATAGCAGGGACTTTCATTCAGCCGCGCCAGATAGCTCATCTGCTAACTTGAACCGTGTGTTTCCCGGCAGTCCAAACGGTGACGATGCCAGTCGTTACGCCAATAGCTTGTGGGAGAATCTGCTCAAACCAAACGCAGACCTAGCGATTGATCTCCATTCTCAAACCAGTGGTTCGGCGTACCCGCTTTATGCTTTTGCAGACTATCGTTTGGAAGACGCGATTCGTATGGCAAGACTGATCAATCCCGATGTGATTCTTAATGACCCCGGTGACCCTGGCATTCTTGAAACGGTCTACAACCGAGCGGGAATTCCATCCATCACCATCGAAGTGGGTATCGGGCGTTACACTGACCTTGAGATGGTCGACAGAGCAACACGCGGCGTACTCAATATTCTAAAAGCGTACGAAGTGATATCTGGAACCGTCGATTCTGCGCCTACTCCTTGCGTAGAAGGCAATGAAATTGTCAGTGTTCGTGCTAGTCAAGGTGGCTTTGTGATTTGTCATGTTGATTTAATGGACCGCGTAACAACGGGGCAAACATTGGCTACGCAATACAACAGCTTTGGTGATGAAGTTGAAACCTACGTATCGCCGATTGATGGTACGGTGATAAGCCACAATGTGGAGTCGGTCAGAGCACCGGGCTCGCTGGTGGTGAGATTAATTCGCTAAGCGATAAGTAAACGAAAAAGCGCCGATTTATACTGGCGCTTTTTTGTGTCTACGTTAAGCGAGTGACACTTCGACGTCACTTTGTATCTGGCTTGAACAGGCGAGCGTGTAACCTTGCGCCAACTCTTCTTCAGTCAGAGTTTCCGTACTGGTTCTGCTCACTTCGCCTTTGGTCACTTTGCACTTGCAAGAGCCGCACATGCCGCTGCGACAGGCGATAATGATCGGCACACCGTTTTCTTCCAATACATCGGCGAGCGTTGCACCTTGCTCGACTTGCGTGGCAACACCGAATGCTGGTACTTCAAACTGCACTGCGCCACCGCCGCTGTTTTCTGTATGCGCTTCAATCGGTGTAAAACTCTCTTGATGGAACTGCGAAGGATCAACGCCAAGTGCCAAGGCGTTTTGCTCCATATCCTGCATAAACTGAGTTGGACCACACAGATAAACCGTGCGCTCGCTTAAGTCAGGGCAGAGTGCGCGAAGCCACTCTTGGTCCAAACGTCCTTGAGGATGCTCAGTGCCAGCATTGTCTTTGAGTAGCAGACGCAAATGGAAGTTGGGATAAAGCGAATGCAGCGTCTCGAGTTCATCGAAATAAATCGTTTGTGCGCTGCTTTTCGCCATATGGATAAAGGTAATGTCGATGTCTGCTTGAGCTTTCAACCAGGTCTTTGCCATCGACATCACTGGCGTGATACCACAGCCCGCGCTCAGCAAAGCAACTTTAGACTTCGGCGCGCAATCGACCGCGTTAAATGGACCTGTTGGCGCTAACACCGAAACGTTATCACCGACATTGAAGTGGTCAATCATGTGGTTGGATACCAAGCCGCCATCAACGCGTTTCACTGTCAGTTGCAGATAGTGTTCTGCCGGCGTCGAGCTGATCGAGTAGGCGCGATATTCCATCTTGCCAGCCAGTTCAAACCCCAATGAAACAAACTGTCCCGGTTTAAAATCGAATGTGAGCGTAGGATCGGATTGGGTGCTCGCTAGCTTAAAACTAAAGGTATCAGAAGTTTCCTGCCACTTGTCGATGCAGCGCAGCGTCGTAGGCTGATTATTTTGCCATTCATTAATCATGGAGTTCTCTCATACAAAAGTGCCCAGCCAAAAATTTGGCCGGGCAAAGGACAGCAGGGATTTAAGCTGCAAGGATGGTTTTTAGATCGTCTTCAACGTTACCGATACTGCGCATATCGAACTTATCTTGGATGATCTTAATTAGGTTATCAGTCAAGAACGCAGGCGCAGTTGGACCGGTGTAAATGCCTTTTACGCCCAGTGCAAACAGCGTTAGCAGGATCACGATGGCTTTTTGTTCGAACCAAGACAGAACCAGCGTTAACGGTAGTTCATTGATGTCGCAGTCAAACTCTTTTGATAGCGCAAGAGCCAATTGGATTGCTGAGTAGGCGTCGTTACACTGACCCACATCTAACAGGCGAGGGATGCCGTTGATATCGCCAAACTGATTTTTGTTGAAGCGGAACTTACCACACGCTAGCGTTAGGATCAGCGTGTCATCGGGTGCACTTGCAGTAAAGTCGGTGTAGTAGCTACGTTCAGATTTATCACCATCACAACCGCCGACAAGGAAGAAGTGTTTGATGTTGCCCGCTTTCACTTGCTCAACCACCGCAGGTGCTGCGCTCATCAGTGCATTACGACCAAAACCAACGGTGATCATTTGCTCAATCTCGTTGTGTTGGAAGCCAGGTTGTGCCAATGCACATTCGATCACTTGGCTAAAATCGTCACCTTCAATGTGTGCCACGCCCGGCCAACCTACGATGCTGCGAGTGAATAAGCGATCTGCGTATTGGCCGACATTTGGGTTCAGCAAGCAGTTTGACGTCATCACAATCGCACCAGGGAAGTTGGCGAACTCCTTCTGTTGGTTTTGCCATGCGCTGCCGTAGTTGCCCACTAGGTGTGGGTATTTCTTAAGCTCAGGGTAACCGTGTGCTGGTAGCATTTCGCCGTTGGTGTAGACGTTGATGCCTTTACCTTCGGTTTGCTGAAGGATTTTCTCTAGGTCGTGTAAGTCGTGGCCAGAAACCAGAATACACTTGCCCTGAACGGTTTTTACGTTCACTTGAGTTGGCTCTGGGTGACCAAAGGTTTTGGTTTCACCGTGGTCAAGCATTTCCATGACTTTGTAGTTCATCAGACCGATTTGCATCGAGCAATCTAGCAGTGCGCCTAGGTCTTCTGGATCTGTGCCTAGCCAAGCCATGATTTGGTGGTATTCCGCGTAAATGTCATTGTTGGTTTGTTCCAGTACGCGAGCATGTTCCATGTAAGCTGCTGCACCTTTTAGACCGTACAGACACAGTAGGCGTAGACCGATTACGTCTTCGCTAATACTTTGGTAGCCGCGGTTTACCGCCACTTGAGGCGCGAATGCGAGAATTTCTTCAGAGCTTTGCGGTAGCTCGAAATCCGCGACAGCAGGGATGTTGTCGATGCTGGTGTCAGTCAGTTTAGCGGCAGCAAGAGTTTGCTCTTTTAAGCGCGCTTTGAAAGTCGCCGCTTGCGCAGACAATTCAAGAATTCGCTCAGGGTCAAAGTTAACATTGGTTAATGTAGAGAAGAACGCTCTTGGCGCCCACTGGTTGACTTCGTCGTCAACAATATCAAAGCGCAGCGCTTGTTCTGCCCAGTAAGAAACACCTTGTAGGGTGTAAACCAGTACGTCTTGTAGGTCGGACACTTCAGAAGTTTTGCCACACATGCCTTGTGTGAATGAGCAGCCTTTAACGGTAGGGGTTTGAATAGTCTGTTCACATTGAATACAGAACATTGCGCTTCTCCAATAACAGTAAGTTCTTTATTTGCGGTCGAGCCGCTTCTCTTTTCGATGTCACTGTTAGAGCAGATTGCGTGCCAGTTTTTAAGTAATTGAATTTTATTGATTTTGCTGTTTTTCATTGTTTTGTTTGATGTATAAAAGACAACGCGCCTAGTGTCTTTTATACATCAAGGGTAGCGACTGATTAACTTGAGAGATCGAACTTTTTACCCATGCGGTACAGATTCCCTCGGTCCATTTGCAGAAATTCTGCAGCTTTTGACCAAGTTCCGTTCGTTTTTTCAAGCGCATAGACAATTAAGTCCTTCTGATAGTTCTCAACCAGCGAGCGCATACCGTGGCTGTTATCCGGAAAATACTTGGATGTATTTTTGACATCTTGCTTGTTTAGGCTGCTATCAAAATGACTGACTTTGATGATCTGTTGCTGTTCTTGAATCGCGCGCAACGCCGCACGGGTTAAGGTGTGTTCCAGTTCGCGCACGTTGCCCGGCCAAGGCTGCTTTTCTAGCAAAGTGAGTGATTTAGAATGTAAGTGCAGGTTCGGGATATTGAACTGGCTGCGAACTTTTTCCAGCAAGTAGCCAGCCAGCACTGGGATATCACCTTCGCGTTTGCGCAGTGGTGGCACTGAGATTGGGAACACGTTGAGGCGGTGGAATAGATCGGCGCGAAACTGACCTTGTTCAACCTCTCGTTCCAGCGAGCGGTTGGTTGCTGCGATAATACGCACGTTGACCAACAAGTGCTGGTCGCTACCGACGCGTTGTAGTTCACCTTGTTGAATCACGCGCAGCAATTTAGCCTGCAGGACCCAAGGCAATTCGCCGACTTCATCGAGGAAAATCGTCCCACCGTCTGCCAGCTCAAATTTACCCGCGCGGTGGCTGTTTGCGCCAGTAAACGCGCCTTTAACGTGGCCAAACAGCTCGCTTTCCGCTAGCCCTTCTGGCAGTGCGGCGCAGTTGACGTAAATCATCGCTTTATCGCGGCGGCTGGATTGGGCGTGGACGCTGTGCGCGACCAGCTCTTTGCCGACCCCCGTTTCTCCGGTGATCAGCACCGCGTAATCGGATTTGGCGACGGTTTCAATATTATTACGCAGTTGCTGGATTTGCGGGCTTAAACCGATCATCTCACCTTGCTTGGAACGTGCTTGTTGGATCAAAGCTTGGGTGACGTTCTTCTGTTTTTTGTTCTGAGCTTTTAATGCTTTGATCTGCCCAATGTTACGCAGCGTTGCTGCTGCGAGAGCGGCGAAGGTTTCAAGGGTAACGGACTCAATCACATCAAACGCGCCGACAGTGAGTGAGTCGAGCGTCAATACGCCCACCAGTTGTCCGTCGACATACAGGCTACAACCTAAGCAGTCGTGCACATCCAATTCGGCTTCTTCGCTGAGTAGCGCTCCGCTGAATGGGTCAGGTAACTCGCAGTCTGCACCGAATCGAACTGGCTGTTTGGACTGCATAATGGCTTCCAGTCTTGGGTGTGTGTTGGGGAAGAATCGACGGCCTAGAACACTGGCAGAAAGCCCTTTAACGGCGACTGGCGTAAGAAAACCGTCTTCATCCAGCACAAATAACGCACTCGCATCACAAGGAAAGACTTTGTCGATGCCGTTGATGAGGTGTTGGTACTGGGCTTCACTATTTAGGTTAGAGCTAAGATTGAGTGCTATCTCAAGCAGCACGTTATTCAGATTTGGATTCATTGACTTCACTAGCGGAACAAACGTGCCAGAATCCTATCAAGCTGATGTCTTTTTTACATCGCTAGAAAGGGTATAAACGCTGTGTCATTGATTGAGGTCAATTTGTACCGGTGATCTATACCTGAAAAACGACATATTGAGATGTTAATTAAGTGTTTTAGCTTGCGATGAATGTTGAGCAATCTGACCGCAATTCCATTATGATGGGCGCACAGTTTCTTAATCTCTCCCTCAAATATGTTCGCTGAATGGATCTCTACTGAAGCATTGATTGCTGCGTTGTTAGTCTTTCTCGGTTCGTTTGTTCAAACCGCGATTGGCTTTGGTTTAGCTGTTGTGGCCGCGCCTTTATTGTTTTTGATTTCGCCCGACTACGTGCCTGCGCCAATCTGTTTGTTGGCACTATTTATTTCGTTGCTAAACGCGTTGAAACACAGAGATAGCGTAGAGATCGGTGGCCTGAAAATGGCATTGATTGGGAGAGTTCCAGGATCGTTGGCTGGTGGCGTGTTGTTAGTCATGGTATCAACTGACATGCTGGCATTATGGTTAGGGGGATTGGTGTTGTTTGCAGTGGCGGTGAGCCTATTGCCGTTTCGTATTGAGCCAACGCCAATGCGCATGACGGTAGCGGGTTTCTTTTCAGGGTTCTTTGGTACCAGCTCATCGATTGGTGGTCCGCCGATGGCTTTGCTGCTCCAGCATCAAGAAGCCAACCAACTACGGGGTAATCTCTCGGCCTTCTTTGTTTTTAGTTCACTGATTTCGCTGATTATTCAGATTCCAGCTGGGTTTCTAACCTGGCATCATGTCTGGATTACGATTCCACTCTTTCCTGCCTCTTGGTTAGGCTATAAGTTAGCGCGACTCACTACGCATTCACTGCCTAAAGAACAGATACGTATGGGAGCGCTTTTGTTGTGTACGGTGAGTGGCGTGACGGCTGTTTGGAAAGGGTTAATGTAAACTGCTCCTCAAATTTAAAATGTTCATCTTATGTTTAGTATTCATCTCGGGTTAAGGAAAACACATGATACTGGAAGTGGCGATATTGGATGTGAAACCAGGCTTGGAACAAGAATTTGAACAGAGTTTTGCTAAAGCGCAAAGGATCATCGCCTCGATGAAAGGGTATGTGTCCCATCAACTGCAACATTGTATTGAAACACCAAGCCGCTATATTTTGTTGGTAAACTGGGAAACGCTAGCCGACCATGAACAAGGTTTTAGACAGTCGGCAGAATATCAGGAATGGAAAGCGCTTTTGCATCATTTTTATGATCCATTTCCAACTGTAGAGCATTACGAACCGGTCTACAGTGAAATGAGTTAAGGAGTAGTAAAGTGTTAAGAATACTCGGAAATATTATTTGGTTTTTATGTGGTGGCGTTGTGATGGGGCTGATGTGGTGGCTTTTTGGGCTGCTTGCGTTTATCAGTATCGTCGGTATTCCTTGGGGACGTGCTTGTTTTGTCATGGGTAACTTTTCGTTCTTCCCGTTTGGTCAAGAGGTGATTGAGCGCGATGAACTGACCCGTCGTAAAGATATTGGCACGGGTGCGCTAGGATTCATTGGTAACGTGATTTGGTTCCTGTTCGCGGGGATTTGGCTAGCTATCGGTCACATCTGCTCTGCGGTGGCGTGTTTTATCACCATCATCGGTATTCCGTTCGCGCTTCAGCATCTGAAACTGGCGTATATATCGTTAGCACCGATTGGTAAAGCGGTGGTGTCTAAAGAAGAAGCGGCGATGGCGCGTTACCCACGCTAATCGAAATCAATCAAATTAAAACCAATAAAAAAGCCCCGCGTCGGGGCTTTTTGCTGTCTTAACAAACGGATAATTACAGCTTTTCACCATAGATATCGAACGAGAAGTACTTACTTGCGATTTTGTCGTAAGTACCGTTAGCGCGAATCGCTTCGATGGCTTGATTGAATTTTTCAGCTAGCTCTTTGTCTTTCTTTCTCAGCGCTAGTGCAGTACCTTCACCGATGTAGGCTTTGTCTGTGACCGCTTCGCCCACAAACTCAAAACCTTGACCGATTTCTTTATCTAAGAATGCCAGTGCCAGTTGGTCAGAGTTACCGAAAGTGACGTCCAGACGACCATTTTGCATATCAATGTACACTTCATCCTGACCAGAGTAACGTTTGATTTCCGCAACATCGCCGTACATGTCAGTTACGTAGCGATCATGGATAGTACCGGTTTGAACGCCAATCACTTTGTCTTTCAGACCTTCTTTACTGATTGTGATCGGCTGATTGCCGTTTGCTACGAAGCGTGCAGGGGTTTGGTAGTATTTGTTCGTAAATAGTACGCGCTTTTTACGGTCTTCAGTGATACGCATAGACGCCATGATGACATCGGATTTACGAGCCATCAGAGCAGGAATTAATGAATCCCAGCTTTGAGAGACCCAGCTACACTCCAATTTTGCTTCTTCACAAAGTGCGTCTGCAATCTCGATGTCGAAACCAGCAGGATTTCCGCTAGCATCCATGTAATTAAACGGCGGATAGGTAAAATCAGAAGCCAGTCTTACTGATTTTGCCATTGTTGGGGCAGCGAGAAGAATGGTCGAACAAGCCAATACGCTTAGTAGTTTTTTCATAGTAAGTCCCTTATTTACTTCGATGTTGTCTGCGATTTGGTGTAGTTACAAATAGTTTGAGCAACTTCCTGCATGCTCTGTTCTGAGCCGATGGTGATACGAACACAGTGTTTCAGGCTAGGCTCATGAGCCTGATTGCGCGTCACAATTCCTTGTTCTGCTAAATAACTAAACAGATCAACATCCGCGTGTGTACGAATTAAAACAAAGTTTGTTGCAGAAGGGTAGATGGTTTCTATCCAAGGCAATTCTTTAATGTTACTGATAAAGCGCTCTTTGGTTTCGACCAGTGTTTGAGTGCTTGCTGCGACTTTCTCAAGCCCTTGCTCGCTCAATGCCTTAAGGACGATTTCTGCGGAGCTGTCTGGCATTGGATAAGGAGGGATCAGTTTCATCACATAATCCATCACTTCTTGAGCTGCCACAATGAAACCACATCTCACCGCTGCCAAACCAAATGCTTTTGATAACGTACGAATCACAACAAGATTTGGGTATTGGTCGATTAAACCAACCACATTTTGCGCCAGTTCGAACTCGATATACGCTTCGTCAACAACAACTAACGCGTCTTGCTGAGTTTGCTCTAAGATAGCCACAATCTGTTCTTTTTTAAGCAATTGACCCGTTGGGTTATTGGGTGAGCAAAGGAAAACAAGATTCGCTTGCTTCGCCGCCTTGACGACACCATCCACATCTAACGAGAAATCCGGTGACTGCAGTGGGACATCAATGGTTTCTACCGCCAATGATTCCGCGCAAAATTCATACATAGCGTACGTAGGGGTGCAGATGGCAATACTGTCCGAGCCAGGTTTACAAAAAGTACGAATGAGCAGATCAATCGCTTCATCGGCACCACGAACCGCCACGACGGGTTGCTCTGTTTGGCAGTACGCTTGATAAGCGCTTGCGATTTCATGCGGTAGGAAGTCAGGGTAGCGATTGTAATCTGACTGTTGCTCACTGAACTCAATGGATTGTTCGAGTTCGTTCGCGTTGAGCCACAGTCGACCTGAACCGCCAATACGGCGTGCAGATTGGTAAGGTATTAATTTTTTTATGCTCTCAGGCGCTAATTTGTCTGCAATTGAACCCATTGTAAATCCTTATGTGTGACTTATAAATCGACATAGATGAAATAAAATTCATCTTTAACGGGACTAGTTGTTAATTTAGTCAAAATGGGTTTAATAATGAATCGAAAATAAGACATAATAGCCATGCAAAAATAACATGGCTTAGTGGTGTAAGAATGAACAGTCGATTGCCTTCTACAAAAAACTTACAAGCGTTCTTAGCGACTGCTGAACACTTGAATTTTACGCACGCAGCGGAAAAGCTAAATATGACGCAGGGGGCGATCAGTCGTCAGATACAGGCTTTGGAGTCGATCATCGGCGCGACGCTGTTTTACCGCCAAGCAAGAGGGCTGTCGCTAACGCCTGAAGGCGACAAGTTCGTCCCGAAAGCGGAAGACATAATAAAGCGCTTACAAATTGCTGTGAGAGAGGTTTCCGAAGGCGCCAATCGTATTAAGCTCAATGCGCCTAGCTGCGTTACAAGTTGGATTTTGGCGCGGATTGCTAGTTTTCAGCAAGCATACCCTGAAATTAATGTTGAACTCACTTCTACGACCAAGCATCAAGCGATTCCTAATTTTGATAGCTTTGATCTTGTCGTGATGTATGGCAAACCTGCAAAATCTAAAAGCATTCGTCAGGCTCTGCTATTTGAAGAAAAATTAGCGCCGATCTGTTCACCTGAGCTATGGGCTAAGCAAACGTCAAGGAGCAACAGAACCGATCAGCGTTTACTGGATCTGTTTACGTGGTTACATGCTAACCAAGAGCAATCGGACTGGAAGCTTTGGTTAAACGAATGTGGGTTGGCAGACCTTAGAGGAAAAACTAATCAGACGTTTGCTACGCTCGATCAAGCGATGAATGCGGCGCAGCTGGGGTATGGTATCGCGATTGGGGATTTGACCTTAGCCGAACAAGATTTGAAGCTAAAACGCGTTATCCAGCCATTTGATGAAGTGGTGTCGTCGGGCAATGGGTACTACTTGATGTCACATAGCGATAATGACAATGCAACCATTTCAAATCTCGTAGACTGGCTGACTTCAACCGAGCACCAAAGCAAGTTTGTGTAAAGCTTTAGTAAGCTTTGATGCCATACTCAAGTGTTTTGGTGGTAATACGTTATCAAGTTGGTCGATCGCTTCCGGGAATACTTCGATGAGTTCAAACTGATGCGCTTGGTCGATGGACCTAATCTGCTCGCGCTCTTTGTCTGACATAACTTGTTCCAGAAAGTGGTGTGACTCGGCCTGTTAGCCAGGCACATATAAGTCATCTGATATTTCTACTGTTCAGGCTAATTAGCATTGATTCAAGACAAGTCGCCGCTAAATGTAAGATATGCCAATAAAGAAGGGCATTTTTCAATGCCTTTGGATTTAAAACAGTTTTCCGTCAACCAATACACCAGTGGTTTGATAATCTGCGTTGAGGATGGTTGCGGCGGCGGTCATACCCGGTCGTAGCAACCCTAAGTTGTGGCAAGCGAGAGCTTGGGCTGGGTAGGTTGACGCCATGCGCAGCGCTTCTTCTTCTGCGAATCCCCACGCGATAAGGTTTGCGATGGATTGATCCATGCCAATGTGTGCACCAGCAAGACTGCCTCGGCTGTTCACCAGTTTGTTGTCTTTGACGGAGATTACCTCGCCATCTAGCACAAAACTGTTGTTTTCACTGCCTACCGACGCCATTGCATCAGTAACAACAAGCAGCTTACCTTTTGGCTTAATTTTACTGGCAATATGCACGCTATCAGGGTGAACATGGATGCCATCGGTGATGATAGAGCACCACGCGTGGTCGGTTTTTAGCGCTGCGCCAACAGTGCCGGGTTCGCGCCCTTCTAATGGGGACATGGCATTAAACAAATGAGTGAAGCCATCAACAAGCGAGAGCTTTTGCTCCGTAAGTTGCGCGATTTGTGCGTTACTGTGGCCACATGAAAGTGTCACGCCCACTTGTTTCAGGTATTCCAGAGCCGAAACGTCGATTTTTTCTAGTGCTGCCGTCACAAGCACTTTGCCTTCTTTCGGCCACGGGAACTGCGCAAGTTGTTCTGCAGTAGGTGCATAAAACAGGCTAGCGTTGTGCGCACCTTTCTTATCTACGTTAAGCCATGGGCCTTCGAGATGGACCCCGAGGACGCCGGGAATATGTTGCTGTTTGGCTTGCTGGAGAGAACTGAGTGCTTGGCTGAGATCTTCTGGAGTGGAGCTGATTAAGGTTGGCAATAAGTAAGCTGTACCATGGGCGCGGTGCGCTTCACAAATCGTACCCATTGCTGCAGCAGAGATGTCGCTATTAAACATCACGCCACCTCCGCCGTTAACTTGCAGGTCGATAAAACCCGGTGCGATCAATGCACCTTCAAAGTGTTGATGTTCGATGTTCGGCGGCAACTTTTCTAACGGTACAATGCTGATTATCGTTTGACCCTCCCACACTAATGCAGAATCTTGATAGTAAGTATGTCCATCAAAAAGGCGAGTTGCAGAAACGGCTCTTAGTGTCATAAGTTATTCCTTAAACTGGAAAGCAGCGCCGAGCAAACAAGCATCATAATCACCTTTAGCGGCAATAACCGGAACTCTAAATACTGCTGGGCGGCGAGTTATCTCTTGGTTTACTTTTTTAAGATAGTCTGTGGCTAATCCTACACCACCACCTAATACAATGATGTCTAAATCCAATGCGGCTTTAAGATTGCAACACAGCGTTGCGATTGCATTGGCGCTATTCTGAATCAGACTATTGGCCTGTTCATTTTGTTCAGCGATACGGAACAGTTCGATATTCGAAATCGGCGGGTTAAAAATGAGACTGCTGGCGCGTTGAATGGCGGTGCCAGAAGCGATCGACTCAACACAACCCATTTGACCACAGCCGCACGCGGGCCCATTGGCGTCGATAGACATATGGCCGATGTGTCCAGCTAACCCAGACTTACCGCTATGAAGGTTACCGTCAATAATGATCCCGCCTCCGACACCCGTCGAGACGGTGATAAACGCCATATTTTTTGCTGGAACGTCTAAGTTGAGATATTCAAACCAAGCCGCAGCTTGTGCGTCATTGAGTATTTTGATGGGTTTGGCCGTCAGTGTTTGTAGTACTTGAGCGAGCGGGAACGGAGTAGGAAAAGCCAGTGTATCTGGGTTGATCGCGCTGATGCCCTCGTCGCTCACCAAGCCCGTGGTCGAGATGCCAATTTGAGCAACACTTTCAAGCCAGTCGTGGCAATGCTCAATAATGTGTTCGGCAAACTGCTCTGCGTTTTGCGCTGCTGGGGTTGGCAACTGACGGCGTTCGCGTATCTGCCCATGTTCAACTAATCCAAGGGCAATTTTCGTTCCGCCAATATCAATGGCTAAGGTCAACATTATCTGGCTCCTGCGGTTTGTGTCGCATGATTAAACCAATTGGTAACGACTTCCAAGCGAGTCAGTGCTGATCCAACCGTTACCGCAACAGCGCCGTGTTGGATTGCCTGTGCTGCAAGTTCAGGTGTGTTGTATCGACCTTCTGCCATAGTAAAGAAACCTGCTTGAGAAAACTGTTCTACTAATATTAAGTCGGGCTCGGTTGGTTCGTCATCACCTACGTAACCAGAAAGAGTCGTGCCGATGATATCGACGCCAAAGTCACTTGCCCATTGACCGTCAGCGAAGCTAGAGCAATCAGCCATCGCAAAGCAACCAGAGGTTTTAATCGCGCTGGCGATGGTTTCGCGACTCTCTGGTCTAATTCGGTCGGTTGCGTCAAAGGCAATAATGGTTGCACCCGCTGTGGCTAACGCTTCGACGTCGGTGGTGTAAGGAGTGATGCGCACCGGACTTTCCGTTAGGTCACGCTTCACGATGCCGATGATCGGTATAGTAACCGCACGGCTGACGGCGTTAACGTTATTAGCGCCTTCGATGCGAAGTGCACGCGCGCCTGCTTGCTCCGCAGCTTGTGCCATAGCAACGATAATGTCTGTTTTATCGAGTGGACTCCCTGTCACTGGTTGAATAGATACCACGGTTTGTCCTTGCAAAGACTCTTTTAACTGATTGATATTATAAGTTTTTGTTTTCACGCTTGGCCTCTCAATAAGACATATTGCCGCGGGTTTGAGCTAAATGGATAGACGATTTCATGGGGTGCTTTGACCGTTCTGAATCATCTATCCTGCGAATTTTTGTCCGCGATCACATTTCGAAAAAAGTTGGTTTGAAAATAATCTTCGCCACAATAATAATTCATAACGAAGATTTTTTTCAAATAAAATAAAAGATTTTTTCGGATTGAGTGAAATTAGGCAGAAATAACGAAAAGGGAAGACTATGAAAGCCATGAACAAGATTACCCTCGCTATGCTAGTGCTTGGATGTTCTGTTTCAGCGCAGGCTGCGACCACACTGAAAATGGGCATGCAGGCATCGGTAGGTTCTGTGGAATACACTTCAGCAAAAATGCTGGCAGATAAAGTAGAAGAACTGAGTAAAGGCGAGATCAAGATTGCGTTGTACCCTAGCGCTCAACTTGGTGATGACCGCGCGATGCTGCAACAACTGACCTACGGTGATCTGGATATTACTTACGCTGAGTTCGGTCGTATGGGGTTGTGGATCCCTCGTGCAGAGGCCGTCACTTTGCCTTACGTCGCGCGTGATTTCGACCATTTACGCCGTATGTTTGATTCCGATTTTGGTCAAAGTATTCGTGAAGAAATGCTGAGCAAATTCAACTGGCGTGCATTGGATACTTGGTACAACGGTACACGAGAAACCACTTCTAACCGCCCTCTAAACAGCATTGAAGACTTCAAAGGTCTCAAGCTGCGTGTGCCAAACGCTAAGCCAAACCTTAACTATGCGAAACTTTCAGGTGCGTCGCCGACTCCGATGGCTTTCTCTGAAGTCTATCTAGCACTGCAAACGAACGCAGTTGATGGGCAGGAAAACCCGCTACCGACGATCAAAACCATGAAGTTTTATGAGGTTCAGGCCAACCTAGCCATGACTAACCACATTGTTAACGATCAAATGGTGATCATCTCTGAGCCGACTTGGCAAAAACTGTCTGACCAGGACAAACAACTGATCCAGCAAGCGGTTGAGTCTACGGGGCAGATACACACGGATGGCGTTAAGCAGCAAGAAGCAGAGTTAATCTCGTTCTTTGAAGAAGCAGGTGTCAATGTTACTTACCCTGAGCTAGCGCCGTTCCGTGAAGCGATGCAGCCACTTTACGCAGAATTTGAAGACAAAATCGGTCAGCCGATCGTGAAAAAACTCGCGGCTATGTAAGCAAATTGACTCTAAGTTAATTTCCAATATTCCGGCTGGCCTGATTTTGGCCAGCCTTGGAGCTCAAGATGTTACGCAAGATTATTAATAATATTGAAGAGATCATCACCGTGCCTTTGATGGCTGCTTTGTTGGCGGTACTGACATGGCAAATCGGTACCCGATGGTTACTCAATGACCCTTCGCTTTGGAGTGAAGAACTCGCCAGAGTTCTGTTTATGTATATGTCGTTAATTGGCTGTGCGATTGCGATCAAACGCAGTACGCACGTCAATATTACTTTCTTCTCCGATAAGTTGCCGGAGAAAGCTCGCCTGTGTTTGGTGTTATCGCTGGAGTTGGCGGTGTTGGTTTCGATTCTCGCCATCATTTATTTGGGTTATCAGCATGTCCAAAGAACCGCTTTTTTTGAATTGATCACTTTGGGTGTATCAAGCAAATGGATGAACTACAGCTTGCCTTTAGGGGGCTTGTTTATGGTCTTCAGACAGCTTGAGAAAATGTTTTGCATTTCCAAACAGCTGGTGAGCTGTGGCAATGGCTGCACTGCGGTCGACTCGAACACTGCGCAGAGATAGGGATAGATTATGGTAGGCTCAATTTTTGGCTGGCTCGCGTTGCTGTTTGCAGGCATGCCGGTTGGCTTTTCACTGATATTTGTGGCTTTGGTTTTCTTGGTGATGACCAATAGCACAGGGATTAACTTTGCTGCCCAACAAATGCTGGGTGGTATTGATAACTTTACGTTGTTAGCGGTTCCTTTTTTCGTTCTGACCGGTCATCTGATGAACAGTGCTGGTATTACAGAACGTATCTTTAACTTTGCTAAATCTATGGTTGGTCATATTACTGGTAGCCTTGGCCACGTAAATATTATGGCAAGTTTGTTGTTCTCGGGTATGTCGGGTTCAGCATTGGCGGATGCAGGTGGCTTAGGCCAACTCGAAATCAAGTCGATGCGTGATGCGAAGTACCATGACGATTTCGCCGGTGGTCTGACGGCCGCATCTTGTATTATCGGTCCTTTAGTTCCCCCTTCAGTACCTTTGGTTATATACGGTGTGGTGTCGAATACGTCTATCGGCGCTCTTTTCTTAGCGGGCGCGATCCCTGGTATTTTATGCTGTGTCGCTCTGATGGTGATGAGCTACTTTATCTGTAAGAAACGTGGCTACATGACCTTGCCACGTGCAACGCGCCGCGAGCAGTTTAAATCGTTTAAAGACGCGTTTTTATCGCTGCTGACACCAGTGATCATTATCGGTGGCATCTTCTCAGGTAAGTTCACACCAACCGAGGCAGCGGTCGTTTCTTCGCTATACGCGCTGTTTCTTGGCACGGTTGTTTATAAGCAGCTTACGCTATCGGGCTTTGTCGATATTCTTAAAGAGACGGTGAATACCACCGCTGTGGTTGCTTTGATGGTTATGGGTGTCACCGTGTTTGGCTGGATTGTCGCACGTGAACAGTTGCCACAAATGCTGGCCGATTACTTCTTAACTATCAGCGATAACCCGTTGGTTCTATTGCTACTGATCAACTTGCTGCTGCTGTTCTTAGGCACCTTTATTGAGTCTTTGGCTCTGCTATTACTGCTTGTGCCATTCCTAGTACCAGTGGCGAGCGCGGTGGGTATTGACCCTGTTCACTTTGGCGTTATGGCTATCTTGAACTTGATGATCGGTATTTTGACTCCGCCAATGGGCATGGCGCTGTACGTGGTGTCCCGAGTCGGTGACATTCCGTTTCATACGCTGACTCGCGGCGTTCTACCGCTGTTGGTGCCATTGTTTATCGTCTTAATTCTCGTTGCGGTGTTCCCTCAATTTACGTTGCTGCTACCTGAATTGTTCCTCGGCTACGGCCAATAATATGTTATGGGCGGCGTGTGTCCGCTCATATTGATTAGGAAAGAAAAATGAATAAATTAACCGGATTAATTGCTGCGCCTCATACCCCGTTTAACCAAGACAACAAGGTTAACTTTGACGCGATTGACCAGATTGCAGCACTGCTGATTGAACAAGGTGTAAAAGGTGCTTATGTGTGTGGGACGACGGGTGAAGGTATTCACTGCTCGGTCGAAGAGCGCAAAGCTATCGTAGAGCGTTGGGTAAAAGCGTCAGACAACAAACTGGACTTGATCATCCATACTGGCGCGTTAAGCATCACCGATTCGCTTGAACTTACTCGCCACGCAGAAACACTCGATATTCTGGCAACATCGGCGATTGGTCCTTGTTTCTTTAAGCCGGCTAGCGTGGATGACTTAGTCGACTACTGTGCGCAAATTGCCGCTGCGGCACCATCGAAAGGTTTTTACTACTACCACTCGGGCATGTCTGGAGTCAATCTGGACCTAGAGCAGTTTCTGATCAAAGGTGAGCAGAAGATCCCGAACTTATCAGGTGCTAAATTCAACAATATGGATTTGTACGAGTACCAACGTGCGTTACGTGTTTCTGGTGGGAAGTTCGACGTACCGTTTGGTGTAGATGAGTTCTTGCCAGCAGGGCTAGCAGTGGGTGCAGTTGGTGCAGTTGGTAGTACTTACAACTACGCGGCGCCGTTGTATCTCAAGATTATCGAAGCGTTTAACAATGGTGACCAAGCATTGGTCGCGACGTTAATGGATCGCGTGATCGCCATTATTCGCGTATTGGTTGAGTACGGTGGTGTTGCTGCGGGCAAAGCGGCGATGCAATTGCATGGCATTGACGCAGGCGATCCTCGTACCCCAATTCGCGCTCTGACTGCCGCGCAGAAAGCGGATGTTGTCGCGAAGATGAGAGACGCGGATTTTCTGAATCTATAAAGTAAGCCGCAGTATGTCGGAAATTTGTCTTATATACTGCGCATCACAGAAAATCCTTACAAATTAACTCCAGCTAATGTGTCAAAGTGTCTGTCTCTTTGTTATTTTTAGCAAACAGCAATAAGCGTAGAAGAGGCACGCGTGAATTCGCCTAAAAATTTGTTAGTTCGCTTGCGTTCAAATATTGAGCCATTAAGCAAAAAACTGCGCGTCGTTGCGGATTATGTTCTTGAGAATGCCAACGAAGTGCAATACCAGACGATTACCGATCTGGCGCGAAATACCGAAACCAGTGAGGCGACGGTAGTGCGCTTATGTCGAGATATGGGATACAAGGGGTATTCCGATTTTCGTATGGCATTAGCGGTTGACCTTTCGCAATCTCAGGACCGTAAACCAAAAGAGATTGACGGAGATATCTGTGATGTTTCGGCAAAAAGCGCTGCGGCGAGTTTGCTAGACACCGCTGAGCTGGTGGACCGCAAGGTGCTAAATCGCATCTGTGAGCTGGTACACAAGGCGGATTTTATTAGCTGCGTTGGCGTTGGTGCTTCGAGTATTGTCGGGCGCTATCTGGCGTTTCGCTTACTACGGATCGGCAAGAAAGTGTCAATGTATGAAGACACTCACTTAGCGGCGATGAATGCGGTTCGCAGCCAAGACGGTGATCTTTGGTTTGCGCTTTCCAGTTCAGGTTCAACGCGAGAAGTGATCCACGCGGTGAAGCAAGCGCATGTACGTAACGTGCCTGTGGTTGCGTTGACAAACGTCAGTCACAGTCCGCTTACTTCGATCTGTACCGAATTACTGGTTGCTGCACGTCCTGAAGGCCCATTAACGGGTGGTTCGTTCTCTTCGAAAGTAGGGGCGCTATTACTTGTCGACGTACTCATTAATACCTTACTTGATAAGTACCCGCAGTATTCGGACTCCGTTCTTGAGACCGCTGAAGTGGTTGTCCCTTTGATGAAGTAACGTTCAAAAAGTTCTAATAAGCCTGCTTAGTGCAGGCTTTATTTTCCTCACTTTGTGAAGATTATTTTTTCCTTAAATTTTAAGTTAAAGAAATATTCCTCAATTATTGATTTTTTCGTTCGTTTAGAACCTGTTTAGGTGCTAAACCGAGAATCTATGACGACGTAAAGGTGTCACATGTCTCTTCAATTGACTCAATTACCTCCGCTTCCCTCTGGCTTTCGTAACGGAGCGGGTTTTGCTCACAAGGATAAAGTTTATGCTGGGCTTGGCAGCCTAGGCCGTAAATGGCTACAACTCGATACAAGACAGACTAAGGAGTGGGTGGAATGCGCAGAATTTCCGGGCGTAGAGCGGACTGATCCGGTGTGCGTGCCTGTTGATGGTGGTTGCTATATTTTATCTGGGGCGGGCATTGTACAAGGCGAGAGCTCTCCAAGTGTGTTGGAAGATGGTTATTTTTACAATGCGGAACAAGACAGCTGGCATTTGGTGACTGATGATATTCCGATGGGCCTCTTAGGTGGAGCGGGTATTGAGTTGCTGAATAAACAATTGGTTTTTGTCGGTGGTTATAACAAGTTGGTTTTCGATAGCTTAATGCAGCAACTTAACGACCCTTTGGTCTGCGATAACGAAAACAAGAAGCGTGATTGTTTGCATGCTTTTATGGACCAGCCGATCGAATCCTACGCTTGGAACGACAAGATCTACCGTTTTGATGTGCAAACTAAGCAATGGTTGCACATTGGCGACAATCCATTTGAGCCGAATTGTGGCGCTGGTGTATGGCGTTTGGATAACACGCTTGTGTTGATCGAAGGAGAGGTAAAGCCAGGGCTACGCAGTCTCAAAAGCAAACAGTTGATTTTAAGTCCTCAAGGTTTAGTGGATGCGACTGAGTTGAGTTCGATTGTCGAACAAGATCCGCTTCATGAAGGGCTGGCAGGGGCTTATTGCTCGGAACTTGACGGTCGATGTGTGGTGCTGGGCGGTGCGTACTTCATAGGAAGTCAAAGCAATTATCGCAATGGTCAGTATTACAGCCACCAAGGACTGACAAAGACATACGCGACTAAAATCTGGCAGTTGTGTGATGGTAAGTGGACGTGCATTGGTGAGTTAGCCAAAGGAAAAGCTTACGGTGTTTGTTTGTCGATTTCTAATGGGGTTGTATTGATTGGTGGTGAGGACGAAAACGGCCAAGCGCTGACCGAATGTGAGTTGATTTCAACTGAGTAATCGGATTTACATCCGCACTGCTGTGAGTGGTGCGGATGTATCTTTATGTTTGATTATACGACAGCACCCGATGCCCAAGATTTAGCGTAAAAAATTGCCATTGACGTTGGAGCAACAAGGACTTGCTTGTGGTCGATAGTTTGGTGCAACTTATGTGAATCAGTGTTGCAGATCATAACCCACTCTTGGTCAGATTCTGTTGGCAGCGTAAACCTTGCTGGCGCATTGGTCTGGTTAATACAGTAAAACAACTCATCGCCATCTTCACCCAGCCCTAAATGAAGCGCTACAGAGCTTAAATTATTCCAGTCTTCGTGTTCCATGAACGTGCCATCTAATCGACGCCAGAATATGCGATTGTCGTTGCGTTTTTCTCCGCTAAAAGCACGAATAAAAGGCACCATGTAGCGTTGACGTGCTTCCATCATCTTGGACAGCCAATCTTTAAAGTTCTCTTTGTTTGGTGTCATGCGCCAATCTAACCAGCTAATTTCGTTGTCTTGGCAGTACGCATTGTTGTTGCCTTTTTGAGTATGAGACAACACATCCGCAGTGAGAATATGAGGAATGCCGAATGCAAAGAGCAAGCTGGCCATAAAGTTGCGCTTTTGTTTTTCACGCTTTTCTATGATGAGTAGATTTTCCGTTTCCCCCTCGATACCGTAATTGTCAGAACGGTTATCGCCGTGACCATCGCGGTTATGCTCTCCATTGGCCTCATTATGTTTTTGTTTGTATGAGACGAGGTCCTGCATACAAAATCCGTCATGGTAGGTGATGTAATTGACGGTCATTTTATAAGGCCAGTTCGCCGCACTATAAAGATCGCGTGAGCCCATAATGCGAGTCGCGAACTCTTTCAAAAAGCCGTGATCACCTCTCCAGAAGCTGCGTGTAATGTCTCGTAATCGGTCGTTACACTCATTCCACCCAAATGGGAAGTTCCCTACCTGATAACCATCTGGGCCGATGTCCCATGGCTCGGCAATGAGCTTCACTTCTTTCAAGATGGGATCTTGCGCTACTGCTTTAAAAAATCCCGATTCTGCGTTGAAGTAGTCGCCATTGCGTCCCAAAGTGGCAGCAAGGTCGAAACGGAAACCATCAATTTTATACTCCTGCACCCAGTAACGAAGCGTATCCATGACGAGATTGAGGCTTGGTTGGTAGGACAAATCAACCGTATTGCCACAGCCAGTGTAGTTTGCAAAGTGGCGACCGTGCTTGAGATAGTAGTTGTTATCGAGCGCTTTTAAGTTGAAGACAGGGCCATCAGCGCCGCCTTCAGCGGTATGGTTGTAGACCACGTCGAGAATCACTTCTATCCCATTTCTGTGAAGCTCACGAATGGCGGTTTTAAGTTCAACGACGGCATTAATGCCCGCATAGCGTGGGTCTGGAACCATGAACAAATATGGGTTATAGCCCCAGTAGTTGACCTTTTCCATTTTCAGCAGGTGTGGTTCATTCATACACGCGGCAATAGGAAGAAGCTGTAGCGTGTTGATATTTTGCTGCTTGTAAAACTCCAGCATGGCGTCACTGGCTAACCCAAGATAACGGCCTCTATCTTCATTAGGAACATTAGGGTTGAGCTTCGTTAACCCTTTTACGTGAGTTTCGAACAATACCATTTCTTCGCGAGGACGTTTAGGACGCTCAATGCCCTGCCAGTCGAACTTGTCGTCAACAACAACGCATTTTGCTAACTCGAAACTTTTCTCTGAGCTAAAGGGCAGGGAATATTTTAGTGGACGTGAAAGGGCTTTGGCGTACGGATCAGAAATTAAATGTGGTTTTCCATCTTGCTCAATAATATAGGCGTACTTAGTACCAACGGTTATTCCTGGAATAAAAGTGAATCTTATGCCTGCGTACTCTCCTTCCAAAGGGTAGCTTTGGAAGCATCCATGTTGATCAAATATCGCTAACTTAATATTTGGCGCATCTGGCGCATAAATTGAAAAGTTACACCCGTTTTCGTTTGGTGTAGCTCCTTGAGGGTATGGGTGAGAGCACTGCATATTCATTTTTTTAGAGTTGGTTATATGTATCCGGGAGTTTAGTAAATAGTTTTGTTTGAGCGAGGTCAAGCGCCTTATCTCAAAATTGTAATTGTAATTTTATTTCAGAATAACGATGGTTTGGTCAAAAAAGGTTGAGCTATTTGGCATTTTGTTGGTTGTATTAATTAATAATAAGGTGGCTCTACACCCTAGAATTGTGATTTACGACACGAATATGTCATTCTGTTAATTTTCTCATCCTTTCTCATCCCCCTGAGATATTTTTCATCCGGATGAAGTCGAAATACTCCTCCCTAAGTAATCTGGCAACAGTTGAAACAAATAGAGACTACGGCATTGCTAGCGTCTCATCTTACCTCTCTTTTATTAAATGCCTGTTACTGCCTTTCCAGGACTATATTGAGAGATGGAAAAAGAATAAGAAACCCTAAATGGAGTTAAAAATGAAAAAAGTAAGCGTAATTGCTGCTGCAGTGGCATCAACCTTAGCAGCTGGCGCATTTGCAGCTGACGTAGACTTCCACGGTTATGCACGTGCTGGTGTTGGTCTGAGCGGTGAAGGTTCTCATGCAACTTATGAAAAAGTGAAATTAGGCCGTTTGGGTAACGAAGATGACTTATACGCTGAAATCGGCTTAAACGCTGAGTTGTATAAGAAAGATGACGTAACATTTAACATCGAGTCATTAGTTGCGTACGGCCAAGCGGGTAACAACAACTGGGAAGGTAATTCCAACGCTCTTCGTGTGATGAACGTGCAAGCGAAAGGTCTAATGGAGTCAGACAAAGAAGCGGTACTTTGGGCTGGTCAGCGTTACTACCAACGTAAAGATATCCACATTACAGACTTCTACTTCCTAGACACATCTGGTGGCGCTGGTGGCGGTATCGAAAACCTATCTGTTGGCGGTGGTAAACTTTCTGTAGCGGTAATGCACGATGATGGTTCTCAATCAGTCAAAGATGGAAAAACACTGAAACTTTCCACTGCAGGTGAAGCTAGCTTAAAAGCTTGTGACGGTGACCTAAAGTGTGAAATGGATATCAAAAACAACAGCGCAAACTATGAAGAAACTGACGCATTCAAAGACGAGACAGTTTCAGGTTACACTTTAGACCTTCGTTACGCTGGTATCGATCTGTGGGAAGATGCAAACCTTGAATTGGCAGTGGCTTACGATTTTGCCTCTGAAGCGAAAGATCAAACAGTTCTAGCGGATGATGGTGTCCTTTTAACTGCTGTTTTGGGTCAAGGTCTATCAAATGGCTTTAACCAAACCGTACTGCAATACGGTACTGCGTCATACGGTGCGCAAATGGCGACTTACGGTGCAGGTGGTTGGTATGACCGTTCAGGCAAAAATAACGATGCCGATGGCTACCGTCTAATTAACTGGGGTGTGGTAGGTCTTGGTGACGCATGGGAACTAGGACACGTAGTCATGTTTGCTCAAGCGTCTGATGCATTTGCCAAAATTGGCGGCGTAGAAGCAACTGGTGACATTACGGCGTACAATGCAGTAATTCGTCCTGTATACAAATGGGATGAGCATATGAAGACGGTTTTTGAAGCGGGTTATTTCTACGATGAAATGGACGTTAATGGCGGCGGTGAAAACAAAGCTGCTGGTTCAAAGCTAACAGTAGCACAAGCTTGGTCTGCTGGTTCTAGCTTCTGGGCGCGTCCAGAAATCCGTGTATACGGTTCATACTTCATGGATCACGAAGCAGATAGCTTTGCTAGCAACACTGATGACTCAGAGTTCTCTGTTGGTATCCAAATGGAAGCTTGGTGGTAATATAGTTTCCTAGTTTTATAAGTCTTAAATAATAGCCGGCTTACGAAAGTCGGCTTTTTTCGTCAAAAGTAGAGGTGTAGATGAAACATTTAGTTCTGGGCTGCGCAATCAGTATGGCTTTGTTGGGCTGTGCGACGACAGAAACCGTTGTGTTTGATGCCAATAATGTTTCGGAAGTCGCAGAGTCTTACTCTCAAATTCAGTGGATTGATGTTGAGCCGACCAAGCGAGTTAACTTCTCGATTAATGAAAGAAATCAGAAGTATCAATTTGCATCCGGTATAAGCCCAATTGCGGCTTTTAATATTAATACCCAAGGGAAAGATCTCGATCTTGAAATAATCAGCCACTTTAAGAAAACCGTTTTTTATCCTAATGCGGTATTACTAAATGAAAACAATCAAATATTAAAAACGTTTACGACTGAAGATTTCGAATATCAACATGCCTATGGGTTGGATGGGGACCGTTTGACGGCGGAAGTGACCATACAACCGGTGGGTGAGCAACGCGTTAAGCTTTTGCTATATACCACGCCAGCATTGATCGAAGAAAAGTCTGAGATAATGCACCCTGTGAAACTCGACGCGATTGCACGTGGTAACTATCCGCCGGACGTTCCAAATCCGTTAATTCCTCATGCTCAATATGGCGAGCTCAGTATTGTTGCGAAAGTTGACAGTGCAATTCTTGTAGAAGAGCCATTGACGGTGTCGAGTACCGACACTGCGCACCAAAAGTTCAAAGAAGAACTGGCTAAAAATCAGCCCGTGCTAGAAAAGAAAGAGTTAATTCCAGTAATGGGGACTTCATTGGCTGTGGCAAGCCCTGCAACCCTTTCGGCCGAGCAGCAACAGTTCTATCTTTCTAGTATTGAAAACGCGGTAAAAGTTGGAATGCTTGACAAAGCATTGGCGTTACTTGAAGAAGCGAAAGCCCTTAACGTTGAAGGTGCTCAACAGGTATTTGTTAGCGCAGTAAATAGCAAGTAATTGCCAGAATAAAACATAAGAAGCACTCAGTAATATGGGTGCTTCGGCGGTGAAGCTAAGTTCCTACTCCTATACGACACATTTTCTCTCTATCTCTTTTCTTCTTCCTCTACTTTCTGCGTCTCAGTCAAATATGCGTACTTCCAGATTATTGATGTTTCCTGCGCAATAACCTGAACATTTACCTATTACTTACAGCACCGGAAACCGCCAAAGACAAAAAATCGGCTGGCACAATATATGTGACAGCCGATGTGAGAATAGATATTTAGCGCTGATTATTCTTAATCGAACTCAACACCAGACTCTTTGTATAGTCGTTGGCACGCAGTCCCATTACTATGGAATAGGTGACAACGGTGTGCTGGAATGCCGACAGATAGCTTATCGCCAGTTTCAACAGAAAGCGTATCTGGTTGACGGTAGATCATGTCTGCATCGGCGGCATCGATGTGCATGTAAACCTGAGTTTCGTTACCTAGTTTCTCAACAATGTTCACTTTGCCTTCGATTGTCGCATCCCCTTCGTTGGCTGGAACGAGGTGCTCAGGACGGATACCTAACGACATACGTTCGCCTTGATTCACGGTTGTGCCATCAACAGGAATCCAGAAAGCGGTTCCGTTTGCCAATTGAACCATCACACGCTCTTTTTCAACGGCTTCAATAGAGACGCTGATAAAATTCATTTTTGGAGAGCCAATAAACCCAGCAACAAAACGGTTTTGAGGATAGTGATACAGTTCAAGAGGTTTACCTACCTGTGAAACAAAACCTGCATCCAGAACGACAATTTTATCTGCCATGGTCATGGCTTCGACTTGATCGTGCGTTACGTAAATCATCGTACAACCAAGTTTGCGCTGAAGTTTTGTAATTTCAGAACGCATCTGAACACGTAGTGCTGCGTCAAGGTTTGAAAGCGGCTCATCAAGTAAGAACACTTGTGGTTGAGACACCAACGTACGTCCAATCGCAACACGCTGACGCTGACCACCAGATAGAGCTTTAGGTTGGCGTTCTAGAAGGTGGCTAAGTTGAAGGATCTCTGCGGCGTGTTCAACGCGTTTATTGATTTCGTTTTTATCTGCTTTAGCCAGTTTTAGGCCGAAAGACATGTTATCGAAGAGGTTTAAATGAGGGTAGAGAGCATAAGACTGGAACACCATTCCGACACCACGCTTTGATGGTTCTACATCGTTCATGCGCTCATCACCGATGTAAAGGTCGCCGGAGGTAATGTCTTCTAGACCAGCGATACAACGAAGCAGGGTAGATTTACCGCAACCAGATGGACCAACAAAAACGACAAACTCGCCTTCTGTGATATCTAAATCGACGTTTTTTGAAATTAAAACGTCGCCATAAGCTTTACATACATTTTTTAACGTGACACTCGCCATCTAGCTCGCCCTCGGTCAATATTTTTATTTGTACTGTCAAACATTATATGAATATTTGCGAAGACAGTAACTGTAGGAATTGGGTAAGACGTGGATTCTATCTCTTATGTAAGAAAAATGGGTGATGGATAACTCGCATCACCCGCCAAGGCCAATCATAAGTCTGCTTCCCCCTTACTTTAGTAAGTATCTCCCCCATTTCAGTCCGATCCAGAGATCAAATTCAATTCGAATACTTACGTAGTAATAGCAAACCCTGCGGCATTGTAAATCAGACAGTTAATTTGGTACTGACCAATCGACTACTGATAAGGGTTCTTACCATCCACTCTTGGATGTGTGTAGTTTCCCTAGATTGAGTGTTAGGCGCATCCTCCCGACCTTATTTTTTGTAGGGGGAGTAGATGAGGATGAGGGAGAGGAGGGGGTAAAAGGCGTAGCGAGATCGAGTTCAAATAAATGCAGTTGGTAAAATTGAAACTGATCACATAAAGAGTCATTTCTGTGACTTTCGTCCGATAGCTATGTCGATGAGGATCACGAAAGTAGTCCATAATATTGAGGGCGTAGGGAGTAGGAGGATGAGACACCTTTCGGTTTGGCTAAAAATAGATGTCGAAATACGGTGAAACCTCCTGGTCCAACCCTACGAGAGAAATATAACAAGGATATGAATATGAAAAACGCCCTAAGCACAGTCGCTCTAGGTACGCTAGTTGCTCTTGGTTCATTCGGTGCAAATGCTGCTATAGAAGAAGGCCAACTGACCATTTGGATTAATGGCGATAAAGGTTACAACGGTCTAGCGGAAGTTGGTAAACAGTTTGAAGAAGATACAGGTGTTAAAGTGACAGTGGCTCACCCTGATGCGCTTCAAGATAAGTTCCCTCAAACTGCTGCGACAGGCGATGGTCCTGATATTGTGTTTTGGGCTCATGACCGTTTTGGTGGCTACGCAGAATCTGGCTTGTTGGCTGAGATCAAACCATCAAAAGCAATTAAAGACGGCATTGTAGACTTCGCATGGGATGCAGTGAAATACGATGGCAAACTGATTGGCTATCCAGTTGCTGTTGAGTCTTTATCACTTATCTACAATAAAGATCTTGTGGCGAATCCACCTGAGAGCTGGGAAGACATTGCTAAGCTAGACGCTGAGCTTAAAAAAGATGGCAAGTCTGCGATTATGTGGAACCTAAAAGAACCGTATTTCACATGGCCACTTATGGCAGCAGATGGTGGTTATGCGTTTAAATTTAGCTCCGCTGGATACGATGTTAAAGACGCGGGTATCGCTAACGCTGGCGTAAAAGACGCAATGAACTTTGTGAAAGGTCTTGTCGATAAAGGGGTGATTTCATCGGATATGGATTACTCGGTATCTGAATCTTCATTCAACCAAGGCCAAACTGCGATGATCATCAATGGCCCTTGGTCTTGGGGTAACATCGAAAAGTCAGGCATTAACTACGGCGTGAGCACGCTTCCTAAATTTAACGGTAAGCCTTCTAAACCATTTGTTGGTGTACTAACAGCAGGCATTAGCACTGCGTCACCTAACAAAGACCTAGCAGTGGAATTCATCGAGAATTACCTATTGACCAACGAAGGTCTGGGTAAAGTGAATGCTGATAAACCATTAGGTGCGGTTGCGCTTAAATCTTACCAGAATGAGCTGGATTCTGACCCACGCATTGCTGCTACGATGAACAACGCGATGAATGGCGAAATCATGCCTAACATCCCTCAGATGAACGCATTTTGGGGTAGCGCGAAAAACGCAATCATTAACATTGTAGATGGTCGCCAAACTGTAGACGAAGCGTTAGCGGATGCAGAAAAACAGATGATCAAATAATTACTATCAATTTTTGGGGAGAGGGCAACTTCTCCCTATTTTCTAAGTTTTATTATCGCTAGCAGGTTCCTCTATGCAGTCAGTTCAAGGTACCGATGTTATGACATCAACAACAACGAGCTTGCCATCAAGTAAAAATGTATTCATTAAGTGGGCACTGCTTGGCAGTGTGGGCGTCCTTAATGGTTATGCAACGATTTTAATGTACTCGCGTGGTGAGATGGCGTTTGCGCTGCTTACCCTTATTCTAACCGCACTGGCCTTGTATATATTCGGCAGCAAAAAAACGTATGCTCACCGTTATATCTATCCAGGCATCGCGGGTATGATCCTTTTCATCCTTTTCCCACTCGCGTACACAGTCGGTTTGGCATTCACTAACTACAGTGCCAAAAACCAGCTTACGCTAGAGCGTGCGCAAACCGTTTTGAAAGAGCGCACGTTTCAAAGTGGTGATAGCTACCCATTCACGTTGTACAAGACTGAAAACGGCCACCGCATTGCTGTGGAGAAAGGCGATCAACTTTTGGCAACGGATGAATTTAACCTTTCCGCACTTTCAGCTGAAGATTTTGAATTAACACCCGTTGAGTCTGTTGCCGGTGAAAAAGAGAAGATCAGAGCCATCATTAGCAATAAAGATGCGCTAGGTAGCATTGATCTCCACATGCCATCAGGTGAAGACATCCGTATGAGTGGACTGCGTAAATTTGCGGCGGTCGTTCCTCTCTATACGCTTCAAGAAGATGGTGAATCTCTTTATAACAATGAGACAGGCGAAACGCTGCGTCCAAATATGGAAGTGGGTTTCTATCAGCCAGTTGACGAGAACGGTCAATTTATCGGCTCAACGGTTTCACCTGGTTTTGTGGTAGAGATTGGTACGCACAACTTTGAACGTGTTTGGAAAGATGATGGCATCAAAGAACCGTTTATTAGCATATTTATCTGGACGGTGATCTTCTCTGCGGTCAGTGTTGCATTGACGGTGATTATCGGTTTGGTGTTAGCCAGTATTGTGCAGTGGGAGGCGCTAAAAGGACGTGCTATTTATCGCGTACTACTGATTCTGCCATACGCTGTACCAGCCTTTATCTCTATTTTGATTTTCAAAGGTTTGTTTAACCAAAGCTTTGGTGAAGTGAACATGGTGTTGGAGGCTATGTTTGGCCTTAGCCCTTCATGGTTCTCAGACCCTTTCCTTGCGAAAACAATGATTATCATTGTGAATACGTGGCTGGGCTTCCCTTACATGATGATTCTGTGTATGGGACTACTCAAAGCGATTCCGGACGATCTCTATGAAGCTTCGGCGATTGACGGTTCAAACTTTGTGACAAACTTTACCAAAATCACACTACCCTTGATGATTAAACCGCTCACACCTTTATTGATTGCAAGCTTCGCGTTTAACTTCAATAACTTTGTATTGATTCAGCTTCTAACCCAAGGTGGTCCGAATATGATTGGCACGTCAGAGCCAGCAGGTTATACGGATCTATTGGTTAACTACACGTATCGAATCGCGTTTGAAGGCGCTGGTGGTCAAGACTTTGGCTTAGCAAGCGCAATCGCAACACTTATCTTCTTACTTGTGGGTGCACTCGCGTTGCTTAACCTACGTGTAACGAAAGTAGCTCAGGACTAAGGAGGTTCAAAATGGCAATGGTACAAGGTAAATCTCTTAAATACCGTGTATGGGCAACCCATATCGCTATGTGGGCATTCCTATCGATGATTATCTTCCCACTATTGATGATCGTAGCGATTTCGTTCCGTGAAGGTAACTTCGCAACAGGGAGTATTATTCCGGATAACCCATCCTTGGAGCACTGGAAATTAGCACTTGGTTTCTCGGTCACGAATGCAGATGGCTCAGTGACACCTCCTCCATTCCCAGTTCTCACTTGGTTATGGAACTCGGTAAAAGTGGCGGGCATTTCGTCTATATTGATCGTTGCTCTGTCTACCACGTCTGCTTACGCATTTGCCCGTATGAGATTTAAAGGTAAGAACACAATCCTTAAAGCGATGATGATCTTCCAAATGTTCCCAGCAGTACTGGCGCTAGTGGCACTTTATGCTTTGTTCGACAAACTTGGACAATATATTCCGTTCCTTGGCTTGAACACGCATGGAGGTCTGATTTTCTCTTACTTAGGTGGTATTGCACTGCACGTATGGACAATCAAAGGCTACTTTGAAACGATTGATAACTCGCTAGAAGAAGCGGCAGCGCTTGATGGTGCAACACCGTGGCAAGCCTTTAGATTGGTACTGCTTCCGTTGTCTGTACCGATTCTAGCGGTCGTATTTATTCTTTCATTTATTATGGTCGTAGGCGAAGTTCCGGTAGCATCATTACTACTTTCTGATGTAGAATCTTACACATTAGCGGTTGGTATGCAGCAGTATCTCTACCCTCAGAACTATCTATGGGGTGATTTTGCAGCAGCAGCAGTATTGTCTGCTTTACCAATTACGATCGTATTCTTACTTGCGCAGCGTTGGTTGGTCGGAGGATTAACCGCCGGCGGTGTGAAAGGTTAATAAGAACGATAAGGGCGGCCGAGAGGTCGCCCATTTGTTTCTCGACTTAACATCATTTGGTTTGGCCGCCGATCAGTTAAGAAGAAAACACTACTGGCGTTACGCATAGCTGGCTGTTAGCTAGATTCCTTACTATTTCACTACTAACAGTTTTTGTAACCATAGCCCGAGCAATGCTCGGGCTTTTGTTTTTGTGGCGGTGATTATAAAGGTCTTTTACTAACCATACTTTTGGTGTGGCAAAGCGTGCGAGGCATTACTCACAGTTATATGTAATGAGTTAGAAGTGACAATAGATTTGTTGACTGGTCTATAAATATTGGTGGTTTGGCGCGAGAAAGAGTGGCGAGTGCCAGAAATAAGTTTTAAACGTTTTCAGGAAATGAGCGAAGCCGTCTACCCAATCCCATCATTTACATTCTTAAAGCTCTCGGCTTGAAGGTGCGCATCCCATGTATTGCAGCAAAACGTAGATGCTTTCTTGGGAGAGTGCAACGCGACGAAAGAGATCTGCAAACGTATCATCCCCACCAAAACACGCCTTGATATAGTGGTTGATTTCGGTATCTGCGTAACCTTCAACATACATAGTGCGAACCCACTGGTATTCAACCGCTTTTAGGTTAGACAACGTATTTTCACTCAGTGTAACTTCGCTTATGTTCACTCACAGTCCTTTATACAATTATATGTGCTAGAGGATTAAATCAGATCAATGTGAATGAATGATGACAGGAAAGTGTAAAAAAGAGGCATTAAAGCCTCTTGCAAGAATTAAAACCTTATTTAAGGTACTTAACGTGCGCTTCCATCTCTTCACCTATTTGTTGACGCATGTTCATAAGGCGGATGGCAGAGTCTCTTAGCTCTATGTCTTCAGGGGTTTCTGGCACCCACTCAGGAACGGAGGTAGGTTTACCATTTTCATCGACAGCAACCATAATCACGATGCAGTGCGTAGTTAAACGGTTTTTCAGTTCTTTCGGGTCGCTGGCTTGAACATCAATCGCAATATGCATTGAGCTTCGGCCTGTGTAGATCACCTTTGCGCTGACTTCAACGAGGTTACCGACGTGAATCGGCTGAACAAATCGAATTCCGCCAGCGTAGGCAGTAATACAGTACTTACCGCTCCATCCTGCCGAGTTTGCGTATGCTGCTAAATCGATCCATTTCATTACGGCGCCACCATGGACTTTGCCGCCAAAGTTTACATCTCCGGGTTCAGCGAGAAAACGTAGGGTTGTTGTGCGTTGACCAGTGCTCATCTGTCAATCCTGTATTTGCTATATGTTTATTGTTAATAACAAAATGATTACTCACGCGCAACACATATTCGACGGTCGTCTAAGATTTGTTTGGCATGTAATAGATGAAGGAATGAAAGACAGGGGAGAGCAGCAACATGCCGATAGTGAAGATGTCGTGAATCAGCTTTGGATGCGATCCGGTTCTTATCTGTCGCGTGCGCCCCAGTCCATACGGAATTTGCTTTATTGCATGACTTATTTGCAATGCCTATTTGGATACGTCCTCGTATTCGCCTTCGAGCACAGTGCCATGACTGCTGGTGTTAAACGTAGCCGAGTTGGCCTTACTTTTATTCAGTAATTTTTTACCAGTAATGATTGCGAAGATTGTTACTGGTATCGCTAAAATAAGCCCCATCACCAGGGTTAACACACTAATAAATAGTACAACGATACTTGTGATTATTCTCTTCATAGTGAACCTCTTCTGTTTCGTCTATTAGGCTAATTTATCATCAATGAATCAAAGATGAACAAATGCAAAAAAGCCACTTTCAGTGTATGAAAGTGGCAATAACATAGGGATTATTATAAGAGTTGTGGAGGTTTGCTCCTGACAGCGCCAGGAGCTTAATTCTTCGAATTATTTGCTAGGGTAAGTTTTGTAACGTACGCCCATCATTTGTTCCATACAGTGAACAACCTGGCAGCTGTAACCGAATTCGTTATCGTACCAGATGTACAGTACGCAACGGCTGTCTTGCGCGATAGTTGCAGCGCCGTCAACAACACCAGCGAAACGAGAACCCACAAGGTCTGTAGATACAACTTCTGTAGACTCTGTGTAGTCGATTTGCGCTGAAAGCTCAGACTTTAACGCCATTTCACGTAGGTACGCGTTTAGCTCTTCTTTGTCTGTGCCCTTTTCAAGGTTCAGGTTAGCAATAGCCATAGAAACGTTTGGCGTTGGTACACGAATCGCGTTGCCTGTTAGTTTGCCCGCAAGCTCAGGTAGTGCTTTCGCTACCGCTTTCGCAGCGCCAGTTTCTGTCAGTACCATGTTTAGCGATGCACTACGGCCACGACGCTCGCCTGAGTGGAAGTTATCAATCAGGTTTTGGTCGTTAGTGAATGAGTGAACAGTTTCGATATGACCTGATGTCACACCATACTTATCATTCATCGCTTTTAAGATTGGTGTAATAGCGTTGGTCGTACAGCTTGCTGCAGAAACGATCTTATCTTCTGGCAGGATAACATCTTGGTTAACGCCGAATACTACGTTCTTAATGTCGCCTTTACCTGGAGCAGTAAGCAGAACTTTTTCCGCACCTTTACAATCCAAGTGTTGGCTAAGGCCGTCAACGTCACGCCAAACACCAGTGTTGTCAACAATAAGAGCGTTGTTAATGCCAAAGCTAGTGTAGTCCACTTCTTCTGGCTTGTTCGCGTAGATGAACTGGATGTAGTTACCATTCGCGATGATTGCTTTGCGCTCTTCATCTACGATGATGCTGCCGTTGAATTGACCATGAACAGAGTCACGACGTAGTAGGCTTGCACGCTTCTCTAGGTCGCCTTTCTTACCACCACGTACAACAACAGCACGCAGACGAAGTGGGTAACCTGGACCGCTTTTCTCAACTAATAGTCGAGTCAGTAGTCGGCCGATACGACCAAAACCATAAAGGACAACATCACGTGGTTCGCTAACAGTTTGACCATCCATTGCGCCTAGTAGCTGGCTATGAAGGAAGTCTTTAACACCGTGTTCGTCGTCACGACCTTGCCAAAACTCATGCGCCAACTGGCCAACATCGATACGGCATGGAGACAGTTCCATTTCCGAAAGTGCTTTGATAAGAGGAAGAGTTTGCTCTGGAGAGAGAGGAGTACCTGTGTAGCGGCGAGCTAGACGGTGAGTCTTGATAATATCAATTGTCGCTGCATTCACTAGCGTTTTACCAAAAAGTAAAACTTCTACGCCTTTCTGACGGTAAAGCTGACCAAGTAGTGGCGAGATGATTTCCGCAATCGTTTGGCTAGTTTGCCAGTCTAGTAGATGTTTCTCTGGACTCATTTTTCGTTGGACCTTTCGCTTTTGGGGACTGACTCTACCCGCGTTGTAGGGGAGGCGAGTAGAGCTTGGAATATATTGTATTCATTTTGTAATTTTTATGGGGCAGGATTGTAAGCCCACCTCCCCTTATTCTGCTAGTAAAAATAATGATAGGTGAATACGCTGTTAACGCGGAGCTTTGTAGCGATATTAGCTGTAAATTTGTCGTCGTTTGGACTATTGACAATAAAAAAGTGTGCTAGTTAATTTTCATCAAAAAATACCAATAGCACTTTAATGGCGGTAATGAATGAAAATTTACGTATTCATTTGTGACTACAAGTGCATTACAAACAGAAATGGTAAACGAAAAAAGGCACTATGCAGTGAGTGTGGTTACAAAGTTGATATTTGCCCGTTTAGACCATGAAAACGCGAGGAAATTTTTGTATTTCTTTGAACTGAGTGAGTGTTTCTTATGCGCTCTACAAACTAAGTTTGCATGGTTTGGTTCAAAGTGACGGAAATTCACAGAGGATAATGAGAGAGATTTGGTTGTTTACACGCCACCAACACGTTTGAATGTTGGCAGCGTCAGGCATTATTTGAGTAGCGGCTAAATTTAAAGTGACGCCTCAGCGTTGCAGCAAGAATCAATCAACTTTTTTAAGCTGTGGAGGGTATTCTGATAGTTCATTAAGTGGAAGCCAGTTTACTTTAACGCCAGCTTGAAGAAACATTTCTTGGCTCACTTTAATTTTGTCGCCCCAGCGAGATAGAAAGTCCACCGTTTGCTCTGGGCAGTGGACAGCCGATATGCCTGTTTGAATAATCTTTGCTGCACAGTTAGGGCAAGGAAAATGCGTTACCCATATTTCACAACCATCAAGATCGCGTTTAGCAAACAAGATGGCGTTTTCTTCAGCATGCAGAGTTTTAAGATATTTCATTTCTCTATCGTCGGTTATTGCACTGTCTGAAATACCATGTGGGTAGCCATTAAAACCGACAGAAACAATACGGTTCTGCTTGGTAATGACCGCGCCGACTTGAGTGGATGGGTCTTTACTCCACGAGCCAACAAGTTCAGCCATTTGGTAAAAACGTTGCGCCCATTTAGAAATCATTCAAATTTTCCTCTAGGAAATGTTTATCTGCCTAACGTACTGATAGGCATGGAATAGGTTAATTGTGATAGAGATCGCCTAATAATATCCTAATTTCTTGCTCGAGAGTCCAGCAAAAAAGGTGGTCAGCGGAGTGTTTGTCGCGCACAAACTCATCATGGAGTGATTTGTATCACGCTTTGTTTTGATGTGGTGCGAACTACTTTTCAGCGATCGGTCATATTCGTTGTGAGAGATCTCTTACAAAGATGTGAGTTTAAATCGTATATTCTCTGAGGATATTTCAGTTAAATTTTATAAGATGTTGATATTTAATGGTTTAATTTTGTTGGTTGATTGGGTGAATGCAAGCGAGCCAAAAACTTACGTTGTTAAAAACGGCTGCTGGCATATTCTTGAGTTGTCAGCAGGAAGCAGACATGGAACAGGAAAGACCCAAGGATTGGTCATCTTCAGGAAGAAGATTCGATTGTTTAGGATGAGCAGTCGGCACGGAAAGCAAAGGACATTGGCTGGACGCTAGTAACTAGGATGGTTACTCAAGGACAAACAATGGACGCTTAAAGGACTAAGGCAATTTCTGTCAGGATGACAGAGTCAGGGACACCGCTTAAGGATAAAGCGATGAGAGTTAGCGAGGATTGCTAACGGGCTGGATTGCCAAGGACACCGCTAGGAAGGCGATGATAAGGAAAGAGCTGAAGGATTCAGCGTACTATCAGGGAATAGATGCAGGGAGCACCTATTAGTAGCCGGATTGCTGCGAGTAAAGATTAAACCCCACTAGGCGAAAGCTTAGTGGGGTTTTCTTTTATCTTTGTTTTCATATTGCATTTTTGCAAGGCCCATAAAAAAGAAGAGCCAATCTCAAAAGGGTGAGATTGGCTTGTATGAGTGTGAACATTTAGGTTCACTAACAACGTCAGTTGGCTAGGTGACCCCTGGCTTATTAAGGGTCGATATTATTAATGCAGCATATGTGCCAAGTTTTATAGGCGGTATTTCAATAAATTTCTAGTCCTTTAGTGTTAGATTTCTCTAATTCGATTGCATATTGAAAATGCAAAATGCAACTGTTTGCAATAGTGGAAAAATGGAAGGCATATCACTAAAGCATGACAAGGCTGGCGGTTCCTAAAAACGCAAAAAATCCAACGACGTCTGTTACTGTGGTCAAAATAACGGAACCTGCCAAAGCTGGATCAAGTTTTAACTTGTCCAGAGCGATTGGAATCAATACACCAAACATCGCAGCGGTGATGATGTTGACGACAATAGCTAACGCGATCGTTGCGCCTAAAATCATCGATTGGAACCACAACCCTGCGAGTGCCCCGATGATCACCGCCCATAAAAGCCCGTTGATTGATCCAATGCCAATTTCGTTTTTTAACAGCGCCCAGCGGTTGCCTACAGTAATCTGATTTAACGCCATAGCACGTACCATCAGTGTTAGGGTTTGGCTGCCAGCGATGCCACCCATTGAAGCGACGATCGGCATTAAGACGGCTAGCGCAACAACTTGAGCAATAACGTCTTCGAATAAGCCAATAGTGATCGAAGCGAGAATCGCAGTCATCAGATTAATGCCAAGCCAGACCCCACGTTTCTGTGAACTTTTTATCACAGGGGCAAACAGGTCATCACCTTCATCCATACCGGTACCTGCCATCAAGCGTGATTCGTATATCTCGCGTTGGGTACTCAGTGCAAACTGCCAATCGACCTCACCAATAAGGAGTTGTTCGTCATCAATAACAGGCATTGTGGAGGTAGAAGAGTGCTCCAAGGCTTCGATGCTTTCCGCGAGGGTGAGTTTGGCGTTGAGTGTCACGACATTATCGCTCGACAGATTCTTTAGCCTTTCTGATGCCTCTGCACGTAGCAAATCAATATAGCTGACAATGCCACGAAACTGTTTACGCTTATTGATTAAGTAAATTTGTTGGGGGGCGTCATAACTGTAACGCTCCATCAACGCTTTCGCTCTTTCTACTGAAATATTGAACGGAAGTGTGACTATTTTACGTTCGGCCCAACGTCCTAACTCATCATCGTCGTACTCTTTCGCTTGGTCGTAGAGTTCTAGCTCATCCTTTTCGATGAGTTGGAGTGCTTCGTTGATGATCTCATCCGGCAGTGAGTCGGCCCATTCGATCAACGACAAGTTGTCGAGCTTCGCCAGAGTGATCTTTAGCTCAGTGTCTGAAAGTGCAGCAATGATGGAGTTACGTACATCTGCACGCGCGTCGGTTAACACATCAATGTGCAGCTCCAATGGCAGACCCCGCCACAACCGTACACGGTCATCAATCGGGAATGCTTCCAAAATGAGCGCGATGGAACCTGTTTCGAGGCCTTCTTCAATATAGTCGTTTAAGATTTGGTTTTGTTGCTCATCATCAGCACGAGCAATGGTCTGTATTTGATGAGATAGCTCTTGAAATTCGCTCATCCGATTTACTCCGCAAGCTTACGGTTTAATTCACTGGGCACATGTTAGCAGAAGAGGAAAGCCGGGGAATTAGAATTTATGAAAAAAGCCCAGAAATTCTGGGCTCTTAAGCTATTCGGGTTTTGGTTGTTTAATGGGTCGCAGCTTTACCCAAGGAATAGAGAATAGCGCCAAAATGGTGAGTGCATAAAGCATAGCCCAGCCCAAGCAGATAAAAACGATGGTGCATAAAATTAATGCAATTCCTGCGAGTACTTTTCCAACCCCAGTAAGGAGCTTGTAGGCTGAGAGCATCGCCAACAGATAAATCAAAACGAAGACACTGTTGGCGAGTTTAAGAAAGAACTCAAGATCCAATCCAGAAAACTCCCCCACAACGCAGGAGATAACTAGCACCCCGCCAATGACAAGCGTTGCATTAGCAGGCACACCTTTAATTGATATTCTGGCAAGTGGGCTAGTTGGCCTGTATTCACGAGCTTGCGCCCACACCATGCGTGCGAGGCTTTGTGTATACAGGTTCACACTGGCAAAACAGGCTGCAAATCCAAGTAAGCTGATCAGAACTTTGAACTGATTGCCAAACAGTTGTTCTGAGATCCAAGGAATCGAGGTACTTTCAAATTCCGGTGAGCCGTAAGCGCCCAGTTTTAGGATCACGACGGAACACGCCCAGTATGTGGCACCAGCGATAAAACTGCCAACTAAAATGGCTATTGGAAAGTCGCGCTGCGGGTTTTTAAACTCCTCTCCCATGTGGGCAAACGCTTCGATACCCACGAAACACCAGAACATGACGCCAAGCGCAGCGCCAATGGCCCAAACGGACTCCGAGTGAAGTACTGGCATGGAGATATCTTGAGTGGAGACATCGCTTTTCCACCAGAAAGCCGCCACAAGAGCGAAGACGCTCAGAGCAATCACCGTTTGCAACCGGCCTGACGATTTTGTCCCAGCCAAATTGACCACCATTAACAATACAACGGTAATGACTTGGGCAAGAATTGCGGAGTTTGCTGCGTCGGGCAACAGTTGTTGTAAAAAGCCAGCAGCCAGTGCGATAGCGGCGGGTACTCCAACGGGTATTACGCTAACGAACAACCAAGCGACGCTCTTTTCTAGTCGCTTATCAAACGCCTGGCGCACGAAATAAGCAGTACCTCCTGCGCTTGGGTATCGTTTGCCGAGCTGAGCAAAAGTGAGCGCAATTGGACATATCGCGATAAACAGTAATCCCCATGCCCACAGTGACAAGTGTCCCGCAATACCAGCGGCGATCGCCGGAACCATAAATAGCCCAGTGCCTAACAACGTTGTCGAGAGTTGTCCTATTCCTGAAATAAGGGTTATTTCTTTTTTTAATTCGCCCATAGTATCCATTCCTTGAGATATAGCGGTAGCTTACTCAATAACCTCGGGATAAGCAGCCATCATTTCGTCGTAGATAGCCGTCAATTTAACGGAATCACAGCCAAATTTATGCAAAGTGACGGCTTTATTGGCAGACGTATTTGTGTCACATTACCTGAAATCAACAGGATAAGTTGAGTTATGACAGGAAGTAATATGGATAAGTTTGATCGCCAAATCGTAGAAATACTAAAACATCAGGCTCGCGCATCAGTGAGTCACATCGCCCGAGAAGTGAACCTTTCCCGTTCTGCCGTGACGGCCCGCATTCAAAAGCTCGAAACAGATAACGTCATTTTGGGTTATCACGCACAACTTGCACCGGTGAAGAACGCACCCAAGATACAAGCTTATATGGCGCTTAAGTTTGACATGTCTGCGACCATTCATTATTGCGAAACCTATGCGAACCGAATCTATCAGATTGACGGCGTGAAATGGTGCCATGCTATCAGTGGCGAAACCGATATGATGCTGTTTGTGGAAGTTGCTAGCATGGAGCGTTTAAACCAGATTAGAGACGAGTTGCGAGCGATTCCTGAGCTTCGTCACTTGATGACCCACACCGTACTGACTGAATTTTTTAATACCGCGCATGCCTCTTAATCATATTAATCTTAATTTACTGCGTTCGTTGCAGGTCTTATTGGATGAATGCCATGTTAGCCGCGCAGCGGAGCGTTTGAATATCACGCAATCTGCTGTTAGCCGTCAACTTTCTCAATTGCGTGAACTGTGCCGCGATCCACTGTTAGTCAGAGATGGGAATGCGCTAGTTCCCACACCAAGAGCGGTGGCGATACAAGCGAGATTGAATGACCTACTCGGGGAGTTTGAAAGCTTACTGAGCGATGACCTATTTGACCCGAAAACGTGGAAGCAAGAGTTTGTTATCTCATCCAGTGACTACGTTGCGCAGCACATCATGCCGGATGTGGTTTCCGTGATGGTCGAGCAGGCTCCCAATGTGAACATCGCGTATCGCTTGTGGCAACCGGACTATTTGCAGCAGTTCAATGCGAGCGGTATCGACTTAGCCTCAACTATGCTGCCGGAACAACCAGAGAGTCTGAGCAGTATTAAGATCGGTGAGGACAAATCGGTGTGCTTAATGCGACAAGGGCATCCGTTATTGGAGAGTACAACCGTCAGTTGCGATAACCTCGTTGCTTATCCACATTTAAAAGTGACGGGTGGGGGAGACAAGGACTCCAGCGCCGACGTCGTTCTCAATGAACTGGGTTTTCAGCGACGCATCGCGTTGAAAGTGCCGTTTTTTTCTGCTGCTATTAATGCATTAATGTCCAGTGATTATCTGATGATTGTCCCTGAGCACATAGCGGTAAACCTTTCCAATGACTACCCATTAGCCTATTGTCCATTGCCTTTTGAAACACCGCACCATCAATATTGGTTGATGTGGCATCCCAAATATGACCAAGACAAAGCGCACCAATGGATGAGAGAGTTAGTGTTAAAGGCAATGCGCACGTCACGCTATTCGATTGGTATGACTTAAAATCATAGTGATTATTCTTAAGTTTGATTTCAAATCATTATGTGTGTGGATTAAGTTAAACATATCGGTAACACAACAGGACAACAATAATGACGCTTACGATTTGGCTATCTCTTTTTACGATATGTTTGCTGGGTGCGATGTCACCTGGCCCAAGCTTGGCTATGGTGGCCAAACATAGCTTGGCGGGTGGTCGGGCAAATGGTCTGGCGACAGCGTGGGCGCACGCATTAGGCATCGGCATTTACGCATTTATTACATTAATTGGCCTTGCGGTCGTGTTGCAGCAATCGCCTTTGGTGTTTAAAGCGATCAGCTACGCGGGCGCGGCCTATCTGGCGTATTTGGGTTACAACGCACTACGCTCAAAAGGTGGTGTGGCAGCAAAACTGGAAGCGGGCGAGCAAAGCAGCATTTGGCAATCGGCGAAAGAAGGTTTTTTAATCTCTTTGCTGAGTCCTAAGATTGCGCTTTTTTTCACGGCGTTATTCAGCCAGTTTGTCGCTGTTGGTGATAGTGTGGGGGCAAAATCATTGATTGTCTTAACGCCGCTAGTTGTTGACGGGTTATGGTATACCTTTATTACGCTATTGCTCTCCAGTCCACGCTTATTGGATAAGATTCGTTCAAAAGCACAACTTATCGATAGACTTTCTGGTGCAGTTTTGATTCTCTTAGCAGTTAGAGTCGTGTTAACTGTATAACGACGACGTAATAACAATTAAAATTTAAGATTCGTTTCTGATGGGAGCCAATTTGGCTCCTTTCGTAGTAAGGGACAAAGTTATGATTAAACTTGCTGTGATTGGGACAAACTGGATTACCGGCCAGTTTGTTGATGCTGCAATTAAAACTGGCGAGTACCAGTTAAGCGCAGTGTATTCGCGCTCAAAAGAGAAAGCGGAAGAATTTGCTAAGGCGTATGGTACGGTAGAACTGTTTGACGATTTAACTCAGTTTGCGAAATCTGACGCATTCGACGCGGTCTATATCGCGAGCCCTAATTCACTGCATGCGCCACAAGCAATGCAGATGATGAAAGCGGGCAAGCACGTTGTGTGTGAAAAGCCAATGGCTGCGAATGAAACGCTGGCGAAACAAATGTATCAAGTCGCAGATGAGAACAAGGTGGTGCTGTTTGAAGCGTTTATGTCGCCTCACGCACCAAACTTCAAGCTACTCAAAAGCAATTTGAGTGCAATTGGCCAAATTCGCAAAGCGTTTATTACTTACTGCCAGTATTCTTCGCGTTATCCGAAATATTTGGCAGGTGAAAATCCAAATACGTTTAACCCAGCCTTCGCGAATGGCTCGATCATGGACATCGGCTATTACTGTTTAGGGTCGGCTGTAGAACTGTTTGGTGAACCGACGTCAGTAAAGGCAGAAGCGCAGCTATTGGATTCTGGCGTTGATGGTAGCGGCAGTGTGATTTTAGGCTACGAAGGTTTTGATGTGGTGTTACAACACTCTAAAACCAGCGACTCTTACCTTCCTAGTGAAATTCAGGGAGAAAATGGCGCACTCATGATGGAGATGATTTCAACAGCGAAGCGACTGACGAAATTTACTCGCGGTGGAACTGGTGTTGATTTGAGCGTGAAGCAAGACCCAAACCCAATGTTCTATGAAGCCCAGGCTTTCGCTCAGCAGGTAAAAACAAAACAAATCGACCAAGAGTGCAAAACGCGTTCATTAATCGTCGCTAAATTATTAACAGAAATCCGTCGCCAAACTGGTGTGGTTTTCCCAATGGATGTTTAAAGAGAAAAGTACAATGCAAGCTGAAGTTAAATGGATCGAAGATTTTAAATTTTTAGGTCAATCTCAGTCAGGACATTCCGTTGTCATGGACGGTAATGGTGGTGCGACTGCGCCAAGCCCGATGGAAATGGTTCTTATGGCCGCTGGTGGGTGTAGCTCTGTAGACGTTGTTGATGGTCTAAAAGAAGCTGGACAAAAAGTGTCTGCGTGTACCGCAAAACTCACCACAGAACGCCGAGAAACGGCACCACGTATTTTTACAAAAGTGAACGTTCACTTTGAAGTATCAGGCGAAGAACTAAGCGCCGATGTGGTAGAGAAAGTCACTGCTGACTCACTAGAGAAATATTGCTCAGTCTGCCTAATGTTAGGACAAGGTGTAGAAATGACCCATAGCTGGGAAATTATCTAAGCTTTCGGCAGTATGTATCAAGCCGGACTGATTAAAGTCCGGTTTTTTTTCACCTGAATAATGTGCTCAATTTCAATGAGACTAAGGCGAAACAAGTGAGCCAATACAAATTTACCATTTGCGGAGTCATTGCCATCCTACTTTGGAGCGGTGTTATGGGCTTTGTCCGCAATGTAACGGAACTGCTGGGCCCTGTTGGTGGTGCAGCGTTAATCTATACTGTGGCGTCACTCTTTTTGATGGCGGTGATGGGCATCCCTCAAGTCAAACGTTATCCACCTAGATATGTGGTTATCTGCGGCGGACTGTTTGTTGCGTATGAGATCTGCTTGGCGTTAGCGCTGGGTATGGCAAATTCTAGACAACAAGCGATCGAAATGCTGGTCATCAATTATTTGTGGCCTGCGTTGACAGTGTTACTCGCCGTGATGTTTAGTGCTAAGAAAACCAATCTGCTGGTTTATCCAAGCATTGTTCTCGCGTTTGTCGGAGTGGCGTGGAGCATCACCGGAGATCAGGATTTATCATTCACCCAGATCGCAACAAACGTGGCTACCAATCCTGCCACCTATGCTATGGCATTTGTTGGCGCGTTTCTTTGGGCAATTTATTGCAATTTGACGAAGCGAATATCGAATGGGCACAATGGCATTACGCTATTTTTTGTTATGACCGCCGTGACCCTTTGGATTAAATATGCGCTCAGCGACGAACCTAGCATGACCTTTACTTGGGAGGCGAGTGGGCTCTTGATCATCTCCGGCATCGCGATGGGGAGCGGTTACGCGTTGTGGAACTATGCGATCATTGGCGGGAACATGGTGCTTTTGGCAACACTGTCCTACTTTACGCCTGTGCTATCAACGATTCTATCGTCGTTTATTTTGGGTATTGCGCTGACACAAAGCTTCTTGCAAGGGGTAGTCATGGTCACCATTGGCTCTCTTATGTGTTGGTGGGTGACCCGAGAAAAATAGCCGTTACCAATAAATCTCAATCGGAGTACCAAGGTCGATAAGTTCAATAAACTCATCCATCTCTTGATTAGTTAAAGCGATGCAACCGTCTGTCCAATCAAAGCTTTGGATAAAATTTGCCGACTTGGTCTCACCATTTTTGAGACCATGGATTTTAATATTGCCACCGGGGTTTACGTTAAACCTACGCGCATTCTCGCGATCTTGAGCGTTAGGATAGCTAATGTTCACAGAGCGATAGTAACGTGATTCTTCAAGTATATGATCTAAGACGTAGAGACCTTCAGGTGTACGCTGGTCGCCTTCTTTGACCTTATGACCTTTCGGCTGTTTGCCGAGTGCAATGCGAAACTCTTTGATCACTTGATCACCATCGAGTAGGTACATTCTACGCTTGGATTTATCGACTTTAATCAGGTCCACATTCGCCCAACTAGGCAGACTTAGTAAAATAGTGAATAGCAGAGCTAACTTACGCTTCACAGAACAGATTCCTTCAATGGATTATTTATTGTTGTTTATCCGATTGTATCGAACAAAAACGACGCCGTAGGAGGCGTCGTGAAATTAGTGTGAGCGCAATGCTAGATTCCATTTACTGTCAATGCAAGTTCTGGAAATAAGATCATAAAACTTTAACGGCTATCATAACTGGGCAACTTGAGTTGAATAAATTGCGAGTGAGTTAACATAGAAAATCCAATAGTGTTTGTTTGCCAAAGACTTACTGCTACTTTTTTGAGCGAAAAAAGATAATAAATTTGCTTTAGGCTAGGCTGATGTACTCGCGAAAATTCCTCAAAAAAATCTTAGCCGCCAGAAACCAGCGGCTTTTAGCACAGCTACTTATTCAATATGTCGAAGAACAGCTACAGACAGATCGTATATGCATTTTCCATCAACGAAGAGAAAGCAAGCAAAGTCACATTCTATATGGAAACAGCCCATCTCATTCAATAGAACTTTTTTCTGATATCTTCTGGAATTGGGCGTCTCAGTTCGATATGTCTGATGGATTGATCCCAATGGTATCGAATACAGACCATGAGAACGCTTTCGAACAAAGGGGTGAAACGAGCTATTTGTTCGTTCTTGATCATCACCCAGAAATAAGGACGTGTATGGTGGTTGAACATGTCGCAATAGGATTGAACGAAGAAGTAACGCAGCGTATTGAAATCGAAGTATTGCAAATGTTTGCTGCCCGTTGGCAGTGTGTACGCGCAGAATCAGAAGTCGCTAAGCAGTTTAGGGAAAGAGACAGCAAAGAAGCGCAATATCTTGATGTTATTAAACAGCGTGAGCATTTTATTGATCATATGAGGCGGGTTCAGCAAGCCGCGCTTGAGATTGCCAATCCCTATGATCTGGATGACTTCTACCGTATGGCCGTTGAAACTGTGCGTAACAAGTTAGGATTTGACCGTGCGGCTTTCATGCTACTCGACATCAAAAAACGCTGTTTTAGCGGAACTTATGGTACGGATGAATTGGGTAACACAGTCAGTGAACACCAGACTCAGTATGACCTTCACCAGCTGGATTCTAAGTATGTAGATGCACTTTTGGAAGGGCAAACACACCTGCTAATCGAGGAGGATGCGCCTTTATATACAGCAGGGGTCGTTGTTGGTCAGGGGTGGAATGGAATGCTCATTCTTCGTAATGGCGAAGAGATCATCGGTTGGCTAGCACTTGATAATTACATTTACCGTGAGCCTGTTACAGCCTATCAAAAACAGATGCTTGAGGCATTTGGTGCTCTGCTATCTCAAATTTATATCCGTAAAAGACAGGAACAGAATGTCCGCATGCTTCACGCAAGTATGGTGGAACTCTCGCGCTGTATGACCGTCAGTGATGTGTGTAAATCGGCGGTGACGTTTGCGATTACAAAGTTGGGCATTGATCGTTTCGCTGTTTTCTTAACCGATGAAAATTGTACCTACATGCAAGGCACGTGGGGAACAGATGTAGAGGGTAACGTTGTTGATGAATCTTACTACCACTGTGAAACCGTAAATTGTGATATCGTGAATGCGGCGCGGATCAATCCCAATGATGTGGTTTTTGAAGAATCTGTATCCATTTATCACGACTTTCATGTGGTTGGGTTTGGATGGACAGCGATGACATTATTAGTCGATCAAAATGGTATGCCTATCGCCTTTATTGCTGCTGATAATCTTTTAAAGCGCACCCCGCTGACACTTCAACTTCGAGAAGTTATTCGTATGTTTGCTTCGAACATTACCGAGGTACTTCTTCGCGTAACAGCGCAAGAGGCGATACACGAGCTCAATGAACACCTTGAGCGCGAAGTGAAAATCCGTACTCATGAGCTGCAAAAAGCGAACGAACGGTTAGAACTAATGGCGAAAATGGACCCGCTAACCCGACTGGGTAATAGACGAATGTTCGAAGCGCTTCTCGAAGATGTGTGTCTAGAATCTCAGAGCCGGAGCTATCACTACGGTTTAATTTTGGTGGATCTTGACCATTTTGGCTTATACAACAACCATTATGGACACATGCAAGGCGATATTGCTCTAATGCGTGTCGGAAGTATCTTGCAGAATTATACGCAATCGGAGAGTGAAGTTTTTTGCCGGATAGGGGGCGAGGAATTTGCGCTATTGGTGTCAAATCAGGACGAATCCAGCGTAGCCCAGCTAGCTGAAAGCGTCAGGCGAAGCATTGAAAATGAAAAAATCCCTCATAAGTTGAACACTAGCAGTACGTATTTGACCGCTTCTGTTGGGTATGCAGTGAAAGCTCTGGAGCGGGAAAGCTTCAACTTTGACGATCTTTATGAAGAGGCTGACAAGGCGCTCTACAAGGCCAAAGAAAATGGCCGTAATAGTGTAGTGGGAGCAGCGTGACTGATGGGGTTGGAAGGATGAATCGAAAAAAAAGGCCATTCTAGGGGGATTGAACGGCCTTTCAGGAGTTCTAGGCTTGGCACCTAGTTATTGTATAGGGTTCTGTCGACTTGTTCTGGCGCTAATGTAATGAAGTTGACTCCATTATTTAGCCAACGGCCTTCTAAATGAATCCTTAATAAACCAACGACTTTCTGCTCTATGCCTTGCCGAGATCGTTCAAATCAATATGAGGACTGAGTAGGTCGATGGGATAACTTCAATGATTCCAGTGTGATAAAACACCAAGGTGTGTTGCTTTAAATAGCGTTTACCGTCAAACAATGTGTTTGGGGTAATGGCTTTAACATGAGGCTTTTCTTCTCACTTCTGGCTTTTTTTCCACGTCAGCAACAGCATCAAGATACCAAGAGGTTGCCACCTCGAGGCGTGTTAATGCAGATCCAACGGTCACAGAGAGTGCTCCTGCTTCAATCGCTTGTTTACATAGTTCTGGAGAATTGAATCTACCTTCAGCCATAGTGAGGTAGCCTGCTTGAGCAAATGCAGTCACGAGGGCCAAATCTGGCTCTTCTGGTACGGACGCGCCAGTGTAACCAGAAAGTGTTGAGCCAATCAATTCAATACCTTGCGAGTGAGCCCAAAAACCGTCCGCAAACTCTGCGCAATCGGCCATACCAATACAACTTGATTGAGCGATAGCCTCTGCGATCGCTTGTCGACTTTCTGGTCTTACGCGATCAGTCGCATCAAATGCGATAACAGCCGCACCAGCAGCTTCTAGTGCTTTTACATCATCAACAAATGGGGTGATACGTACGGGGCTGTCAGGTAAGTCTCTTTTTACAATACCAATGATTGGGATCGAAACGGCTTTAGCGACAGCGTCGACTCGCTCGACACTTTCAATTCTTAATGCGGGAGCACCTGCCATTTCAGCGGCTTTCGCCATAGCGACGACAAATTCAGTGGTATCTAGTGGGCTTCCTTCAACTGGTTGAATCGAAACGACAATAGTATTGGCCAACGTTTTGGCAATCTCAGTGATATCCCAGCTCTTCATTATTTGCCTCTTTAAATAATTCTTTTGGTCAGAATTTGTTTTACATCGCAATCATACTAATGAAAAACTTTTTTATCCATAATGAAGAAAATATTTTTTATTTAGATCACAAATTTTCTTCGTGCCGTTTGAAGGAAATTTTTATTGAGCTAATAATTAACTTGTTTAAAGGAAGCTGCTGAGCGGTTTTCTATGCAAGATTAGTAACTAAAAGGGTTTGGATGGCAGATGAACGGTATCTTTTCTGTATTACAAAAAATCGGTAGGGCATTTATGTTGCCTATTGCCGTATTACCGATGGCGGGGATCTTATTAGGCGTTGGTGGTGCATTTACCAGTGGACCCCTGATTGAAACCTACAATTTGACTTTCCTTGCACCGGGAACGATTGCCAATCAGTTCTTGGTGCTTTGCTTTAAGGCGGGTCTATTTGTGTTTGTAAACTTGCCACTGTTATTCGCTATTGGTGTTGCCATTGGTATGGCAAACAATAACAAAGAAACGGCGGCTCTTTCGGCCGTACTTGGTTTCTTGTTATTCCATACTGTTATCGGAGCTGTGCTGGGTTTCCAAGGATTTTCACCGGAAACGACCAATGTTGAAGCTTTGATTGCGGCTGGTGCCAATGCGGATGAGGCAGTGGGTTTGGCTTCTCTCTATACAAAAGAGCTCGGTATCTTTACCCTACAAACTGGCGTATTTGGTGGTATTACATGTGGCCTATTGTCTGCATTTATCACGAACCGTTTCTCCAATGTGACGCTGCCTGATTACTTGGCATTCTTTAGCGGTAACCGCTTAGTGCCAGTCATGACAATGCTGTTTTTTATCCCATTAGCATTTTTGTTCCCAATCATTTGGCCACCAATTTTCAAATCTATTGTTTTTGCAGGTGAAGCCTTCTCAGCAATGGGTTACATCGGTACGTTCTTCTATGGTTCATTGATGCGTCTACTGAACGTATTTGGTCTGCATCATGCGATTTATCCACTGTTCTGGTACACCGAGCTAGGTGGCGTGCAAGAAGTGGCGGGTGACATTGTCGCTGGTGGTCAAAAGATTTTCTTCGCTCAATTAGCTGATCCGTCAACGGTTCATTTTAGCTCTGAAGCAACTCGTACAATGACTGGTGGTTTCTTACCAATGATGTTTGGTCTACCAGCGGCGGCACTTGCAATGTACCGCTGCGCGGATGACAAGAACAAAGCCAAAGTAAAAGGTATCCTGTTCTCAGCAGCATTAACATCATTCTTAACTGGTATAACGGAACCATTAGAATTTACCTTCTTGTTTATTGCTCCAGTATTGTATGCAGTGCATGCAGTATTAGAAGGTGTCGCTTACATGTTAATGCACATGCTAGATGTAGCGGTAGGTATTACCTTCTCACGCGGTATTATCGACTTTACTTTCTTTGGCCTGTTGCAAGGTACAGCTAAGACATCGTATCAATGGATTCTGATTCTTGGCCCGTTCTACTCAGTGATTTACTACTTTGTGTTCAGCTATATGATTCGTAAGTTCAATTACTCAACACCAGGTCGTAACGATGCTGAAAGCAAACTTTACACTCGTAAAGATTACAATGGCAAAGAGAGCGTGCTCATTGATGAAATCGTGGCAAACTTAGGGGGCCAAGAAAACATTACGTCGATTGACGCATGTATTACGCGCCTACGTATTACGGTCAAAGATAGTGAGTTGCCCGCAAGTGATGAGGTTTGGAAGTCACTCGGTGCTAAAGGTGTGATTCGTTCCGGCAATGGTATTCAGCTGATTTACGGTACACAAGCTGAAACTTACAAGAATCAGATAATTGAAAAATATCCTTTATAACAAATGATTGAGAGTAGAACCCAGCACCAGCTGGGTTCTTGTTCTTTCAAATTGAGTTATACTCGCAGCGTTAATTTTGGAATCAAGAGCACTATGAACGCACCATCTCAAGTTAATCTCCTCTCTCGTCTCCGTTATGGGATGGAAGGTTTCAGCCCTAAATTAAAGAAAGTGGCTGATTTTATTGTATCTAACGCTGATAGCGCTCAATACCTAACCATTACTGAGCTGGCAAGAGAAACAATGACAAGTGAAGCGACGGTGATTCGCTTGTGCAGAGACTTAGGTTTTAAAGGCTATTCGGATTTTCGTATGGCGTTGGCGATTGAAATTAGCCAACCGAAGGCCGTGAAAACAAGTGATGCGCCAAAAGAAGAGGGTGATCGAGTTGATAGTGCGACTCAAAGCGCGATTACCAGTTTGCAGGACACCAGTGCTTTGATTGACCGTAAGCAGATTGATCGCATTTGTAAGATGATTCATGAGGCTGACAACATTCATTGTGTGGGTGTTGGTGCATCGAGCATAGTTGGTCGTTATTTATCGTTCCGCTTAACGCGTATTGGTAAGAACTCAACGATGTTTGAAGATACCCACATTGCTGCAATGCGCGCGATTAAATCTAAACCAAACTATTTGTGGTTTGCCATCTCAAGCTCAGGGTCAACTAAAGATGTGGTTTACGCTGCGACAAGAGCAAAGAGCCAACAATCTCCTGTGGTGAGTTTAACTAATATTCGCCACAGCCCATTGTCGGTTACCTCTGATGAAGTATTGGTAGCAGCAAGGCCAGAAGGTCCATTAACCGGTGGTGCGTTTGCTTCGAAAGTGAGTGCATTGCTATTGGTGGATATTTTGATTAATCAGCTGGTGGCGGAGTATGAAGAGTACGCCGAGTCCGTTAAAGATACTGCTGAAGTCACTATGGCCTTCATGGTGTAACTTCAACCTTATTTTGACTTACAGCATAACAAGAAAGAGGCACTTGATTAGGGTGCCTCTTCTCATATAACGCTAGGGTGTGATAGAAAAAATATCCTTTGTAGAAACTCCTGTCCCCTTGAAGGCTTCGATGGCTGCTTTGCGGCTACTTGCCGTCACTTCAAATTTAGCCATGTTCGCGCCATCAAAATAGAGGATTATGTATTGGCGATCTTGCTCGTATTTCTCAACAGCCGACATCCGCCCTCCTTTTCTCAAATACCAATATTATGACGTTAAAGTTCTGGCAGTTTCGCAGAGGCATTTTTTGGCTGCGCTGCCTGCTTCTCGATTGTCGAGATCAGCTCGAATATCGTTCGGTTATCCCATTTATCGTTACTTGCAGAGTAATGATGACGATTCATTCCCTCTAACTCAGCGTTAAATGCGTCTAACAGCGATTTATCTTGAATAGAAATTTCCTTTAGCCACTCTTTAGCATAATAGCTCGTTCGCACGAAATCTTCTTGTCTCAGCGCTTCTGTAAGGTGACTTTTGTTACTTAAGCTTGCGGTTACTTTGGGCTGAGTCACAGTTGGTGCACGAGTAGCCCTTCTCCAGAGGACCAAAGTAATCAGCCAGAGCACACCAAATAGAGCGGTTAGGTACGGCCATATTCCTGTGTCTTTTATGACAGTAGCGTCGACAGGATCAGGCGTATTATTAACAAAGGCAGGCTCACCCACATTAATGGAATCGCCTTGTGAGACAGAGAGGGTGATACCGTCGATGTTGGAGCTCTCTTGTTGCTTATTTGTGCTGTTCCACCAGTTCACGGAGATATCGTTGAGATTAATTTCTCCTTGCTGTTGCGGGATTAACACTTGAGTAAGCGTCATTCGCGTGACGCCGTTACCCATTTCTTTGAATTGAGGTTTTTCCTGATATACACGCAGTGAGTCTGGGTAATTGACCGTAAGATTAGGGAAGCGTTCAGCTGTAATGCCCTGAATATCAAGGTTTATCTCTCTTGTAATGGATTCACCGACTTTGGTGTTGTAGGTACCCGCCGAAATCGTGTGGCCTTCAGAGTCGATCCAGCGTTGTTCAAGTGCCAGATTCGCTGCTGGAAGCCAATTCCCCTTGTAACCTTCGGGAATGGGGTTAACGACTATCTCAAGTTGTTTGGCTTTTGTTGATGCATCAATCAGGCGGGTGCTTCCCGAGCGATTATTTCCGTGCACAACGCTTCCAGAAAAGCCAATCCCACTCAGTGAATAGTTACCAGGTTGATTTGCGGCGACTCGGTAATTTTGCTCTACGACCGTGACTTCTATGCCGTCTGATACGGCTTGGTATTGTTTTGCCTCACCCAAAGCGGTCAGGGTAAGTCCGTTTGATTGAGGTGGAATGATGTTGGCATTTTGCAAACGTCTTGGATCGGTTTTTATCACCAATCTTGTTTTAAGCAGCGCACTCTCATTCGGGTACAGCTCTTGTCTGTCTAGAGACGTTTGTAGCTCGACTAAGTCGCTGACCTGCGGCTCATTAGAGTCAACATTCACTTGGATGGTAATCGGTTGTGATGTCGCTCCTCCTACAGTAAATGCAGGGATTGTCACGACCCCAATTCGTTGCGCCGCGAGCGAGATGTTCCACTCACTGCGGGAGCTATGAGAGCCGTTGATGATATTGATAGAAGTCCCAAAGCTAGGTCTACCCAAATAAAAATCTTTCTCTAGCACAGAAAAATCAATGTCATCAGAAGAGACTTTTTTATCTACCACTACCCTCAGCTGGAACACTTCGTTTTTTACCACTTTCGTTTTGCTAACGGTGACTTGAATGTTTGCGGCCAGTGAAACAGGGCTCGCGATAAGGCTGAATAAAGCGAGTAAACCGACCAAATAAAGTTTGATATGTTTCATCATTACCATGTTTTACCTGTTTGTTGAGGCGCTTGTTTTTGTTGTGCTTGAAGTAAAAGCTGCGCGCGGAGAAGTCTGCTCGGGTCACGGGCGTTTTCTACCTGCTCAAGTTTTCTTAATTCCGGGTCTATCTGTTGTTGGTTATCTTGCGCTGGGATAGCTGTAGCCTGATCGTCTTCAGCTTGCTTATCAGTATCTTGTTCACTTTCAGCATGCTTAGCGGCACTTTGCTGTTGTGTGCTCTGCTCAGCTTGTTTGCCGCGATCTTTATTTTGTTTATCAGAATCGGCTTCAGACTTATCTGAGCGTGACGTTGAATCCGCTTGGTTTTGTTCAGAAGGCTTCGCTTGGTTTTCGCGGTCTTGGCTTTCGCTGTTTTGGGTTCGGAAGGATGAAGACTGTTTGCTATTTTCGCCTTGCGCTGGGTTGTTTGACTGCCCAGAATCGCCTTGCTGTTGCTGTTGCTGTTGCTGTTGCTGTTGCTGTTGCTGTTGCTGTTGCTGTTGCTGTTGCTGTTGCTGTTGCTGTTGCTGTTGCTGTTGCTGTTGCTGTTGCTGAGCGGCTTTTACCACTTCTAGGTTTTTTTGAGCATCTTCATTATTTGGATCTTCTTTTAGAATCTGCTCGTATAACGTAGTGGCTTGTTCATATTCCCCTGCTTGAGCATAGGCATTGGCAAGATTGTAACGACCACGAATGCTGTTGTTGTCGCTTAACGATTCAATGGCACCTTGATAATCACCCGCCTGATATTGAGCGATACCTTTCCATTCTGAGTCGGTAAAAAGATCAGCCGCTTCACCATATTCATGAGCGTTATAGTGTTTCATCGCCTGTTGGTCATCGTTAAGCCAAGGATTCGCTTGAGCAGGTGACGGCATGGCTAAAGGCAAAAATAGGACAAGCAAGCCACTTAGTAATACGCCTTTTCTGAACATCAGTAATGCAGGTACGAGTAGAATCGGAAGCAGCCAGAACCCTTGATTGACCCTGTCGGTTATTTTCTGGTTGTCGGCAAGTGTACTGGCGTCATCCACATGCGAGGTTATTCTCGCAATTTGGTTGATATCGCTATTCGTCAATTGGATGGGGATGAATTGACCATTGACTGCGCTGGCTAAACTTTGCATGTTACTGAAGTTAGATTTAGCAACAACGGGTTGACCGTTGTCTAGGGTCAGAAGTGTTCCATCGGTCAATTGAATAGGCGCGCCTGAGCGAGAGCCGATACCCAAAATGGTGAGTCGCCAATTTGTTCCAGACAGCAGTGACTCGATATCTTTTCGTTCTGCGTCATCTAAATCATCGGCCAGCAGTACGATATTACCTGCACCCACACCGGTGTTCTGCATCATCTCAATCGCGATCTCTATGCCTTTAGCTGCGTTCGCGCCGGGGTAGGGCATAATGTCGGGTGACAAGTTGGGTACCAAATTTGCGATGGTTGACGTATCACGGGTAAGTGGGCTCACAATATAAGCGTCACCTGCATAAGCGACGAGACCAGTACTGCCTTCCTGCCAATGCTTTAGTAAGTCGGTGACTTTGTAGCGTGCCTGAGTCAGCCTATTTGGTTTGATGTCAGTTGCATACATCGACATCGACATATCCATGACGAGCACTCGCGTGCTGTTGTTTGCAAAACTTGGTCTTTCCTGAGAAATAAAGCTTGGTCCTGAAAGCGCGCTTATCGCGACTGCGCCACACAGGCCAGCTATGGCGATCAACGAATTGTGAGATGCTTTACTCGTTAAACCCAACCCTTTTGCTAGGTGAGGGGCGATCAATGTTTGGCTACGCTGGCGCTTTCGTAGCCAAAGGATCAATATTGCCCAAGGAATGAATGCCGTTAGCCAGATTGGGTAGAGGAAAGTAAAATCAGACATGGTTTCTCCTCATCATAAGCAAAACAATAAAACCAAAGAACGCAATGGATAGAGGGACGGTGAACCACTCCGTTTGTGGTCGCCAAGTCTGTGTTGCCTGTGAAATTGGCTCTAGACTATTAATGGTGTCGTAAATCGTTGCTAGCTCATCGGCGTTTCTTGCCCTGAAGTATTGACCACCCGTGATGTTCGCAATCTCCATAAGCGTTTTTTCGTCCAAGTCTTGCGCGGTATTCACTTTGCGCGTCATAAAGAACTCTTTCACCACCATTTCGCCCGCGCCCACACCGATGGTGTAAATCGTCGCGTGATATTTTTTGGCAATGTTGGCGGCTTCAATCGGGTCAAGTACACCGGATGTATTACTACCATCACTGAGTAGAATCATCACGCGTTGCGGTGCGTCACTATCAATGAAGGTTTTTGTTGCAAGACCGATCCCTTCGCCAATTGCGGTCTTTTCACCGATCAAACGCAGCACCAATTGATCCACTTGATCAGAAATGGTCGCTCTATCTAAAGTCAGCGGCGTTTGTAAGTAGGCATGATCGGCAAATAAGACCAAACCGAGTCGGTCGCCTTCTCTTTGTTTCGCAAAATCGCTGACGACTTTCTTTACGGCTGAAAGACGGTCAATGTAATCATCACTGCCGTCATTCATATCTTCTTTACTCATGGAGTAGGAGAGATCAAGCACCAACATCAGGTCTCGGTGCTTAGGCTGAGTCGTCACAGGTTCGCCATACCAGACGGGCCTTGCTAGCGCGCATACCAATCCGATCCAAATGATGGCGGCGATAATTCGAGTGAGTCCGTTTTTGGGTGTTGGACTCGCGTCTGCTTTGGGAATGTAGGGCAGATAAATCGGCGTTGCCTGCTTAGCTGCAGGTATTAAAAAATACACCAAAAAAGGCAGTGGAAGTAGAAGAAGGCTCCACCACCAGACTAGCTCAAAACTTGCCAAGTCAGTTTCTCCTTGTTTTAGGGGGTAACGCCTTCTCTACCCAATCCATGCAGTGGCGAACCAATTCGTCAGAATTCTCAATGGGTTCTTTTGAGTACAGAGCTTGTTGCCAAAGGTGTTGGTTAGCAACAAAGCGTGGCGTGTCTATTTGAGAATCCAGAAATTCATACCAGTCATTGCCAGTTAATTGGGCAATATCCGCTCTTGGGTAATAGCAAAATGCCGCTTGGCGGAGCAGCTCTATCGCTTCAGAAGGCCTAGTACATGTGTTAAGAAGTCGCAATGCGGTTATTTTCGGTGCCTGACGCTTTTTGTTCCGACGTATGACAAGCCAAGTCACCAGAATGAGCATTAAGCTGGTGGCAATTAACGCCAACCAACCCCATGACAGAGGAAGCCAGCTCGGTGGCTCTGGTAAATGCATTGGTTGAAGGGGTAGAGGTGACGTTTGAGTCTCGTTGCTCATTGATTAAAATCCGTGTAACTGTTGAGAAAGAGCAACATCACTTGAAAGCGCAGAAAAGCTCATACCTAAGCTGTGAGCCAACTGGATCAACTGTTGCTGCTGCTGAGAGAAAGCGGACTCTATACCGTCGCGAGTTTTAGTAGAAGAAAAATCTAGCCAGCGAGTGGTGTTTTTGTCTGACACTTGTTCCGTGCCACGATAATGGGTAATACCACGCTCAAGAGGGTCGAAGATTTGCACAAGTCGAACTCGATTGTGTTGTCCTAGCCGTCTAAGTAGCAGCTGCGATTCGCCATCTAACCGAATAAAGTCGCTGAGTAGCACGATTTCGCTCCCTTTTGGGCACATTCTCGCGAGTGTATGAAGTCCTAGACTCATTGAAACACGACTATTTGATGGTTGTGTCAGTTGCTGGTTATGAAACTTCACTAATCCCTGTGCTATGGCTAAAGCGCCCTTATTTCGCCCAACAGGCTTGAACTCAATAATTTGGTCGCCAGTGTCGATAATGGCACCGACGCGATCTTGTCTCGCAACGCTCAGCCAAGTAATTAAACTCGCCATGTGAGACATCAATACGGACTTCAGCATTAATTGAGACCCAAACATCATACTGGCACTTAAATCGAGATAGAGCACAATGGGCTTTTCTCGTTCTTCGCTGAAGAGTTTCGTGTGTGGTTTTCCAGTTCGCGCGGTGACTCGCCAATCAATTGCACGGATATCGTCTCCGGCTTGATACTGGCGCACTTCGCTAAAGTCCATCCCTCTGCCTAGCTGGCGGCTTTGGTGCTGGCCAAGCATTTGTGACCACAAGCTTTTTGCAGGTGGCAGCCACTTTACGCATTGCTGTTTGTAGTACAGCAGCTCGTCGAGTGTCAGATTGACGCCATCACTGTGTGGAGGTAATGCATTTTCCATCACAACAACCTTACGCACTACCAACCAGTGACAATAACTTGTTGATCACTTGGTTCGGATGAATGCCCTCAGCTTGCGCATGATAACTAAGCAGCAGTCGGTGTCGAAGTACCGGAAACGCCATTTGCTGAACATCCTCAGGAGAAACAAAATCTCGGCCGTTTAACCAAGCGTGAGCGCGTGCGCAGCGGTCCAACGCAATGGTTGCGCGCGGGCTTACACCCATTTCAATCCAATGACTTAATGTATCGTCATACTTCTTAGGTTGGCGCGTCGCCATCACAAGGCGAATGATGTATTGCTCCACGCTTTCTGCCATGTGGGTATTCAACACTTCCTGACGCGCAGCAAAAATATCATTTTGACTAATGACGGGTGGCGTTTGGGTCGTATCACCTTTCGCTTCACCACGGTTAAGGCGCAGAATCTCAAGTTCGCTCTCGGCGCTTGGGTAATCCACATCAAGGTGCAGCAAAAATCGGTCGAGCTGAGCTTCTGGGAGAGGATACGTGCCTTCTTGTTCAATCGGGTTTTGAGTTGCCATGACTAAAAAAAGCGCTGGCAAGGCATAGGTTTTACGCCCAGCGGTGATTTGTTTTTCCGCCATTGCTTCTAGCATGGCTGCCTGTACTTTCGCTGGCGCACGGTTAATCTCATCGGCCAGAATCAGCGAATTAAAAATAGGTCCAGCCTGAAAGGTAAACTCCCCCGTCTCAGGGCGGAAGATATCGGTGCCCGTTAAATCAGCAGGTAACAGATCTGGAGTAAACTGGATTCGGTGAAAGTCACCTTCGATGCAATCTGCGAGGGATTTGACTGCGCGGGTTTTTGCTAGCCCAGGAGGTCCTTCGACCAAAATGTGACCATCGGCAAGTAAGGCGACCAATAGCTGATTCACTAATTCGGTCTGTCCGATAACTTGGCTATTTAGGTACTCACGTAGTTGCAAAAGCGCTTCTGAATGCATCGATTTGTTTCTCCTGATTTTTTCACTTAGTGGATGTTAACCCCAAAAAGTTCCTCGTTGATGACTTAACTCTGTGCAAGTGGACAAAAAAGAGTCAAAAAGTGACTGGCGAGAGAAAAATATCACAATTTTTTATGACTAAATAATATATGGGGCTATTTCTTTAATTCCAAAGCGTTACGCTCAAACGCCCCAAAATAAAAACGTTTGCGCTAAATTCGACTGGAGAATTTTGCATTTAAGAGCGTAAAGGAATGATGTCCAGTGTCGATATAAAAGGCCTAAGGTTCGGCGTCTCGATTAACGGTTTAGAGTGCTGCTGACAAGAAAACGTTCACATCATTGCTTCAATAGGCAGATAAATATATGAAACTTAATTCCATCACAATTAAGCAAAAGGTGGTTGCAGGCATTACTTTTGCTGTGCTGGCATCCACAGTGATTGTCGGTGTTTTAGCTCAGAACCAAGCTCGTGGTGTGCTTGAGCATCGTCTTATCGACATTGAACTTCCGTCAATGCTCGATCAGGTTAGCGACCAAATTGATTATGAGGTTACCCAGTTATTATCAGCCGCTGAACAGTTAGCCAACAACGAATTTATTCAACAAGCGGTTAATACCACGCAAGTTGACGCGTTTGATGAAGCGCTGCTTGTTAAAGAGTTAAACAATGTGCGCCGTCAGTACGGTTTGAATGACGCTTCTGTCGCGAACCGCAATACCGCTAACTACTGGAACCAAAATGGATTCTTGCGCCAACTCAACCAGCAGCAAGACGGTTGGTTCTTTGGGTTTACTCAGTCAGGTAAATCGACCTCGGTGAGTATTTTCCAAGAAGCCAACGGTGAGGTGAAGATGTTCACCAACTACCAGAACGTCAGCGGTCACACGATGTCTGGTCTGTCTAAATCGATGAATGATATGGTCTCTTTACTCAACAGTTTTAAGATCGAAAAGACAGGTTTCGTTTTCTTAGCCGATGAAAAAGGCCAAGTAAAAATTCACCGCGACAGCAGCAAAGCGAGCTCGTCGTTAAGCAACCTGTTTGGTCGAGAGTCATCTCAGCTGTTGAATAAATCGAGCTTCAACCTGATCCAAGCGGACTACCAAGGTGAGCGCGTATTTGTCGCGACCACGCATGTGCCATCCATGAACTGGTTTGTGGTTGGTGTGGTGCCAGTTAAAGAAGTGTTTGCCGATTTAGATAACGTGGCTAAGCAGATGATGATCACAACGGCGATTGTTGCTGGTTTATTTATTCTTATGGGCCTGTTTTTAGCAAACAGCATTGCGCGTCCAATCCGTGCGATTGCAGAGCGTTTCAGCGATTTAGGTAAAGGCGATGGTGATTTGTCACAGCGTATTGAAGTGAAAGGCAGTGATGAGGTTGGTCAGCTATCGCAAGGCTTCAATGGTTTTATCGAAAAAATCCACGATTCGATGAAAGAAGTCGCCTCGACCAGTCATGCATTACAGTCGGCGGCAGATGGCGTGTCAGTGAAATCGACGACGACCCATAATAACAGCCAGATGCAACGCGATCAGACGATTCAGGTTGTTGCCGCTATTAACCAAATGGGTGCGACGATCAGTGAGATTGCCTCTAACGCCGCAACGGCAGCAGAAACCGCGACACATGCTTCTGACAACACTCAAGTGGGTCAACATGTCGTGAACAAAGCAAAAGATGCCATCAGCCGTTTAGCAATGGATATTGAGAACACGGGTATGGTCGTAGAGCAGCTTGCTTCAACAACGCAGGATATTGGTTCGATTCTGGATGTTATTCGTGATATCTCTGAACAGACCAACTTATTGGCACTCAATGCTGCGATTGAAGCTGCGCGAGCGGGTGAACAAGGTCGTGGTTTTGCGGTTGTCGCGGATGAAGTTCGTAATTTGGCAAGCCGCACTGCAGATTCGACAGAAGAGATCCAGAAGATGATTAATCAGCTTCAAAGTGACGCGCAAGACGCCGTGACAGCGATGCAAGCGGGCAAAGTGGTCACGAGTGAAGGCGTATCATCGTCGGATGAAGCGGTGGAAGTTCTGATCAGTATTTCAGAGCGCATTCACGATATTTCGGATCGCAATACTCAAGTGGCAACCGCAACCGAAGAGCAATCTACGGTTGTTCATACCATCAACCAAAATATTGAAGAGATTAACTCAATCAATGAAGTGACGACTGGTACAGCGGAAGAGCTAGCAGAAGCCAGCGCGGATCTGAAAGCGTTGTCTAAGCGCCTAGACAGCTTGGTTGGCGGCTTCAAACTGTAATCTTTTTACAGAAACTAGAATAACTGGGGTTAAGTAGGTAAACTTGACCCCAGTTTTTGTATTGAAAAGGTAAGTGGGATCATGAGTGATTTCGAAAAAGAACTTGAGCTAATGTCGCAAGAAATGGGTGATGAACCTGAAGTGGCACTGCCTTCACTGGAAGAGCAGAAAGCGATTGCTGCTGAACTTAAAAAGCTGGAAGCAGAAGGCAAGCTGACGCCAGAAGTGCTTGAAGCGCATTTCGGTAAATTTTACGCCAAGACAGATACGCCGATTCACTAGTATCGGATTCTTACCTTTTAAGTAAGAAAATCAAATTATTAAGGTCGCTTATTGCGGCCTTTTTTATACTAAAAATTTAATGATGGCGATAAAGTGGCGGTAGTCATGGTACGTGTTTGTCAGGGTGTCTTAGTCGATAAGATTCGTAAAACTACGGTTTTTTACTTCCATCTTTTAAGTTGCGGATTGACATAGTAAATAGCACTTTAACTGTGTATAAAAACAGGTCAACCGATGTAAAATGAACAGCAATCTTCATCAGTGAAATGAATCTCGAAGATTGGTTTGATTTGTAATCTATCAGGATAACCAATAATGGCAATTTACGAGTAAGTCTGTAAAATACGCCGGCTAAGTTTTTTATGAGTGGTTTGAATGACAATTAAAGCGATAGATTTATTTGCTGGCGCTGGTGGTTTTACACTTGCTGCACTTGATGCAGGGGTAGACGTGCTTGCAGCTATCGAGTTTGATAAGGCGGCTGCTCACACGTATAAAGAAAACTTTATCAACGCTCGCAAGCAAAAAATTGACTTACGTGCCGGAAAAGACTTTGGTGATATCAACAATGTAGCTCCTTTAGAGCTACGAGAGAGCTTAAATCTAAAGAAGGGGGAATTAGATTTGATATTGGGTGGTCCTCCATGCCAAGGCTTCTCTACACATCGTATTAAAGGTGCTGGTGTTAACGACCCACGTAATGCTCTGCTGCTTAGATATTTTGAGTTTGTTAATGAATTCAACCCCAAAGCTTTCTTAGTTGAGAACGTCGCAGGCTTGTTGTGGGAACGCCATAAAGACTTTTTAGATAAGTTTATCTCTCTTGCTGAAGATGCAGGTTATATCATCAAGTTCTGTGGCATTGTGAACGCGAAGGATTATGGAGTACCACAGAATAGAAAGCGTGTCTTTATCTATGGATTGCGCCAAGATTTAGATAGAGATGATGATCATGTTTTCCCTCCTGAGCCAACTCATTTTTCTGAAGCAAGTGGGAAACGCCCTCTATGGGAAACTGCATCTAGTGTTTTTGAAAAAATTCCTAAAGACTTATACGAACAGTATTGGGAAGAATATTTTAAGAACAAAACGAAGTACTCATATGAGCAAACAATGGATCTTCTTAGCTCTCTTACACCTGGCAGAAAGGTTGAAGAAGATGATCTATGTAATGTTCACATGCAGCCTACTGCTAAGATGATGGAGCGGTTTTCAGATACCCCCCTTAATGGTGGTCGTGAAGATGCTGGAGAAAAGCACCGACTAAAGTGTCATTCTGGTGAGTACAAAGGTCATAAAGATGTTTATGGGCGTATTTTGATCCATCTGCCAAGCAATACTATCACCACTGGTTGTAATAACCCGTCAAAGGGTCGATTTGTTCACCCGTGGTTAAATCATGGGATGACATTACGGCATGCAGCGAGGTTACAGTCTTTCCCTGACGAGTTTAATTTTTATGGAAGCTCAACGGAAAAAGCCCGGCAAATTGGTAATGCAGTACCGCCATTACTTGGTAAAGTACTGATAAGTGACATATGCAGTAGATTGAATTAAATAAAGTGCCTACAATGTTAGGCACTTTTTTTATAGATAACCATCTGATATGACAGAAAAACCAACAAAGAGATCTGTTTCTTTCAAGGCACAAGCACGAACGATAGATCATCTAGGTAAAGGTCAAATTGCCGATGCCCCAACGGCTGTCAGTGAGCTTTGGAAGAACTCTTACGACGCCTATGCTCGGAATGTAGCTTTGCACTTATTCGATGGCGATATCAAATGCGGTGCCATAATTGATAACGGTTGCGGCATGACATACGACCAGCTTATTAATAGTTGGCTGACTGTTGGCACTGCTTCGAAAACTCAGAAGAAATTACTTCCAGAAGAAGATAGATTCGGTCTTGATGACAGATTTACACAGGGTGAAAAAGGAATTGGTAGATTATCTACAGCATTTCTTGCACCAGTAACGCTGATCGTGACAAAAAAAATGAACACTAGGTTTTCAGCTGTACTGATCGATTGGCGTTTATTTGAAAACACTTATCTTGGCCTGAATGATATTAAAGTGCCTATGGAAGAGTTTGATAGCTTGGAGCAGTTGCCAGAAATATGTTCTGGCTTACAAAAAGAGATGATCTCGAATCTTGCGTTAGAACCTGAAACAGAAGACGAGAAACTTCTACGTCGAATGTGGGAACTATTCACTGTAGACGAGAAAGAAGCGTTTGAATTACGTCACAATCCAAATAGTAAAGAGCTGTTTGTTTCTACAGAAGACAAAGTTAGGGACCTGTGTCATAACTTTAAGTTCAATGTAGACTTCACTGATAGCTGGCTACCATTGCTAACGAAAGTTGAAGAATTAGATGGTTCGCAGCATGGTACGGCATTGTACTTGTTAGATCTTGGAAGAGACTTAGAGCTACTTACTAATCGTGGAGATATGAGTAGAGACTCATCCGAATATCAAGATGTCCAGACAGACTTAGTCGATACACTCAGAGCATTTGTTGACCCATTTAATCGACATAGAACGATTAATAACGAGTTTTATTACGAGATAATTGGGTTTGATTCGTATGGGTATTCGTTGGGTGAAGAAAACATAATTCTAAATTATGAAGATGTATTTGGATACGAGCAATTTGAAACCTTAGAACATCGAGTCGAAGGCAGTATAGATGAAAAAGGGTGGTTTAGAGGAAAAGTAACAGCGTTTGGAAAAGATCACTCAGATGTAGTAATTCCTTGCCGCTCACCTGGTATGGATATTTATACGAAAACTGGATCATTTGACTTAAAGTTTGGTTCATTTGAATTTGAAATTTCAAAGTCAACGCATGATGTTGACCACCATCTACTCCTCAGAGACCAGGCTGAAAAATACGCAGGGTTTATGATATTCCGTGATGGTCTAAGAGTTTTACCTTATGGTAGAACAAACAATGATTTTTTTGGAATAGATGAGCGTCGAAACAAAAATGCAGGCCGGTACTATTGGGCTACTCGACGAATGTTTGGTCAAATTGAATTAGACCAAAAAAAGAATAAGCGCTTGATTGATAAAGCTGGTCGAGAGGGGTTTGTTAAAAACCAAGCGGCTAGAGAACTAAAAGCGCTGGTTATGAACCTTCTTGTCCACGTTGCAGATAGCTATTTTGGTACTAAATCTGATGAACGTAAATCAGTTTTAGAACAATTATCTAAGGATAAAAAAAGGCAGAATAGAGCTCGTAATTCATCAGCTAAAATCACTAAACAAGCATTTAACCATGCATTAGAAACCAATCTTCCGAAACTGAATATACAAGTTGAAAATGCTCGTAACGTTCATAAAGAGCTTGAAAAAGGCATAGAAGTTTCTCTGCATCATTTAGATGAGTTGGCGTCCCAGATTGATAAACTAGAATCTCTACGCCCAGATCTAAAGGCTCCAAATAAGCCCGCAAAATTAAGTGATTCTCAAGAAGTACAATATCGTAGCTACCGTGACCTTTTTGGTGAGCTAAGCGAATTGCTGCAAACATGTCGTGAACGTTTAAACAAAATTGAATCGCTTAGCCAGCAACGAAGCCCAATGGAAAGTGCACAAAATAAATATGACTCAAGTGACGCTGCTATTTCAAAGCAAGTTAATCGCTATGCCAAAGCGATAGACAGTACGCTAGAACGTCTTCAAGCCACTTGGAAGCATGAAGTCCGAATGGATCGGGATGCTTACAAGAATCAGGCTATAAATATTTTGGATGCCGTTACTAACTCCAGTGATACTGAGTTTGTTCTCAATGAGCTTGATAAAGTGTATAGAGAGTTAGCCGATGATATTTCGACAAAATATGAAGGCTTTCTATTTGCTTTAGAAAAGTTGGAACGGGGTGTTGATATTGAATCCGCATTCAATCTTGCAGAAGAGGAAAGAGAGAATGCTGAACGAGAAATTAACCAGATTCGTAATCTAGCTCAACTGGGGATTAGTTTTGAAATTCTTGCACATGAGTTGAGTGCACAGGATAAAGCGGTAACTCGTTCTCTAAACTCTATGAGTTCCGACGCAAAAAAAGAAATTGGCTTTAAGAATGCGATGCGAGCACATAAGCAATTTACAGATTATTTGCGCTTTTTATCGCCTCTAAAACTATCAGGTTATCAAGTTAGAGATGATATACATGGTCTAGATATAGTTAAAAATATAGCAAACTTCTTTACTGATCAGTTTGAAAAGCAAAATGTACATCTAAATATTAGTGATTCATTTAAACGAATGAAAATAGTCGATGTGCAGTCTCGAATTATCCCAGTGTTTATTAACTTGGTTAACAATGCTCTGTATTGGGTAGGAATGGCAGAAGGCGAACGTAAAATCAAAATTGATATCATCAACGATTTGGTTGTTATAGCTAACAACGGGCCTGCAATAGATCCGGAGGATGTGAAAAATCTCTTCCAGCTTTTTTATAGCCGGCGCCCGAATGGGAACGGTGTAGGTTTATACCTGTCACGACAGAACTTAGCTGTTGCTCGTCATAAAATATGGTACGCAGAAAACCCAGAAGAAAAGCTTATTAAGGATGGGGCCAATTTTGTTATTCAGTTTCGCGAAATGGAAGTAAAATAAATGCCTGAATTATATAGAAATAAAATTGTAGAAGCATTTCGTGACAATGCTATTCGATCTGTTTTACTTATTGATGATGAGTATTTGCCATTTGAAAATCTGGTTGCTACGAGCACTTCATTTCGCGATGAATTAGAGTCTATTTCTGGTGATGTTAATCCTACTATTTCAGGTAAAGAAGTAGTTTATCAAGCTAAATTGAGTCGATTACGAACTCTGCTAAAGCAAGCAAGTAGTACTCTAATGAGATCTGACGTTGCTAAAGACTTTGTTAGTTTCTTTCATCAGAAACGACTTATCTGTGATGTTGAAGATAGAACAGATAGTTTAGATAAAGATAAGGTTCGAAAGAGTGATCTTATTGTTTTAGATTATTATCTACAGAAACCTGGCGTGACAAATAACCCTGCCGAATATTCTCTCAAGCTTATTGACGAATTAAGTGAAAGTAAGCACATGAATATCGTAGTTGTTTATACTAAAGAGAATCTTGATGATGTGTGGTTTGAAGTTGCGGCCACGTTACGTGGCAGTTATGAGAGTGATATAGAAGCCTTCTTATCTGACCCAGAACTATATGATGAATGGAAAAACAACCAACAAGACTGGGAAGGTGAATGGGCTCACATTGTTTCAAAAGGTATACATGAGAAATTCTTAAAATCTGAACATAACTTGAACCAATTAACTCAAGGTCTATGCGATGCATGTGATGACAAAGGTTATGAACACCCCCAATCAAAACATGTTGAGTGGTTACTAGAGCAAGCAATTAAGCCATATAATAAGAATAATTGTCCTACTTCTACGTTTGAAATTCACGGTAAACGTAAAAAGTGGTTACAAGCTGGAGATGTGTTTGTTGTCTTTTGTAGTAAAGATACTGGTGAAGGTGACCAAAGGCGAGATACAACCCCAGAAGAGGTTTGGGAACTCATTCAGGAAACCTTGATTGATTGGTATCCTAGCTTTTACCGTGTAGTTACATCGGAGTTACAAAACCAGATTGAAGATGCTAATCTTTCGATGGAAAAAGTGTTAGCCGCAGGGAATACTGAACAGATAGCTTCTCTATGGGGGGTCTTAAGAGTAGAAGACTCTTTACGAGAGCAAGCCAGTAAAGAGTTGCTAAACAACTTACTTAATGATGTCGTTGATAAGATTCAAAATAGTTCAGAGTTGCTTAAGTTTATAACAGAAACAGCTAATAGTGTTGATGATAATTTACCAGAGTTTATTAGCTTCGAAACTAATAAAGAAAGACATCAAAACTATCTACAGAATATAGTTGAGTCAGCGAGTAAAAACCTAAAAGTTCCCGAAGAAAAAGTAACTAAAGAATTTCGCGGACAGGTTCTACATGCCTTTAATGAACAACTTAGTATAGAAAAAGAATTACCCGATCATATTTCTACGGGCGTTATTCTTAAAGATACAGAAGAAGGTTCTTATTACTTATGCATCGCACCGAGTTGTAACACTGTGCCAAAACAAACTACGGGAGAGGTAGCCAAGCGAATGAAACCGCATAGGCCAATGCGATTTATAAGAATGGCTAACGTGACCAATAAATTATTGGATAAACTAAAAGTTGCTCATCAATCTGACGTTATATTTGTGAGTGATAATGGTGAAAGACTAGCACTTGGAATTTATGAAAGTAATGACGTTCCTACTATCGAACAAGGTGTCGTAGTTCATCACGACACTGCTCTAATTGCGTCTGGGGAAACCAAAGATGTACAATTTTTGATAACGAACCCTGAAACTTCACTCTTAGAAGTAGTCACTAGGAAATTCAAACTTGTAGCCAAGCTTCGCCCAGCATTTTCATCTCGATACCAAAATTATCAAATACAATATGAAGCTCGTATTGGGGTGGATTTGGTAAGTGCCAATATGAAATAAAGAAAGCGGCTATAATCAGTTATTACTATTTAAGTTTCTGTTCTAAAGCCGCATAATGCGGCTTTCTTTATAATGGCAACTCTTCAATTGTTTGGAAGCCCCATGTTCATTGTTTACCGACTACTTAAACTGGCCGCGATTTGTGCGGTTTTCTTCTCTATCTACGACTTGATTGCCTTCGGCGAAATCACTTGGGTATCTCGTTTTCTGAGTGAGTTTAAGTAACAAAAAACCGCCAGCTGGCGGTTTTTTTATTAAAGTGGCAGGTTGTGGTTGTCGAAGTTACTTAACCGTCCAGCCGATGGTTTCACCTGCTCGGATTGGCACAACAATGTCGTCGCCAAATGGCATGCTTTCTGCGACTGGCCATTCTTCTTTTGTCAGAGTGACGGTGTCTGAATTGCGTGGAACGCCGTAGAAGTCTGGGCCATTGTGGCTGGCAAATGCTTCTAAGTTTTCCAGCTTACCTTCCAGTTCGAACACTTCTGCGTACAGCTCCAATGCAGCATGAGCCGTGTACGAACCCGCACAGCCACATGCGGCTTCTTTATTGCCTTTTGCGTGTGGTGCTGAGTCTGTGCCCAAGAAGAACTTTTTGCTTCCGCTTGTTGCTGCTTCAATCAGCGCTTTTTGGTGGGTATTGCGTTTAAGAATCGGCAGGCAGTAGAAGTGTGGCTTGATACCACCAACCAGCATGTGATTGCGGTTGTAAAGCAGGTGGTGCGCAGTAATCGTTGCGGCAACATTGTCACCTGCGTTGCTAACGAACGTCGCGGCATCAGCGGTTGTGATGTGCTCTAAAACAATTTTTAGATTAGGGAAGTCGTTAACGATTGGGGCAAGAACGGTATCAAGGAACTCTTTCTCTCGGTCAAAAATATCGACATCATGAGTGGTAACTTCGCCGTGTACCAACAGTAGCATGTCCACTTCTTGCATCGCTTCTAGCACATGGTAAATGTTTTTCGCTGAAGTCACACCGGAATCGGAGTTTGTGGTTGCGCCCGCTGGATAAAGTTTTGCAGCGACGACTTTGCCCGATGCTTTTGCTTTACGAATTTCATCCGGAGTTGTGTTATCGGTGAGGTAAAGCGCCATAAGCGGCTCAAATTGATCAGAAGGCTTCTGCGCCATAATGCGGTCGCGGTATGCCAGCGCCATTTCTGTTGTGGTTACAGGTGGGATTGTGTTTGGCATGATAAGCGCTCGTCCATTGTAGCGGCTGATGTCACGCACAGTATCCTTTAAAACGTCACCGTCGCGAAGATGAACATGCCAGTCGTCAGGACGTGTAATCGTAAGTGTTGTCATTATTGCTCCCACCATAATGTAAGTTGTCTGATTGGAGCCTAAACAAAGCGATAACTCTAAAAGCAAACGCTTACGCTTAGGCGACAGGATGATAGAGCAAAGCGAGGGGCATTTCACCCCCTTTTTTTGAAACGGGCGTGAGTTATGGTAACCAAACCTTTGCTTATCGCGTTATTTCATCGTCAGCCACAGGTCGCGAATACTGCCGGGAAGTGCAGCAGTGCATTAATGTTTTTCTGTTGTTTTTTAAGGAAATTATCCAAAATAAACAAAGTGTTGCTTTTATGAGGCTTGTAAATAAGGGGCGAAGACAAGGCGAGAGAATTGCGTATAATGTTCACACAATAACGAATACGAAGGATCAGTAATGTCAGTTCCCACTCTTTCTCAAATCAACGTATTTCCAGTCAAGTCTGTTGGGGGTATTGCACTTTCCACCGCATGGGTTGAAAAACAAGGACTTACCTTTGACCGTCGATTTATGTTGGCGTTTTCTGATGGCTCTATGGTCACCGCAAGAAAATACCCACAAATGGTGACAGTGCAATCCAGTTTGACGCCTGATGGTTTGATTTTTAGCGCACAGGGGAAAGCATCGCTACGTATTCGTTACTCCGACTTCAAAATGCAGGAAGCCCCCGCGCAAGTGTGGAATGACTCTTTTACCGCATACACAACAACCGATGACGCAGATGACTGGTTCAGTGACGTGTTAGGCCAAAGGGTCGAGCTTTTATACTGTGGCGAACAGTCGAATCGCGTACGAGAAAAGCTCGGCCACAACGTGAGCTTCGCTGATGGCTATCCGCTGTTGGTGATAAGCGAAGCATCGTTGGAAGAGCTTAACCGACGTAGTCCTGAGCACCACTCAATGGATCAATTCCGAACGAATCTGGTCGTTTCTGGGACGGAACCTTTTGGTGAAGATGGTTGGAAGCGAATTCGAATCGGAGAGGTCGAGTTTGAATCTGTGAAGCCTTGTGAACGATGTGTACTTACCACAGTTGATGTGAAAAAAGGCGAATTTCGTAGCAACAAAGAACCCCTGAATACGCTTTCCCAGTTCCGCGCTAACGATCGGGGAGGAGTGTTTTTTGGTCAGAATCTCGTTGCCAAAAACGAAGGGATGATCCGCGAAGGGGACGAAATTGAAGTTTTAGAGTTTAAAGAGAAAGAGTACTACCCAGACAACTCACCTGAAAAATTCGTAATGACCTGTGTTGAACGTGAAGAAATCGCACGTGATTTTGTCACCTTCTGGCTAGAACCGCAGCATGGTGATACGCCCAATTATCTTCCGGGCCAGCATTTGCCGATTACCGTTGATGTCGGTGGAGAAACGATAGGGCGTCGTTATACTTTATCTTCGAGTCCTTCTCGCCCTGGGCGTTTGGCGATCTCGGTTAAGCGTGTGGATGGCGGTCGAGTGTCTAATTGGTTGGTGGACAACTTAAACGTTGGTACAACGCTGAGCTGCGAACAACCTGATGGCAGCTTTCATCTGGATGAGAATAACGACAAACCACTGCTGCTTCTTTCGGCAGGAAGTGGTGTGACGCCAATGATGTCGATGCTTCGTTACCTGTCTGATCACGAACAAATTCGCGATGTGGTGTTTTATCATCAATGTCGAAGTATTGAAGATATTCCATGTAAGGAAGAGCTGGACGAGTTGAAACGCAAGCATCCGGGGCTGACTGTTTTGATTTCGTTGTCACAAGCGCCTATCGACTGGTTTGGTTTAAAAGGTCGATTGTCATTAGCCCACATCAAGCAGATAAAAGATGCAGAGCAACGCCAAGTGTTTGTATGTGGCCCAGATGGATTCATGCAGAAAGCGAAAAATCTGTTGCTGAAAAAAGGCTTGCCCGAGGCGTGTTATCATCAGGAAGCGTTTGGTGTGGGTGAGATCAGCCAACAACCATTTAAACAAGTGACGATCAGTGTTAACGGCCGCCTATTTAGTGGAGACAATCAAAAAACACTACTTGAGCAAGCAGAAGATGCTGGAGCACCGATCGCAAATAGTTGTAGAGCTGGATTATGTGGCGCTTGTAAGGTGACGGTTGAATCCGGAAAAGTGCACCAGCCGGATGTCCCAGCCTTACAGGATCATGAAATTAGTATGGGTGTGGTATTGGCGTGTTGCTGTGTACCTGAAACGGATATTGAAGTCGTTAGCTAGAACGTATACAGCCCTGATTACTCACAGGGCTGTTTTTACTGTGCTATTGGATACTTGGGTGTTGGAGGTTAAATCTGCTCAAGGCTTTGAGTTGGCGGTAGCGGTTTCTTCGCCCGTTTTACCTGAGATAAAACAACCCCACCAATCACCATGGCTCCGCCAATAAGGTGGAAGTTGTGAATCGTTTCTCCCAACCACAGTGCTGCGAGAGTAATGGTCACGACAGGGATAAGGTTCATAAACATGGCGCTGGAGTCTGCGCCGATCAAGTCAATCGCTTTGACCCACATCCAAGGTGCCGCGACCGATGCCGCAAGGCCTGCATAGGCGATAAGTGGTAAAGACGCCGTTGGCGGAGCCAACTCTTGGCTGGATAGCCACAGTGGAACCAGCATAATCAAAGCCAACACCCCTTGGGTGTAGACTAGAGTCCAGTTGGACAGCGGCATCTTCCAGCGCTTTAGCAATACGCAGTACGCCGCGTAACACAACGAAGTGAGTACCATCAGTCCATCTCCAAGCGCGATACTGCTGTGTAAGAAAAAGGCCACATCACCTTGCCCGAGCATAAACGCCAAACCGGCAAGTGCGATAACACTGCCGACAATACTATTGGCTGATATGGGTTTACCCAAAATCGGTAAACTCATAAATACGCTCATCAGTGGGACAAGCGATGTGATCAACGCCATATTGGATGCGCTGGTGGTCAGCCCTGCGTAGTAACCGAGTGATTGGTTCAGTACCATACCAAGTAATGCCAAAACGCTCAGTTTGAATAGGTGAGGCTTGATCACCTGCCACTGTCTGATCACCGTTGGTAAACAGAAAGGGGTGAGAACCAATACCGCGACCAACCAGCGGTAAAAACTCATCGCGCTGGGCTCAATCGCTTCGGAGGCCATTTTATTGATGATGGTATTGCCACCCCATATACAAACGGTAAGAAAAGGCAGTAAATAGACCATGTGAGCTCCATCGCGATATTAACGGTAGAGAGTAGTGTGACAGGTCGGTATAATTATAAGTATCTCCAAAACGACATTGTAAGCCACAGGAAGACAAAGTTTGAGAAAGTCGGTAAAACACCTCCACCCTTCGTTATCCATCGATAAAGCACCATCGGATGTGTTTATGAATTTCGAAGCGTTTTTGTCCAACACGGAAACCCGTATGCACAGCCACCCTTGGGGGCAGGTGCAGCTGATCAGTGGCGGAATTCTGGAGATGGAAGCGGAAGACACGCGCTTTCTCGCTCCGCCCCATTTAGCGATTTGGGTGCCTGCCGGGATCCGGCATACCAGCTTTAACCGTAAGCCAATCTCATATTGCTCACTCAACATCGCACAAGCGCTGACCAAAAACTTTCCAGAGTGCACGAGCTTAATCAAGGTAACGCCGATTGTGTCTGCGATTATCGACGACTTTCGCCAACGCGGTATCAATGTGGCACAAACGCAGCAAGACAAACGTTTGGTGCAGGTATTGCTCGATCAGCTTGCCACGCGAGACACCCAACATCATTTTTTACCAGCTACGGATAACAAATATTTGGCCAAAATATTGGCAGCGGTGGAAGAGAACCCAATTGATAACACCAGCTTGTCAGAATGGGCCGAGCGAGTGCACACCACTGAACGAACATTGGCGCGCCACTGCCAATCAGAACTGGGGATGAGCTTTACCGAATGGCGACTGAGAGTGAGGTATCTCTATTCGATGGAGTTGCTGCGTGATGGTCGCTCGGTGAAAGAGGTTGCGCTAACCTTAGGCTACAACCAAGCCAGCCCATTTATTTCCATGTTTAAGAAATACTCCGGGCAAACCCCGGAGCAATACAAAAATCAGCTTTTATAGTTGGGCATCTTAGACAGGATAGTTGTCGTTTTGGGCAGATAAGTTGTCACGGTCTACCGTTAGTTTGGTACATCAAAGCTGCTCTACTTCCTCAACATCCCTCTACTTCTTTAACATCCCAAAGAGCCCTCGACACAAACTAAACAAACAGCTTTCCTGTACATCCAAAATAATGTTGTTTCGATAGTAAGGGCTTAGGTCGACGCCCATGCCGACACCGTAGATTTCTATTTTATTCCGCTTTGTTTCGCGCTCTATAACCTGTTTTAAATGATTATCGAGGTAAAATTGGTCGTTGGCCGAGCTCGTGGCGGTGTCCATAGGGCAGCCATCGGAGATGACGATGAGTATCTTTCGCTGCGCGCCTTGTGCAGTTAGACGTTGAGCGGCAAACTGTACGGCTTCTCCGTCAATGCCTTCTTTGAATATGTCGGCTTTTCGTAAGCTGGCGATGCCGAGTCGTGCTCGTCGCCAATGAGTATCGAAGTCTTTGAATACAATATGTCGAAGTTCGTTTAATCGACCAGGGTGTTTTGGCTGTCCTTGTTGTAGCCATTGTCGATAAACTTTCCCGCCGTTCCAATTTCCTGTGGTGAAACCAAGGATTTCAAAAGGGATTTCGGTTAGGCCTATGGATTTAAGCAGGGTGTCCATCAACAAGCTCATTTTATGACTGTGCTTTTGCATGGAGCCAGAGCAGTCCATCAAAAACGTAATGGCGCATTGATGGGATGCACTGAGTTCTGGTTGTGAGAATATGGTGCGTTCAAGCGGAGAAGTGACCAGTTTAGTAATGGTGTTGGCGTTGACGATCCCTTCTTCCAGATGATCTTGGCGTTTGTTTCGCTGCGGGGTTTGGACAATGCTAGACAATATTGCGGCTAAACGACGAGTGTTAACCTGCCTTGCCATCATGTCGTCGGTGAGCTTTTGTCGTAGTTCAAGCAGTAACGCCTGTCTCACCAAGGTTTCAGCGCCAACCTCTCGGTCAAACTCTCGACTAAAAACTTGATAATGAGATCCGGCGAGCTGGAACGCTTTACTGCTACCAGTGATATCCGCATCGTAGTCTTGGTCTTCAATGTCCCCGTCTACAATGAGCGCCAGTTGGGCAAGGATTTTAATGTCTTCTTCAACGGTAGGAGTGGTTTGATTGCTGGATTGTTCTTGCTCTTGAGCGATCAGTTCGCTGGCGAGAGTGACAAGTTGGTTGGCATAAGTGGCGAACAAACGCTGATCTAGTCGATGTCTTTTTAGTTGTACCAGACAAGTGCCTATGATCGGTACAATTCCAGCTCGAGTGGATTCAATCGCGTCGGCGATAGGTTCCGAAACAGGTATCCCGGTTAAACGAGAATGGATGACCTGCATAAGCGTAAAAAGAAGCATACCAAGACGAGATTCAGTGAAACCATTCTGATGATACTGCTCACTCCAATAACAGAAGTTGAATCGAGTACTCGCTTGAACACCTGCTAGGTAATGCGGCACCTGGGACTCGATTCGGATTTGCTCGCAAAAATCAAACAGTAAACGTTCAACTTCGCTGTTGGGGCGTTGCGAGTAATGGAGCTCTGCGTCTGACATCAAAAGGCGCAATGCTGAAGAATCGATCTTACCCTGCATCGACATTTTGCTCTTGGTTAGCTCATGCCGAGAAACAAAAGTAAGGTCATTGGTGTGCGCTGAGAGAAAGTAGCAAGGTTGATCGCCTTTATACAAACGCTCGCCTCTATAGTTAAGTGTGAGATTTCCGCTGATCGCTCTGGCCACGGAGACACTAAGATCGAGGATCTTTTTCTGTTGAGACGACACACTAGCCATGGCTAAGCTGCTCCATACCAGAGCTGACGGATGGATTGGCAATCAAAGCCTCACCAAAACAGCGGAAGTAGTATTCGCTAACAAGCTGTTTTTCTTCTTCTTCACATCGATTTAGAAATGACAGTCTGAACGCGGTTGCGACGTCCTTAAAGATACGAATGTTCTCTGCCCATGTCAGTACCGTTCTGGGTGACATTACAGTAGATAAATCTCCCGCCATAAAACCATTTCTAGTCATTCCGGCAGTGGCGATCATTTGCTCAACGAGCTGCAAACCTTGTTCATTATTGAGTTCAGGATTTTTGGATAGCACGATGTTGGCTTCGTGTTTAGGGTCAAGGTAGTTCAGAGTGGCGATGATATTCCATCTATCCAACTGACTGTGATTGAGCACTTGTGTACCTGAATACAAACCGGAAAAATTGCCAAGACCTAGCGTATTACATGTGGCGAACAATCGAAAGTAAGGGTGCGGGGTAATGACGCGGTTTTGTTCCAATGAGGTGTATTTGCCATCTTGCTCCAGCAATTGTTGAATAACGAACATCACGTCTGGTCGCCCTGCATCGTATTCGTCTAATACCAGTGCGATAGGCCGCTGGATACTTTGTGGAAGGACGCCTTCTTTAAATTCGGTGACTTGCATGCCGTCTTTGATGACGATGCTGTCTTTCCCGATGAAATCGAGTCTGCTCAAATGGCCATCAAGGTTTATTCTCAAGCAGGGCCAATTCAGTCGAGCTGCCACTTGTTCAATATGAGAAGACTTACCGGTGCCGTGCGTGCCTTGAATGAGAGTGCGACGATTGGATGAGAAGCCCGCTAGGATGGCCAAGGTCACCTCAGGGTCAAAACAGTAATTTGGATCGATCTGCGGAACATACTCTCCGGCGTGCTCAAATGCCCATACCGTTAAGTCACTGTCTATACCAAAACACTCTCTCACACTGACTTGCCTTGTAGGTACCAATTCCGTTTCTTTCATCACTCATTCCTTCTATATACCTGGCAAATTACCAGCAACTGTTGTTGATGTTCAGAGATTATGAATATCTCAATCCAAGTTAACGACACTTTCTGTACAAAAAAATGTTAACAATGTGATCTAGTTTTGTTAATTGGAATAATTCATTCCAATTAAAGATAAATCGTTGACGGGGAAAAATTCTCCTACTAAGGTGAATGTGACTGCAAAAAAGAGACAATTTATTCCGAAAAATGAAATTCAAGTTCAACTCAAGGAGAAGGGAAGAATGAGCGAGCAAGAAAAACGCACGGTTGTATCCGGCACTACAACGATGACACCATCAGAAGCATTTGTTGAAACTATGGTTGCTAATGATGTTACTGATATGTTCGGCATCATGGGCTCAGCATTTATGGATGCAATGGATATCTTTGCTCCTGCTGGCATTCGATTAATTCCAGTGGTACATGAGCAGGGTGCTGCTCACATGGCAGATGGTTACTCACGTGTATCAGGTCGTCACGGTGTGGTTATCGGTCAAAATGGCCCTGGTATCAGTAACTGTGTTACAGCGATTGCGGCTGCTTATTGGGCACACAGCCCAGTGGTTATTGTCACGCCAGAAACAGGCACAAAAACAATGGGATTGGGTGGTTTCCAAGAGTGTAACCAACTTCCTATGTTCCAAGAGTTTACTAAATATCAAGGTCACGTAACGCACCCAGAGCGTATGGCGGAATACACAGGTCGCTGTTTTGATCGCGCTATGAGTGAAATGGGTCCGACTCAATTGAATATTCCACGTGACTATTTCTACGGCGAAATCAAAACAGAGATTCCACAACCAGCTCGACTAGATAGAGGTCCAGGTGGCGAAAAGTCACTCAATGAAGCAGCGGATCTGATTGCCGAAGCGAAATTCCCAGTCATCATTTCTGGTGGCGGTGTGGTCATGGCCGATGCTGTTGAAGAATGTGCGGCACTGGCAGAAAGACTGGGCGCACCAGTAGTGAATAGCTATCTGCACAACGATTCATTCCCAGCAAGCCACCCATTGTGGTGTGGTCCACTTGGCTACCAAGGCTCTAAAGCAGCGATGAAGCTGATGGCTCAAGCGGATGTGGTTATTGCATTGGGTACGCGTCTTGGTCCATTTGGTACGTTACCTCAACATGGTATGGACTACTGGCCGAAGAACGCGAAAATCATCCAAATTGATGCCGACAATAAGATGCTTGGCCTGGTTAAGAAAATCTCTGTGGGTATTTGTGGTGATGCTAAAGCTGCCGCGGTTGCACTAACAGAACGTCTAGAAGGTCGTAAACTACTTTGTGATGAGAACAAAGCGTCTCGCCAAGACACAGTCGCAACGGAAAAAGCACTGTGGGAGAAAGAGCTGGATGAGTGGACACACGAACGTGACCCATTCAGTTTGGATATGATCGAAGAAAACGCGCAAGAAACGCCGTTCTCTGGTGGTGAATATCTGCACCCACGTCAAGTGCTTCGCGAGCTTGAAAAAGCCATGCCGGAAGATGTAATGGTATCTACCGATATCGGTAACATTAACTCTGTTGCTAACAGCTACCTACGTTTCGAAAAACCACGCAGCTTCTTTGCCGCAATGAGTTTTGGTAACTGTGGTTATGCCTTCCCAACCATCATTGGTGCGAAAGCTGCGGCACCACATCGTCCTGCTGTTTCTTATGCTGGTGACGGTGCTTGGGGTATGAGTCTAATGGAAACTATGACGTGTGTTCGTCATAACATTCCTGTGACTGCTGTGGTATTCCACAACCGTCAATGGGGTGCTGAGAAGAAAAACCAAGTGGACTTCTACAACCGTCGCTTCGTAGCCGGTGAGCTAGACAACCAAAGCTTCGCTGAAATTGCGAGAGCAATGGGTGCTGAAGGTATCACGGTTGATAAGCTGGAAGATGTAGGTCCAACACTTCAAAAAGCCATCGACATGCAGATGAACGAAGGCAAAACAACGATTATCGAAATCATGTGTACACAGGAATTGGGCGACCCGTTCCGTCGTGACGCACTATCGAAACCTGTTCGCTTCCTAGATAAATACAAAGACTACGTATAGGTCACAGGGAGTATGTCCGGCCATTTTCTGGCCGGGCATTTTGAACACACGGAGAGGTGGAAGCGATGATTTCGAAAACCATAAAAATGCCTAGAACACTGTATGGAGACGCGACGGGCATCGCACCGGGTTTATTACTCAGTATTGTAATAGCCGCAGCGGCAACGTTTGTTTCTGATCACTACGGCGGTCCTAAGTTTCTTTATGCACTATTACTGGGTATTTCTCTGCATTTTCTCTCTGACCATGAAAAATGTGGCGCTGGCATTGAGTTTGCGGCTAAGAAATTGGTTCGAATTGGTGTTGCCTTATTAGGTGTACGCATTGCCTATAGCGATGTCAGCACTATAGGACTTGATGGCGTAGGTATTCTAGCAGGTGCTGTAGTACTGACGATCTTGTTCAGCCTATTGTTCGCAAAGTTACTTAATGTTTCTGGCACATTTGGGTTACTTGCAGGTGGCGCAACGGGGATCTGCGGTATTTCAGCAGCGATGGCGATTTCATCTACGATTCCACAGAGCAAAGAGAACGAGCAATATACATTAATGACGGCTATTGGTGTCGCTGCGTTTTCAACGATTGCCATGATTCTTTATCCATTTGTAGTCACTTCACTACAGTTATCACCGAGTGAAGCGGGCATGTTTTTGGGTGGATCCATTCATGATGTCGCTCAGGTAGTCGGCGCGGGCTTTATGCTATCAACCGAGATCGGGGATGCGTCAACATTAGCGAAAATGTTCCGAGTCGCGATGTTAATGCCAGTGATATTGTTAATTGCATTGTCGTTCCGTGCTCAGAGACAAAGTGATGGCCAAGAATCGCGTATTAACGCACCAATAATACCGTTCTTCCTGATGGTGTTTATTGCACTGATTGTCATCAATAGCTTTAACCTAGTACCTCCTTCAGTGTCAGAAGGTATGTCTGAGATTTCTAAGTGGTGTCTCGTTATTTCTATTGCCGCTCTAGGCGTAAAAACATCATTTGAGAAGCTTTTCTCTCTAGGATGGAAACCAATTATATTGCTTTTATTTAATGCAATGTTTATCGCTGGATATATGTTGACGGTTATTTATATTCAGAGAATGGTTTAATTATTATTTAATGAATTTAATAGTAATGACACATTAATATATCGATCGGAAGAATATAAATCCGGTGTGATAATCCCAAGTTTAGGCAAGGTGAATAGCAACAACCTTAGACGAGTATAATAAAAACTCCTTTCAACAATGGAAGTTTACGGAATGCCGATATTGGGTTTTCGTGAAGTCAATGAATAGCTATTAATGTTTACCCTCGGCAAATATAAATTACTAAAGGAGTGAAAATCCATGAGTGCATTAAATAAAACGACAATGACTGTTGAGGAAAAAATGACGAATATAGATTCTGAATCTAGTTCGGAAAATAACTCAGAACGTCAAAATAGTGAAATTAGAAATGGTCTTAAAGTCAATGTTTTTGATAGAAAACTAGAACAATATGGGCGTACGTATAATCAAGATTTTGACTTTGATTAAAAAATGAGCTGTGAAAAATAAACAAGCGTTTGAATTATCAGTTGATGGTCAACGCCTTTAAAAATAACTAGGTCAATAATTAAATTATAAAATGCTCAATATGTGAGCTTGGAGTTTGTACATACCATAACTGAAAGTTAGAGTAGGGGGTTGTTATAAAAAAGTTAACCTCCTGTAGTAGTGTAAATATTCTAATAAGACGGCAGCATAGTACTGCCCTGTATTAAACCAATAACGAAAACAGAAAAGGATTCTGAAACATGAACATGCAAACCAATACCGCAACATTATTGCAGGAAAACCAAGTCGACACGGCATTTTTGCAGTCTTTTAGTGATGCTTGGAATAACCACGACATTGACGCCTTAATGTCATTTATGACTGACGATTGTGTCTTTCACACAGTCGCAGGAGATGGCTTGCTTGGAAACACTATCGAAGGATACGAAGCGGTTCGCAATAGCTTCGAATCGGTTTGGCAGAATTTCCCAGATGCAGCTTGGAGCGATCCAGTGCACTTTGTTTGCGGAGATCGTGCAGTATCAGAATCAACTTTCTCAGCTACCAATCCAGACGGTACGGTAATTGAAGCACGTATGGTGGACGTATTTACTCTGCGTGATGGAAAAATCAGTGTAAAAAATGCCTTTAGAAAAGCTCGACCAGTAATCACACCCAACAAGTAAACGCGGTAACCACTATCCGTTCAGGTGTTATGACAAGGAGAGTCGAATTATGAGTTTAGTAATGGAACAACCAGCAGTCGATGCTGTAGAAACTAAGGCGAAAAGCACCCAAGCGAAAGATACATACGATCCTAAATATGATCCACTAAAGGACAAAACGCCGGGTCATGGTAAAGAGTACGCCCCAACTTACTGGGTGGATACGGCGGGAGCTCCTCCGGAAGACGATGGTCCAATCACATCAGATATGGATGTTGATGTTGCCATTATTGGATCTGGGTTTACAGGTTTAAGCGCTGCAATTCACCTTGCTGAAATGTATGGGATTAAAGCAACGGTTATCGAGGCAAATCGCTTGAGTTGGGGGTGTAGCACCCGTAATGGCGGTCAGGCTCAATGTGCGTCAGGACGACTAAAGCGCTCTCAGTGGATTGAACGTTGGGGCCTTGAAACGGCTTTGAAAATGCACCGCGAGTGTGTGGATGGCATGAACACATTCAAAGAGCTTATCAAGGATATCGACTGCGACCCGCAACCTGGTGGCCACCTATATGTAGCCCATCGTCCAAAGATGATGCCGGGATTAGAGAAAGAAGCAAAATTGCTTCGCGAAACGTTCAACTACGATGCGCAAATTCTAGATGCTGAGACGGTAAAACGTGACTACGTCGGTGATCAAGAAGCGGCAGGTGCAATGCACGAGCCAGAAGGTATTGGTATTCATGCGGGTAAGTTGGCCTTTGGTTACTTGAGAAAAGCGCGAGCGCTGGGTGTGAAGGTCCATCCTGCGAGCCCTGTGATGGGGTGGGAAACTCGCGGTGGCGTGCACTACCTCAAAACACCAGGTGGTGTGGTGAAGGCTCGCTCGGTGGGGGTTTGTACTGGCGGTTATACCAGTCAAGGTCTGCACTCGGAGTTAAAAAACCGTTTGCTTCCAGTCTTATCTAACTCAATGGTCACGCGTCCTTTAACGCAAGATGAAATTGCCGCGTGTAACTTCAAAACCAATCAGGTGATTACGGATACTCGCGTACTTCGTCATTACTATCGTTTACTTCCAGACAATCGAGTTCAGATTGGAACTCGTAGCGCTATTACTGGCAAGAAGGCGCCAGAGAAGAAATATGAAGACATGTTACGTGCAGACCTTACTCGAAAATTCCCAGCATTGGACCAGATCAACATTGATTACTCATGGTGGGGATGGGTGGACGTAAGCCACGACATGATGCCAAGAATCTATCAACCTAATCCATCACAATCCATATTCTACGCCTTAGGTTATGGCGGCAATGGCGTGATGTATTCAGCACAAGCCGGTAAACGTCTGGCTCAGTGGATTGGAGGAGAGGGACACAAACTCGACTTACCAATATTCGAATCAAAACTTCCGTTTCCAAACGTGAGGGAAGTGGTGGAATCGGAGATGTTTGCACCATTTCGACGAGTAGGACAGCGATTCCTTTACCAGTGGTATTCGCTAAAGGATGAAGTGCTGTAACACTCAAAGCATGTCTCCAAAATAGGGAAATGATGACGACCAGGAAAGTTGTACCAGGTCACCTTGTAAGCAAAGTACAGACTGGATGTCTGTACGAAATTAAAGGTTAAGACTATGAAACTTATTAAAAACAAAATCATTGCGGGCGTGACAATTGCAGCGACAGCAGCGTTTTCATACACAGCTTCGGCAGCAAACTTCAAAATGGCTATCGGCGATGCTGCTGGCGGAACGCAATGGGAATTAGCCAAGACTTTTTCTGAGTTAATGGAGAAAAAGACAGATGGCAAAGTGAAAATTGACCTATTCCCAAATGGACAATTGGGTAATGAACAAGACACCGTTAATGATGCAGCTATCGGTCTATTAGATTTTTCAGTGTTAGCAATTAACAACGTGACTCCGTTTTCACCAACGGTTGGCTTATTAACGATGCCGTATGTGATTCAAAGCCCAGAAGACGCTGTGCTTTTGACACAAGGTCAGGTTGGTCAGGAATTGGTAGACAACACCATTCGTGATGCGGGTGTTCGAATTGTTGGTTGGGCGTATTCAGGCTTTAGAGTATTGACCAACTCGAAGAAGCCAATCGCATCGCCAGAAGATCTAAAAGGGCTGGTGATTCGTGTTCCTCGTAACGAAATCATGATTGCTTCTTACCAAGCATGGGGTGTAAACCCAACACCAATGGCTTGGTCTGAAACCTTTACTGGCCTGCAACAAGGCGTAGTAGATGGTCAAGATAACCCATACATCACTGTGTACGCGATGAAGTTTAACGAGGTACAAAAGTACGTTACCAACATCCGCTACATCTTTTCGCTTGAGCCGCTCATCATCAGTGAGTCTGTGTTCCAGCAACAAAGTCCTGAGATGCAAAAGACCATTCTTGAAGCGGGCAAAGAGGCAACAGATCACAGCTTTGCTTACTTAGAAGAAACGGAAAGCAAGATCCGCAAAGATCTCCAAGCTAAAGGTATGGTAATCACCGAGCCTGCGAACGGAGAAAAAGAATGGATCGAGAACGTCACCACTGCAGTATGGCCAAAATTTTACTCAAGTATTGGGGGTAAAGAGAAGCTAGATAACGTTCTTGAGCTACTGGGTAGACAATAACGATTAGTTACACCCTATCTATCGGAGAACCGGTGGATAGGGTTTTTGCATGACTTACTCGTTTATCTGTTCATACACATTGAGCGACTGGTTGTCATGTAAAAATCAACATTGGAGGTTCTATGTCAGTCGCTAAAACAATTAGAAAACACTTAAACAACATTGAGGAGTACACGTGTTGTTTATTCCTAGCGAGCTTTGTCTTACTGCTGTTCACACAAATTTTATCTCGTCAGTTGTTTGACTATTCCATTCCGTGGGGCGATGAAGTCGCTACTTACATGTTTGTCTGGTTTGCTTATTTAGGTGCGGTGGTTGCCGCGAAAATGTCAGCTCATAACCGAGTAAGTTTCCACTTCAAGTTCTTTCCCCCGATCGTACAGACCATCAGCGAAACCATAGCCGATTTATTATGGCTGCTGTTCAACGGTTACTTTGTTTACCTCTGCTACGACTTTGTATTTAACAAAATGAATCTATTCTGGAAATCGCAGACGACCGGTATCCCAATGAAGTACTTCTACATGATTTTACCGATCGCATTTTCTCTGATGATGGTTCGGATCGTTTGGAACAACTATGAGCGTTTATGCAAAGGTGCCAAGAATGAAGATCCAGAAGTAAAAGAACTTCGCAAAATGACCGCTCAAAAGTCACTGCAAGAGTCGTAACAGAGAGATGTAATTATGGAATCCTATTTAACTCTAATCCTATTTGGTGGCTTTTTAACGCTATTAATTCTAGGCGCACCAATTACCGTATCACTCGCAGGCGCATCCATGGCTGCCTATTTGATATTGGATAAAAACCCCATAGCACTCGTGCAAATTGCCTTTACTTCAGTGGGTAACTTCCCGTTAATGGCACTGCCATCCTTTGTATTGGCTGGCGCACTAATGGAAGCCGCTGGCATTTCCAAACGTTTGGTGGATATTGCTGAAAGTCTGGCTGGACCAGTGACAGGTGGCCTTGGGGCAGCAACGGTTGTGGCGTGTCTATTCTTCGGAGCAATTTCAGGCTCTGGCCCAGCAACCACAGCGGCGGTTGGTATGTTAATGGTACCAGCAATGGTTAAGCGTGATTACGAAAAAAGCTATGCTTCAGCAGTAACCGCTGCGTCAGGGGGACTTGGTATTATTATCCCACCGTCGATTCCGCTGGTTATCTTCGGTATCTCTGCCATGGGCTTGATGGCACCGCCAGAGGCCATTGCTCAACATGGTCAGTTTGCGTCACTATCGATTCCTAAGCTGTTTGTCGCGGGCGTGATCCCGGGAATGATCATGGCATCAGCCTTGGTGATTACCAACTACATGATTGCTAAAAAGCAAGGCTATCAAGGTCTGACCGAGAACTGGTCATTTGGAGAAATCAGGCAATCACTACGCCGCGGGCTTTGGTCCATTCTGGCGCCGTTTTTGATCCTTGGCGGTATCTATAGCGGTATGTTTACCCCAACAGAATCGGCTGTGGTGGCTATTTTCTATTCGCTGTTTGTTGGCTTGTTTATTCACCGCGAACTTTCGTTTAAGAACATTCTTAAATCGCTGTCGACCACGACTTGGATCACTGGGCGCGTACTATTGATCTTATTTGCGGCAACCGTGTTCGGTCGCTTACTGATTGAACAGAAAATTCCAGTGGTGGTCGCTGAGTCTCTACTGAGCTTTACAGATAATATGTATCTTGTGTGGGCATTAACCATCACATTGCTGCTGTTTGTTGGCATGTTCATGGAAACGTTAGCGGCGATTATGATCATTGTGCCTGTCTTGCTTCCTATCATGTACATGTTGGGTGCTGACCCAACCCATGTAGGTATTGTCGTGGTGTGTACGTTATCGATAGGGTTTGCCACGCCGCCCCTCGGGGAAAACATCTTTGTCGCCTCGGGTATCGGAGGAGCCACGGTGGAACAGATTACCGCTAAGATTCACCCATTTGTTCTTGCGTCGGTATTTGGTGTGTTTGTTATTGCCTTCTTCCCACAAATCACGCTTTGGCTACCGTCATTAGTCGGCTACTAGGAGAGATAACCGTGAATATATTGAAACTGATTGTTATAGGTTGTGTGTTGTCTTCTGTGTTCAGTAGTGTGGCTTTGCGTGCGGAAGACAGCTCCGCCGTGAATGTACTGGATATCACTGAGCCTCACGTAGCTAGCGATGCGGAAAAGCGCGCGAAAACCCTATTGGCTAAGGCGGTTATACATGTGCAAACTGAGGGGGAGGAGAGCGTAAAAGATTTCATGAGCGCCCCTGAATACGTAGACGAGGAACTGTACGTCTTTGCCTTGGGTATCGACGGTGTATTCTTAGCAAGTGGTGGCTCGTCGATGGTGTTGGTTGGCGATAGCGTTCTTGGTACCCAAGACGTTTACGGCAAACCGTTTTTTCGGGAAATGATCACCAAGGCCGTACGCGATGGTTATGGGGAAGTGAAATACAATTGGACTAACCCGACCGACCGAATGGGAGAGCCTAAAACCACTTTCTTTGAGCGCGTTGGGGCAGTGATTGTGGCTGTCGGTTACCACCCAGAGCGTTCTGGTGCCGCCGAGGCGAAGCGGTTACTCGCTAAGGCGATGAAAGCCATGGTGGAATCTGAGCAGGAAAGTATCGATGAGTTTAACGATCCTGAAGGAAACTTTATTGAGGGCGATTTATACGTATTCGTGATGGACATGAATTCGGGTAAATTTCTTGCACATGGTGCGTCTCCGGAGTTGGTGGGACGCTCGCATGATGAGATTTTAAGCCCTGATAATAAGCCTATTCTTACCGAATTACTGACGTTAGCTAAGGAAAACGGCCGAGGCGTTCATACCTATCAGTGGCTAAACCCTCAATCGAATAAAGTTGAAACCAAGCACACTTTTTACCGAGTGCTAGACAATAAGCTCGTCGCTGTTGGTTACTACGTTAAATCAAACCTATCCTAATCCAACTCGCCATTCTTAATCGCTATCAACCATTGATTTGGCTGGTAGCGATTCATTCCATTAGGTTTTGTTGTTTTGCCAGGCTAAGTGGTTACGGTATCCACTTAGCCTTTTTGAGGGTGTTGGGAGGAGGGGGATTAATGTTCGCCCCAATTATCGGCTTCTATTTTTGCTAGTGCTTTCGCTGCTTTTTGAAGTGTCGGTAAAAACTTAATGGCTTCATCGGGCTTAACGCGAATCACAGGGGCTTGTATTGCTAAACCAAGATTCGATTGTCCTGTCGGAGAGGGCACAAGCACAGCAATACAGACTAAACCGGGCAGAAACTCTTCATTATCAATGGCGAAACCTTGGATTTTTGCTTCCTCGATGTTTTTTTCCAATTCAGCGTAATCAGTAATCGTGTTTACGGTATATTGAGTGAGAGGAACATTCTCAATAAGTCGTCGACGTTGTGATTTCGACATATGCCCTAGAAACAGTTTGCCCGTTGCAGAGCAGTGAGCCGGTACTCTCGACCCCGGATGCAAGTGGAAGCGAAGAGGAGCTTCTGTTTCTGCTCTATCGAGGTAGATGATCTCGCCGCTAGAAAGCGCGGTTAAATTACAACTTTCTCCCACCTCTTCTCTGAGGTTTTCAAGAATAGTACGTCGTGCACTGTGCATGGTGCTATTTAGCAATAAGTTCTCGGCTAGCTTTCTCAAACGAATGCCCGAGCTATAGTGCTTTTCATCCCCGTCTTTTTGAATGATGCCTGCGGCTTCTAACTGCTGCAACATACGATGTAGGGTTGGTTTTGGTAGTCCGGTTTCTTCTACTAATCCTTGAAGAGAGATGAACTCGTCTTTTTGCGCTATCACCTCTAACAGTGCAAAAAGTCTGAGCGTAGGAGTATCTCCTTGAACCTGTGGCGTTTCTGTTGGCATAGAGTCATTTATCCTTGTGATGCGTCGAAGTATTAGATTGTACATTTCAAATTAATTTTTATCTATTTTTCGAATAAAAATTGATCTTTTTTATTGATGAATTTAATGCTAAATTAAATTTCGGAACAAATTGTATCAATAAATGGATGTGTTTTATATGAAGGCGATGGAAAGGATTATCAAAAAAGCTCACTTAGATCTTAAGCGAGTGGTGATGAGCGAAGGTGAAGACCCTCGCGTGCTTGCTGCAGCGCGTATGGCCGTGGATAAGCAATTGGCATACATTACTTTGGTTGGTGATGAACAAACGATTGCCATGACTGCGGAACGGCACAATGTGAGTCTTGCGGGTATTCAAATTGTTTCTACTCAGGATTCGCCTCTTACAGAAGTGTTGGCTGAGCGCCTATACCTTTTGCGTAAAGCGAAAGGCATGTCCTACAACGAATCCCTAGAACAGGTGAAAAATCCTCTTATTTTTGCCAACTTAATGGTGAGAGAAGGACTTGCTGACGGCACAGTGAACGGCGCTGTTTATACTACCTCCGATGTGGTGCGTGCGGCTTTGCAAATTATCGGCCCTGCACCGGACTGCGAGTTAGTGTCGAGCTTCTTTTTGATGATGCTGTGCGAACCGTTTCACAACCTCAAAGGTGGGTTGATATTCAGTGACTGCGGACTGGTGATTGATCCGAATGAAACTGAGCTTGCATCCATTGCCATCGCCGCGTCTGCCAGCGCTAAATCGCTATTAATGGAAGAACCTAAAGTGGCCATGCTGTCTTTTTCGACCAACGGCAGCGCGAAACATGAGTCTGTCGACAAAGTTCGCAGCGCAGCGCAGATAGTGAAAAAACGTTGTCCCGATATCGCCGTGGACCAAGACGTTCAGTTGGATGCCGCGATCGTTACTGAGATTGCAGCTAAAAAACTGCCGGATTCGCAAGTGAAAGGTCAGTCTAACGTTCTGATCTTCCCCAATTTAGAAGCGGGAAACATAGGCTACAAGTTGGCAGAAAGATTAGGCGGTGCGGTAGCAATAGGTCCTTTGTTACAAGGGTTGAACCAGCCTGCGAATGATCTATCCCGGGGATGCAGCGCTGAAGATATTTTTAATGTGATTGCGGTTACCGCGGTTCAAGCTCAACAAGATGGGAAGATAGACCAAGTTTCACCCGCCTCAATAAAAGAAGGCATCACCAACTAGGGAAAAGAAATGGAATTACAGACGTTACTCGCCATTCTTGCCGCCATAGTGATTGGCACTTACTTTCAGACCGTGACTGGCTTTGGTCTCGGTATCATTGTGATCGGTTTAACCGTGAGCCTTAATTTGGTTGCACTGCCCGTTATCGCCGCAGTAGTGAGTATCGTTACCTTGTTCAATTGCCTAGTGGCATTGGTGGGTAAACCCTTGTCTGGAGAACTTAAAATCACTCTGGCTTTAGTGGTGGGTATCGTTCCTGGCGTGATTGCTGGAGTATTCTTGCTCGGTCAACTCAATGAATCTGCGACCAATATATTGCGTGTTCTGCTAGGTATCATGATTTTAGCCGCAGGCCTCAATTTCATGTTTAAACCTAAGATGTTAGCAATGCGCTCCGCATCGGCATCCTTTTTATTTTCAGGATTCAGCTCTGGCCTCGCTGGTGGTTTGTTTGGCATGGCGGGACCACCCATTGTTTATCATCTTTACAAGCAGCCATTTTCCATTGAATTAATACGTAGCACGTTGCTGATGGTCTTTGCCTGCACGTCTGCCTCGCGCACCGCTTATGTGTATTTTGATGGCAGCCTAGGTACCAGTATCATTTGGTTATCTGTCATTGCGGTTCCGTTGGTGGCACTAGTGACCTTGGTTGCTAGGCGTTATCCGCCACCATTGTCTAACGACCAGTTGAGGAAATTGGTATTTGGAGTATTGATGGTAGTTGGTGGGTACTTGATAGGGGATTCTGCTACGTCCTGGGCGTAAAAATAGACGTCATCCGCAGCAAAGTCATCTTTGAGTTCCTTTGTCCCTAAATGGTTTAGGCCAAAGATCATTCAATGTATGTTAATGCGATTTCCCCCTGCCTAAATTCATAAATTAGAGGGCAGGGGGTATCAAATTAGGGTTGGCTCTGCGTCAGCACGTAATCAAGTGCTCCTACAAGTGCAGCGACTTGAGCATCATTACATTCTTCATCCGTCACTTTGGCACTGTCTGGGTATACTTCAGTCGTTGTACCGTATTGGCAGTCTGTGACACCACCACAAAGCCCTAGCTTAACCATTGGGTAATTAATCACACCGTGCTGAGTCATCGGAGAACCGATGATTTCGTCGTTCTCGTCTGGCGGCGCAATGTGGGTCACTTTACTCACTGATGCAATCACAGCCGCTTGAAAATCTGGTTGAGGGTTCTCAGTATCACCAACAGTGTAGAAACCATCAGGAATCGTTCCTGCGATGTACTCTACGCCATCTCGGGCAGCTAACGCAGGTCTGAATTCAGATTCATCGGTATCCGTTGTCTCATGCAGATCGACATGCACCAAGATGTTGCCATCAATCGACTCAACCAACTTCATTAAATTCGCTGACTCTTCTGCAGGGCTATTCGCATAGAAGGAGCGATTTGGGTCAATGGCCAACGGATTCCAGCGGTTGATCGTTTCGTAACCCCAAGGGCTGACACATGGTGCCACAACGATATTGAAGTATTTGCTGTAATGAGCCATTTGCGTCTCGGCGAATTTTAATGCGCCATGAACACCACTGGTTTCGTAACCATGTACACCGCCCGTTACTAAAACAACGGGTTTAGTGCGGTCCCAGTTTGTGCTCTTAATGCAGAACAACGGGTAACGTTCGGCATCGTACGAAAGGGCACCGTACTGTTCCACGTCAAATTGCTCTGATAGGGCGTTGATCTTTGGTACAACTTCTTTTTGATATTCACGCTTAATGGTCGTTTGGTCGCGCCACTCAAGACGTTGAGCTTCGCCCCATTTTTCTCCAGGAGTGCCGATTGGATAGGAACTGTGCATGATACTGCCTTTTATTGTTATATAAATTGAGAACTAGGATAGAGTGTGACAGGTACTCATGCAATCTCGTCTCTACGAAATTCTCATGTAGGTAGCGTTTTGCATATTTCAGTTTGTACTCCAGATTTTCAGTGTTACATTTATTTACATTGACCTCTCATGCAAATAAGAGCGTATACATGGCTGGAGCAAGTTTGTTAACCCTACTCGATGATATCGCGAGTGTGTTGGATGATGTCGCGGCGATGTCGAAAGTGGCTGCAAAGAAAACGGCAGGCGTATTGGGAGATGATTTGGCGCTCAATGCCCAGCAGGTGTCCGGTGTGACGGCAGATCGGGAGCTCCCGGTGGTGTGGAGTGTGGCCAAAGGCTCCTTTAAGAACAAACTTATCCTTGTTCCCGCTGCCCTGCTCATCAGCTCCTTTGTGCCGTGGCTTATCATGCCTCTGCTGTTAATCGGTGGTTTGTTTCTTTGCTACGAAGGTGCCGAAAAGGTGTTAGAGAAGCTGTTTCATACATCCCATCAAGAGCCGAAAGAGGAACTCGTACAGGCTGACTCTGCCGAAGAGTATGAAAAGAAGAAAATAGCTGGCGCGATTCGTACTGACTTCATTCTTTCTGCAGAAATTATCGTGATTGCTCTGGGTACGGTACAAGGGCAAGCTATGAGTACACAAATCTTGGTCGTGAGCCTGATTGCGCTACTCATGACTATTGGCGTATATGGCTTAGTAGCGGGCATTGTCAAACTTGATGATCTGGGACTGTACCTGGAACAACGAGGAAAGGGCTTATCACAGAGCATAGGACGCGGGTTAGTTAACTTTGCGCCCAAGTTGATGAAAGGCCTGACTATAGTTGGAACGGCTGCCATGTTTTTGGTCGGGGGAGGCATTGTTGTCCACAACATCCCAATGATTCACCACTGGGTAGAGCCCATTATCACCAATATCCCTAATATTTCTCTTATACAGGCATTGTTCCCGACGTTTATGAATGGGCTCATCGGTGTGTTAGCTGGGCTGCTCGTCGTATTGATTTGGAGCGTAATATCCAAAATTAAGGGAGACTAAATGTCTGCTTCTTGCGCAGCTTTTAATCTCCCCACATCGTTCTTAATGTATGTTTTCAGTAATTTGTTTCAGAGCCGAAATGAAATTCTCTGAGGTTTGCGCCCCTGAAATGAGGTGCCTTTGGTTAATGATGAACGCGGGTACCGCATGAATGCCTGCATCTACCCACTGACGTTCGGTATGGACGACGGACTCTGCCCACCCTTGATCATTGATCACCATTTCCGCGATCTCTGGGTCAAGTCCCACTTGCTTCGCACACTCAATGAGCTGCGCAGAATTACTCACATCTTTCTGCTCACTGAAATAGGCTTTAAACAGTCTCATTTCGAGCTCGAACTGTTTACCCTCACCTGAAGCCCACATCAACAGTTGATGCGCTTTACGCGTGTTGTAGATTCTCATCTCATCGTAAAAGTTAAACTGGAATCCCACATCCTGTCCTAGTTGGGTTAGGTTTTGCCTCGCTAAAATACTGTCTTCTCGTGTTGTTCCATATTTTTCGTGTAAGTGTTCACGCAAGTCTTGTCCCTTGTTACCCATAGCAGGGTTGAGTTCAAACGGGTGCCAATGAATCTCGGCTTCAAGCTTGTCTGAAAGTGCCGCTAGTGCCATCTCTAAGCGTTTGTAGCCGATAATGCACCAAGGGCATACGACATCAGAGACGATATCAATTTGGATCTTTTTCATACTTCCCCCTGTAGAATTAGATGCTTTGATTATAGCGCTATCACGGACAAGATTATGTCAATAAGTACCCTGTTTCACATTATCTACGCCCGCTTGCTACTACGTAAAAAGTGCATGAAAGGGGGATAAGGAATAGAAATTGCCTTTGATATTATTAGAACCAGTTAAGGCTACTGTGGTAGCGATGAAGAAAAAGACGAGGAAATACTAATGTTCACCTCTAACGCAACAGACGTGGTTTTGCATGCGTTCGATTGGCCGTATGCATTGGTTACAGAAAGGGCGAAAGCAATTGCTCTCGCTGGATACAAATACGTTCTTGTGTCTCCACCAATGAAATCTAAAAAAAGTGACACGGGAACGCAGTGGTGGCAGCGTTATCAGCCACAAGACTATCGAGTCATTGATAATCAACTGGGTAACACGGACGATTTTAAACAAATGGTGATGGCTTTAGACGAGCACGGTGTGGGTGTTTATGCCGATGTGGTGTTCAACCATATGGCGAATGAGTCATCCATTCGAAGTGATTTGCAGTACCCAAGTGATGGAGAAATAGAACAATACAAGGCGGAGAAAGACTATTTCGAAAAACAGAAACTGTTTGGTGATTTGGACGAGCCGCTTTTTGATCACGATGACTTTGTAGAAGCCTTTGGCATTAAAGATTGGCAGGATAAATGGCAAGTTCAAAATGGACGCATTACTGGCGGACCGAAAGATCCGGGATTGCCAACACTACGAGTGAGTGACCATGTTATCGAGCAGCAAAAAAGCTATCTCAAGGCACTAAAGCAGCTGGGCGTAAAAGGATTTCGTATTGATGCAGCAAAGCATATGACGCTGGAACATCTACAACGAGTCTGGACTCAAGAGCTTTGCCATGATCTGCACATATTTGGTGAAATCATTACCAACGGTGGCGCAAGTAAGCTGGAATACGATCTTTTCCTAGAGCCGTTTTTAGCGAATACCCAATTTGGTGCGTATGATTTTCCGCTGTTTCAGATGACGTACGATTCACTGCAACCGGGCGGCAGTTTAAAAGATCTGGTGGATCCATACTGTTTCGGTCAAGCCTTGTCGCAGAATCGGGCAATTACGTTTGCAATTACTCATGATATACCAAACAACGAGGTATTTAGCGAACTCGTATTAGACGAGAAACTAGAGTGGTTGGCATACAGTTACATCCTAGGCCGTGATGGTGGTGTGCCTCTGATTTACTCCGATTTAGATACAAGTGGAATCACGGGTAACAACGGCAAGCCGCGTTGGCTAGATGTATGGAATAACCCCAAAATGGTCGCTGCTATCGGTTTTCACAATCATGTGCATGGTGAACCAATGGATGTACTCGAAGCATCAGAAGATTTGCTGATATTTGCGCGTGGCGATAAGGGCGTTGTGATCATCAATAAATCTAAGCGAGTTCAAACAGCGGAGCTTTCAATTTCAGGCCAATGGCAAGATGTGCTGTCTGGAAAAGAATGCAAAGGAGATGCAGGTAAGCGTGAACTGCGCATACCCGCATTAAGCAGCATGATGCTACTGAAAATTTCAGCTTAGTCATAAGGAAAAGGCGCATTTCTATGCGCCTTATGCCTAGGTACTTTTTCTAGTTAATTACTTGTAGTCGGTGCTTGTAGTCAGTGCTAGTAGTAGCTACTTGCCAAGAAGGAGTGTTTCTAGTTGAGCAAATGCTGCGCTATCTCCGCTAAACAATTTATTGATGATTTGTTCGCGCTTTTGACCGGAAAGCATCATCTTGTTTGCCTCTCGGACTTTCATCACCAATTGCTGTTCACTGGTCAATTCCGAGAGCTTGCAATCCCAACGCCAATGATTGATATGCTGTGTCATTGCACTTTCATACAATGTCGTTTTGGTGCTGGCCAATTCATTACGCAGTACCGCTAATAATGCTTGTTGCGACTCAGCATTCACATGGTTTTGACTGAGTTTGTTTAAAATCGCTGTGGTTAGCTCTTCTAGCTCAACATATCCGCCCTGTTTCGGCATTCGAGATCGTACGCGAGAGGACACTTCCACAAGCTGGATGTGTGAGCTTGGAAAGTAAGTAAGAGAGCAAAGCGCATCAAATGGCAGCCAAAATGCCTCACCTTTCTCAATCGCGTATTCTTGCTTACCCAGTTTCGCGAGTACTAAGCCTTCTCTGACAAAAAGCAGGGTATGTTTCAAAAGTTTGCGTCTCGGTGTGCAGCAAAGAAAATCTTGTCGCAGCGACTGATGGGAAATGGCGTAATGCATGGAAGTACTCGTATAACTTGGGGCGCTAAGGGTAACTTTTCTGACAAAAAAAGCCAATACGAATTAGAAATAGTGGATTTTCGTGGTCTGACCTTTTCAAATCTGAGAGAAGTATAGCTGCGAATAGGTGGAACTATGCGTAGAATGGGCCAGCTTTTTGTTTTGTGTACATAAGAATGACTACAAGTAACGACCCATTTATTGATATCCGTCCATACAATGATGACGAGATTCCAGCGGCGATTGATCGACTGGTAAACGATGAAGAATTTATTAGCGCTATTTTGCAGCACCGATTTTCAAATCACGCTGGCTGGTTCAAAGCATTAATGTCACCAGTGGTGAAAGTGTATCTGAAAATGAAATGGTCTAAGCTGAACTCTGTTGAAACGATCCAGCTGGAGGTGAAAAAGTACCTGGACCAAACACTCAGTGCCACAACTCAAGGTGTCACCTACAGCGGTCTAGAAAAACTGGATAAAAGTACGGCGTATCTTTTTGTGTCGAACCACCGTGATATTGCGATGGACCCGGCATTGGTTAACTACGGCCTACACCAAAGTCACCATAAAACCGTTCGTATCGCTATTGGCGACAACTTATTGAAAAAGCCGTGTGCAACGGAATTGATGAGGCTGAATAAGAGCTTCATCGTAAAACGTTCTGCAAAAGGCCCACGAGAAATGATGAAAGCATTGGGCACGTTGTCAGCTTACATCAAACACTCATTGGATACTGGCCACTCAATTTGGATTGCGCAAAAAGAAGGTCGTGCAAAAGATGGCAATGATTTTACCGATCCAGCCATTTTGAAAATGTTTCATGTTGAAGGCCGTAAACAGAAAGTCGATTTCTCGGATTACATCAAGTCACTGAAAATTGTACCTGTATCTATCTCATACGAAAACGACCCGTGTGATGTGGCGAAAGCAAAAGAGCTTTGGTCTAAAGCGGAGCGCGGCAGCTATGAAAAAGGTGAGTTTGAAGATATTGAAAGTATCATCCAAGGTATTGTGGGTGAAAAGGGCCATGTCCATGTCGCGTTTGGTGACGTGATTGAGCAAGGCTTCGACACTCCGGAAGCGTTGGCTGAAGAGATCGACAGACAGATTCATCAAAACTATAAGCTGTTCCCAATTAATAAACTCGCCGCTGGTGATGAACAAGTCAGTGATGAAGTGAAGGCGAAGCTCAAAGAGAAATTAGAGCAGTTACCTGAAGCGGCTCAACCGTATTTAATTGCTAGCTATGCAAATCCGGTAAATAATCAAAAGTAATGAAAACAAAAGTAACTTAAGCAAAAGTAAGTTACTTAAAAATAAATGAAAGGAGGGATGCCAAGTGCATCCCTTTTTTATGGAGCGACCGCCCCTCCCAGTGTGAGGTTCGTTGGCCATTTTGAAATACGATTACCTCCCAGATAGATGTTGCCGTTAACTGTCATCGTATCGGGAAACTCTCTTAATGCCGAGCCACCAATGTAGAGATTACCCTCTACGATCAAGCCTTCTGGCAGAGCGATGATGGGTGTTCGGATCACACTGAGATCGCCTTTTACTCGCAATCTAGGAGGGAGGGAGGTAAGAGGTGTGTCTGTTAAATTTAGGTAGCCACCAAGCTTGACGCCTTTTGGCCACCGAGCAACATCCGACCCTAAAAAGTTCGCGTACCCTCTAATTTTCAAACCTTTACTGATCTGTTTTAGCTGGCTGTTCGAGGCGTCTAAGCTGCCCTGAATATCCAACCCTTGTGGTAGCCGCAATATGGATGTCTTGGCGATATTCAAGTTTCCTTGTACCACTAACCCCGGGGGTAACTCGGTATAAGGTTTGTTACGCAAATCGAGATTCCCATAATTATCCAGGTGGTTAAGAACCCGAAATGGATCAAGTGTCTGACCGAGACTACTCATAGAGTGAAGAGCGAGGAGTGTTGCGAGAATAGCGAGTCTCATAAAGCTGACCAGAAAAGTTCGCGATTGGGAAATTGACTCTAGTATTATGACAAGGCGATAAAAGATCAACGATTGTGCCGCCGAGAATCAAAAAACGGGCGAAGCACCCGCTTTTATCGATAAATTTACGTTAACGCGTTAATGAACGAGTTTTCAATTCGAAGATGAGTTTTTCAGCGCTGACTTCAAATTTAAAGCGAGCGGTTAACTCTTTAGCGTTTTCTTCAAGCGGAGTGACTTCGTATTCTACGTTTGCTGACACTTGCTCGGCCAGTTCGATATATTTCGCTAACTCTGCTTCCAACAGCGCTTTGCTATCTGCGTAAATGGTGACTTCCGCTACTTCATCACCTTCTTTGATGAAAAAACCCATTTCGCCAGCGAAACCACAGGCTTCACATAGATCTTGTTGTTCGTCGCTCATATCAATATCCTCTTAAAGAAAGTGTGGGTATTTTAGCGGCTTCTTTGAAGTGAATCTATCAATTAAAACTCTATAAACTGACACTTAGCCCTTATGTTGTATCTTCATTTCATGTTGGCGTTGAGATTGAGGCGCTCGATTTACACTCATTGTTGAGATATGTGTCACTAAAACGTGAAGTTTAGCGTCATTTTATTGTCGTAACTAATGCATGTTAGTTGTAAGGGACTGCAATTTATAAGATTATCGCCACAGTCAATCGTAAAAATAATAAATGATCGCCTTGGTATTTGCTCTGCTTATGTCACTACTGGATTTTGGCTGCGCATTTGAACGTAAGTAATTGGTTTGAATGGTTGAGCTTTGTAGGCGATAGAGATTGAAATTCGTACATGTTATTGCCGCTTGCGCTGCTAGGTGAGTTATCACCAACGGTTTAATTGAAAAATTCATTTTGATGTAAACGGAATTAGATAGAGAAGAGCCCAAACATGCCAAAGCGTAGTAAAGAAGATACTGAGATTACCATCCAAAAAATCATGGACGCAGTTGTCGATCAACTTTTGCGTCTTGGTTACGACAAAATGTCCTATACAACCATTAGCCAGCAGACCGGTGTATCTAGAACAGGGATTAGTCACCACTTCCCAAAGAAAACCGATTTTACCGCGGCACTCGATGGTCGAATTTTTAAAATGTTTGTTGAACACGTTGACTTTGATAATGGACTGTCGGCGTTCTCTGACAGTTGGATAGCGGCGTTAGACAATGAAGAATTCCGCGCGATTTTGCGCCTGCTTTTCCACCATATCGTAACGTCACAAAAGACCCAAGAGTTTGCAACAAACGGTATTGAACGTTTGTATACCATGACAACCGCTCAATTTGGTCCAGAAAGCGAAAAGGAGCTGGAGTGGCTTATTGGTAAATCCTTGGTTCGTATGGCTTAGGGTTCGTATAACCTAGAATGGTGTTCATCTAAAGAGCCTTCATTGTAAGGCTCTTTTTTACATGACATTAATTCAAACTTGCCCCATATCTGGCGCATTAACTATCTGTTACACTGAAATCACTATTCTAAGAAGAAGTGGTAGATGTACGAATGTCTTATCCTATCCTCATATGTGATGATTCCGCTTTAGCAAGAAAGCAAATGGCTCGCTCACTCCCGCCAACGCTGAATGCGGATATCACATTCGCAGAGCATGGCTTGGATGCCTTAAACAAGCTGGAATGCTCTAAGTTTAAGCTGATGTTTCTCGACCTTACTATGCCCGTGCTGGATGGATTCGAAACATTGGAAGCGATTCGTGATCGTGGGATTGATATTTCCGTTATTGTTGTCTCTGGAGATATACAGCCCAAAGCTAAAGAACGAGTATTGGCACTGGGTGCTAAGGGGTTTATTCAAAAGCCTATCAATAAAGATGAGCTTAAAGAACTCCTCCGTTCTTTTATTGAACCCACACCAAGGCCAACTATCACCTCTTCTACGGTTGAGCTTCCGGCCCTTCGCCGACGTGATGTTTATATGGAAGTCGCCAACGTATCAATAGGGCGAGCGGCTGACGCACTGGCACGACACTTTGATGTTTTCGTGAACTTACCCTTACCGAATGTGAATATTTTTGAAGTGAGTGAGCTTCACATGGCGCTAAGGGATCTGACACAAAATAATCAAGTATCCGGCGTCTGTCAGGGATTCAGTGGGGAAGGTATTGCCGGTGAAGCATTGGTTTTGCTCAGTGATACTAGTGTGTCAGAGCTTAAAAAATTGATGAAGGTGCCAACAGAAACCGACGAACTGGAAGAGCTTGAGTTATTAATGGATGTCTCTAATATTCTGGTGGGTTCTTTCCTCAATGGGTTGGGGGAGCAGGCAGAAGTTCGTTTTTTCCAAAGCTCACCTGTGCTTCTTGGTCAGCATATCTCGGTTGATTCCGTTATTGAATCTACCTCTGGCTCGTTCAATAAAACGATGACGTTCGAAGTGAGTTACAACATTGATGGCAGTTCAATCCGTTGCGATCTACTGTTTATGTTTGTTGATGAGTCACTGCCATTACTGGACAACAAATTGGCCTACTTGATGGAGGAATTCTGATGTTAACTCTACCAGCCGAGTTTGAGCAGTTTCACTGGATGGTGGACATGGTTCACAATGTTGACTTAGGGCTAATCGTGATTGATAGGGATTATACTGTGCAGGTGTGGAATGGTTTTATGACTCACCACAGTGGAATCCAACCGCATGATGCAATAGGAAAATCATTATTTGAGTTGTTTCCTGAAATTCCTCAGGAGTGGTTTAGATTAAAAACCAAACCTGTTTATGATCTCGGTTGCCGAAGTTTTATTACTTGGCAGCAGAGGCCTTATTTATTTAAATGCCGTAATGTTCGTCCGGTCACACAGCAAGCGGATTTCATGTACCAGAATATAACCTTGAACCCGATGAGAACACCGACTGGAGAAGTACGAACGCTGTTCTTATCCATTCAAGACGCGACGGCTGAGGCGCTTATCTCCCTAAAGAAGTGAACCGGATGGTGGTTGCCTTAAAATAGGAGTTTCGTTATGACTTTACCCAAGGGATTGTACACCGCAAAGCAGGTAAAAGAGGGCGAAGCTGCAGCCGCAGAAAAATCTGGTTTTTCCCTTTATGAGCTTATGGAACAAGCGGGAGCAGCCACCTATAGCGTACTCAAGTGCAGCTATCCAAATGCACAACATATCTCCGTATTGTGTGGAGCCGGTAACAATGGCGGTGATGGGTTTGTTGTTGCTCGTTTAGCTAAGCAAGATGGGTTGAGCGTTGATCTGATATTGACGGTCGAAGAAGCACGATTGCAAGGTGATGCCAAACGCGCGATGCAGGCATGGAGAGATATGGGGGAAGCAATTCAACCTATATCGAAAATGAGTTCTGCGTTGCAGCGCGCCGACGTTATTGTGGATGGCATACTGGGTACTGGATTATCTGGTCAGGTGCGTGCACACATCAGCCAATTGATTGATGAGATTAATGGCAGTGACAAGCCTGTGGTGGCGATTGATGTCCCCTCCGGCCTCTGTGCTGATACGGGCACCGAGTTAGGCAATAGTATCTGTGCAAACCACACGGTCACATTCATTGCTTTGAAACGAGGGCTAGTTACCGGAAACGCACGCAATTGCGTCGGTAAACTCCATTTCTCAGGTCTAAATGTCGAAGAAGAGTTCTCTTCATTGTTTCCGTCCAATATAGCGTTGCTTTCACTAGATGAGCTTGTCTCAAGCATTCCCCGCAGACGAGCCACCGCGCACAAAGGCAACCACGGCCGATTGCTATGTATAGGCGGAAATCAAGGCTATAGTGGCGCGATTCGATTGTGCTCTTACTCAGCAGCCAGGATAGGCGCTGGATTAGTCAGCTGTTTTTCTCATCCAGCTTCAACAATGGCGATTCAAGTCGCTTGTCCGGAAGTGATGTCAACGCTTTGGCAAGGGGATTTTGATGCCCTTACTTCTAAGTTAGCTACACAAAACGCGGTTGCTTTTGGGCCAGGATTAGGAACGGACGCGTGGGCACAATCCTTGTTTTGCGCTGTGCAAGCGAGTTCTCTTCCAAAGGTGGTTGACGCCGATGGATTGAACCTTTTGGCACAAAAGCCCAATAATGATGCACGTCGAATCATTACCCCTCACCCCGCTGAGGCCGCAAGGCTGCTACATTGTTCGACAGCAGAAGTAGAAGCAGACAGATACCTAGCTGTACAAAAATTGCAGCGTAAATACGGAGGTGTTGTAGTCCTCAAGGGGGCAGGTACTCTGGTATTTGATGGTCAGCACTGCAGTGTGTGTATCTCTGGCAATCCAGGAATGGCAACGGGCGGTATGGGTGACGTGCTGACAGGCATTATCGGTGGATTGCTTGCGCAAGGGTTAAATACGAGCGAAGCAGCGAGACTTGGGGTTCAAATTCATAGCCAGGCTGCTGATGTCATTGCAGCGAGGGAAGGCGTGATCGGATTACTTGCTAGCGACGTTATCCCGGAAGCTCGCCGTTTGCTTAATTTTCCTCACTGATGTCAGTGAGTTTGCCGCTTTTTTCGCGATATTTTAATTCTTGAATTGTGAGTTTGATTGTTATTTTGACTGATTTGGTTACAATGCTTGCCTTGGTGCATTGAGTGGTTCATCTGTATTTGTACCTAAAAGTGCCCCAAGAAACGAAGTAAACGCCTTTTCGTTTTTTAATTGATTGTTTAACAACGAAAAACAAACTTATCAAGTGTTGCTTGGTGTGCAACACCACTGTAAGGATATATAAATGCCAATTATTACTCTTCCTGACGGCAGTCAGCGTCAATTTGACAACCCAGTTTCTACTCTTGAAGTCGCTCAATCTATCGGTCCTGGTCTTGCTAAAGCAACCATCGCTGGTCGTGTAAACGGCAACCGTGTTGATGCATGTGATCTTATTGAAGAAGATGCAAATCTTGAAATCATCACTGTGAAAGATGATGTTGATGGACTGGAAATCGTACGCCACTCATGTGCGCACTTGTTAGGTCACGCGATCAAACAATTGTACCCTGAAGCAAAAATGGCGATCGGTCCAACCATCGACAGCGGTTTTTACTACGATATCGACTTAGAGCAATCTCTTACGCAAGAAGATCTAGAAAAGATTGAAAAGCGCATGCTAGAGCTGGCTAAGACTAAGTACCAAGTTATCAAGAAAAAGGTAAGCTGGCAGGAAGCGCGTGATACGTTTGAGTCACGTGGCGAATCATACAAAATTGAAATCTTGGACGAAAACGTTGCTCGCGATGATCGTCCAGGTCTATACCACCACGAAGAATACATCGACATGTGTCGTGGCCCTCACGTACCGCACATGGGCTTCTGTCAGCACTTCACGCTACTTAATGTAGCTGGTGCTTATTGGCGTGGTAACAGCGATAACAAGATGCTTCAGCGTATCTACGGTACTGCGTTCCACGACAAGAAAGCTCTAAAAGCGCACCTGACGCGTCTTGAAGAAGCAGCGAAGCGTGACCACCGTAAAATCGGTAAGCAGCTGGACCTCTTCCATATGCAGCAAGAAGCACCGGGTATGGTCTTCTGGCACCACAATGGTTGGTCGATTTTCCGTGATCTAGAAGTTTTCGTTCGTGAAAAACTGACTGAATACGACTACCAAGAAGTAAAAGGTCCTCTAATCATGGACCGAGTGCTTTGGGAACGTTCTGGTCACTGGGACAAATACGCAGATGCGATGTTTACAACGGCTTCAGAGAACCGTGATTACGCTCTGAAACCAATGAACTGTCCTGGTCACGTACAGATCTTTAACCAAGGTCTAAAATCGTACCGCGATCTACCGCTACGTATGGCGGAATTTGGTTCTTGTCACCGTAACGAGCCTTCTGGCGCATTACACGGCATTATGCGTGTACGTGGTTTCACTCAGGACGATGCTCACATCTTCTGTACTGAGAGCCAAATCCAAGACGAAGTGACGGGTTGTATCAAGATGGTTTACGATACATACCAGACTTTCGGTTTTGACAATATCGTCGTTAAGCTGTCAACACGCCCAGAAAAACGTGTTGGTTCGGACGAAATTTGGGATCAATCAGAAGAAGCACTTAAGCAATCTCTTGAAGCGATGGATATCCCATACGAGATTCAAGAAGGCGAAGGCGCATTCTACGGTCCTAAGATTGAATTCACGCTATATGACTGTTTAGATCGTGCTTGGCAGTGTGGTACTGTGCAGCTAGACTTTAACCTACCGGGACGTCTAGGTGCATCTTATGTGGATGAGAACAACGAACGTCAAGTTCCTGTAATGATCCACCGTGCGATTTTAGGTTCACTTGAACGTTTCATCGGTATTTTGATCGAAGAGTACTTTGGTTTCTTCCCTACGTGGTTGTCACCAGAGCAGGCTGTTGTCATGAATATTACTGACAAACAGTCTGATTATGCTCAGGAAGTTGCTCGAAAACTGCAAAAAGTTGGAATTAGAGCAAAAGCGGACTTGAGAAATGAGAAGATAGGCTTTAAAATCCGCGAACACACTTTGAAGCGCGTACCGTATATGCTGGTTTGTGGTGACCAAGAAATGGAAGCTGGCGAAATTGCAGTACGTACTCGTAAAGGTAAAGATCTCGGTAAGTTTAAAGTGGATGATTTTATTTCGTACATCCAAGACGAGATCTCTAGCCGTAAGCTCAATCTGGAGGAATAAGCTATTAAAGGCGGAAGACGCGGCCAACAACCGGCCAAACAAAATGCTCATCGTTTAAACGGTGAAATCCGTGGCGTACGTGAAGTTAGACTTACAGGCGCTGACGGTGAATCAGTTGGTGTCGTATCGATCCAAGAAGCGGTTGCTGCAGCTGAAGAAGCTGGTATGGACCTTGTAGAAATCAGTCCAAATGCTGAGCCACCAGTTTGTCGTGTGATGGACTATGGCAAATTCCTCTTTGAAAAGAGCAAAGCTGCAAAAGAGCAGAAGAAAAAGCAAAAACAGATCCAGATTAAGGAAATCAAATTCCGTCCTGGAACTGATATTGGAGACTATCAGGTAAAACTACGCAACCTGACGCGTTTCCTTGAAGAAGGCAACAAAGTGAAGGTAACAATTCGCTTCCGTGGCCGAGAAATGGCACACCAAGACATCGGTGTCGACGTTCTTAAACGCTTGAAAGAAGATACTGCAGAACTAGCTGTAGTTGAATCATTCCCAAGTCGTATTGAAGGTCGCCAGATGATCATGGTTCTTGCCCCTAAAAAGAAGTAATTAGCGGCTTACAAGTAATTAAACCCTGCCGTTAGCCTTTATGGAAAACGGTAGGGTTTCATTCGCCCTGATTACGTTGTTTATTAAACTACTACAATGCGGAGTTGTTCATCATGCCTAAGATGAAAACCAACAAAGGTGCTGCTAAGCGTTTCAAGAAAACTGCTGGTGGTATTAAGTACAAGCACGCTACAAAACGTCACATCCTGACTAAGCGTACTACTAAGAACAAGCGTCAACTACGTCCAAATGCAATCCTTCCTAAATGTGAAGTGGCTGCAGTAATCCGTATGTTGCCATACGCTTAATTCTTTTTAGTTTATCAATCGTTTAGTTTAGGAGAAGCATAATGCCTCGCGTAAAACGTGGTGTACAAGCTCGTGCACGTCATAAGAAAGTTCTAAAACAAGCTAAAGGTTACTACGGTGCACGTTCACGTGTTTACCGCGTAGCTTTCCAAGCAGTTACCAAAGCTGGTCAATACGCTTACCGTGACCGTCGCAACAAGAAACGTCAATTCCGTCAACTATGGATTGCACGTATCAACGCTGCATCTCGTCAAAATGGTCTATCTTACAGCCGTTTCATCAACGGTCTTAAGAAAGCATCTATCGAGATCGACCGTAAGATTCTTGCTGACATCGCAGTATTCGACAAAGCTGCATTTGCAGTTCTAGTTGAGAAAGCGAAAACTGCTCTTTAATTAGCAGTTTAGGTATAAGAAAAGGAGAGCCCAGGCTCTCCTTTTTTATTTCTTGTTTATAGCGTCGACAAAGGACTGATTACACCAGATCCTCCTCTCTCTAATACGTGTGTATATATTTGAGTGGTTTTGACATCGCTATGGCCTAGCTGTTCTTGTACGGTCCTGATATCAGCTCCAGACTCTAATAGATGGGTAGCGAAACTATGCCTTAGCGTGTGACAAGTTACGCTCTTAGTTATCCCTGCATCTTTTGACGAGCGTTTCACGGCTCTTTGTATGGCCGCTTCGTTTATGTGGTGCCTTCGAGTCAGCCCCGACTCAAAATCTTGTGATAAACGCGTTGAGGGGAATAAATAGTGCCAATTAAAGTCCATTTCTGCTCCAGGATATTTCTTTTGTAGTGAAGGCCGTATCCAAACTCCTGCATACCCTGGATAATTTAGATCTTTTTTGTAATATCTAAGTGTTAATGCTTCCTGCTCTTTTAATAATGGAATGGCCTCTTTCGCTAACGTGACTATTCTGTTTTTGCCCCCCTTACCCTGCCAGACTCTCACTGCGTTATAGTGATAATCAATATCTTGGATTCTCAACCTAACACACTCCATTACTCTAAGGCCCGAGCCGTATAGCAACATGATATGGAGCTTGTATCGTGGGTCAATGTGAGTCAAAAAGCGCCTAAGCTCATCACGTGTTAACACTTCTGGTAATTTTCTATCAAGAAGCGATTTTTGGAATTTCATTTCCATTGATAGAGGTGTCCGAAAGTACTCCCTGTAAAGAAAATTTATCGCATTAAGCGCAAGAGCCTGAGTTTTCGCAGCAACCCGATCTTTCACTGCTAAGTGCGTGAGAAACACCTCAACATGAGTTTCATTTAACTTAGAAGGGTGTTGCATGTTGTGGAACGCAATGTATTTAGTGATCCATAGAATATAAGCTTTGATCGTTTTAGTGGCATAATGACGAGCATGCATGTGTTCTTTAACACTGAGTAAGAATTGGCTTTTCATATTGTTCAACTTTTTAACTGTATTTATATACAGTTACGTTTAGTCTTGTAGAATTCAAGAATTAGTGGTCACTTTGTGAGCTAATTTAGAGTGGTAACTCGTTTATATGCATAAGTAATCTATAAGTTTCATGATCTTATGTGATAAGGTGCATTCTGATTTAGTTTTGGATATGTCGAGGGTATGAAAGGGTTATACCGACAGTTTGTAGATTAGAAAGCGTTATGGCTCACAAGGTCCGCAATCTCAGAAATAAAGGCTGTTCACATCAAATTTACGGTATCATGCACAATTGACTAAACTGTAGTTACTTATGCTTATACCAACTAATACACCTTCTTCCTCAAATGTATCTTGCTCAAACTGCCAAGCTTGCTGCTGCCGCCTTGAAGTTATGATTATCTCGGATACTGGAGTGCCAGAAGAGTTCATCGCTCGTGATCAGTATGGTGGTGAAACAATGATGCGATTAAATGATGGTTGGTGTGCCGCTTTAGACAGAGACACTCTAATGTGCACAATTTATGAAAATCGTCCTTGGATATGCCGCGAATTTGAAATGGGTTCTAATGAGTGCTTAGACGAACGTGTTAAGTTCATATAGAACAACAGATTAACCTTTCTGTTCGTTCGTGAGTGGTAAGCCATAACAAAGCGTTTAAGAGGGATTCTCAACGCTTGGCAGTTTTGGTTCAAAGTTTAGTTTTTGTGTTTATGGCACAATGGTTTAAGTTGGGTGGTATCGCGTTGTTCACCCCTTAACGCGGCGTTAGGCATAAGGAACAAGATGGACATTGAAATTATAAAAATTTCGGCCCAGATAATTATATCTGTAGGTGCGGCCTTTCTAGCTGCATATTTAGCTACCTCTCGTTACCGCAAAGAAAAAGTGTGGGAACAAAAAATGTTTGCTTATTCTGAGCTAATAGATTCATTACATCGAATGAAATGGCCCGTTTCTGAGCATCTTACAGCATCACTAGAAGGGCGGGAATTATCCGATGAGGTAAGCGATGAGTTATGGGCTGACTACAGAAAAGCACGAAAAGATGTATACAAAATAGCAGAAAGATCATCTTTTATTGTGTCACATGAAGTCGTCGACGCTATAGCAAACTTAGAAAATGGTCGTAGTGAAGCTCGGACGTCGGTGCATTGGCAAGAGCACTTGGATATCGAGTTGTATGCCATTAATGACTGTCTAAAAGTAGTAAAAAAGATAGGAAATAAAGAATTACGAATAAAAAATGCCTAACAAGCAATTTAAGAGGGATTCACAACGCTCGGCATTTTTGCTTCTACTTCAAACTTAGTGTTTATGGCACAATGTTTTAGGTTGGGTGGAGGCGTTGTTCACCCCTTAATTGGGCGTTAGCCCTTTACAAGGAAAAGTATGAAGATCGTATACGAAATTGATGTAACGAAAGAACAGCATGAAGCTATAGAGTCTTTAAGAAACCAGGCGTTCCCAGATCACCAAGCTAATCGCTCCTACTACAAACAGCTACCTCATATGCGTGCTTTGCAATATGAAAACAACATACTCGTTGGTTATTTAGGGCTAGATTATCGCGCGATAAAAGTCGGTGATGAAGTATATAACGTCTTGGGTATCATTGATTTTTGCGTTGCCGAACAGTGGCGAGGTAAAGGTATTGGTTCACTGATGCTTTCTGAAGTATCATCGTTTGCACAAGGAAAGGCGGTCGATTTCATCATGCTTATCTCAGAGTTGGATGAATTTTACAGAAAACAAGGTTATAGCAAAGTTGAGGGTATCCATTCTTGGCTAAGGCTTCATGAGCACACAAATTATGGTGTTGCGGTAGAGCACATTGATGAACTGTTTATAAAGTCCATAAGTGGTAAGCAATGGGCAAATGGGCATGTCGACTGGCTGGGTTATATGTACTAATTGGTCACAGGGCTAACAAAGCGTTCAAGAGGGATTCTCAACGCTTGGCGGTTTTGGTTCAAAGTTTAACTTTTGTGTTTATGGCACAATGGTTTAGTTAGGGTGGCGGCGTTGTTCACCCCTTAACGCGGCGTTATACGCTTATCAGGTCAATCAACAAGGAGCAAGGAAATGAATCAGCATGAAAAACTTAATTATGTTGAGTTTGGCGCAAAGGATTTAGAGTCGACAAAATCATTCTTCTCTTCAGTTTTCGGTTGGGAGTTTGTCGACTACGGACCTGAATATACAGCTTTTTCAAATCAGGGATTAGACGGTGGTTTCTTCAAAGCTGATTGCTGCAACCAAACTAATACCGGTGGAGCACTTTTAGTATTCTACAGCTCTGACATTGAAGGTACTCTAAAGAAAGTCTCTCAAAGTGGTGGTGAAATCATTCGCCCTATATTCGAATTTCCTGGCGGTTGCCGGTTTCATTTTCTAGAACCAAGTGGTAATGAGTTCGCAGTTTGGTCGGAAGCCCGCGTATAACAAAGCATTTAAGAGGGATTCTCAACGCTTGGCAGTTTTGGTCCAAAATTTAGCTTAAGTGTTTATGCCACAATGCCTTAGGTTAGGTGGTGGCGTTGTTCACCCCTTAATGCGGCGTTAGGCATAGAGTGGAAAATGAAACTACAGCAGATAAATAAGAAACAGCTGAATCAATTGATTACTGGAACAACAGGGAAAGAAATTGAGTTTTGTAATGGTTCTATTCCACCTAATCATGTGCTCAATCGTTCATTGCAACAAGCTCAAAAAGCTGGGGCTGAAATATGGTCACTACCTTATATGATGTTATTTCAAGATAATGTTGTTGGCTTTTGTGGCTTTAAATATGAGCCCAAAGCTGGTGAGGTGGAAATTGGATACAATGTTGCACCTAAGCAACAAGGTCGTGGGTTGGCAAAGTCTGCAGTTAACCAACTTTGCGATTTGGCGTTTGGAACAGGTTTGGTTGAAAACGTAGTTGCTTTGATTTCTTCAATCAATGTAGCTTCACTTAATGTTGTAAAAGCTAACAATTTCGTTTTTACAGGCATTGTCGTTGATGATGACAACGAAGAACTGGAAAAATGGGTGCTAAACAAAGCGTCCAATGCCTAACAAAGCGTTCAAGAGGGACAGTCAACGCGTGGCGAGTTTGGCTCAAGTCTTGGTATTTGTGTTTACGGTGGTAAATTGAAGTTTGGTGGTAGCGCGTTGCTGCCCCTTAACGCGGCGTTATGTTTTCGGAGGAAATGCGTGATTTGGATAAAGCGAGTGGCTTTGATTACTTTTCTTTCGGTTCTGGGGTATTTTCTTTTCCTTCATGCAGGGATGGCTAGTGATGGAGCTATAGAGCTCAAGTGGTATTACAGGTTTGAAATGATAGTTGCGGGAATTATCTGGTGGCCTGCGGTTTTATATTTGAAGCTTAGGGACTTAGCGAATTATCCAACAAGCATTTTAGGGCTAGAATTATGGCCAGTACAATATTTTAGCTATTGTATAGTTTTTAAGATTTACGATGTAATCCTCGGGTATAAGAAAACGACGAATAGGTAATCTATGTAATAAGTGGGTTTAACTATAGTCTTCTGAAAACTCGGTAAAAAATCTGGATATATGCTCAGTTTGAGCCCCAAACATAACAAAGCGTTTAAGAGGGATTTGGCACGCGTGGCATTTTTAGTTTGCGTTGGGTTTGGTGTTTAAGGTGCTTTGCGGAAACTTATGTATTGCGTGCCTGCACCCCTTAACGCGGCGTTATATGCAGGAGGCAAATATGGATTATACTCCGAATAAGATCGCACTATCAGAGCGGGTAGCTTGTGCTCTTTTATCTGTATTTCTAACTGTCTACGGTGGCTACGGTTTATATAAAAACGATCTATACATTCCTGCAAAACGTGGTGGTGTTCATTTTAGCAATGAACCAGCGTGGCTAATGTATGGCGCATTCGTGTGTGGATGTATTGTCATGATCTCTGTGATTGTTGACCACTACGATGAACGGAATAATGAGCGTGGTTATAGGATTTTTCGTAACGTATTTAAATATATAGGTTTTGGGTTAAGTTGCTTTGCAGCACTGTGGAACTTGGAAAATCTAATCGAGTAATGCATATAACAAAGCATTCAAGAGGGATTCACAACGCTTGGCGATTTGGGTTTTAATTGGCTTTAGTGTTTACGGCACAATGGCTTAGGTCGGGTGGTAGCGTTGTTCACCCCTTAATGCGGCGTTATGCTGCTCTGGATATCGGTGAAGAATTGATGTTAGAAATTGAATTATTTGAAAAGATTAAATCTGGTGAAATTACTTCAACGAAAGAGTTTCGAGTCATGCAAATTAGGCGTGGAACGGATGATTGGAAGAAGGATAAAACGTTCTGGGCTATTCTACATTTGCTTGAAGCGGGGTATATAACAGGCGACCGCATTAAAGGGGACGAAAATGGGAACTATGAATCCTTACAAGTTACTTCCAGTGGGTTGGAAGTATATAAATTTATGAAAACCCCTATTAGTGACTTCGGTAAGCCTACATTTTTGGAAATCTGCAAAAATGGCATCATTAGTGCCTTTGCTGGGAAAATTATATGGTGGCTAGTAGCAACGGTTATCATAGTAGCGATACCATCATTTAATGAAAAAGCTCAGGCTATTGTCACAAGTATCTATCAAAACTTATTTGGCTGAAAGCAGCATAACAAAGCGTTTAAGGCAGATTCGCAACGCTCGGCAATTTTGGTTTGAATCAGCTTTAGTGATTACGGCGCAATAAGTTAGGTTTCGTGGTAGCGTTGCTCACTACTTAACGCGGCGTTATACCTAATTCACTGTGAAGAAATTTCTCCATTCTAATTCGAGGAATATAAATGCAAATAGAAAATTTTTTGTTAGCCATTACGACATTTTTCTCAGTGGCTCAGTTAACGTGTGTAATCACTGTTCCAGATTACAATAATAGGCTTAACTTTCATTTTTTTAAGTGCTACATCGTTACAGCACTCATCATGCTTTTAACGTCATTTTTGGTTTTCCATGAAGAAAAAGTAGCGCAAGATGTGTCTGCAAGTAATTTGCTTATGTACTTAGCTTTTCTGTTGTTTGTTCATAAGTTTAATGGCTATTTAGCCGATAAAATCGAATCAACAAAAGATAGTGTGTCACGTTAGCTTAGGTATAACAAAGCGTTTAAGAGGGACTCCCAACGCTCGGCGGTTTTAGTTCAATGCATAGCTTATGTGTTTATGGCACAATCTTTAAGCTTCGGGGTATAGCGTTGTCGCCCCTTAACGCGGCGTTATATGCTCATGCAAAAAAGGAAACTATGAAGTTCAAAATTATTAGCATGTTATTGTTCTGTCTCGGAATCGTGATTGGTGCATGGTTTGGCGTAAATAGTGTTGTTATTGAAACAGAAACTATACCAACAAAGACGTTCTTCGACTTGTTTTCCCTATCATTGAGTTTTGGTGGTTTTGTTTTTGCTGGGCTTTCATTTGCAGTTGCTTACCATGTATTGACTCAATGGAAAGTTCAACACAAAAAGGAACGCTTAACTGAATTACAAACAAATGCTATTGATCGAATGTTAAAAAGCCATACAGCGCTGACTAGCTTTACATTTCACGATGGTTGTAAAGATACCTCTATAGCATTTGCAAACGCTATCACTGAACTTCAAAGTGTGAACATGAGGTACTTTAGTTCAATTAGCTCTGAAAGTATCCAAACTATTGAGCTGATGGCATGTGACATTACTAATGACCAAATGCAATTTTCTAAAGACTATGCTTCCTTTATGGCTCATTTTTATAATGGTTCTCAACGTAAGTGCTTATCTATCGAGGGGCGGACAGTAAAATTTGCTGAATCAACCGAGGGTGTTATACGTAAAGGGTTGCTAGAAAGTTATTCAATTAAATTAGGTTTAGAACTTGAAGTTGTGGACAATCAGTTTGATGTTCAGAAAATGATTACCAAACTATATCTCGCCATTATCGACAATAGTGGCGAGTTTGTAACACAAGCATACTCAATGGAAGAACGCATATAACAAAGCGTTTAAGACGGATTCACAACGCTTGGCATTTTGGGTTTGATTCAACTTTAGTGTTTACGGCACAATGGTTTAGGTCAGGTGGTAGCGTTGCTCACCACTTAACGCGGCGTTAGTTGCCAACGAGAAAATCGCAGCTAAAACAGAGTGTTTAGGTCTAATCGTTCGTGTGCTTTGCTCTATTCTGCACTTCGAACTTCGGTTTCTTGGTTCGCGGAAATTGAGCTTCGATCTTTTCCTAGTTTGGTTTGCCGTTTCAGAAGCCGATTTACTTGTTGAAAGTCAGCTTTGTGGCCTTGTTTCTCCAAAGGTCTTCTTGGTGTTGTCAGTTCGTTTTCTACGGCGTTGCGTGTTCCAAGTGGTTTCAGTGACAGGCGCTTTGAAACTGCGCCTGATTTAAGTCTCTCAAAATACGAAAAATGGGTATTGGCAAAGTGCTCATAAACATCAAATCAGAGCCTTGGGCTTGGCAACTAACAAACTGTTCAAGAGGGATTCACAACGCTTGGCGGTTTGGGTTTGAATTAGCTTTAGTGTTTACGGCACAATGGTTTAATCTGGGTGGTAGCGTTGTTCACCCCTTAACAGGGCGTTATGTGCCACACTTCAGTATAGATCAGTAACCTGATGAGTTAGGGCCATTATGTTGATGTTCATATCTAGAGACCTCGATGTTTTCCAATCAGAATTCGATTTATCTGAGGCTTCAAGTGAATTAGCTCGTGGCTTTGAGAGCTTAGTGTTAGCTGATATCGCACAGTGCGAGATTAATGATGTTGAGTATCTTCGTTGGATAATGGTTGCGGTAGAATGTGGGCGTCCTATTGGTTATTGTTATTTCAGGCATCATATCAAAAAATCAGTCACTTATATTGGTCACATCTATGTTGATAAAGAAGCAAGGGGAAAGGCCATTGCACGTAAGTTATTGAATATGAGCCTTGATTTTAGTTTTAGTCTTTTACCGAACCAAGTTGAGATCCACTTTACTACAAAGGATGTCAACTCAAGTAAGTTAGTTGAGTTGTTTCTTCGTCGTGCGATGAAGCAGAAGCTAATTGATAAATATTTTAATATCAAAGCTACAGCATTTTCATCCTGGCTTGAACTAGGCACATAACAAAGCGTTCAAGAGGGATTCTCAACGCATGGCAGTTTTGGTTCAAAGTTTAGTTTTTGTGTTTATGGCACAATAATTTAGGTTTGGTGGCTTGCGTTGTTCACCCCTTAACGCGGCGTTAGGTTTTTGGAGGAAATTTGGACATTTCATTGTGGGTCAAGATCCCTGCGTTAGTTTCAGCATTCATTCTATTGAGCAAATTCTTACTTGAATTGGCTAGTGGTAAGCACGCTAGATTGAAAGACGATTACCGTTTTTCTAAAGAGTTACTGTCCGATATAGCGGAAGGTAAACTACATCCTTATGCTGTGGAAAAAGGCTACCAAGCGATTGCTGGCACAGAGAATATATCAGTAAAAGAAGTCGAGTATATTTTGACGTTGGAAAACTCAACGAAGTGTTTAAGGGACTATGTACTGTCAAAGCAATACTTAAAAAAGCTTGAGTTGCATGGGGCACTGACTCTTGAGTTTAAAGAAAAGTTTTCTTCGAGTTTTTCGCGGAATTGGCGGAAGTCTTTGTATGCTTCTTTATACTTTATGTTCGCTTTTATCTCTTGCTCCCCTCTATTCATTGACGGGGTTTTGGGGATTAGCAAAGTTCAATCTTTTCTTTTATTTGGCACTACATTGGCAATGTTTGGCTTTCCTGCGTGGTTGAGTTTGAAAGCTTTTGCTCGTATAAAGCGTGGAGAAGAGCTAGTTAAAGGTCAATCAAAGTACACACCCAGCATCATACTACAAACCTAACAAAGCGTTTAAGACGGATTCCCAACGCTTAGCATTTTCGGTTTGCTTTGAATTTAGTGTTTACGGCACAATGGGTTAGGTTTGGTGGTCTGCGTTGCTCACCACTTAACGCGGCGTTAGTTTTCAGGAGGCACATGAAACCTTGGATTAGATTTGAAGATATTGAAATTAGGAGAGAAGGCTATTACGTTAAGTATTCTCCTAAGTTTATAAGCGAAGCTCATGATGATCTGACAGCAGTATTGTATGTTCGCTTGCTTCAAGATTACTCTCTCGAAGAGTGTAAGACTATAGTTGAATCAGAGTTTGAATACTGGGTACAGCGCTTTCCTGTACCACTGCAAGCTTTAGTGAAATTTGAATGCGAAAGTACTACCAATCTTTCTAAAATCGCCGACTGTTCATATATCTGTGGTGTCTCGAACAATGTTTATCGTTGGGGCGGTTTTCAGGGCAACGAACTTGACGAGTGGATGCCTTCGAACGATGAACTGCAGGTAATCTATGGAGAGCTGTCGAGAAAAACGTCAGAAGAAGTAGAGGTAAAACTCAAGCAAGAGCTTGTCGGTAAAAGAATCCTGAAATGGTTTATTCTATTTACAGCCGTGATTATTCCTGCATTAATAGCATTTTTAGGTTGGTCGCATCCCTTCTTCTCTGGTTTAGCATTAGTTTTTGCTTGGTATAAGTGCGCTGATAAATGGCTTTCCTTATCCGGACGCAAGATTAAAACCGAAGCTGAGCTAGAAAAAGAAGAAGATGAGCGTCTAAAAGAGCACCATCATTATCATTGCAAATTGAACCCTAAAGGGTTTGAGCGATTGAAGTTAGAAAATTTCAAAGCCAGTAGCCAGGAGCGTCTTCGTAAAAAACTAGAAAGTATGCACACTGGGGAATTAGAAAACTAACAAAGCATTTAAGAGTGATTCGCAACGCTTGGCGCTTTCGCTTCGCTCAAGTATAGCCAAGCGCTGCTCACACCTTAATGCGGCGTTAGTTGCCAACGAGAAAAACGCAGCTAAAGCAGAATGTTTAGGGCCAATGTTCGTGTGTTTTTGGCAAGGTTTTCGTCTTTCAGTTTCTAGTTATTTGGGTTCCTGATTACCACCGACTTTCAGCTAGTCTAAGCAACCTGTCTGGCATCGGAGGAGCCTCAACAGCCGCTCTGAGCAAAGCACTCACCATTTTCTCTAAGCGGTATCGATGATTAAACCTAAAACAAAATTCGGCCAAGTACCTGGGTAAATGCTTCTTCCTCAGCGCATGATAAGTCCCGTGTAGCGAGTTCTTCACGTTACTGAGCATGGTATCTACCCAATGAAAGTACTTGTCTTGCAACTCCTCTAAATCTTCGGCGGTACTTTTCGTTTCAACCTCATGATAAATATCGGCTTTCACAAGCCCGTCAAAACAGGACAAACCGTCTGATATCGCTAGGGTTTTAGGCGCAACATGCTTACGGGCCCACTTCGTGATTTCCGCTTTCTCTAAGCGCTTCACCACACTCATTCGCATATAAACGGGATGGTAATCTTCATTTAAGGCGACCGCGGCGACCAACGGTGTTTTCTTTGGTGAGCCTCTTCCTCGCTTCTGTCCCTTTGTTCTGCCGCCCCAATACGCATCATCGAGCTGAATAATATAGTCAAGCGGCTGTTTATCATCATTTTCCTTCATGGCTTGCATCAGTTTGTGCTTAAGCCTCCAAGACGCGTTATAAGAAATCCCAAGGTGCCGCGAGAGTTCGAGCGCCGACACGCCGTTTTTGGCTTGAGTGAGTAAGTAAATGGCGAGAAACCAGACCGTTAAAGGAAGCTTTGTATTCGACAGCAGGGTTCCGGAAGTGATAGACGTCTGCTGATGGCAGGAGTGACATTGATAGAGTGCGCGGGATTGGAGTTGGCAATGGTGCGTAGAGTGGCAGTTAGGACAAATATATCCATTTGGCCACCGTATGTTAAACAGCCGCTGATAACATTGTTCTTCCGTACCATACAGGCGCATAAATTCATGTACTGAGAGACCTTTTTGAAATTGAATGAGATTCTTTGCCATGCTCAATCCTCCATCCAGATACTCTAATTATAGACGCTCCACGTAACTGAAAGTTAGTGGTAATCAGGTTTGGGTTTGTGAAAATCATGCTTTGGTTTCTTGTTCGGTTTGGGTTTTCTGTTTCAGAAGCCGCTTTATTAGTTGAAAGTCAGCTCTGAGGCATTGTCTTTCCAAAAGGTTTATTTGTTGTTCAAAGTCTGTTTTCTACGGCGTTGTAAATTCCAAGTGGTTTCAGTGACAGGCACTTTGAAACTGCGCCTGATTTGAGTTTTTCAAAACATGTAAAGTCAGTGTTGGCAAAGCGGTATTTAATTTCAAATCAAAGCTTTAGGCTTGACAACTAACAAAGCATTCAAGAGGGATTCACAACGCTTGGCAGTTTTGGTTTGAATTGGCTTTAGTGTTTACGGCACAATGGTTTAGGTTGGGTGGTTTGCGTTGTTCACCCCTTAATGCGGCGTTATGCTACAGGAGTAGATTGTAAGTTGTTAAAATTAATAAGTAAAATTTTTAGTAAGAAGGCTTCGGATAAGAAAACTAGGAAGCCTTCTTTACAGGCTATTCAGCCTAAAAGTCTCGATAATTTGTTTGAGAAACACTTTAATGAATCTTCATATTTTAAAGAGGGTACGTTCGATACTGTAATCAAACACTTGAGACATGAAATTGACCTAAATAAGTCAGGTGAAAAACTTACTGCTGAAGAAAAGAAATCGTTAGGGCTGAATAGCCGTTTATCAATCACTTCAGATTTGGTCGCAGTCTTGTCCGAAAGTGGGCTTAATCTACTTAACCCGAAAGAAGCTCTTAAACAAGTTTATTACCGTGCGACATTTGAGGCTAATCGTATAGAAAACTTCAATAAAATGCTTTCAGCTGGTATAGAACAAGCAACTTACACTTCGTGTGGCGATGAAAGAGATTGTGAATGGTGTAAGGCAAACAATGGGGTTAAATTTAAAGTTTCTGAAGCATTAAATACAGAAATAAACCAAGGTTGTACTTGTGATTGGAATCGAGGCTTTTTTAAGGCGGAGATCAACTTCTAAAAGTAGCATAACAAAGCATTTAAGAGTGATTCGCCACGCTTGGCATTTTTGGTTTGGGTTAAGTTCAGTGTTTACGGTGGTCTAGTTAAGTTTCGTGGTCGCGCGGCTCACACCTTAATGCGGCGTTAGGCTTTCGTCCAAATTACGAATTTATTCAAACTATTACGGGTAAAATATGAATACAACTATCACGCAAGACGATTGGAAAGACTACTTATTTAAATTATATTTTGGAAAGCAAGAGCCACTAGTTGCTTGTGTAGAGCGTGCATATAGAGATTTTAATCGAACGTTACATGACTTTGCAAAATTAGAGAATAAAGAAGAAGTAAAGGAGTCAGCAACAAACCTTATAGTTGCAAGTTTTAAATCCATAAAAACATCCAAGATTAGTTGTCAATCTGAATTCACCGAATGGCACAAAAGTCTTTGTTACCAGTTAAAAGAAGTATATGAAAAAGGAAACTATCGCGACTTTCATATTGGTCAAGCTCAGAAATGGATTAACATGACTTTCAAGTATATTTATACTCATGGAAATACGTATTTGAGTGGTTATGATTTCCTTTATAAGTTTTGCCATGTTCCAATTGACAACATTCTTCTAAAAGAGTTAAAGCCATACTCGCCTCCAAAATTAGAGACGGCATGGAGTCGTATTAATAGCTATAGTACTTATATGGAGTTTCAGGATTGGTTCTCGAAATTTGACAAGTTACCATTGGATGTTGAATTTAAAGTATGGCGTGGCGAAAAAATTTAACTCGATTTATAAAAGCCTAACAATGTGCTGAAAGCGGACAAAAAGAGCTTGGCTTGTGCTCGTTCCTAGCAAAGTATAGCCAAGCATTTGGTGCCGTTTAGCACGGCGTTAGGCATAAGAGGACTTTAATGGAACTTACAAATACTCTAACAATTGCTCAATTAGCATTTGGTGTAAATGCAGTGATTGGATTTATGCTCACGCGCTATTTTAATGAAATAAGTAGTTTTACTGAAACAGGTTCGCGATTTATTGGTGAGCACAAAGTACACGAAGCATATTTTGATGTTGAGGATGATGACTTAATTAAAGCTTTAGATCGTGTGTTACCTGAGTTTAAAATAATATCAAGAATATATCTGATAGTTATGTTTTACTCGTTTCTGTGTGTCATTGTTAGTTTCAGTGCATTGATTTTAGCTTCATTATACCCAGCACTTGATGTTAGTAGTTTTGTCTTTGTTCTTATTTCGTTTATTTTAGTTCTTCTAAATCCTTGTCTATATTACGTAGTTGATCGTAGATTTGTCATTGAATACGAACATGCCAGAATGTTGATGGAAGATATTAATCAATACGCTGAAGACTCTGAGGAATTGAAACCATTCAAATCGTTGATATTCTACGAAAGTTACAAAAGAAAATATAATCACAAGTGGTGATAGAAAATGCCTAACAAACTGTTTAAGAGTGATTCGCAACGCGTGGCATTTTTACTATGCGTTGCGTTTAGTGTTTAAGGTGGCATGCGGAAGCGTCGGTATTGCGTTGCTCACACCTTAACAGGGCGTTAGCTTAATGGAGGAAGTTTTGACTAAAGTAGTTGTAGGGATCTTGTCCCTAATGGTAACTACAGCATATGTAATCGGTTTTTTATATGATGCTGCTTTTCTAGAAAAACTAGGATTTGCTCACTATGAAATGATTGGCGACTCTTTGGAATACCTGTCTATCGGTGGCATGTATCTGTTTTTCAATTTCTCTTCAGGTCTCGCATTTTTTATGCTTGTTGGTGCGTTAATTGGTTGTGGCTATATGCCTCTGAAAAGGTTTATAACGGCTAAAGCTAATTGGGTTGGTTCCTACTTAGACTTGCAAAGTTTGCCTTACATTCTAATTGGCTTACTTCCTGTCTTATTTGTTGCTTTCGTACCTGTGGTAAATGATGCGAACGAACTAGCAGATCAACATTTAAAATCTGAGGCAAATACGCAAGTCTGTAAGCTATCTGATCAACAGTGTCTCAATGGTATTGTTGTAAAGTATAGGGATGGAAAGTTGTTTTTTTTATCTAAGGACAAGTCTACTTATAATCGAGTCATTGTAATACCTGAAAAAAACATCACTATTGTTCAGCAATTAAGCTAACAAACAATTTAAGAGGGATTCCCAACGCTTGGCATTTTTGCTTTTACTTCAATTTTAGTGGTTACGGTACAATGCTTCAGGTTGGGTGGTAGCGTTGCTCACCCCTTAATTGGGCGTTATGCGTTTTAGCGTTTGTATTTAATTTGGGTAAATAGAGGATTTAGTGGTAGTAGTAACAATAATTTTGGCTCTGTGTTTAGTTATTTCACTTGCTTATATCTATAAGGAAAAGCACTCTACAAATGTTGTAGGGGAAAGCGAAGTGGACACTCGCATAGCGAAACAGGAAAAGCTTGCAAGATTCTTCTTGAAAAGCCACATTACTTTGGGGCTAAAAGAATACAAAGATTACTCTCAGGTCTTAGAACAGAAGTTTCGAGAAGATCGCGAGGGGCGACGTGCAGACTTCGATGAGGAATGTAAACAGTACTCTGAAGTTGAAAGAGCTGAAATCGAAGAGTTCTACGCAAAAGACTTTATGGAAGTCTCTGACATGAAACTAAGCTTGTATCGTAGTTCTACATTGGTTTCACTATATACTTTTCTTGAAAGTAGCCTCCACAAAATGTGTTTGTATACTCAACGAAAGAATGGATTCGCTGTGGAAGTATCGGAGCTCCGTGGTGAAGGTATTGTTAGAGCGAAGACTTACCTCGAAATACATGGAATCATAAATAGTGATAGCTTAAACGGAGTATGGTCCAATTTAAGTAGCTTCAACAAAGTAAGGAATTGCTTAGTACATTGTAATGGTTATGTAGACTCATATAAAAATAAAAAACAAATCATCAGCATTGTAAATGGTTCTACTTACTTAAGTTGGGATGATAAAGGTAAGTTAGTTATTGATAAAGCGTACTTGGAATTTATCACTGGTGAAGTTGAAAAATATTTACTAGAAGTTCATAGGCAAATTTTCAAAAAAAACGCATAACAATCTGTTTAAGAGTGATTCGCAACGCTTGGCATTTTTGCTATGCGTTGCGTTTGGTGTTTAAGGTGGTATGCGGCGGCATCGGTATTGCGTTGCTCACACCTTAACAGGGCGTTAGCTGCCAAAGGAGGTCAATTTGGCTCAGGAAGTATTCAACTGTTTTGAAAGTTATGAGTTTTTTGGAGAGTTCTTTGAGTCTGAAAACTCAAATGCTGGTAGGTTTGCGGCTAAAATTAAATATTCCCCTCAAAATGGGCTCCAGCTTGAGTACTCTATTTCGGATAGTGAGGCTCCATCAAGCTGTGAGCGATTGTTTGGCATTTTGAGTAATGGTAAAAAATGTACATTAGTTGGATCTTTTGATTTTGATAGTGGTACTCACCATATGGGAAGTGTTCACGTTAAATCTGGTTTACATGGTTTTTTCTACCTAATCATCGGTGACTTTGTTACCGAAGAACAATTGGTTAAAAATACACATTTTACGTTTAATGGAATGCAAGAATTTATTCACCCTCAAGGGTGGTTAACACAATTAAAATATCAAGATAGCCCAATTGCTGAAGTATCTAGTGATGACTGGGATATCGAAGTTACAAATGTTGCAACTTACTCTATGGTGGGTGACCGCCTTAAGAATCTTATTGACTCTAGAGATAAAGATGCAAAAGAAAAGCTAGATCATGCCATTGATTCAATTCAAGAAACACACCCTAAGGCGTATTTCAATTTACGTAAATCACTCAAGTACTATATTCGCTATGCGACTAAAGAGTTGGAAGGTGCAGGGGATATAATCAACCAAATAACTAAAATTGCATCATTGTTTTCAATTCTGATGTCTTGCCCAGTGTTTCCAGAAGAGATAAAATTAACACTGAATAATAAAGATAAAGTCGTTAGTGTTCTGAATAGCATGGTTCTAGAGTCGCGCACGGTTAAATTGGCGCAAAAAGAAGTTAATCACAACTTTTTGCCTCTGAACTGGAAGCAACTTGATATGAGTACTGTGTTATCAAATTGGTTTAAAGTCTACGACGACTTTCGTGTGTTATCAGTAGCTCACCAATACGAAACCGGTTATCGCACGCTTCATTATGCCCACAGTGATATTATTTTGTACTCTACGCAATTAGAAGCAATTAACCTCGATCTTGGCGGTCCATCCGCAACAAAATATGTTGGTCCGATAGAGACTTATGCTTCTCCTGAGCTTGCTTTCCAATTAAGGAAAGTCTTTGAAAAAGTTAATGAGTGCGACCTTGGTAAGGCTATATCTACTATTCGTAATGAACTTGCTCATGTTGGGCGCCCCAAGGTTATGATGAATAAGCTTAGTATTGATGATTATGTCGATATTGGTCATATGTTAAGGCTGGTAGTCATCTCACATCTCTTGGAAAAACTAGGTATCGACCGAGAGCGTATTCACCAATACCAACGTCGACTGAGTTTGGAATAGGCAGCTAACAAACTGTTTAAGAGTGATTCGCAACGCGTGGCATTTTCACTATGCGTTGCGTTTAGTGTTTAAGGTAGTATGCGGCAGCATCGGTATTGCGTTGCTCACACCTTAACAGGGCGTTATGTTTACTTGTATTTCAGTGGCTTAAAGCTTCTTCGGTCTATGTTCTTTGCCCCTTTGGCAGTTGGTCCGAGTTGTCTCAGCAAATCTGCATTGTCGGCTCAATTTCGTGAATTTCTCAGCCCGTAAAACATGCCAATATTCGTGGGTTGCTTCATTTGCAGGTCGTGTCGGTTGGGTTCTTGTTTAGCCGGCTTAAAGTCGCTTTGAGGTTTTTTGCCAAGTAGTTTATCGGCTTGGCAGTTGCCTCGGCAATTTAGCATTGTTCTACGCTTTGGTTGGAAAGAGAGGGCGCTTGTTGGACGTTTATCGGGTTGCCTCATTGGGCAGGGAAGTGGCCTTATGCGCTTAAGGTTTGGCGCATCTGGAGGCCAAGTCGGCTCATACCGTGTGGTTTGCTTCAGAAAACCAGTCAGAAATAGCAGTTCTTTCTCAAGTAAATCATGTGTTTGTGGTAAAACATAACAAACAATTTAAGAGGGATTCCCAACGCTTGGCACTTTTGCTTCTACTTCAATTTTAGTGGTTACGGTACAATGCTTTAGGTTGGGTGGTAGCGTTGCTCACCCCTTAATTGGGCGTTAGCAGAGCACGATAGCCAACATTGTTGAAATTGAAAAAATTATTATATAATCTGACTATTAAAATATATTATCGAGAAATATAAATGACAAAGGTTTCAGAAGTATTTGATGGAATATATAGTGATAATATACTTAACACTATTTTTCTTAGTAAAGTTGGTGCAATGGCAATCAACATGCCTGATATTGAAAGTGTAAGTAATGAATTAACTGAAGCATTAAAAAAGTCACCTTATATTTATGATCTAGAATTGAGTGAAAGACAATCATTAGTCATGTGCGGCTATTCATCTGATTCTGGTGTTGTATTGCATGATGTGAAAACAAAGAAAGTAAAAGTAAAAATTCCTAAGTCAAAACAAAAGCTATTTAAATTTCCTGTTCCAAAACATGAATTTGATGAGTTCGATACCTTGATTAAAGGAACGTTATTCTTGAGCTATGCAAAAATAGGAAAACCTTCACTTTCTTATATGGCGAGTGAATTTAGAAATATATTTTCCGAATCCTTGGACAGTAGTCCTTTAACAAATGTTTCTATTGGGCCGTCCCCCATACATCCTGATTTTTATTTTGTTTTCTCATCGAACTCTTCTGGGGAAAAAAGTCAGGTTATTCATAAGACTAAAGAAGAAGTAGTCATCGAAATTATAAACGAAGACTCGAATAAGTATGAAACGCATATTGAAGGCTTTTTTGATACTATTAGTCACACAATGTTTAGATTTTATAATGGAATTATAGTAAGACAGAAGACAGCTTCACTTGAAGAGCAAGTTAAAGACAAATTTGATGAGTTAATCTCTGCTCATGAGTTATCGTATGATAAAAGTTCATTGTTTTTAGCTTTGTCTCAGCATGGTAAAAAAATGCAGAAATCGACCTGTCAATTGTACTCTGCATTGGCAAAGTTTCAATCTGAACAAGTGACGTTAGCTTCCCAAACAAATGAGGTTCTAGAGCTAGTTAAAAAGGATGAGTACCTTGTATGTATAGAGCAATATTTCAAAAAAAAACTGTCATTTCGTGACAATATTCCACACTCTCTGATTGATACGGTTTCCGCTTTAAATGGTTCCTATCATGCTGTTGGAGGAGTTCGTGTTGCTTCAGTTGCAAGTATATTTGGAGCCGTTAGTGGAGCAGTAATTGCAGTACTGCTGCCATTAATATTAAAAACTACAGATGCCCAAAATAGGATAATTGAAAATAAAATAAGCATTGAAAAGAGCGTTGAGGAGAGTAAAGAAAACTCCGTGACCGAAACCGAGTCTGCTAACAAACAATTTAAGAGTGATTCCTAACGCTTGGGACTTTTGGTGCTAATTTGAGAGCCGTGTTTACGGCGGTCTGGGTGAGTCTCGTGGTAGCGTTACTCACACCTTAATTGGGCGTTAAGTGCAATCAGAGAGTCACATCAAAAAGTAGGGAAGTATGAGCATTAATATAAAATGGGATGGTGATTGTCGTTTTAAAGTGTCAACCGAAGATGGCTTTGTGTTTAATGTTGACGCTACAAGTGATACAGCCCCTTGTCCAACGGAAGTTCTATTGTCGGCTTTAGGTTCATGTAGTGCTACGGATGTCGTCTTGTTACTACAAGATCAAGGTTTTGAAGTTAAAGGCCTAGAAAATAAGGTCAGTTTCGCCCTAACGGAATCAGAACCTCGTTTATATAAATCAGCAAACTTACACTTTACAGTAAATGGCAGTGGTTTTAAGGAGTCTGACATTTTGCGAGCAGCTCAAGAGGCGGTGGAAAAGCATTGTCATGTTTGTCTTATGTTGAGCCCTACGATCGATATCACTTGCTCAGCTGAAGTGGGTGAAAATTGCACTTAACAAAGCGTTTAAGAGGGATTCACAACGCTTGGCATTTTTAGTTTGAATCGGTTTAAGTGATTACGGCACAATGGTTTAGGTTAGGTGGTTGGCGTTGTTCACCCCTTAACGCGGCGTTAGGTTTCAAGGAGTATTATGCCAAAGCCAGAAACAGAAGAAGAGAATAGAGCACGTCGGTTGAAAGAACTGGAAGGTAAGAACATCAACCATTATTCTGTTATTTTAAGTGCTTACTTGAATAGTGGTAGTGAGATAAACAAAGCTATACTGGCTATATCTTCAGCCGCCCTAGGGCTTTTGATTGCCGCCTATCAAGATGTGAATAACATTACTTGCTACAGCAAGTTAATTTTTACTATTGCCGTAGTTACTTTTTGTTTGGCGATTATATCGACACTCTTTATTTTCAATTTAAATCAAAAGTATTTTGAAGCTGTGATACGCGAAAAGTTAGAGGATAAGGTTTTAAAGGATTTAAAGTCCTATCGATATTTTAACTATACGATGTTTGGTGTCGGTGTGTTTTTTGCTGCTTTATTGGCAATTGCTGGCGTCTGGATTTAAACCTAACAAAGCATTCAAGAGGGATTCACAACGCTTGGCAGTTTTGGTTTAAACTGGCTTTAGTGTTTACGGCACAATGCTTTAGTTCGGGTGGTCTGCGTTGTTCACCCCTTAATGCGGCGTTATGTTTATAGGAGATTATTATGGCAGTTAAAATTTACGACAATGTAATCAAAAATTGTGGAACGGCTATTAGTGTTCCCAAGGATGCAGATGCTGAAATTGGTGCAAACAAAATTAGTGATTGCGTAAAAGCTATTGAACTTAGAGACCCACCTAGTTTTTTAGAAAGTTTAGGTCTGAGTGATGATGCGCCAGTTGAAAAAATAGTATCTGTCTTAGAGTTTATTAAATCAGATGAGCCAAAACGTGATCAAATAGAATCAAAATTAACTAGTGTTGGCTTACTGGACTACATCTCGGGTGCAGCGAATATTTCCACTGTAGTATCTGGATTTTATCAATTGGTAAATTCACCTCTACTTCAACAAGCTTTGAATATGTTGCCCAAATAAACATAACAAACAGTTCAAGAGGGATTCAGCACGCGTGGCATTTTTGGTATGCGTTTGATTTTGGTGTTGCAGTGCTATGCAGAGGCTTAGGCATTGCGTGCTTCACCCCTTAACTGGGCGTTAGGCAGAACATTATGATTTCAACATGTGAGTGGTTTTCTGTGAATTTGGGCGATGCGCTTATATCACAATCGATATTAAGTGAATATCAATGTCATCTGACCAAAGTTTATGAACAAGCCGGTAGCCCAGAGTACTTGGTTGCAGTATTTAGGCACGAATCCCGAGACCTCCATTGCCACATAAAGCTGTTTCTTACTTCGGAATTTCAGCAATTAGCAATGTTAGATGGTGCAGTAAGATGTGCTAAACCAAGCTTTGACAATACTAGCTATTTGGCTGGTAATCCAAACTATATGGCAAACAAGTAGTTATGCCTAACAAGGCGTTCAAGAGGGACAGTCAACGCGTGGCGAGTCTGGCTCAAATCTTGGTATTTGTGTTTATGGTGGTAAATTGAAGTTTGGTGGTAGCGCGTTGCTGCCCCTTAACGCGGCGTTATAACGCAGTATCAACTTCTTGCTCATAACGGTTAGTTGAACTATTATTTGTACGTTATTTTGTACTAGTTGGAGTTCAATATGAGTCGTATTCATTTCGATCAAGATATTCAGCCGTTGTCTGAGTTTCGCGCAGGTGTAGCTTCTTACATCAAACAAATCAATGAGACTCGTCGTCCATTGGTAATTACGCAACGTGGTAAAGGTGTTGCTGTCGTTCTTGATGTTGCGGAGTACGAAGCAATGCAAGAGAAAATCGAATTATTGGAAGAAATGCGCACAGCGGAAGCTCAATTAGCTTCAGGTCTTGGCGTTTCCAATGAAGATGCGCGTGCCCAAGTTTTGGGACGCATTAAGAAATGAAAGTAGTTTGGTCTCCACTAGCACTTCAAAAGTTAGGCGACGCAGCCGAGTTCATTTCTTTGGATAATTCGTCGGCAGCGGAAAAGTGGGTAAACGAAGTTTTCGATAAAACGGAGTTACTTGGAAGCATGCCTGAAATGGGGCGCTTTGTTCCTGAATTGCCCCATACTAACTACCGTGAAATCATCTTCGGTCACTATCGTATAATCTATAGTCTAAGCCATGAAATCCGAGTTTTAACGGTTCGTAATTGTCGTCAAATATTGTCGGAAGATGATGTGTAAAACTGCGTTATAACAAGGCGTTCAAGAGGGACAGTCAACGCGTGGCGACTTTGGCTCAAATCTTGGTATTGGTGTTTTTGGTGGTAAATTGAAGTTTGGTGGTAGCGCGTTGCTGCCCCTTAACGCGGCGTTATGCCTTTTATCGAAAATTAACATGGAGGTTAATCGTTTTGGGTAAGCAATTTTCAGAGTTATCCGATAAACACATTGAATTTATCGGACAGCAAAAAATCTATTTTGTAGCTACCGCCGCAGAGAGTGGTAGTGTGAATTTGTCGCCTAAAGGTGGAGATTCCTTGCGTGTTATCAACCCAAAGCAAATAGCTTGGTTAAACCTTACAGGAAGTGGCAATGAGTCAGCATCACATGTCATTCAAAACCCAAGAATGACCGTCATGTTCTGTGCTTTTGAGGGCTCTCCTCTAATCCTTCGAGCCTATGGTAAGGCTACTGTTTTGCACTCTCAAGACGATAGTTGGGGTAAGTATGCACCGATGTTTCCGGAAAGTGTTGCTGCTAGACAAATCTTTGTCCTAGACGTCGATTTGGTACAGTCTTCCTGCGGAATGTCAGTTCCTTACTTTAGTTATGAGGGAGACCGTGAAGATCTAGCTAATTGGTCAGAAAAACAAGGTACAGCGGGTATAGAAAAATACTGGCTTAAAAAGAACCAAAAGAGTATCGATGGTTTTGATACTGAAATTGCTAAAAGGTCTGGCTTGGACGTAGAGTAATCGAACAAAAGCGTTCTAATCACCACAGGCATAACAAACAATTTAAGAGTGATTCAGCACGCTTGGCATTTTTGGTTTGGGTCTAATTTAGTGTTTACGGTGTTTAAATTGAGTACTGTGGTCGCGTGCTTCACACCTTAATTGGGCGTTATGCTACTTACATAAACCTCTAGCTATGACTTAAAAAGAGAGCTAAAATTAGCACTGATTTAAATGCTTAATTGGTGTTCTTATGAGACAAGTTTTGGCTGATTGTTCAGCAAGTATTTCTGAACTTAAGAAAAACCCAACCGCTTTGCTAAATGAAGCCGATGGTTCTGCTATTGCTATTTTAAACCACAATAAGCCTGCTGCTTATCTTGTTCCTGCGGAAACTTACGAGTTTCTAATGGATATGCTAGATGACTATGAGCTTGCCAAGCTAGTTGAAAGCCGTCGCGGTGAACTGTCTGAAGCTGTGGAAGTTGATATCGATGACTTATAGACTTAAATTTCTGCCTGCTGCAAAGAAAGAGTGGAGCAAACTAGCTCCACCAATCCAAAGCCAGTTTAAAAAGAAACTTAAAGAACGTCTCGAAAATCCGCATGTCCCATCTTCCAAGCTTCGTGGCTATGACTCTGTTTATAAGATCAAACTGCGCACAGCAGGCTATCGCTTGGCTTATGAAGTCATTGATGACGAAATTGTCGTGTATGTGTTAGCTATTGGAAAGCGTGACAAAGATGCCGTGTACAAAAAGCTCGCATCAAGGTTTGCATGAAACAGTAGCATAACAAAGCGTTTAAGACGGATTCACAACGCTTGGCATTTTTGGTTTGTATCAGCTTAAGTGTTTACGGCACAATGGTTTAAGTTAAGTGGTTGCGTTGTTCACCACTTAACGCGGCGTTATGTGTATTGGAGTTCCGATGGAAATTTTGAATTTAATTAAAGAACCAGTCTTTCTTGTTACATCAACAGGAATGTCAATTTTAATTTCGGTAGCAGCTAATCTACTAACGCCCAAGATTTATCAGTTGTTATCTTTTTTCTCTTCTTCGCTCAAAACCAAACAGACTGAAAAGAAGCGGGCATATGTATCGAAGGTAATATTAGCTGCTTCAGATGAGAACAAAGTTATAAACATAAAGTTAGATGTTTCTTATGCATTACTGAAATCGTTAGTAATGATTGTTTTTAGCCTGTTTCTATTATCCGTTTCACCTTATATATACTTTGCAGAGTATGTGGCTATTTTTATTTCATTGTCTTTGGTCACTTATGCTCTTTCGTTGTTCAACAGTGCGCAAGTGAACTATAGAATTGCAACATTAGCGACTTTGCGGGCAGAGAAAATGGCGTCTCTGAGAGCTGAGTTAAATGCTGCTTCTCGTAGTGAATATGAACACTATGATAATGATTATGTCGATCCTCAAGAAGAAATGTATATTGAGTATCTAGCGGAATGGGATAAAAAGCACTTATAAAAATACACATAACAAACGCTTTAAGACGGATTCGCAACGCTTGGCGGTTTTGGTTTGAATTGGCTTTAGTGTTTACGGTGTAATAATTGAGTGTTGTGGTAGAGTTGCTCACCACTTAAGCGGGCGTTATACCCTTCCCGTGAAAATGGGCCAAGTCAGTTGAACAAATACCTTCTTAGTGTAGGGTAGCTTAGTTAACAATGGACTATTCTGCTTAGCTCAAAGGAAATTACCATGTCTCAAATAGCTCAGACCCCTAAGCCACCATATTATGCTGTTATCTTCACTTCGGTCCGAACTGAAGGTGACAACGGATACGGAGAAATGGCAGCTAAAATGCTTCGTTTAGCGGAGCTTGAGGAAGGTTTTCTAGGCGTTGAGTCAGCACGAGAAGAAGTGGGGATAACCGTCTCATATTGGACAGACTTGGCTTCCATTAGAAAGTGGAAACAAAATACGGAACACTTAGAAGCTCAAAAAATCGGGCGGAATTCATGGTACGAGTCATTCAAAGTACGTATCTCGCTAGTTGAACGCGATTATGGTATCTAGGCACTAAAAAACACGGGTATAACAAGGCGTTCAAGAGGGACAGTCAACGCGTGGCGAGTTTGGCTCAAGTCTTGGTATCGGTGTTTACGGTGGTAAATTGAAGTTTGGTGGTAGCGCGTTGCTGCCCCTTAACGCGGCGTTATGAGGCATATGGATATTCAACTAATACAAGTAGAAAGTGATGAGTTCGAAAGTCTGTTTACTGTTGTTAAACAAGGACTTTATTCGCATGTTGATGCCGTCTTTGGGTGGTGTGATGAGTTTCAGGTCAATCGTTTAAAAAATGATTATGAGCCGCTTTGGTTTCACTGGGTTTACCTCAATAACACGCAAGTTGGCATGCTATGCTTCAAGCCTTACGACAATGCACTTCATGTACATTTACTCATTGTGTTTCCTGAATTTCAAAATCAGAAACTGGGTGAAAGGGTCATGAGCATGATTCACGAAATGGCGCGTGAGCAAGGGCGTAGCTACGTAACCTTATCAAGTTTTACTAGAAACGAGCCTGCGGTAAGGTTTTACAAATCCCTTGGCTATCAGGTGACTGAAAGCGATGAAAACTTCCTTTCTTTGTCGCTTCAAGTTGCCTCATAACAAACAATTCAAGAGCGATTCGCAACGCATGGCATTTTTAGTTCAAATCAACTTTAGTGTTTACGGTGCAATCGGTTAAGTTAAGTGGTGGCGTTGCTCACGCCTTAATTGGGCGTTATGTGAATAGGAGGTTCCAGTGAACAAGGTAGTCAAAGAACGCTTCGATGAATACCCGGAAAATGCTCGTATTAGGCTAGAGGAGCTACGAAATCTAGTCTTTCAAATCGCATCTGATTTGGAGCTGGGTGAAGTCGATGAAACTCTAAAGTGGGGTGAACCTAGCTATAGTGTAAAAACAGGCAGCCCGCTAAGAATGGACTGGAAGCTAAAATCTCCTAATAATTATTACCTGTTCTTTAATTGCCAAACTAAGTTAGTCGATACATTTCGAGAATTGTATGGTGAAGAACTGGTGTTTCAGGGAAACAGAGCAATCGTTCTGTCCATATCGCAAGTGTTGCCAGAAACAGCAATCAAGTCCTGTTTAGAGTTAGCTTTAACCTATCAGCAGCGTAAACATTTACCTCTTTTGGGAGTGTGAAAAATTCACATAACAAAGCGTTCAAGAGGGATTCCCAACGCTCGGCATTTTGGGTTTGATTCAGCTTTAGTGATTACGGCACAATGGTTTAGGTTGGGTGGTCTGCGTTGTTCACCCCTTAACGCGGCGTTAGGCAGATAAGGAAATCATGAAGTTTAGAGTTAGAAGAGCATTACTAGATGATGTCGATAGAATCGCACATATACACGTTAGTTCATGGGCATATGCGTACAATGGCTTGATGCCTCAGAGCTTTATCGAAAGCTATACATTAGAAAAGCGTCAGAAATTGTGGTCGAACATCATTGAGCGAAATTTGGCGGAAGTTCTCGTCGCGGATTGTGATGACGGATTAGTTGGTTTTCTGTGCTTTGGGCAGCCTAAAACTTTGAAAGGCACTGAAGTGTATGAACTGAGCTCGATTTACATTGCCCCTGATAAAATTGGGGCTGGTATTGGTCAAGCGCTTTATAATGAGTGCGAGAGAATGCTTCGCGTATTGAAGGCTCAAAAGGTTTCGTTGTGGGCACTTGATAGTAATGAACGTGCATTGAATTTTTATACAAAGCAGGGCTTTACTCCAACAGGTGAGATCAGTAAAGAGCGTACCAATGACGTTGTTTTGAATGATATCGAGTTAGCTAAGGAGCTATCTGCCTAACAAATTGTTCAAGAGTGATTCGGCACGCGTGGCATTTTTACTATGCGTTAAGTTTAGTGGTTAAGGTGGTATGCTGAAGCTTCAGTATTGCGTGCCTCACACCTTAACAAGGCGTTATAACACAATGAGGGAAGTAAAAGGCATATAATGGAACTAGTCATCGGGTTTATCTTGGATTTACTTCTGAGCTCACTATTCTTGTGGGTTGGCATGAAGTTTACGTCAATGTTAGCGGGTATGCCACTTTCAAGTGCGTACTGTAGTGTTACATCAGTACTGAAAGTTTGTTTTCTCTCATCACTATGCTTTTTTATTCCGGTAGTTGGAGTAGCTCTGTCTTGGATAACTCTGTTTTATTTTCTAAAGAGCGAAACGGAAGCTGAGTTTTGGGAACTTATAGTAATGGTTTTAGTAGCAAAATTGAGTGCATTATTGGCACTAATCTCATTTGCTCCTCTTTGGGAATAGCCGGCTACCACGTGATTAGTGTTATAACAAAGCGTTCAAGAGGGACAGTCAACGCGTGGCGAGTTTGGCTCAAATCTTGGTATTTGTGTCTACGGTGGTAAATTGAAGTTTGTGGTAGCGCGTTGCTGCCCCTTAACGCGGCGTTATAAGCCTTAATTGGAGACTGGTTTAAATGGAAACAGGAAGACTCAAGCTACTACCTCCTTCAATGAAGTATCAGCCTATGATGCTTGAAGCGATACTAGAAAGCCAAGATGAGCTTGGTGTTTATCTTCCTTGGGTTCCATATGCGTTGACTGAAGCTGAATCAATCGAAAATACAAAGCGCGCGATTAGTAATTTTGAGAACTTTGAAGGTGAGTTGCGTTATTCAATCATAGAGAAGAGTACTGGTCGTTTTCTTGGAGCAATAGGGCTGATCATTCGTGACAAAGCAGTGCCGTACTTCGAAATTGGTTATTGGTTACGTAGTTCAAATGTTGGCTATGGATTCATTTCGGAAGCAGTCAAAGCCGTAGAAACTTACGCATTCAAAGAGCTTAAAGCGAATCGCCTCGAAATAAAAGCTGCTGAGCATAACTTGAGAAGTCGATCTTTAGCAGAGCGTGGTGGATATACGTTCGAAGGGATATTGCGTAATAACCGAAGGTTGCCGTCAGGTGAATTGAGCGGTACGGCTGTGTATGCGAAAACAGGCTTATAACAAACAATTTAAGAGTGATTCACCACGCATGGCATTTTTGGTTTGGGTTTAGTTTTGTGTTTACGGCGTTTAAATTAAATTGTGTGGGTGCGTGGTTCACACCTTAATTGGGCGTTATGTTCTTTAGGCTAGGAAGGGCTATGGAAACAGTTAAATTACTAGATTTGGGGTTTTCTACTGCAGATGCAGAATATCCTGAAATCCATCAAGAAGATGGTGATTTGCGAGCTGAATTTAAAGATTGGCAAGAAAAAGCGGTAAAGTTGTATTTCGCCGATTACGTCGCATGCAAGTGGCAGATGGTATTTGATTTACTTGAGGGGGAGCGAGATGACTGCTGTTATGAAATATGTTCATCTATTTGGCTTAAGCAACACGTCGAATCAGAAATAATCAATAGCAATGAAGGTTACAAGCATTTTCGGCTTAATTTTAATGAGTTAGGGCAACTTGACGTGATTGCGCTAAACATTGAAGTACGAACATAACAAACTGCTTAAGACGGACTATCAACGCTCGGCGAATTCATTTCAGGGTTGGTACAGTGTTTACGGTGGTATGTTTTAGTGTAGTGGTTGCGTTGCTAGCCACTTAGCAGGGCGTTATATTTTGCGGAGGAAATATGCCAATAAAGCAGTTTGATGAGTGGATAGACAACATTGTTTCTGAGTACGAAGAACAAGCTCAATCTTGCAGTAAGTTCTCAGGTGTATTTTCAGGTTATTACTCACCTGAATATTTGGCTGGGTGTAAATTCGTTGTCACTGACACCATTCCCAAGCCTGATATTCCCGAATTGCGACAAATCGGCTTGGGTGATTTCCTCGATATGGATTGTGGTGCGATCACATATAAGCATATGTACTTCATGAAGCCTCAACATCAAGCAAACTTGGAAATCCATATCCATGAACTCATGCATACAGTTCAATGGGACCAACTTGGTGGCGTTGGTTTTCTTGAAAGGTATGTTCAAGAAATTAATGAATATGGCTACGATGATGCTCCTCTTGAAAATATGGCTTATGATCTTGGTCGTAGCTTCAAGTCAGGCTCTGCTGCAACGGATGTCGTCAAGCTAGTGCGTCAAAAAATATAACAAGCAATTTAAGAGGGATTCACAACGCTTGGCACTTTTGCTTCTACTTCAGTTTTAGTGTTTATGGCACAATGCTTTAGGTTTGGGTGGAGGCGTTGTTCACCCCTTAATTGGGCGTTATGAGGCATATGGATATTCAACTAATACAAGTAGAAAGTGATGAGTTCGAAAGTCTGTTTACTGTTGTTAAACAAGGACTTTATTCGCATGTTGATGCCGTCTTTGGGTGGTGTGATGAGTTTCAGGTCAATCGTTTAAAAAATGATTATGAGCCGCTTTGGTTTCACTGGGTTTACCTCAATAACACGCAAGTTGGCATGCTATGCTTCAAGCCTTACGACAATGCACTTCATGTACATTTACTCATTGTGTTTCCTGAATTTCAAAATCAGAAACTGGGTGAAAGGGTCATGAGCATGATTCACGAAATGGCGCGTGAGCAAGGGCGTAGCTACGTAACCTTATCAAGTTTTACTAGAAACGAGCCTGCGGTAAGGTTTTACAAATCCCTTGGCTATCAGGTGACTGAAAGCGATGAAAACTTCCTTTCTTTGTCGCTTCAAGTTGCCTCATAACAAACAATTCAAGAGCGATTCGCAACGCATGGCATTTTTAGTTCAAATCAACTTTAGTGTTTACGGTGCAATCGGTTAAGTTAAGTGGTGGCGTTGCTCACGCCTTAATTGGGCGTTATGAGCTTCAAAGAAAGGAAGGGATATCTACATTGATTGATGTAATTGTATTTGTTGTCCTTATAGGGTTCTACGTTTACTCAGGTGGTAGTGAAACGTCTCAAAAGGAGGCTTGCATTGCTATTGGCGTTTATGGGACATATCTGGCTATTTATCAATTGATTGGTCCATTTCCAGAAGTAACGTCGAAATATATGGGGCAGCTCTATGGTTTCTTACCAATGTTATCTTTTGGAGTCATTCTTTTCCCTCATTTCAACACAAGTTCACCAGAAGTTGTCACTAAGACTCTTGGTTGGCTGGGGCTGATAACTGCTTTTATAATTCTTAGTTACTTTAAATTGCTCGTGTGGTAGTTGTGACCACGCTCATAACAAGGCGTTCAAGAGGGACAGTCAACGCGTGGCGAGTTTGGTTCAAATCTTGGTATTTGTGGTTATGGTGGTAAATTGAAGTTTAGTGGTAGTGCGTTGCTGCCCCTTAACGCGGCGTTATAAGCCTTAATTGGAGACTGGTTTAAATGGAAACAGGAAGACTCAAGCTACTACCTCCTTCAATGAAGTATCAGCCTATGATGCTTGAAGCGATACTAGAAAGCCAAGATGAGCTTGGTGTTTATCTTCCTTGGGTTCCATATGCGTTGACTGAAGCTGAATCAATCGAAAATACAAAGCGCGCGATTAGTAATTTTGAGAACTTTGAAGGTGAGTTGCGTTATTCAATCATAGAGAAGAGTACTGGTCGTTTTCTTGGAGCAATAGGGCTGATCATTCGTGACAAAGCAGTGCCGTACTTCGAAATTGGTTATTGGTTACGTAGTTCAAATGTTGGCTATGGATTCATTTCGGAAGCAGTCAAAGCCGTAGAAACTTACGCATTCAAAGAGCTTAAAGCGAATCGCCTCGAAATAAAAGCTGCTGAGCATAACTTGAGAAGTCGATCTTTAGCAGAGCGTGGTGGATATACGTTCGAAGGGATATTGCGTAATAACCGAAGGTTGCCGTCAGGTGAATTGAGCGGTACGGCTGTGTATGCGAAAACAGGCTTATAACAAACAATTTAAGAGTGATTCACCACGCATGGCATTTTTGGTTTGGGTTTAGTTTTGTGTTTACGGCGTTTAAATTAAATTGTGTGGGTGCGTGGTTCACACCTTAATTGGGCGTTATAACACAATGAGGGAAGTAAAAGGCATATAATGGAACTAGTCATCGGGTTTATCTTGGATTTACTTCTGAGCTCACTATTCTTGTGGGTTGGCATGAAGTTTACGTCAATGTTAGCGGGTATGCCACTTTCAAGTGCGTACTGTAGTGTTACATCAGTACTGAAAGTTTGTTTTCTCTCATCACTATGCTTTTTTATTCCGGTAGTTGGAGTAGCTCTGTCTTGGATAACTCTGTTTTATTTTCTAAAGAGCGAAACGGAAGCTGAGTTTTGGGAACTTATAGTAATGGTTTTAGTAGCAAAATTGAGTGCATTATTGGCACTAATCTCATTTGCTCCTCTTTGGGAATAGCCGGCTACCACGTGATTAGTGTTATAACAAAGCGTTCAAGAGGGACAGTCAACGCGTGGCGAGTTTGGCTCAAATCTTGGTATTTGTGTCTACGGTGGTAAATTGAAGTTTGTGGTAGCGCGTTGCTGCCCCTTAACGCGGCGTTAGCATTAAGGCGAAATATAGTAATTGTCTCTGTATGAATATGTTTAAATCTTTCGTACGATGTTTTGTTAAGGGTCTGGTAGAATATGAGGTTTGTTTAATAATCAAGGTGCTCTAATGAAAAAGTTCATATTCTTCTTACTCCTATCCTCTTCGTTCAATTCTTTTGCTTCTACTAAAGAGTTCCCAACTCATGATTTACCTAATTTTATTTTTGGTTGGGCGAAATATGCAGGTGAAAGGAAAGCTTGTTATGAGGGTTGGTTGTCTCCTTCCGTAGGTAAAGACTTTAAAAAAGCTTTTGATGAAGGTTGGTCTTCCATTGAAACAGAAGAGCAAGCTATCGACTTCCTGAATGTTGTAGAGTACTACAGTGAGGTAAGTGACTCTAGTAAGGCTTGTTTGCAATAAGTATCCGAAAATTTAATGCTAACAAGGCGTTCAAGAGGGACAGTCAACGCGTGGCGAATTTGGTTCAAATATTGGCATTTGTGTTTATGGTGGTAAATTAAAGTTTGGTGGCTGCGCGTTGCTGCCCCTTAACGCGGCGTTATACCCTTCCCGTGAAAATGGGCCAAGTCAGTTGAACAAATACCTTCTTAGTGTAGGGTAGCTTAGTTAACAATGGACTATTCTGCTTAGCTCAAAGGAAATTACCATGTCTCAAATAGCTCAGACCCCTAAGCCACCATATTATGCTGTTATCTTCACTTCGGTCCGAACTGAAGGTGACAACGGATACGGAGAAATGGCAGCTAAAATGCTTCGTTTAGCGGAGCTTGAGGAAGGTTTTCTAGGCGTTGAGTCAGCACGAGAAGAAGTGGGGATAACCGTCTCATATTGGACAGACTTGGCTTCCATTAGAAAGTGGAAACAAAATACGGAACACTTAGAAGCTCAAAAAATCGGGCGGAATTCATGGTACGAGTCATTCAAAGTACGTATCTCGCTAGTTGAACGCGATTATGGTATCTAGGCACTAAAAAACACGGGTATAACAAGGCGTTCAAGAGGGACAGTCAACGCGTGGCGAGTTTGGCTCAAGTCTTGGTATCGGTGTTTACGGTGGTAAATTGAAGTTTGGTGGTAGCGCGTTGCTGCCCCTTAACGCGGCGTTAGGCAGATAAGGAAATCATGAAGTTTAGAGTTAGAAGAGCATTACTAGATGATGTCGATAGAATCGCACATATACACGTTAGTTCATGGGCATATGCGTACAATGGCTTGATGCCTCAGAGCTTTATCGAAAGCTATACATTAGAAAAGCGTCAGAAATTGTGGTCGAACATCATTGAGCGAAATTTGGCGGAAGTTCTCGTCGCGGATTGTGATGACGGATTAGTTGGTTTTCTGTGCTTTGGGCAGCCTAAAACTTTGAAAGGCACTGAAGTGTATGAACTGAGCTCGATTTACATTGCCCCTGATAAAATTGGGGCTGGTATTGGTCAAGCGCTTTATAATGAGTGCGAGAGAATGCTTCGCGTATTGAAGGCTCAAAAGGTTTCGTTGTGGGCACTTGATAGTAATGAACGTGCATTGAATTTTTATACAAAGCAGGGCTTTACTCCAACAGGTGAGATCAGTAAAGAGCGTACCAATGACGTTGTTTTGAATGATATCGAGTTAGCTAAGGAGCTATCTGCCTAACAAATTGTTCAAGAGTGATTCGGCACGCGTGGCATTTTTACTATGCGTTAAGTTTAGTGGTTAAGGTGGTATGCTGAAGCTTCAGTATTGCGTGCCTCACACCTTAACAAGGCGTTATGGCTCACAAGGTAAGCAATCTCAGAAATGAAGGTTGTCCGCATCAAATTTACGGTATCATGCACAATTGACTAAACTGTAGTTACTTATGCTTATACCAACTAATACACCTCCTTCCTCAAATGTATCTTGCTCAAACTGCAAAGCTTGCTGCTGTCGTCTTGAAGTTATGATTATCTCTGATACTGGCGTGCCAGAAGAGTTCATCGCACGTGACCAGTATGGCGGTGAAACAATGATGCGATTAAATGATGGTTGGTGTGCGGCTTTAGATAGAAACACTCTAATGTGCACAATTTATGAAAATCGTCCTTGGATATGCCGCGAATTCGAAATGGGTTCCAATGAGTGCTTAGATGAACGTGTTAAGTTTATATAAAACAACCGATTAGCGTTTCTATTTGTTCGTGAGTTGTAAGCCATAACAAAGCGTTCAAGAGGGACAGTCAACGCGTGGCAATTTTGGCTCAAGTCTTGGTATTTGTGTTTACGGTGGTAAATTGAAGTGTGGTGGTAGTGCGTTGCTGCCCCTTAACGCAGCGTTATACGCTTATCAGGACAATCAATAAGGAGCAAGGAAATGAATCAGCATGAAAAACTTAATTATGTTGAGTTTGGCGCAAAAGACTTAGAGTCGACAAAATCATTCTTCTCTTCAGTTTTCGGTTGGGAGTTTGTCGACTACGGACCTGAATATACAGCTTTTTCAAATCAGGGATTAGACGGTGGTTTCTTCAAAGCTGATTGCTGCAGCCAAACTAATACGGGTGGAGCACTTTTAGTATTCTACAGCTCTGACATTGAAGGTACTCTAAATAAAGTCGTTCAAAGTGGTGGTGAAATCATTCGCCCTATATTCGAATTTCCTGGCGGTTGCCGTTTTCATTTTCTAGAACCAAGTGGTAATGAGTTCGCAGTTTGGTCGGAAGCCCGCGTATAACAAAGCATTTAAGAGGGATTCACAACGCTTGGCAGTTTTGGTTTGAATCAGCTTTAGTGCTTACGGCACAATGGTTTAGGTCGGGTGGTTTGCGTTGTTCACCCCTTAATGCGGCGTTAGCTGCTCTGGGTGGATTTACTCCATGTGAGGCTATTTTGTCTTTGCTAAAGTTTGTGTGGCGCATCTAAAATTTGGAGAGCGAGTTTTAAAAGCACTAACTTTGCAAGAAAAGTAATCTATTCTAACGACCGGCGAATTTTTCAGAAAGTCACTGGAAGCATATAAAGTTCCTCATAAGGTTAAACATGAAATATATTGTTCTATTTTTATTTGCCTATCTTGGGTCAAATTTGATTTTCAGCTTTTTCAATTTTAATTATAACTTCATGTCAGACTCATTTGATTTAACCAAGCTTCTTATAGATTTTGGCGTATTTATTGTGCTCTGGGCTATCGCTGATTTGGGCTATAAAAAGTTCACTAAAAGAAGTGGTGTAACAAACAGCTAACAAGGCGTTCAAGAGGGACAGTCAACGCGTGGCGAGTTTGGCTCAAATCTTGGTATTTGTGTTCCTGATTACCACTAACTTTCAGTTACGTGGAGCGTCTATAATTAGAGTATCTGGATGGAGGATTGAGCATGGCAAAGAATCTCATTCAATTTCAAAAAGGTCTCTCAGTACATGAATTTATGCGCCTGTATGGTACGGAAGAACAATGTTATCAGCGGCTGTTTAACATACGGTGGCCAAATGGATATATTTGTCCTAACTGCCACTCTACGCACCATTGCCAACTCCAATCCCGCGCACTCTATCAATGTCACTCCTGCCATCAGCAGACGTCTATCACTTCCGGAACCCTGCTGTCGAATACAAAGCTTCCTTTAACGGTCTGGTTTCTCGCCATTTACTTACTCACTCAAGCCAAAAACGGCGTGTCGGCGCTCGAACTCTCGCGGCACCTTGGGATTTCTTATAACGCGTCTTGGAGGCTTAAGCACAAACTGATGCAAGCCATGAAGGAAAATGATGATAAACAGCCGCTTGACTATATTATTCAGCTCGATGATGCGTATTGGGGCGGCAGAACAAAGGGACAGAAGCGAGGAAGAGGCTCACCAAAGAAAACACCGTTGGTCGCCGCGGTCGCCTTAAATGAAGATTACCATCCCGTTTATATGCGAATGAGTGTGGTGAAGCGCTTAGAGAAAGCGGAAATCACGAAGTGGGCCCGTAAGCATGTTGCGCCTAAAACCCTAGCGATATCAGACGGTTTGTCCTGTTTTGACGGGCTTGTGAAAGCCGATATTTATCATGAGGTTGAAACGAAAAGTACCGCCGAAGATTTAGAGGAGTTGCAAGACAAGTACTTTCATTGGGTAGATACCATGCTCAGTAACGTGAAGAACTCGCTACACGGGACTTATCATGCGCTGAGGAAGAAGCATTTACCCAGGTACTTGGCCGAATTTTGTTTTAGGTTTAATCATCGATACCGCTTAGAGAAAATGGTGAGTGCTTTGCTCAGAGCGGCTGTTGAGGCTCCTCCGATGCCAGACAGGTTGCTTAGACTAGCTGAAAGTCGGTGGTAATCAGGTTTGTGTTTATGGTGGTAAATTGAAGTTTGGTGGTAGCGCGTTGCTGCCCCTTAACGCGGCGTTAGTTTACAGGAGGTAATTATGCGACAGGTTCTTCTATTAATTATTTTTATCGGTTTAGCTCCTATCTCTGTGCTTGCTTCTGAATCCATAATAAATATGTCGGTTACGGCTGCGAGTCAAGAGAGTGCAGATTGTGGAAAAAAGAGAGTCGTGCATAAATACATATTTACAGACCTAGTTATGCATTTAACGAGCGCAATAACTTTGAGCACCATACCTTATGGTGATGATAGCCTTATTGAAGGAGAGATTAAGCTTGCTTTAGCAATTACAGAAGACCTTGAATTAGAAGGGTACAAACTTGCTAAAAACGTTTCAGAGGATTCCCCTAGAGTAAAAGCAATTTTGAATAGTGCTCCATTTCCTGAGCTTCCAGCTGGTGCGGAGTGTTTTGTTGGTAAAGTATTTATCTTTGAGTTCACCGAATCAGAAGTAAACTAACAAGGCGTTCAAGGTGGATTCACAACGCGTGGCATTTTCAGTTTGAATCAGCTTAAGTGTTTACGGCACAATGGTTTAGGTTTGGTGGTCGCGTTGTTCACCACTTAACGCGGCGTTAGGCTAAATATGTCAAATTCAGATGTTACGGACAAGGAGGTCTGATAATGCTTTGGATTGTAATTAAGTACCTTACAACGGCAGCTATTGTAGTGTTGGTTTCAGAAGTCGCAAAACGAAGCGATAAAATGGGAGCTTTAGTTGCAGCGTTGCCTACGGTAACCATATTGGCGCTAGTTTGGATGTATGTTGAAGGGCAAGAAAACAGCAAGCTTTCAAATCACGCTTTTTATACTTTTTGGTATGTATTGCCAACCTTGCCAATGTTTTTGCTATTTCCTTACTTGCTAGCCAAATATTCGTTTTGGGTTACGTTACTAATTAGTTGTTTTGTTTCGATAGCTTGTTTTGCAATTACTCACGCAGTAGTAAAGCAATTTGGGTTAAATTTGCTGTGAGAAAGTTTAGCCTAACAAACTGTTCAAGATGGATTCGCAACGCGTGGCATTTTTACTATGCGTTGTTTTTAGTGATTAAGGTGGTATGCGGCGGCTTTTGTATTGCGTTGCTCACCCCTTAACAGGGCGTTAGGCAGATAAGGAAATCATGAAGTTTAGAGTTAGAAAAGCATTACTAGATGATGTCTATAGAATCGCACATATACACGTTAGTTCATGGGCATATGCGTACAATGGTCTGATGCCTCAGAGCTTTATCGAAAGCTATACATTAGAAAAGCGCCAGAAATTGTGGTCGAACATCATTGAGCGAAATTTGGCGGAAGTTCTCGTCGCGGATTGTGATGACGGATTAGTTGGTTTTCTGTGCTTTGGGCAGCCTAAAACTTTGAAAGGCACTGAAGTGTATGAACTGAGCTCGATTTACATTGCCCCTGATAAAATTGGGGCTGGTATTGGTCAAGCGCTTTATAATGAGTGCGAGAGAATGCTCCGCGTATTGAAGGCTCAAAAGGTTTCGTTGTGGGCACTCGATAGTAATGAACGTGCATTGAATTTTTATACAAAGCAGGGCTTTACTCCAACAGGTGAGATCAGTAAAGAGCGTACCAATGACGTTGTTTTGAATGATATCGAGTTAGCTAAGGAGCTATCTGCCTAACAAATTGTTCAAGAGTGATTCGGCACGCGTGGCATTTTTACTATGCGTTAAGTTTAGTGGTTAAGGTGGTATGCTGAAGCTTCAGTATTGCGTTCCTCACACCTTAACAAGGCGTTAGCTATTGAAAATGTACAAATAATATAAGCAATGGAGTTATAAGTGGATAAAAAGGTAGTTAGTTTAAGTTTAGGGATAATCGGAGTGTTTTTATGGTTCATGCCATTTATAAAGGTAGAGATGTCAAGTTTCGTTAGTTACCAGAGTGGAAAACATATTGGCGGTATTGCTAATTTACTTGTTGTAGCATCATTAGCTTACTTAATACTGTCTGTGCTCGAACTACATGCGCCTAGAGTTGTGGCTGCTGTTGTTGCTTCCGCTATTTGTGCACAATTAATTTTGCAGGTTGGTAGTTGGGCTGGCTGGGGCTTGATTGCACACACAGTTGTAAGTTTAATAGGTGTATATTTATCAGTAGAAGACTATTCTTCTATTAAGAAAAGTCCTGTTTCGCAAAAATAGCTAACAAACGCTTTAAGAGGGACAACCAACGCTCGCGAGTTTAGCTCATAGCTTACCTTCTGTGTTTAAAGCACTCTATTTTAAGTTAAGAAATGCGTTGTTTGCCCCTTAAGCGAGCGTTATGAGGCATATGGATATTCAACTAATACAAGTAGAAAGTGATGAGTTCGAAAGTCTGTTTACTGTTGTTAAACAAGGACTTTATTCGCATGTTGATGCCGTCTTTGGGTGGTGTGATGAGTTTCAGGTCAATCGTTTAAAAAACCTGATTACCACTAACTTTCAGTTACGTGGAGCGTCTATAATTAGAGTATCTGGATGGAGGATTGAGCATGGCAAAGAATCTCATTCAATTTCAAAAAGGTCTCTCAGTACATGAATTTATGCGCCTGTATGGTACGGAAGAACAATGTTATCAGCGGCTGTTTAACATACGGTGGCCAAATGGATATATTTGTCCTAACTGCCACTCTACGCACCATTGCCAACTCCAATCCCGCGCACTCTATCAATGTCACTCCTGCCATCAGCAGACGTCTATCACTTCCGGAACCCTGCTGTCGAATACAAAGCTTCCTTTAACGGTCTGGTTTCTCGCCATTTACTTACTCACTCAAGCCAAAAACGGCGTGTCGGCGCTCGAACTCTCGCGGCACCTTGGGATTTCTTATAACGCGTCTTGGAGGCTTAAGCACAAACTGATGCAAGCCATGAAGGAAAATGATGATAAACAGCCGCTTGACTATATTATTCAGCTCGATGATGCGTATTGGGGCGGCAGAACAAAGGGACAGAAGCGAGGAAGAGGCTCACCAAAGAAAACACCGTTGGTCGCCGCGGTCGCCTTAAATGAAGATTACCATCCCGTTTATATGCGAATGAGTGTGGTGAAGCGCTTAGAGAAAGCGGAAATCACGAAGTGGGCCCGTAAGCATGTTGCGCCTAAAACCCTAGCGATATCAGACGGTTTGTCCTGTTTTGACGGGCTTGTGAAAGCCGATATTTATCATGAGGTTGAAACGAAAAGTACCGCCGAAGATTTAGAGGAGTTGCAAGACAAGTACTTTCATTGGGTAGATACCATGCTCAGTAACGTGAAGAACTCGCTACACGGGACTTATCATGCGCTGAGGAAGAAGCATTTACCCAGGTACTTGGCCGAATTTTGTTTTAGGTTTAATCATCGATACCGCTTAGAGAAAATGGTGAGTGCTTTGCTCAGAGCGGCTGTTGAGGCTCCTCCGATGCCAGACAGGTTGCTTAGACTAGCTGAAAGTCGGTGGTAATCAGGTTAAAAAATGATTATGAGCCGCTTTGGTTTCACTGGGTTTACCTCAATAACACGCAAGTTGGCATGCTATGCTTCAAGCCTTACGACAATGCACTTCATGTACATTTACTCATTGTGTTTCCTGAATTTCAAAATCAGAAACTGGGTGAAAGGGTCATGAGCATGATTCACGAAATGGCGCGTGAGCAAGGGCGTAGCTACGTAACCTTATCAAGTTTTACTAGAAACGAGCCTGCGGTAAGGTTTTACAAATCCCTTGGCTATCAGGTGACTGAAAGCGATGAAAACTTCCTTTCTTTGTCGCTTCAAGTTGCCTCATAACAAACAATTCAAGAGCGATTCGCAACGCATGGCATTTTTAGTTCAAATCAACTTTAGTGTTTACGGTGCAATCGGTTAAGTTAAGTGGTGGCGTTGCTCACGCCTTAATTGGGCGTTAGGCGGCGGGCAGGAAAGTTCTTTGTTCTCATCTTCTTAGTTCTCTTTGAGTATTCGTTTTTCTAAGTCGGCAATTTGGTATTGTCGGCTAAAATTCTTGAATCTCTTTGGCCGTAAAACATGCCAAGGTTCGCGGGTTGCCTCATTGGTTTTAACAGTCGCTTGGGTGTGAGTTTAACTGGTTCAAAGTGTGGAAAGGGCAAGTTAATCGATGCTTTCGTTTCTGCTATTAGCTCGTAGCTGTTACTTTCTCTGGTTCAAAAACTACTTAGTCGCTGCAAATTCGCATTTCGTGGTCGTTGGAATTGTGGCTGAAACATAGTGAGTTTTGTGGTTCTTGAATTACAAAAAGTCAGTAGGTGTTTGGTTGCTTATTTGGTTTCGGGTAAACTGCTTTCAAAACAACTTAAACACTGGTGGAAAACTTCGCCTAACAAGGCGTTTAAGGCGGATTCACAACGCTTGGCGATTTCAGTTCAAGTTGAATTTAGTGTTTAAGGTACAATGGTTTAAGTTTGGTGGTTGGCGTTGTTCACCACTTAACGCGGCGTTAGGCGACGGGCAGGAAAGTTCTTTGTTCTCATCTTCTTAGTTCTCTTTGAGCACTCGTTTTTCTAAGTCGGCAATTCAACATTGTTGGCTTGAATTCTTGAACCTTTCCAGCCGTAAAACATGCCAATGTTCGTGGGTTGCCTCATTGGTTTTCAGCGTTGGTTGGTGGTGAATCTCACTGGCTCAAAGTGTGGAAAGGGCAAGTTAATCGAGGCTTTCGTTCTCGCTTTAAGTTTGCAGCTTTACGTCTCGCTTCCTCAAAAGCAACTTGATCGCTGAAAGTCTGTATTTCGTGGTTGTTGAAATTCCGGCTGAAACATAGTGGCTTTTATGGTTCTTGAATCACAATAAGTCCGTAGGTGTTTGGTTGCTTATTTGGTTTCGGGTAATCCGCTTTTAAACAACTTAAACACTGGTGGAAAACTTCGCCTAACAAAGCGTTTAAGGTGGATTCACAACGCTTGGCGATTTCAGTTCAATTTAACTTAAGTGTTTAAGGTACAATGGTTTAGGTTGGGTGGTAGCGTTGTTCACCACTTAACGCGGCGTTAGTTGCCAACGAGGAAAAATGTACCCACAGCAGAATGTTTAGGGCTAATGTCCATTTTTTTTGGCTAGGTTTAGCAATTCGGTTTTGAGTCATTTGGGTTTGTAAAAATCGCGCTTTGGTTTCTTTGGCTGTTAACTTTTCTGTTTCAGACGCTGATTAGCTTGTTGAAAGTCTGCTCTGCTGCATTGTCGTTCCAAAAGGTTTGTTTGGTGTTCAAAGTCCGTTTTCTACGGCGCTGTTTGTTCCAAGTGGTTTCAGTGACAGGCGCTTTGAAACTGCGCCTGATTTGAGTTTTACAAAATACGTAAAGGTCGTGTTGGCAAAGTGCTCATAAACTTCAAATTAAAGCCTTGAAGCTGGCAACTAACAAACTGTTCAAGAGGGATTCCCAACGCTTGGCGGTTTAATGCTAAATTTGGTAAAAGTGTTTACGGTGTAAATTTTAGGTTGGGTGGCTAGCGTTGCTCACCCCTTAACAGGGCGTTATATGCCTTAGTCAATTTAGGAAATCGCAAGGATGCATTTGAGAGAAGCAAAAGTTCATGAGCTTGACGCAATTTACACTATCGGCTTTGATGCGTGGAGCGACGGGCTTGCCTATGAAAAATATTTATCTGCTTGTCGTAGCAGTAAAAAGTATCAAGCTGGAACTTGGTATGTGCTAATAGAAAATGAGCAAATTCTATCGTCTCTCATTGTCTATCAGGATTTATTTGGCCTTAAAGATGGTTGCTTTGGTATAGGTTCTCTTGCTACACCTGAAAGCTTTCGTGGCAAAGGTTATGCTTCCGATTTGATTAACCTTGTGAAAGCAGACTTGTTTGCAAATCAGAACTGTACAGCCATTTTTTTACATAGTGATATTGGGCACCAGTTTTATAGCAGGCTTGGTTTCATCACTATTGAGGGGGCCAATTGCATGTATGCCCCAAGTGACTCTTTTAGTTTTGACGGTTCGATACCAAGTTACTTTTAGGTTTGAGTTCAGGCATATAACAAAGCGTTTAAGAGGGACTCCTAACGCTTGGCGGCTTTAGCTCAAAGTTCAGCTTAAGTGTTTATGGCACAATATTTAAGTTTAGGTGGTATCGCGTTATCGCCCCTTAACGCGGCGTTATGTGAATAGGAGGTTCCAGTGAACAAGGTAGTCAAAGAACGCTTCGATGAATACCCGGAAAATGCTCGTATTAGGCTAGAGGAGCTACGAAATCTAGTCTTTCAAATCGCATCTGATTTGGAGCTGGGTGAAGTCGATGAAACTCTAAAGTGGGGTGAACCTAGCTATAGTGTAAAAACAGGCAGCCCGCTAAGAATGGACTGGAAGCTAAAATCTCCTAATAATTATTACCTGTTCTTTAATTGCCAAACTAAGTTAGTCGATACATTTCGAGAATTGTATGGTGAAGAACTGGTGTTTCAGGGAAACAGAGCAATCGTTCTGTCCATATCGCAAGTGTTGCCAGAAACAGCAATCAAGTCCTGTTTAGAGTTAGCTTTAACCTATCAGCAGCGTAAACATTTACCTCTTTTGGGAGTGTGAAAAATTCACATAACAAAGCGTTCAAGAGGGATTCCCAACGCTCGGCATTTTGGGTTTGATTCAGCTTTAGTGATTACGGCACAATGGTTTAGGTTGGGTGGTCTGCGTTGTTCACCCCTTAACGCGGCGTTATATTTTTTAGGTGAGTTATGGACAAAATAATATCAACTGCTTTTGAAGAGATGTGCGGTACTTATGAGCGGATGCTATGCTCATTTTATCCAGCGAGAGATTCCACAGGATTTACAGAGCAAAATCAGGTTCACAATTTTGTGAACGCGTTAAAAACTGCATTAGATGATGAAGATTCAGTACATTGGTTAGAGTTTCCGTGGGTTTCTAAGAGTGAGCATATTGATGGGATGGTATTTTCTCCGAAGTACAAGTCAATATTTTACATTGAAGCAAAGCGCCTTTCTAAATCGATTCAAAAGTCACTAGTGGTGGATGATATTGAAAGGGTTATTAGTAATGATCGGTCTTTTATCAATAGCAATGAGCTTTACGCTGAGAACGAATACATAATTGCTTTGTCTGATGTCTGGCTTGAAGATAAATGGAAAACGGCAATTCCCCATTGGTGGTTAGGGAGTGAAGATCTACCTGTTCAGTTCCAGTCTTGGGAGCATAAGCATAAAAGAAAGCTAGCTACGTCTAAAAGTACGCTCCAAAAGGAACTACAAAAAAGAAACATAGATTGGGCAAACTCAAAATCCCTTGTTTACTTGGTTGGTGATAAAGTAAATAAGGTGAAGAACTACTGTCTATTATTAGCAAGCAAAAAAATATAACAAAGCATTTAAGAGTGATTCTCAACGCTTGGCATTTTTCATTCCATCGTTGGGTTTCGTGTTTAAGGCGCAGTGGTTTAGTTTTGTGGTTGCGTTGCTCACACCTTAATGCGGCGTTAGTTCCCCAGAGCGAGTAATCAATCTGTAGGGAATTTTTGTTTCTGGTGGAGCACACGCATAACTCGGATGATATCGCCCTCGACCCAGTAAGACACAATCATCGAAATATCAGGAATAATGAGCAATCGTCCGCGGATGCCATCTCGTTGTACACCCATTAAAGGTTGTTCAAGCAAGTTTTCTACTTTTTCTTCAATGAGGTTGTCAGTTTTTTCTGCCGCATCAGGGTTAAAGTCATAGAGAAACTCGAAGATCTTTTCACGATCATTAAGTGACTCTTCTTCCCATAAAATCATTGCTTACCTCGATTACGGATTCTTGCTTTGCGCTCTTCCATTCGAGACTTAGCAGTTTGGTGCTCAAGGAAAACGGATTTTCCTGAGTCAAACTTCTCAAATGCTAGGTTTACTTGTTCAGTTAGCCATGCATCGTGAGATAATGTTTTTCTTTGTTGCTCAGCGAGTTGCTCAGTAAGTTCACGGCAAGCATCACTTAGAGTTCGACCTTGGCTTTCAGCCATTTGTTGAGCTAGGCGTTTTGTTTCTTCATCAACACGAAATTGAATTCTAGTGTCCATGATTTATTCCTTTGTTGGTGTGTGTACAAATGTTAGCACTAGGCTTTGAGATGGGCAACTAACAAACAATTTAAGAGTGATTCGGCACGCGTGGCATTTTTACTATGCGTTGGTTTAAGTGATTAAGGTGGTATGCGGGAGCGTCGTATTGCGTGCCTCACACCTTAATTGGGCGTTAGGCAAATGAGAGTACAATGGAAAATTTTCGAATATTTGATGAGTCCGACTTAGAAGAGTGGGTAACCAATAACCCTGAAGGGTTAATTGTGAACTCAAACCCAAGTGGGTTTAGCTCTAAATATATTGTCTTGCATCGCTCTAGCTGTGAGTCTTTTTCAAAAACAGGTCGCTCACAAATTACTTACTCTAAGTACTGTTTTGAAAATGCCCATATTCTATACCTTGAACTCCAAACGTTAGGTATAGATCTTAAGGGTGTGCGCATGGGCTGCACGACATGCCATGTAAATCGATTTATACCAGTACAAGATAAGAAAGATTTAGATTTAAAAGTCAATCAGCTGCTGAAAACTGGGCTTCAATCTAAGCCGAAGGGAAACGATAAGCCTCAAGAATCAAACTCTACAATTACTGCTTATTTACGAGATCCTCAGGTTGTAGCATGGGTTAAAAATCGAGCTAAAGGTAGTTGTGAGTTGTGTATGAAAAATGCGCCTTTTCTCAACAAAGATGGTTTCCCATACCTAGAGGTTCACCATGTAAAGCCTCTATCTGAGGGCGGAAAAGATGTTGTGAAAAACTGTGTTGCTCTTTGTCCTAACTGCCACAGAGAGGCTCACTATTCGCAGGAAAGTAGTACTATTGCACAAAGGCTTGCTCGTATTGGCGCTAAATTAGACAAATTTGCCTAACAAAGCATTTAAGAGTGATTCCCAACGCTTGGCATTTTCAGTTCAAGGTTAGGTTTTGTGTTTACGGTGCAATGGTTTAGGTTTAGTGGTAGCGTTGCTCACACCTTAATGCGGCGTTATACGCAGAGTGAGTTTTTGCTGATTATTCCTTGTGCCAAAGTCCCCTTTTCTTGTGGTTCATCACTTTGTATTTCCTTGTGTTTTCGTTAAATCATCAGGTAATGTCCCCGAAGCCTTCTCGCTCAAATTCGACGCGATAGTGTTTGTTGAAACTCAGCCCTATCAAGTAATCTGCCCAAAAGCTTACGTGCTTGCTGAAGTTCTGTTTTCTTTGGTGTTGTGTGTTTCAAGTGCGCTTCAATCAAAAATCGCTGAATGTCTTAGTCTCACAAAAGTGCATCAATACACATAAAAATTCGTGCTTACAAAGTGGAGCTTGGCTTAAAATCGTAGCTTCAGCGTTGGGCGTATAACAAAGCATTTAAGCGCGATTCACAACGCGTGGCATTTTTGGTTTGCGTAGAATTTTGTGTTTAAGGCGCAATGCGGTAGCCGTTGTGTATTGCGTTGTTCACGCCTTAATGCGGCGTTATGCCTATGAGGATATTGAAAAAGTATGGCAAATGAAGAAATGCTCAAATATGTAGAAGAAGAAAAACGTAAGAATCGTGAGTACTCTTTAGCATACGAGGAATTGAACGAAAGACAGCATTCGTTACAGCAACAAATTGCTAAACAACAAGCACTACTAAACGAGCAAGAGAAAGAACTTAATCTTAACCGTAACCGGTTAAAGACAGAGCAAATGAGACATGAGAAAGAACTCATGATGGAAAGTCGTGAGCGAGAGCAGTTCTATGAAGAACGTGAGAAAGAGCTCATGTCTAGGCGACAGCAAGTAGAGGCTCAGTTAAACGAGCAAAAAGCCGACCTAAATGCATTCATGGACCAGAAGCAGAGGGAGATTGCAGAAAAAGAAAAGCAGCTAGAAGCTGCTTACGTTGAGTTGGCACAAGAAAGAGAGAGATATACAGAGGAAAGTAGAAGGAAAATTGAAAGTAAATCTCAAGACTATGTGAACACTGCCTTGACAGGACTTGAATCGAAAGAAAATAGCTTTCATTGGCTAGCAAAAATGTGGTCTTGTATTGGAGCTGTATCTATAGTTCTCGGTGTGTTGTTTATGATTGCATCGACATTTTATGGATCTGATAACTTCCATAATATTCAAGGCTTTAGTTGGACATATTTCCTATATATTACATTCAGAGGACTTATTGTAGTCGCAATGTTTATTGCATTGGCGCGATATGCTTTTGTTTTTAGCAATTCATACATGCATGAATCATTGAAAAATTCCGAGCGACGACATGCCATTAATTTTGGAAAGTTTTACTTAGAAGCATATGGTGCGAATGCTAGCTGGGATCAGGTAAAGGAAGCCTTCCAACACTGGAATATAAGTAGTGATAGTGCATTTACAAAACGAAATACTTCAGATTTTGATCCTAAAGTTATGGAAAATGTAGTGGAACTGAGCAAGGCGTTATCAAAAGATGCTAATAACAATAAAACTGAGTCCGTCAATCAACAATAGGCATAACAAACAATTTAAGAGTGATTCAGCACGCTTGGCATTTTTGGTTTGGGTTGAGTTTAGTGATTACGCTGGTTAAATTAAGTGTTGTGGTCGCGTGCTTCACACCTTAATTGGGCGTTAACTTACTGCATATAAAACAAAGCCTTAAAGTTAGCTTGAAATCTGGTCTTTAGATTATTCAACATACTTGTTTAAGTCGCTTGTGAACGTCTCAAAAATTGCCAAAGCTATTCTGGGTTCTGGGTTCTGGGTTCTGGGTTCTGGGTTCTGGGTTCTGGGTTCTGGGTTCTGGGTTTTTAGTTGGCGCTATTGGCAATGGTGAACGGCGAAAATAGCAATTCCAATCCAAGCATCGGTGGGTGAATTTCCGTGAGACTCTCAGGATGGCATTAATGGTTCAAATTCAAGCCAGTTCAAAGTTCGGCGTGGTTCCAAGGAAAGTTTCACTTTTCAGTTGTAGAATCACTTAGTAAACAGGCTAAAGTATTGAAAGTAATAAGTTAACAAGGCGTTCAAGAGGGACAGTCAACGCGTGGCGAATTTGGTTCAAATCTTGGCATTTGTGTTTACGGTGGTAAATTGAAGTTTGGTGGTAGCGCGCTGCTGCCCCTTAACGCGGCGTTATGAGCTTTCAACGATAAAGAGTCTGGAGAGTATTTTGTTTGTAACTCGTCAAGCTGAATTAGATGACTATGAATTCCTATTTGAGCTTAAGAAGGCAGCTGAGTATGAGCCAATTAATGCGGTTTTCGGTTGGGACGAATGTGTTCAACGGGATATCCATCGACAAGAGTGGGAAGATGGTAAGCCTAAAATTATTGAAATAAATGGTGAATCTATCGGTAGTTACTTGGTTCAAGAACATTCCGATTACTTATATTTTGGACGCTTTTTCTTACTGCCGCAGTTTCAAGGGAAAGGCTTAGGCAGCAAAATTTTAAAAGGTGTTGTTGAACTAGCGCATGAAAAGTCCTTGCCTATCAAGCTTTGTTATTTACAAGGCAATCGGGTAGGTCAGTTGTATTCAAGGTTTGGTTTTCAAGTAGTATGTCAAGACAAGCAGTTCGTGCATATGATTAAACCACGCTCATAACAAAGCGTTCAAGAGGGACAGTCAACGCGTGGCGAGTTTGGCTCAAGTCTTGGTATTTGGGTTTACGGTGGTAAATTGAAGTTTGGTGGTAGTGCGTTGCTGCCCCTTAACGCGGCGTTATAACGCTTAAGGAGAAACAGTGGAAATTGTTAAGGCATATAAGGAGAAAGTTTCTTCTCTTACCAACGAAGAAGCTGCTTATCTAATTGGTTTCATTTCATTTTTAGCTATGCCATTGATTAACTATTTTGCTCCATTTCCAAGCTATTGGGTCTTCCTTGGTTTTGTTTTGTCGGGAGCAATAATATGGCTCAATGGGATAGCTAAGCAGGCTAGTTCATTGCTTTTTGTAAAAGCCTTTTGGGGTGTAGTCATTATTGCAGGCACTGCACTCAATTTAGGGCTAGCATCGACAAATGTAAATTCAATCCTCGAAGTTCCTAGCAGTCCTTTTGCTTATACTATTACCGTTGCGTCCGTACTGCTTATCCCAATCACACTCTCAATTATCGGGTTATTTTTGGCATTACCACTAGTGCCAATAGCAATGTTTAGTTCAGTATCACAATTAGATGACTTTGCTCCTAAAAAACTTTTAACTCTGAGCTTTCTTAAAAATTTTGGGCGGAAGTCTCCAGTTTTGCTCTTTGGACGTATAGTTGCTTGTATATGCTTATTGTCAACTTGCATTGCGTTCAACAAAGACACTTCATGGTACTTGGATGTTGTTGATGAAAAGATTAAATGGTTTGCATATCACCTCGAAACAGAGGAGTTTAGTTACTGTAAGCTTGGTGAAAATGAAAGAGTTGCTTATTTACCGAATGGAAAAGTAGTTATCGCAAGTAAGTCATTAGATTCATACAATTTTCGTGTTAGTTTGTGCGAATCAGCGTTATAACAAAGCATTTAAGAGTGATTCCCAACGCATGGCATTTTTCATTCCATCGTTGAGTTCAGTGTTTACGGTGGTATGGTCGGGTTTCGTGGTAGCGTTGCTCACACCTTAATGCGGCGTTAGGTACAATGCGAAAAGTTTGAAATCGAGCCAGCAATATCTAAGGCTTACTGGCTCTTATTGTTATTAGTTTTGAGCTAATTTAACTCTGATTTTGCTCTTAGCTACCGTTGAAAGGTGTAATTTTTCAATGGCTGTTTTTGCTTCGTTTTCGTCAGGCATTTCAACAAACGCGAAGCCTTTTGATTGACCAGTTTCTTGGTCTAAAACGAGATTGCACTCAGTTACGGTGCCGAAAGTGGAAAATAGAACACGAATTTCATGTTCCGATGTTGTACGCTCTAAATTGCGAACTAAAAGTTTCATAGTGGTTGCCTAATATAAAATGCGAGCTAAGTGTGGCAGGTAACGGTAAACAAACCAAGTTATTGATCACTTACCTTGAAAAATTGTACCTAACAAAGCGTTTAAGGCAGATTCGCAACGCGCGGCATTTTTGGTTTTAATCAGCTCAAGTGTTTATAGCACAATAGGTTAGGTTCAGTGGTAGCGTTGCTCACTACTTAACGCGGCGTTATATGTACCTCAGGGAATTTGATACCGAGTAGAAATATGGAAAAATCAATTACTTTAAATCTTACTTTCGAATTAATCCATCAGAATGCCGAGAGAATAATGGAAATTTATTCTGGATTGGATGGATGGTTATCGGATTCCCAATATCCTGCCTGGTATGGGCAATACGGAGACGAGAACTATATTGTTGTTTCTAGTGAGCCTAGTGGTCTTGTTGTAACTGGCAATGTTGGCAATCAACTTTGGTTAGGCTGGGTTACCGTTTTATGTTCTAAATTGACTTTGGCTGTAGGTCAGCCAATCCATGATGCAGAGATGTAAAGTACATATAACAAAGCATTCAAGAGGGACAGTCAACGCGTGGCGAGTTTGGTCTAAATCTTGGTATTTGTGTTTACGGTGGTAAATTTAAGTTTGGTGGCGGCGCGTTGCTGCCCCTTAATGCGGCGTTATGTCGCTTCCATTACTTATAGTTTTCAGGTAATAGAGCGTGACCATCTTTTTCAGCTAGATAGACGAGTGCATCAATCACTCGGACTGGCGTTAAAAGGTTCTCTTCATTACAGCTATCTAATTCAAATGAAAGGTAAATACGGTCGAATTTAACTTTAAGAAATAAGTTGCCCTGAGGAGCTCTGTCTTGGGTTAAAGCGAAGACGCCGACCCCGATAAAGTGAGAACTGTTCAGGTTGTTAGTAGCGTAGATATCGCACTTTAACTTGTGGGCAAGCGTTAAAAAATCGAGAAGTAGGTTAACTTGCTCGTCTGAAACGTTATCTAGTGCTTTTATATGCGGTTCTTTACAGAAACGTTCTAAATAGCTAATCATTTCGTCGATATCGTTGTTAAATAGCATCGTTGGTCGCTCGTGTTGTAAGGCCGGCGATTGTACTTTAGAACAGCAACATAACAAAGCGTTCAAGAGGGACAGTCAACGCGTGGCGAGTTTGGCTCAAGTTTTGGCATCGGTGTTTACGGTGGTAAATTGAAGTTTGGTGGTAGCGCGTTGCTGCCCCTTAACGCGGCGTTATAACGCAGGAAGAATTATGAAATATCCAGCATTTGAAGAACTTAACTACGAGACAGCAAACGAGTTATGGGACGCTTTGAGCCCAACTAAGTCTTTCTTCAAAGAACCTTATAATATTATATATCGTGGTCAAGCTGATTCAGCTTGGAGCTTAATTCCATCGCTGTTAAGAAACAAAGAGTCGAACCCGCTTTTGGAGTTTATGGGGCAGCCAAGAAAAGCAGACGAGCTTGTGTTCACAGAGGTTCGTTTACTCGAAGAGTTTGCAAGCTACTGTGATAATGTTGGTATTCGTATCCCAAATGACTCTATGAAGTTCCGTAAAGAGACATTGAGCTCTCAAGTTCAGGATAAATACTACATTAGACCTGAGTTATGGCCGAATCCAGAGCTCATTGAATTAATGGCTCTCGCGCAGCACCATGGTGTTCCAACAAGGTTACTGGATTGGACTAAACAGCCATATGTGGCTGCATATTTTGCGGTTTCTAGCGCTATGGCTAATTATAAAAACTGGAAGTCCAATACTAAGCTTGCAATATGGGTATTTAACACTGAGTTAGTTAACTTATACAAGAACGTAAATATTGTTCAGGTGCCAGGTAGTACTTCTCATCATGTGTCAGCTCAATCCGGCTTATTTACTGTCCACCCTCATTCCGGTTATCGAAACGAAGAATTTGAAATTACGGGTCTCGAATATGAATTTTCAACATTACCGAATTCACCGCTATTAAAGCTAACACTTTCCGTTGATGAGGCACTGAACTTGTACCGCCTATGCTTAAAAGCTGGTATTAATGGTGCTACGATTTACCCTAGTGCAGATGGGGCAGGAAAAGCAGTGCAAGACTCAATAAACTCATGGGCAATTGGTGGGTAGCGTTATAACAAAGCATTTAAGAGTGATTCGCAACGCTTGGCAGTTTCGCTTCGCTCAAGTATAGCCAAGCGTCGCTCACACCTTAATGCGGCGTTAGCTTACAACTGTAAAATTAGGGTCTTATAGCTAGTGTGAGGCTGGGAACATCATCGAAAGTTAGTGCTTTGACTACACATTCTCTTGTTCTAGATATATCAATGAACAAGCTTTTCTTGGCTCTTGGCTCTTGGCTCTTGGCTCTTGGCTCTTGGCTCTTGGCTTCTAGTGTCTAAGCTTAAAAAGTTGGTGCTTCATTTCAATCACGCCTTGGTTAGAGCCATGTGCAAGGTTTTGTACGTGAAAACAGCAATTCAAATGTCAGCTTTTGTGTGTGAAGTTCCGTGAGTCTCCACGCTCGTCGGCTTTGGCTTAGTTCAAGCTAATTCAAAGTTCAAACCTGCAAATTCGGCTCAGTTGTATGTCTCAAGTTCATACTTCGTGGCGTAGTAGGATCAGTTTTTTGGTATACAATGGCTTGCATGAATTAAGCTAACAAGGCGTTCAAGAGGGACAGTCAACGCGTGGCGAGTTTGGCGTAAGTCTTAGTATTTGTGTTTACGGTGGTAAATTGAAGTTTGGCGGTAGCGCGTTGCTGCCCCTTAACGCGGCGTTAGCTGAAAACGAGGATAGAGCATTATGATTTGCGTGAAATGTAATGCACACATCAAGGAAGGTAGGTTTCTAAAGCATTTTAATATCAAATGCTTAAACTGCGGTGCGAGTTATATACACACAAGAACGTTATTGAACAAGAAGTCGGTTATTATCTGGTACTTGGCAATTTTTTTATCTAGTATTTCATACCCCTTTGCAAGGGTGTTTCTGGTCGAGCTTTTTCCGTCAGTTTTTGAAATTGTGCTATCAATGATCTATTTTGGGGTGATTCTAATACCTTTAGATCGTTTTAGGCCAAAGTACAAAATTGATTATGTTCTGGTTGAAAACTAATAGGCAGAACTTGTGAAGTATGCTTTGGGGTGCAGCTTTATGGAACAATCCATTGCAGTTAGTGGCTAAAAGCTGCGTAACTTTGCCATGGCACAATTCAGCTAACAAAGCATTTAAGAGGGATTCACAACGCTTGGCGGTTTTGGTTTGAGTTGGCTTTAGTGTTTACGGCACAATGTTTTAGTTTAGGTGGTGGCGTTGTTCACCCTTTAACGCGGCGTTAGCCCTAAAGCGTCAAATCTAACCTTGAATATCTAGTGATATGTCCTCATATTCATACAAACAATCATGAATGAAAGGAATCAGAAATGTACGAGCTAGGACAAGTATTGAAAATCCAATATACAGGTTTTAAACATTACGGAATTTATGTTGGCAACAATACTGTTATCCATAATTCCAAAAAATATCTTCGCGTCGAAGAGATAGACTTGCACGCTTTTGCTGATAACAGAACCATACAGAAAAGCTCAATTAAGGCAGAAAACCCAGCTTTAGCGGTGCAAACAGCACGAAAATACTTAGGTATTCCTTACAGCCTGTTTTCTGAAAATTGTGAGCATTTTGTTCGAACTGCATGTGGTCTAGTAAAAGAGAGTACGCAAGTTCAGAAATACTTAATTTCTGCTATTGGCGTAGGTGCGTTGCTCACGTCTGATAATACTGTGATAAAAGCAGCTGGAGGTGCAGCTGCGTTAGCCTCTATGCTCACCCCGACAGAGCAAAGCCCGGTCAAAAATGTGGCTGTAGCTGCTTGTTTAGCTGCTGGTATTGCGTTCTTGGCGTCAAAATAGGGCTAACAAAGCATTTAAGAGTGATTCCCAACGCTTGGCATTTTTCATTCCATCGTTGGGTTTTGTGTTTACGGTGGTATGGTTAAGTTACGTGATAGCGTTGCTCACACCTTAATGCGGCGTTAGTCGCCAGAAAAAGCTAGCAGTCAAAATCACGTTTCTAAGCTTAAAATTTGGCTGATGATCGTTTGATACGCAGGTGCGTCGGCGATGTTCAAAACTCAGTTTCAACTGTTTCAAGTCCAAAGTTTTGTCACTATCCTAGCGGTTGTTTTGTTCTTTGGTGCTGACAGAGCAGGGCAATAGATAGTTTGTTTTTGGCTGCAACTCTGCTCGGTGAACTTGCTGGCTCAAAAGCAGATCTACTCGCTGAAAAGACGTTTTCTCTGGTGTTGTAAGTTCCACGTGGTTTCAGTGACTTTGTTGAAAGTCCGCACTGCCAGATTAGTTCTTCCAAAAGCGCTTTTGGGTGTTGTCAGTCCGTTTTCTACGGCGTTGGTTGTTCCAAGTGGTTGCATTGAGTAGCCGCGGTGAAACTACGCCTGACTTAAGTGCATCAAAGCACATAAAGTTAGTTGTTCGTAAAGTTTAGTTCGGCTTAAAATTGTCGCTCAGTGCCTCGCGACTAACAAACTGTTTAAGAGTGATTCGCAACGCGTGGCATTTTTACTATGCGTTGGTTTTAGTGTTTAAGGTGGTATGCGGCGGCTTCGGTATTGCGTTGCTCACACCTTAACAGGGCGTTATGTTGCTTCCACTACTTATAGTTTTCAGGCAATAGAGTGTGGCCATCTTTTTCAGCGAGATAGACGAGTGCATCAATCACTCGGACGGGCGTTAAAAGGTTCTCTTCATTGCAGCTATCTAATTCAAATGAAAGGTAAATACGGTCGAATTCAACTTTAAGAAATAAGTTGCCCTGGGGAGCTCTGTCTTGGGTTAAAGCGAAGACACCAACCCCGACAAAGTGAGAACTGTTCAGGTTGCTAGTAGCGTAGATATCACACTTTAATTTGTGGGCGAGCGTTAAAAAATCGAGAAGTAAGTTAATTTGCTCGTCTGAAACGTTATCTAGTGCTTTTATATGCGGTTCTTTACAGAAACGTTCTAAATAGCTAATCATTTCGTCGATATCGTTGTTAAATAGCATCGTTGGTCGCTCATGTTGTAAGGCCGGCGATTGTACTTTAGAACAGCAACATAACAAAGCGTTCAAGAGGGACAGTCAACGCGTGGCGAGTTTGGTTTAAATCTTGGCATCTGTGTTTACGGCGGTAAATTGAAGTTTGGTGGTAGCGCGTTGCTGCCCCTTAACGCGGCGTTAGCTTACTCTCTAAAAATCAGAATCTTATAGCAAGTGTCTAGCTCCGAACTAAACCGAAATATCGTGCTCTGGCAATGTTTTGTCTAGTACTCGTCTTGCTCCTATCTAAGCTATATCGGTTATCGGTTTGATATTAAGGCGGTGCAAATTCAAGCATCGCCTCGCTAGGTGTAAGTGACAAAGTCGTCGTGTGAAATCAAGCAATTCAAATGTCAGCTTTTGTGTGTGAAGTTCCGTGAGTCTCCACGCTCGGCGGTTTTGGTTTAGTTCAAGGTAATTCAAAGCTCAAACCTGTAAATTCGGCTCAGTTGTCTGTCTTAAGCTCCTACTTCATAGTGTAGTAGGTCAGTTTTTTGATATACAATGGCTTGCATTAAATAAGCTAACAAGGCGTTCAAGAGGGACAGTCAACGCGTGGCGAGTTTGGCTCAAATCTTGGAATAGGTGTTTACGGCGGCAAATTGAAGTTTAGTGGCAGTGCGTTGCTGCCCCTTAACGCGGCGTTATGTGCTTTTGAGGAAAATTGACATGGAAGTAGTAGAAGCGAGTCCAGATTTAGCTCCAATATTAGCGAGTTACGCGAAAGAATGTTTGGAGTCGGGTATCCCTTAAGTATTTCGGCGTTGATCAAGATCCTGAAGCTTATTTATCAGGTTTGGCTGAACGTTCTAAGGCAACTTCTGAATTACCAAACGGTTATTTACCCAGCACAACTTATTATTGCGTATCTGGCTCTGAAATCTTAGGTGCTATTCGAATTCGTAAAGGTACTAATGCCAACGTAGAAAATGTCATTGGGCATGTTGGCTACGAAACTAGACCGCCAGCTCGTGGTAAAGGTGTAGCCTCATTTCTCCTCGCTTGGGTGCGAGACCATGTTGTCACTGACTCAGTTATTGTTACTTGTTCAATTGACAATCCTGCATCCCAAAAGGTTATCGAAAACTGCGGCGGTGAGTATCTTGGTAACTACACAAGTGAAAACGAGGGCACTGTAAGGCGCTACCGTTTAGCACGCACATAACAAAGCGTTCAAGAGGGATTCTCAACGCTTGGCAGTTTTGGCTCAAAGTTTAGCTTTTGTGATTATGGCACAATGGTTTAGGTAAGGTGGTGGCGTTGTTCACCCCTTAACGCGGCGTTAGGGCTCAGGAGTAAATATGGACAATTTAGGTAACTTCCCACCTCATTTTTGGAAGCAACTAGAGTGGATTGAAAAGGTAACTAATCCAGTTATTAACATAATTCCTCCTGCTTTAAGCCGGCAGCTTGAGCTGATAGATAAGCTGTTTCCTCCGGGCCTTTGTGATTTATTAAATGATATTGAGAATCAGCAAGATCAACTTAAAGAGGCTATCATCGCGTTAGCTAATAATGGTTGGTTTGTAGGTTTGTCTTTGCCTCTACGAATTCAAAAGCAAGTGCTTAAGAAAATTTCAGAATATCCTGAGCAAGTCGATAGCATTTTGTGTGACTATTATGAATCAAACCTCGAAAGCATGGAGCAGACTCTAATTACTGGACAACCAGACCGGAGTTCCGTCATAAGAGATATTTTCGCAGGGCATAAAGCTAAACTTTATTCATTAACAGTCCCTACAGCATTTGCTCAAGTAGACGGTATCTGTGTTTCAAGCGAGTTTCAGGGGCATTTATTCATGCGCCCCCGTGGTAGCGAGTTATCTCAGTTTGGCAAAAACATAATTGAAGCCGATCTATGCGACTACCAAAAGTTACTGTTTAGTCCATTTATGATGAGCTTACCTATAGCATTCAACATGAAAGAACGTGAGAGTTCAGAAGTTAACAAATTAAACAGACATACTGTAATTCATGGTGAGTCAACAGATTACGGGAATAGGGTAAACTCATTAAAGTCGATAGTTTTACTGTGTTACGTGAGTGAAGCCCTAACAAAGCATTTAAGAGTGATTCCCAACGCTTAGCATTTTTTATTCCATTGTTTGGTTTTGTGTTTACGGTGGTATGGTTAGGTTTTCGTGGTAGCGTTGCTCACACCTTAATGCGGCGTTAGGCGCAGTAAGAAATTCTTGGTTCAAATCTCTAATTTCTCTTTAGCTATTTGTTACAGTATTTCGGCAATTTGGCCTTATCTACCCAAGTTCTTGAATCACTTAACCGGTAAAACATGCCAAGTTTCGCGGGCTGCCTCATTCGGTTTCTGGTCGGTTTGTTGTTAGTTTTTAGGGCTCAAATCGCTTCAATTTCATTTGTCTTCGAAATGCGTTTATCGGCTGAAACGTCGCTCTGAGAGGTTGTCTTTCCAAATCCCATTTTTATGTGCTGAAAAGCCAATTTCTTTGATGTTTTGGTTGCAGTGGGTTTCAGAGGCTTAGCCGCTTTAGCATTTGGGGGTTAATCAAATTCAGCGGGTTACGTGTATTTCTTTTTCCCAGAAGGTGGTTTTCTAAATCTAATTTAAACTATTTGCGTGAAGCGCCTAACAAAGCATTTAAGAGTGACTCACAACGCTTGGCGATCTCAGTTTAAACTTGGCTTTAGTGTTTAAGGTGCAATGGTTAAGGTTAGGTGTTTAGCGTTGTTCGCACCTTAATGCGGCGTTAGTTTTTATATATTTCGGTGGCCAATAACAAGGAGTTTTAAATGGCGAAGTTTTTGAATACAAGTGCGACAAACTATTACTTAGAGGAGCTTATAAAGAGTGCTTCTGAGCGTTTAGTATTAATCAGCCCATTCTTAAAACTAAATGATCGTATAAAAGAGTTATTAGAAGACAAAAATAGGTTAAAAATCGATGTAAGAATCGTCTATGGGAAAAGTGAACTACAACCAGAAGAAATTAACTGGCTAAAGGAACTCACTTATATTCGAACTAGTTTCTGCAAAAACTTGCACGCAAAGTGCTACCTAAATGAAGAATCTTGCATAATCACAAGTTTGAATTTGTACGAATTTAGTCAAATCAATAACAATGAGATGAGTGTGACCTTTTCACGTGTTGATGATCCTGAACTTTACAAAGATGCGTATGATGAAGCTCAAAGAATTATTAGGATTAGCGATGAAATTCGTATTTCTTTGGAAAAAATATCGCAAGGTGAGGCCTCTGATTTAAACGTAGGCACTGGTGCAAATGATACGAATCAGGAAAAGTTAACATCCTCTAAGTTGGCAAAAAAATTAGGCTTAAAAACAAACGACTTACTAAGTAAGCTAGCGGATTCTGGGTACCTTGAAGTGTCAGATGGTAAGCATAAGCTAACAGAAGCAGGTAAAGCCCAAGGTGGTGAATTTAAGTACAGCAAACGTTTTGGTGCTTATTTTTTATGGCCAGAAGAACTAAATATATAAACTAACAAAGCGTTCAAGAGGGACAGTCAACGCTTGGCGACTTTGGTTTAAATCTTGGCATTGGTGTTTACGGTGGTAAATTAAAGTTTGGTGTTAGCGCGTTGCTGCCCCTTAACGCGGCGTTATGCTCTAGGAGGAAATTTTGCTCGATCTACTGAAGAAAGTAGTTCTAATTAACCTTACTGCGGCGTTGATCGTAGTAGTCCTATCACAATTTGTTTCTTTCTTTGCTACGACAAAACTCGTCGATTTTCTTTTCTTTGTAGTTATCGTCATTTGGTTTTTGGCGAAGCTTATGTGGGAAGGTGGAGTTCATAGCAAAACAACACGTCTTGATGACCCTCGTACAGATAAAGTGTACAAAATGGTAGAAGGACATGATTTTGATAAAGAGCAACAAGAACACTACCGAATGAACTATCAAATGGGTTTAGTGTTCTTCATTGCAGGTTTACCTGCTTTTATCACTTGTTTGGTTCTTCAATTTCTTTGAGCACGAGCATAACAAAGCGTTCAAGAGGGACAGTCAACGCGTGGCGACTTTGGCTCAAATATTGGCATCAGTGTTTACGGCGGTAAATTGGAGTTTTGCGGTAGCGCGCTGCTGCCCCTTAACGCGGCGTTATACAAACGGAGAAAGTTGTGAGTCAGGAAGAATTAAATATTGAACATTTACCACTTCAAAATGAGTTAGTTAAGTCCGCCTGTATATCATTTTCCTCTGAGGACAATGTATTAGCAGCGGTTCTGTTGGGTTCACTTGCTGCTGGCAAAGGCGATCGAATATCTGATGCTGACATTCTCATTTTTACCCAAAATGGGTTCCACAAAATCGCGGACTCGTGCTTCTCCAATTTCGAAGCTAGTAAAGAAATCTTCTACTGCCTTGAAGGTTTTCATAATGAAAATGCGTTCTTTAAAAAGTATATTTTCAACGATTTGACCAGCGCGGAGATTCACTGTTTAGACGTAAATGAGCCTTTCAATATATCTAAACCGTTTAAAGTTCTATTCGATAAATCTGGTATCGTAGTGTCGCGTCTAACCGATGAGCCGGCTCCAAAGCACGAGGACTTTCCAGCTTATACGAATGGCGACAAAGGTTTAATATGGGAGCTGTTCGACTGTATAAAATGGTTAAGCCGTGACAATAATGAATTGGCTAAAGCTCACCTTAAAAAGCTATCTGACAAGCTGTAACTGTTTGTATAACAAGGCGTTCAAGAGGGACAGTCAACGCGTGGCGAATTTGGCTCAAATCTTGGTAATTGTGTTTACGGTGGTAAATTGAAGTTTGTTGGTATCGCGTTGCTGCCCCTTAACGCGGCGTTAGCATTAAGGCGAAATATAGTAATTGTCTCTGTATGAATATGTTTAAATCTTTCGTACGATGTTTTGTTAAGGGTCTGGTAGAATATGAGGTTTGTTTAATAATCAAGGTGCTCTAATGAAAAAGTTCATATTCTTCTTACTCCTATCCTCTTCGTTCAATTCTTTTGCTTCTACTAAAGAGTTCCCAACTCATGATTTACCTAATTTTATTTTTGATTGGGCGAAATATGCAGGTGAAAGGAAAGCTTGTTATGAGGGTTGGTTGTCTCCTTCCGTAGGTAAAGACTTTAAAAAAGCTTTTGATGAAGGTTGGTCTTCCATTGAAACAGAAGAGCAAGCTATCGACTTCCTGAATGTTGTAGAGTACTACAGTGAGGTAAGTGACTCTAGTAAGGCTTGTTTGCAATAAGTATCCGAAAATTTAATGCTAACAAGGCGTTCAAGAGGGACAGTCAACGCGTGGCGAGTTTGGCTCAAGTCTTGGCATCGGTGTTTACGGTGGTAAATTGAAGTTTGGTGGTAGCGCGTTGCTGCCCCTTAACGCGGCGTTAGTTGTCAACGAGGAAAAATGTAGTCAAAGCAGAAAGTTTAGGGCTAATGTCCGTGTGTTTTTGGCTAGGTTTTCGTATTTCAATTTCTAGTTATCTGGATTTGTGAAAATCGTGCTTTGGTTCCTTGTACGGTTTGAGTTTTCTGTTTCAGACGCTGATTAGCTTGTTGAAAGTCTGCTCTACTGCATTGTCGTTCAAAAAGGTTTGTTTGGTGTTCAAAGTCCGTTTTCTACGGCGTTGTAAATTCCAAGTGGTTTCAGTGACAGGCGCTTTGAAACTGCGCCTGATTTGAGTTTTCCAAAATACGCAAAAACAGTGTTGGCAAAGCGGTAATAAACCTCAATTCAAAGCCTTGGGTCTGGCAACTAACAAACTGTTCAAGAGGGATTCCCAACGCTTGGCGGTTTGATGCTAAATTTGGTAAAAGTGTTTACGGTGTAAATGCTTGAGTAAGGTGGTTAGCGTTGCTCACCCCTTAACAGGGCGTTAGAACACTTCGCGTTTTCTACTATAGGGAATAATTATGAAAAATCTTGTTTTAGTAATCATTACATTATTGTCAGTGGGCAATGTTTACGCAAAAGAAATCAGCAACAAAGAAGAGCTATCTGCACTTAAGAATGAAGTGCGAATGCTTAGGAAAGAAATACAAAAGTTAGAGCTTATGATTGTTAAGCTATCCCATTCGATAGACGATAACGCTTTACCTGGCAATCAACGAAATAGTTGGGGCTGCTACCTAGATGATATTAAAGCCGGTGGAGTTTATGGAACTGGGTTAACAGAAGCAGAGGCTAAAGGAAAAGCGTTAGAGAAATGTAATGCAAAAGGTGGTGTCTGTTTTACCAGTAGTTTGAGCTGCACTCAAAGTAAATAATCTATATAAACCGGTCGTTCTAACAAGGCGTTTAAGAGGGACAGTCAACGCTTGGCGAGTTTGGCTCAAACTTTTGCGTCTGTGTTTTCGGCGGTAAATCTAAGCTTGGTGGTTGCGCGTTGCTGCCCCTTAACGCGGCGTTATGGCTTAGGAGATAAAAATGGCATTTGTATTAGCAAATACAGCAACTAAAAATCAGGCGCTCTATGCATTTGAACCAAGTCTTTCATTAGAAAGTGTCGAGTTTAAGACTGTTCGTCTTGAACATGTACATTATGATCATGATGGTAATATATTGGTTGACTCGGATACCCTAAAGGAGTTTGAAGCTTTAGGCATTCCGGTATTCGAAAGGAAGTCATCTGCTAAACAGTTTTTGGTGGGTTTAAATTTGGTAGGTAAGGCAAAGTATGTTGGTGTGCGTTACAAGCGTGCTTTTGAGCATCAATATACAGATCTTGGCTTATTCTCAAGTTGGACGGAACTAAATCGCTAAACGTGAGCTTCGCCATAACAAAGCGTTTAAGACGGATTCCCAACGCTCGGCATTTTTGCTTCTACTTCAAATTTAGTGTTTACGGTACAATGCTTTAAGTGCAGTGGTAGCGTTGCTCACCACTTAACGCGGCGTTATAAGCTTTCAAGATACTGTTGAATTTGGAGATAAAAGTGTTTGAAGTTCGTGAAGCCATAGATGAAGACTACGAGTTCCTATTTGAGCTAAAGAAGGTTGCCGAATACGAACCAGTAAAAGCCGTTTTTGGTTGGGATGAAAACGTACAAAAAGAAATTCATCGCAATGAGTGGAATGAAGCGAAGCCAACCATAATAGAAATTGAAGGGGCACCTGTTGGTAGTTACCTAGTTCAGGTCCATCCCGAGCACTTATATTTTGGTCGCTTTTTCTTATTGCCAGCCTGCCAAGGTAAAGGTATTGGTAGCCAAGTTTTGAAAACTGTAATTCAACTTGCTAACGAAAAATCACTGTCAATTCAGCTCTGTTATTTGCAAGGTAATCGAGTAGGGCAACTATATAAAAGGTTTGGCTTTGAGGTAACAAAGCAAGATGAACAGTTCGTGCATATGCTCAAGCCACGCTTATAACAAAGCGTTTAAGACGGATTCACAACGCTTGGCATTTTCGGTCTAATTCAGCTTAAGTGTTTACGGTACAATGGTTTAGGTGGGGTGGTCGCGTTGTTCACCACTTAACGCGGCGTTATGTAACATGCCTCCAGTTAAATATTTAATCGTTGTTTTTCTTTAAATTTATGAGTGGTTTTCATTAAGGTGTCTAAATTAATCCTGATTACCACTAACTTTCAGTTACGTGGAGCGTCTATAATTAGAGTATCTGGATGGAGGATTGAGCATGGCAAAGAATCTCATTCAATTTCAAAAAGGTCTCTCAGTACATGAATTTATGCGCCTGTATGGTACGGAAGAACAATGTTATCAGCGGCTGTTTAACATACGGTGGCCAAATGGATATATTTGTCCTAACTGCCACTCTACGCACCATTGCCAACTCCAATCCCGCGCACTCTATCAATGTCACTCCTGCCATCAGCAGACGTCTATCACTTCCGGAACCCTGCTGTCGAATACAAAGCTTCCTTTAACGGTCTGGTTTCTCGCCATTTACTTACTCACTCAAGCCAAAAACGGCGTGTCGGCGCTCGAACTCTCGCGGCACCTTGGGATTTCTTATAACGCGTCTTGGAGGCTTAAGCACAAACTGATGCAAGCCATGAAGGAAAATGATGATAAACAGCCGCTTGACTATATTATTCAGCTCGATGATGCGTATTGGGGCGGCAGAACAAAGGGACAGAAGCGAGGAAGAGGCTCACCAAAGAAAACACCGTTGGTCGCCGCGGTCGCCTTAAATGAAGATTACCATCCCGTTTATATGCGAATGAGTGTGGTGAAGCGCTTAGAGAAAGCGGAAATCACGAAGTGGGCCCGTAAGCATGTTGCGCCTAAAACCCTAGCGATATCAGACGGTTTGTCCTGTTTTGACGGGCTTGTGAAAGCCGATATTTATCATGAGGTTGAAACGAAAAGTACCGCCGAAGATTTAGAGGAGTTGCAAGACAAGTACTTTCATTGGGTAGATACCATGCTCAGTAACGTGAAGAACTCGCTACACGGGACTTATCATGCGCTGAGGAAGAAGCATTTACCCAGGTACTTGGCCGAATTTTGTTTTAGGTTTAATCATCGATACCGCTTAGAGAAAATGGTGAGTGCTTTGCTCAGAGCGGCTGTTGAGGCTCCTCCGATGCCAGACAGGTTGCTTAGACTAGCTGAAAGTCGGTGGTAATCAGGAAAATGATTATGAGCCGCTTTGGTTTCACTGGGTTTACCTCAATAACACGCAAGTTGGCATGCTATGCTTCAAGCCTTACGACAATGCACTTCATGTACATTTACTCATTGTGTTTCCTGAATTTCAAAATCAGAAACTGGGTGAAAGGGTCATGAGCATGATTCACGAAATGGCGCGTGAGCAAGGGCGTAGCTACGTAACCTTATCAAGTTTTACTAGAAACGAGCCTGCGGTAAGGTTTTACAAATCCCTTGGCTATCAGGTGACTGAAAGCGATGAAAACTTCCTTTCTTTGTCGCTTCAAGTTGCCTCATAACAAACAATTCAAGAGCGATTCGCAACGCATGGCATTTTTAGTTCAAATCAACTTTAGTGTTTACGGTGCAATCGGTTAAGTTAAGTGGTGGCGTTGCTCACGCCTTAATTGGGCGTTAGTTGAACAGGGAGGTATCGTGGAAGAATTATCAGGCGGAAGAGAGTCTGCAATATATCGAGATGGTGAAGTCGTCTATCGACCTCTTCAGTCATGGAGTTCTACAATTCATCTTATTTTGAAGCATCTTGAGCGAGCAAAGGTAGATGAAATCCCAAAGTTTCTAGGTGTTAAGCAAAACCAAGAGATCTTAAGTTTTGTCGCAGGTAATACCTACAATTATCCGTTAGTTGGCGCAATCGCAACAAATGATGCACTCATGTCTGCGGGTAAATTATTACGTAAAATACATGACTCAACAGTTTCACTCTTGGAGCAAATTGATGTTAATGCACACCGATGGATGTTAGAGCCGAGAGAACCATTCGAGGTTATCTGTCATGGTGACTTTACCCCATACAATGTTGCTCTATTAGAAAATACAGTTGTTGGTGTGTTTGACTTCGACACGGCGCACCCAGCACCAAGAATATGGGATTTAGCATATTCGGTTTATTGTTGGTCTCCTTTCAAAACTGACAGCAATGATAAGCTAGGCACAACTTCAGAGCAGGTGGCTAGAGCCAAGTTGTTCTGTGATAGTTACGGTGCAACTTATTTAGAAAGAGAGCAATTAGCTGATGCTATGGTTCAGCGATTACAGGCTTTAGTATCCTTCATGCGTAGTGAAGCTGAAAATGGCAATGAATCCTTTACTGAAAATATAGAGCAAGGTCATCTTCAAGCCTATCTAGATGACATAGAATATATCACTGAAAATAAACAAAAAATTCAGTGCGCATTGTGCAGCTAACAAAGCGTTTAAGGCAGATTCGCAACGCGTGGCATTTTGGGTTTTAATCAGCTTTCGTGTTTACGGCACAATGGTTTAGCTTTGTGGCAGCGTTGCTCACTATTTAACGCGGCGTTAGTTGCCAACGAGGAAAAACGTACCTAAAGCAGAATGTTTAGGGCTAATTTTCGTGTGTTTGGCTAGGTTTTTGTATTTCAATTTCTAACTATTTGGATTTGTGAAAATCGAAAATTGGTTTCTTGTGTGATTGGGTTTTCTGTTTCGTAAGCTTATTTGGGTGTTGAAAGTCAGTTCGGTTAAATTATCTGTCCAAAAGAGCTTTTTGGTGTTGTTAGCCCGTTTTCTACCGCGTTGTATGTTCCAAGTGGTTTCAGTGACAGGCGCTTTGACACTACGCCTGATTTGAGTGTTCCAAAACACGTAAAGCTAGTGTTGGAAAAGCGGTAATAAACTCCAAATCAAAGCCTTGGGTCTGGCAACTAACAAAGCATTTAAGAGGGACAGTCAACGCGTGGCGGGTTTGGTTTAAATCTTGGCACATGTGTTTACGGTGTTAAATTGAAGTTTGGTGGTGGCGCGTTGCTGCCCCTTAATGCGGCGTTATACCGCAATCAATCATCTAACCTTTTCATGGCTTTACGGTAAACATCGCTACGTTCGCGTTTTCCGACTGCTAAGACGGTTACAATGATGACATCGTCTTCAACTTTGTAGACGAGACGGTAGCCAGATTGACGCAACTTAATTTTATACATGTTGTCAGCTCCAGAAAGCTTTGAAGCCGGAACATGTGGGTTATCTAAGCGTTCTATCAGCTTTTTCTTAAATTGTTGTTGCAGAGTAGAGCCAAGCTTTTTCCACTCTTTGAGTGCGCTCTTTTTAAAGTCGAGTTTATAGGTCATCAATATTTACCGAAATGCTCTCTTCAGATTCACGCTCCTTAGCGATAGCTAGTAGTTCAAGATCTTCGAGTTTGTCCATCATCATTTCGTACGCCTCGGCAGGTACACAATAAAATGCGGGCTCATTTCGGTTTAATACAGCAACAGGTTCGCCATAAGCACTAGTTGCAACTTTCATAGGGTTAGCTTTCAACTCGGTAATGCTTGCAGCAACATCGGCTAAAATTCTAGCGGTCATATAATCGGTCTCTTAAGTGGTCTTTATGTTGGTCATTTTAGCCTCAACAAAGCGGTATAACAAGTTGCTTAAGAGTGATTCGCAACGCGAGGCATTTTTACTATGCGTCGGCTTATGTGTTTAAGGTATTATGCGGAGGCTAAGGTATTGCGTTGCTCACACCTTAGCAAGGCGTTAGGCGACGGGCAGGAAAGTTTCTTGTTCTCATCTTCTTAGTTTTCTTTAAGTATTCGTTTTACTAAGTCGGCAATTCAACATTGTCGGCTCGAATTCTTGAACCTCTCCAGCCGTAAAACATGCCAATGTTCGTGGGTTGCCTCATTGGTTTTTGGAGACGGTTAGTGGCGAGTTTAACTGGCTCAAAGCGTGGCAAGGGCAAGTCAACTGAAGCTTTCGAATTTGCTGTTAGTTTGCAGCTTTGGGTTTCTCGGGTTCAAAACCTTCTTTGTTGCTAGAGGTCTGCATTTCGTGCTCGTTTGAATCTTGGCTGAAACATAGTGATATTTGTGGTTTTTGAATCACAAAAAGTCTGTGTGTATTTGGTTGGTAATAGGGTTTCAGGTAATCTGCTTTCGAAACCACTTAAACATTGGTGGGAAACATCGCCTAACAAAGCGTTTAAGGCGGACTCACAACGCTTTGCGGTTTTGGTTTAAGTTGAATTTAGTGTTTAAGGTACAATAGTTTAAGTTTGGTGGTTAGCGTTGTTCACCACTTAACGCGGCGTTAGCCGTCAAAATGGAGAAAACATGGAAGTCCAATTTTTAGAGAAAAACTCTGATTATGCTTTAGCAATGGAAGTGTTATTGCAACTTCGCCCAAACTACGATTTAGACTCTTTGACTACCCAAGTTGAGAAGCAGCAATTAAATGGCTATAAAGTCGTTTACGTTAAATCATCAGAAGGTGTACTTGCTGTTGCTGGTTTCAGTGTTGGTGAAAAGCTATCGTGGGGTAAGCATATCTACATCGAAGACTTGGTGACGAACTCTCAATTTCGCTCACGAGGTGTAGGTAGTTTTCTCATCAATTGGTTTAAATCATATGCGTTAGAAATAGGTTGTGAGCAAATCCATCTAGATTCTGGTGTCCAGCGTTTCCCTGCACATAAGTTCTACTTGCGCGAAGGCTTTAATATTGCAAGTCATCATTTTTCAATCGTTGGCGTCTAAACGGCTAACAAGGCGTTCAAGAGGGACAGTCAACGCGTGGCGATTTTGTCTCAAGTTTTGGTATTTGTGTTTACGGTGGTAATTTGAAGTTTAGTGGTAACGCGTTGCTGCCCCTTAACGCGGCTTTATGTGCTTGGAGGAAAAATGCAATATATCGAAGTCAAAAGTAGCCAGATTCCGCTAGATTTGCTGCTTGAAGCTGATCCTTCTGAAGCGAGTATTTCTTCATATTTATCCGATTCATGGTGCTTTGCTGCACTAGATAATGGGCGTGTTTTAGCTGCTTGCATAGTGAAGCCACAAACCAATAGGCTGGCTGAGATATTCAATGTCTCTGTATATCCAAAGTTACAAGGTCAAGGTGTTGGTTCTGAATTGCTTAAGTCAGTTCTGTCTCAGCTATCAAATAAGGGAATCTCTCGTGTTGAACTGGGTACAGGCACCTTTGGCTATCAACTGACTTATTATCAGCGTCTTGGCTTTCGGGTTGACTCAATCGTCAAAGATCACTTTTTGCTGAATTATCCAGAGCCAATCTATGAAAATGGTATTCAACACAAAGACATGCTGAGATTGTACGCACAACTTTAGTACGCACATAACAAAGCATTTAAGAGGGATTCACAACGCTTGGCAGTTTTGGTTTGAATTGGCTTAAGTGTTTACGGCACAATAGCTTAGGTTGGGTGGTGGCGTTGTTCACCCCTTAATGCGGCGTTATGCTACTTACATAAACCTCTAGCTATGACTTAAAAAGAGAGCTAAAATTAGCACTGATTTAAATGCTTAATTGGTGTTCTTATGAGACAAGTTTTGGCTGATTGTTCAGCAAGTATTTCTGAACTTAAGAAAAACCCAACCGCTTTGCTAAATGAAGCCGATGGTTCTGCTATTGCTATTTTAAACCACAATAAGCCTGCTGCTTATCTTGTTCCTGCGGAAACTTACGAGTTTCTAATGGATATGCTAGATGACTATGAGCTTGCCAAGCTAGTTGAAAGCCGTCGCGGTGAACTGTCTGAAGCTGTGGAAGTTGATATCGATGACTTATAGACTTAAATTTCTGCCTGCTGCAAAGAAAGAGTGGAGCAAACTAGCTCCACCAATCCAAAGCCAGTTTAAAAAGAAACTTAAAGAACGTCTCGAAAATCCGCATGTCCCATCTTCCAAGCTTCGTGGCTATGACTCTGTTTATAAGATCAAACTGCGCACAGCAGGCTATCGCTTGGCTTATGAAGTCATTGATGACGAAATTGTCGTGTATGTGTTAGCTATTGGAAAGCGTGACAAAGATGCCGTGTACAAAAAGCTCGCATCAAGGTTTGCATGAAACAGTAGCATAACAAAGCGTTTAAGACGGATTCACAACGCTTGGCATTTTTGGTTTGTATCAGCTTAAGTGTTTACGGCACAATGGTTTAAGTTAAGTGGTTGCGTTGTTCACCACTTAACGCGGCGTTATGTGTGTTAATCAATAATTTGCCAAAAGTAATCCATTGGATTACACTTCAGCTATGCATACAATCGTTGAATTACCCTAATATAAGAAACGAGTTGAGAAACTCCTTTCTGAAGACGAGAACAAACAAATCATCAGCTACTTAGCTGAGCACCCTAAAGCAGGTGTGCTAATGCAAGGTACAGGTGGAGTTCGTAAGCTAAGATGGGCAAAAGAGGGCGGTGGTAAAAGTGGTGGTGTGAGAGTTATTTATTACTACCACAGCGAAGAAATACCACTGTTTATGCTTTCTCTCTTTGGTAAAAATGAGAAAGCAAACCTATCTAAAGCTGAATGTAATGTTCTTAGTAAACTAACCAAAATACTTGCAGATAGTTACAGGAGGCAATCATGACTAATGCATTTGAAAGTATCCAGCAAGGTCTAATGGAAGCCATTGAATTTGCCGAGGGTGAAACTAAAGGGGCTACTGTCCATAAGTTTGCCCCTGTTGACGTAAAAGCTGTGCGTAATAATGTTGCAATGACACAAGCTGAATTTGCATCTACTTTTGGTATTAGCCTTGGCACATTGCGTCACTGGGAGCGTGGAGACAGAACTCCAAGAGGCCCAGCATTAGTGCTACTAAATGTACTTGCGAAAGACCCTCAAGCGGTGATTAGGGCTCTTACGTAACCAAACACATAACAAACAATTTAAGAGTGATTCCCAACGCATGGCATTTTTCATTCCATCGTTGGGTTTTGTGTTTAAGGTGGTCTGGTTAAGTTTCGTGGTAGCGTTGCTCACACCTTAATTGGGCGTTAGTTGCCAACGAGGAAAAACATACTTAAAGCAGAATGTTTAGGGCTAATGCCCGTGTGTTTTTGGCTGGTTTTTCGTATTTCAATTTCTAGCCATTTGGGTTTGTGAAAATCGAACTTTGGTTTCTTGTGCGATTGGATTTTCTGTTTCAGACGCTGATTAGCTTGTTGAAAGTCAGCTCGGTTAAATTATCAGTCCAAAAGGGCTTTTTGGTGTTGTTAGTCCGTTTTCTACGGCGTTGTATGTTCCAAGTGGTTTCAGTGACAGTTGCTTTGAAACTGCGCCTGATTTGAGTTTTCTAAAACACGTAAATCTAGAGTTGTCAAAGCGGTAACAAGCTTCAAATGAAGGTGTTAGGTCTGGCAACTAACAAAGCATTCAAGAGGGACAGCCAACGCGTGGCGAGTTTGGTTTAAATCTTGGCATCTGTGTTTACGGTGTTAAATTGAAGTTTAGTGGTAGCGCGTTGCTGCCCCTTAATGCGGCGTTAGTCGCCAGAAAAAGCTAGCAGTCAAAATCACGTTTCTAAGCTTAAAATTTGGCTGATGATCGTTTGATACGCAGGTGTGTCGGCGATGCTCAAAACTCAGTTTCAACTGTTTCAAGTCCAAAGTTTTGTAAGTGTCCTAGCGGTTGTTTTGTCCATTGGTGCTGACAGAGCAGGGCAATCGATAGTCTGTTTTTTGGTTGCAACTCCGATCGGTGAGTTTGTTGGGTACAAAAGCCGATTTACTCGCTGAAATGACGTTTTCTCTGGTGTTGTAAGTTCCACGTGGTTTCAGTGACTTTGTTGAAAGTCCGCACTGTGAGATTGGCTTTCCAAAAGCGCTTTTTGGTGTTGTCAGTCCGTTTTCTGCGGCGTTGTTTGTTCCAAGTGGTTTCATTGACTAGCCGCTTTGAGACTACGCCTGACTTAAGTGCATCAAAGCACATAAAGTTTGTTGTTCGCAAAGTTTAGTTCGGCTTAAAATTGTCGCTCGGTGCCTCGCGACTAACAAACTGCTCAAGAGGGATTCACAACGCGTGGCATTTTTACTATGCGTTGATTTTAGTGATTAAGGTGGTTTGCGGCGGCTTCGGTATTGCGTTGCTCACCCCTTAGCAGGGCGTTAGCTTTCAGGGAGGTACATTTGACAATTATATCTGTTTCGGAAGATGTACCTTTAGCGTACTACAATTTGATTCTTACTTTTGGAGCAACTCTCTGTGCGCTATCTTTTATATATTTGGTGATAACTCAAAAATATACAGTAGCGAAAAATGCGATATTCACCATTTTTCTGTTTTCCTGTTTTTACTATTTGGCGTTCTCACTTGTAGATAAATTCTATGAGTTGTCTTTAAATGGTGATTACATTGAGTTGAAGTATGCTCCGCCTAGCAAAGATAAACCTGATTACCACCGACTTTCAGCTAGTCTAAGCAACCTGTCTGGCATCGGAGGAGCCTCAACAGCCGCTCTGAGCAAAGCACTCACCATTTTCTCTAAGCGGTATCGATGATTAAACCTAAAACAAAATTCGGCCAAGTACCTGGGTAAATGCTTCTTCCTCAGCGCATGATAAGTCCCGTGTAGCGAGTTCTTCACGTTACTGAGCATGGTATCTACCCAATGAAAGTACTTGTCTTGCAACTCCTCTAAATCTTCGGCGGTACTTTTCGTTTCAACCTCATGATAAATATCGGCTTTCACAAGCCCGTCAAAACAGGACAAACCGTCTGATATCGCTAGGGTTTTAGGCGCAACATGCTTACGGGCCCACTTCGTGATTTCCGCTTTCTCTAAGCGCTTCACCACACTCATTCGCATATAAACGGGATGGTAATCTTCATTTAAGGCGACCGCGGCGACCAACGGTGTTTTCTTTGGTGAGCCTCTTCCTCGCTTCTGTCCCTTTGTTCTGCCGCCCCAATACGCATCATCGAGCTGAATAATATAGTCAAGCGGCTGTTTATCATCATTTTCCTTCATGGCTTGCATCAGTTTGTGCTTAAGCCTCCAAGACGCGTTATAAGAAATCCCAAGGTGCCGCGAGAGTTCGAGCGCCGACACGCCGTTTTTGGCTTGAGTGAGTAAGTAAATGGCGAGAAACCAGACCGTTAAAGGAAGCTTTGTATTCGACAGCAGGGTTCCGGAAGTGATAGACGTCTGCTGATGGCAGGAGTGACATTGATAGAGTGCGCGGGATTGGAGTTGGCAATGGTGCGTAGAGTGGCAGTTAGGACAAATATATCCATTTGGCCACCGTATGTTAAACAGCCGCTGATAACATTGTTCTTCCGTACCATACAGGCGCATAAATTCATGTACTGAGAGACCTTTTTGAAATTGAATGAGATTCTTTGCCATGCTCAATCCTCCATCCAGATACTCTAATTATAGACGCTCCACGTAACTGAAAGTTAGTGGTAATCAGGATATAATTTGGCGTGTCCACATAATTATTGGCCCCTATCTTTTAGCACCACATGCTCCAGAACCTAGAAATATTTACTTTGGATTGAGGATCAGATACTTATTTAAGTTAGCTTACTTGAAGCTCAGCCTGATACTTGCGTCTGCACGCATTCGTATAACGCCCGCTTAAGTGGTGAGCAACGCTACCACAATACTCAATTATTGCACCGTAAACACAAAAGCTAAATCAAACTAAAACCGCCGAGCGTTGCGAATCCGTCTTAAAGCGTTTGTTAAGCTTCTGTTCCCATGACTACTTCTCGCAAATCATTAGCAATATCTTCAATACTGCTTATGGACGTATTTAAGGCAACTTTGTCTGCGAGACTAGGGCTGAAATTCAAGACGTCATCTTTTGTTACTTTATGCCAGATCGGTAGAATCATTTTATGGCCATTCATTTCACGAGCCACCATTGAATCCAGTTCATACTGCGTCCAGTTCTTTTTGCAAAATGCAGATGAAATGATCACCGTTCCATACTTTGAATTAACCAAACCTTTGTCTATGCTTTTACGCAGGCTATCCCCTACTTTTAACGTAAATTCGTCGTACCAAACTTTAACTCCCATATGCTCTAACGTTTCTGCAAGAGGCCGAACAAATTCCTCTTTATCTTCAGATGCATGAGAGATAAATAAATCATATTCAACTTCTGAGATACTAACCTCGTTGCCATTTGATTGCACATGTTCAGCTTGAGCAGCCAGCTCTAACGTACGAGCAATTTCTTCTTGTAGTTTTTTCTGATGAGCAATTTGATCTCGTTGAATCCTCTTTTCTGATTCTAATAGTCGTTTTTGCTCACGCTCTTGAGCTTGCTGCTGTTTCTTAACTTCTTGTTCCTGCTTTTTGCTAAGCTCTTGACGGGCTTTTAATAGTTTACCCTCAACGTCTGAAAGCTTTTTGAAAAACTCAGCTTTTTTTGCTTGAGCTTTGGAAATGTCAGACTCTTTTCGAGCTATATCAGCCATTTTACTTTTCAGCATAGAAACCGAAGTATTTTTATTTATCCCTCGCTCAATTTGTGAAATTTTAGTTTTAAGATCAGCTTCTTTTTTACTTTCAAGGCTAACTTTATGTTGTAGGTTTGCTTGCTCACGTGCCAGTCGATTAATAGTGCTAGTTGTTGATGAAATTGTCATATAGCCCCTACTGTATTATTGGATTAAGACATTAATTTATATGGTGTTATTAGGCGGCATTTTCAATGCTATGATCTGGTTAAAGAAGCTTAACGCCGCGTTAAGGGGCAGCAACGCGCTACCACCAAACTTCAATTTACCACCGTAAACACCGATGCCAAAACTTGAGCCAAACTCGCCACGCGTTGACTGTCCCTCTTGAACGCTTTGTTATGTTGCTGTTCTAAAGTACAATCGCCGGCCTTACAACACGAGCGACCAACGATGCTATTTAACAACGATATCGACGAAATGATTAGCTATTTAGAACGTTTCTGTAAAGAACCGCATATAAAAGCACTAGATAACGTTTCAGACGAGCAAGTTAACCTACTTCTCGATTTTTTAACGCTTGCCCACAAGTTAAAGTGCGATATCTACGCTACTAACAACCTGAACAGTTCTCACTTTATCGGGGTCGGCGTCTTCGCTTTAACCCAAGACAGAGCTCCTCAGGGCAACTTATTTCTTAAAGTTAAATTCGACCGTATTTACCTTTCATTTGAATTAGATAGCTGTAATGAAGAGAACCTTTTAACGCCAGTCCGAGTGATTGATGCACTCGTCTATCTAGCTGAAAAAGATGGTCACGCTCTATTACCTGAAAACTATAAGTAATGGAAGCGACATAACGCCGCATTAAGGGGCAGCAACGCGCCGCCACCAAACTTAAATTTACCACCGTAAACACAAATACCAAGATTTAGACCAAACTCGCCACGCGTTGACTGTCCCTCTTGAATGCTTTGTTATATGTACTTTACATCTCTGCATCATGGATTGGCTGACCTACAGCCAAAGTCAATTTAGAACATAAAACGGTAACCCAGCCTAACCAAAGTTGATTGCCAACATTGCCAGTTACAACAAGACCACTAGGCTCACTAGAAACAACAATATAGTTCTCGTCTCCGTATTGCCCATACCAGGCAGGATATTGGGAATCCGATAACCATCCATCCAATCCAGAATAAATTTCCATTATTCTCTCGGCATTCTGATGGATTAATTCGAAAGTAAGATTTAAAGTAATTGATTTTTCCATATTTCTACTCGGTATCAAATTCCCTGAGGTACATATAACGCCGCGTTAAGGGGCAGCAACGCACTGCCACTAAACTTCAATTTGCCGCCGTAAACACCTATTCCAAGATTTGAGCCAAACTCGCCACGCGTTGACTGTCCCTCTTGAACGCCTTGTTAGCTTATTTAATGCAAGCCATTGTATATCAAAAAACTGACCTACTACACTATGAAGTAGGAGCTTAAGACAGACAACTGAGCCGAATTTACAGGTTTGAGCTTTGAATTACCTTGAACTAAACCAAAACCGCCGAGCGTGGAGACTCACGGAACTTCACACACAAAAGCTGACATTTGAATTGCTTGATTTCACACGACGACTTTGTCACTTACACCTAGCGAGGCGATGCTTGAATTTGCACCGCCTTAATATCAAACCGATAACCGATAACCGATATAGCTTAGATAGGAGCAAGACGAGTACTAGACAAAACATTGCCAGAGCACGATATTTCGGTTTAGTTCGGAGCTAGACACTTGCTATAAGATTCTGATTTTTAGAGAGTAAGCTAACGCCGCGTTAAGGGGCAGCAACGCGCTGCCACCAAACTTCAATTTACCACCGTAACCACCGACACCAAAATTTGAGCCAAACTCGCCACGCGTTGACTGTCCCTCTTGAACGCTTTGTTATAGCTCAGCGATGTGCGACAGAGTTTCTGGATGACGCTGAACCAGTTTTAAAAGGGTTACGGCTTGCCCATTTGGTGCGCTACGCCCTTGCTCCCAGTTCTCTAGTGTGCGAGATGAGGTATGTAACAAACGAGCAAATACACCACGCGACATATTAAACTGCTCACGAATACTCACAATTTCATCGGGTGAGATATTTAACTCACTGATGTCGTTAACTTGATGTGTTTTAAGGGTAAGCTTACCCTCTGAGTGCTCTTTAGCCTCGGTAAGAGCTGAACTTAACTCTGCAAATAGATCACGATTGCTCATTACGCCACGCCTCCATAAAAGCTTTTAACTGTTTCTTTTGGTCTGCGGTTAAATCGGACATTTCGTTCTTGCCATAAATTGTCAGCAAGTAGAAACGTCGCTTTTCATCGAGGAAGTAATAGATAACACGAGAGCCACCACGCTTGCCCTTACCTTTACTTGCAACTCGAATCTTTCGCAAACCACCTGTACCTTGAATGACGTCACCCTGTTTTGGGTTAGACATTAACTCAGCTTGGAAAAGTCTAAACTCTTCATCACTGAGGTATTCACTACGGTACTTTTCAAATATGGTTGATTCGACAAATACACTTTTCATACGCAAAGTATACGCAAGTGACGTACAGATAGCAAAACTATACGTGATTAACGTAGTTATTATCATTTGAGGTGCAGATCTGTACTGAGCTATAACGCCCAATTAAGGGGTGAGCAACGCTACTACCCAACCTAAAGCATTGTACCGTAACCACTAAAATTGAAGTAGAAACAAAAATGCCAAGCGTTGGGAATCCCTCTTAAATTGTTTGTTATGTTTTACCACAAACACATGATTTACTTGAGAAAGAACTGCTGTTTCTAACTAGTTTTCTGAAGCAAACCGCACGGTATGAGCCGACTTGGCCTTCAGATGCGCCAAACCTTGAGCGCATAAGGCCACTTCCCTGCCCAATGAGGCAACTCGATAAACGTTCAACAAGCGCCCTCTCTTTCCAACCAAAGCGACTTTAAGCCAACTAAACAAGAACCCAACCGACACGATCTGCAAATGAAGCAACCCACGAATATTGGCATGTTTTACGGGCTGAGAAGTTCACGAAATTGAGCCGACAATGCAGATTTGCTGAGACAACTCGGACCAACTGCCAAAGGGGCAAAGAACATAGACCGAAGATGCTTTAAGACACTGAAATACAAGTAAACATAACGCCGCGTTAAGGGGTGAACAACGCAAGCCACCCAACCTAAATTATTGTGCCATAAACACAAAAGCTAAACTTAGAACTAAAATTGCCAAGCGTTGAGAATCCCTCTTGAACGCTTTGTTATGTTCGTAGCTATTTGAAACCACTGATATTTACATAACTAGGTCTGAACGATGCAACAGACTTGCTCAAGCTAGGTGCTGCAACACTTCAATTTGAATGTCTCTCAGTAAGTTTTGAGTATGCTCCGACTGTAAATTAAGTTCGCACCAGCCATCAGTTCCCATATATTCAGCAGAAATATAGCTGATATTTTTAATACCACTTTCATTGTTGAGGATTCCAGATAGTCGGAAAATACCTAATTTTGTGTGGATTCTGCTAATTTTGAAGTTTTCCATAAACCTCCAAGAACATAACGCCGCGTTAAGTGGCGAACAACGCGACCGCCTAACCTAACAATTACGCCCTAAACACTAAACCCAATTTGAACTAAAAATGCGAAGCGTTGAGAGTCCGCCTTAAACGCTTTGTTATGCGACTGACTCTAGGAGGATATCTCTAACTTTCATTAGTGCAAAGCCCAAAAGGTTTCCTGATTACCACTAACTTTCAGTTACGTGGAGCGTCTATAATTAGAGTATCTGGATGGAGGATTGAGCATGGCAAAGAATCTCATTCAATTTCAAAAAGGTCTCTCAGTACATGAATTTATGCGCCTGTATGGTACGGAAGAACAATGTTATCAGCGGCTGTTTAACATACGGTGGCCAAATGGATATATTTGTCCTAACTGCCACTCTACGCACCATTGCCAACTCCAATCCCGCGCACTCTATCAATGTCACTCCTGCCATCAGCAGACGTCTATCACTTCCGGAACCCTGCTGTCGAATACAAAGCTTCCTTTAACGGTCTGGTTTCTCGCCATTTACTTACTCACTCAAGCCAAAAACGGCGTGTCGGCGCTCGAACTCTCGCGGCACCTTGGGATTTCTTATAACGCGTCTTGGAGGCTTAAGCACAAACTGATGCAAGCCATGAAGGAAAATGATGATAAACAGCCGCTTGACTATATTATTCAGCTCGATGATGCGTATTGGGGCGGCAGAACAAAGGGACAGAAGCGAGGAAGAGGCTCACCAAAGAAAACACCGTTGGTCGCCGCGGTCGCCTTAAATGAAGATTACCATCCCGTTTATATGCGAATGAGTGTGGTGAAGCGCTTAGAGAAAGCGGAAATCACGAAGTGGGCCCGTAAGCATGTTGCGCCTAAAACCCTAGCGATATCAGACGGTTTGTCCTGTTTTGACGGGCTTGTGAAAGCCGATATTTATCATGAGGTTGAAACGAAAAGTACCGCCGAAGATTTAGAGGAGTTGCAAGACAAGTACTTTCATTGGGTAGATACCATGCTCAGTAACGTGAAGAACTCGCTACACGGGACTTATCATGCGCTGAGGAAGAAGCATTTACCCAGGTACTTGGCCGAATTTTGTTTTAGGTTTAATCATCGATACCGCTTAGAGAAAATGGTGAGTGCTTTGCTCAGAGCGGCTGTTGAGGCTCCTCCGATGCCAGACAGGTTGCTTAGACTAGCTGAAAGTCGGTGGTAATCAGGATTTGGTATTGTCGGCTAAAATTCTTGAATCTCTTTGGCCGTAAAACATGCCAAGGTTCGCGGGTTGCCTCATTGGTTTTAACAGTCGCTTGGGTGTGAGTTTAACTGGTTCAAAGTGTGGAAAGGGCAAGTTAATCGATGCTTTCGTTTCTGCTATTAGCTCGTAGCTGTTACTTTCTCTGGTTCAAAAACTACTTAGTCGCTGCAAATTCGCATTTCGTGGTCGTTGGAATTGTGGCTGAAACATAGTGAGTTTTGTGGTTCTTGAATTACAAAAAGTCAGTAGGTGTTTGGTTGCTTATTTGGTTTCGGGTAAACTGCTTTCAAAACAACTTAAACACTGGTGGAAAACTTCGCCTAACAAGGCGTTTAAGGCGGATTCACAACGCTTGGCGATTTCAGTTCAAGTTGAATTTAGTGTTTAAGGTACAATGGTTTAAGTTTGGTGGTTGGCGTTGTTCACCACTTAACGCGGCGTTAGTTTGCTAAAGGCTATCGGTTAACTAGCCTAAGCTTGCTCTCACATCAGCAATGGTGATGAAGAGTTTATTTTCAGCGTCTTCAAATGCTTGAAAACCATAGCGTTCATAGAAGTGTTTCGCACCGTCTTTGGCGTCAACGATAACAACTGGAAATGCAACGCTATCACTTGCAGCTAATAGCTTTCTGAGTGCGTCGATAAGCAGCCACTCACCAAAGCCTTTCCCTTTGTATCGATCATCGACAGCAAGGCGGGCAATCAGACCACCAGAGGTGGATGATTGGTGTTTTTTTTGTAACTTATCGGGCAATGCCTTTAAGTCAATTGGTGTCATTGTTAGCGTGTAAAAGCCGATGACATGTGAGTTGTCGTTATCATCTTCCAAAACAAACGTTCTGGTGTTGTCTTTTTTTGCTTGCTGACTCGCCATTACTTTTAAGTAATTATTGAGAGCTTCGATACCACAGTTGAATCGGTTTCTATCGTGTTTAGCTTTATCTAGAAGTACCGTATTCATCATTGAGTTTTGCTCTCGTATCGATCAGCAGCAGCTTTTAGTTTTGAGTTCTCTGTAGCAGGGCGGTCTAAAGCTTCCATCAGCAACATAGTATCAGCTTGGCTCAGTTTTAAAGCCTGTTCACGTTCGATGACTTGTTTAGCTTTTTCGATTGCAGCGCTTAGAACAAACGAGTTGATGCTAGACATGCCGGCGATCGCGGCAGCCTTAGTAAGTAAGTCTTGTGTATCGACATCAACTCTAGCGGTGATGCGAGGCAAAGTAGTAGCCATAATTATATCTCCTGTTGTGTCAAAGTGTCACATAGGTATTATGGTCTTAAAGTGTGCAATAAGCAATCTTTGTGTCACTTTGGCACTCAAACTAACAAACAATTTCCTGATTACCACTAACTTTCAGTTACGTGGAGCGTCTATAATTAGAGTATCTGGATGGAGGATTGAGCATGGCAAAGAATCTCATTCAATTTCAAAAAGGTCTCTCAATACATAAATTTAAATTTATGCGCCTATATGGTACGGAAGAACAATGTTATCAGCGGTTGTTTAACATACGGTGGCCAAATGGATATATTTGTCCTAACTGCCACTCTACACACCATTGCCAACTCCAACCCCGCGCACTCTATCAATGTCACTCCTGCCATCAGCAGACGTCTATCACTTCCGGAACCCTGCTGTCGAATACAAAGCTTCCTTTAACGGTCTGGTTTCTCGCCATTTACTTACTCACTCAAGCCAAAAACGGCGTGTCGGCGCTCGAACTCTCGCGGCACCTTGGGATTTCTTATAACGCGTCTTGGAGGCTTAAGCACAAACTGATGCAAGCCATGAAGGAAAATGATGATAAACAGCCGCTTGACTATATTATTCAGCTCGATGATGCGTATTGGGGAGGCAGAACAAAGGGACAGAAGCGAGGAAGAGGCTCACCAAAGAAAACACCGTTGGTCGCCGCGGTCGCCTTAAATGAAGATTACCATCCCGTTTATATGCGAATGAGTGTGGTGAAGCGCTTAGAGAAAGCGGAAATCACGAAGTGGGCCCGTAAGCATGTTGCGCCTAAAACCCTAGCGATATCAGACGGTTTGTCCTGTTTTGACGGGCTTGTGAAAGCCGATATTTATCATGAGGTTGAAACGAAAAGTACCGCAGAAGATTTAGAGGAGTTGCAAGACAAGTACTTTCATTGGGTAGATACCATGCTCAGTAACGTGAAGAACTCGCTACACGGGACTTATCATGCGCTGAGGAAGAAGCATTTACCCAGGTACTTGGCCGAATTTTGTTTTAGGTTTAATCATCGATACCGCTTAGAGAAAATGGTGAGCGCTTTGCTCAGAGCGGCTGTTGAGGCTCCTCCGATGCCAGACAGGTTGCTTAGACTAGCTGAAAGTCGGTGGTAATCAGGTTCTACAATGCATTGAAGTTTATTAGTCAACTAGCTTTTTTTGCTGGCTGTTTGTTTGGTATTTCCACCGTCGTAACTGGTTATAAATATCTTGAACTTAGTCAAGATATGGGGTTAATGACGATGCTAACAGGTGTCGTAGCTATCTTATCCGCTATTGCTTTTCTCGGTTTGATTAATGGTTTTTTATCTATTGTCAAAACTCAAATTGAAACTAGAAATGCGATTATTGAACTTGTTGAAGCAACGAAAAATAAATCAATGAAGGACTAAAAACATAACAAGGCGTTCAAGAGGGACAGTCAACGCGTGGCGACTTCGGCTCAAATCTTGGCATCTGTGTTTTCGGTGGTAAATTGAAGTTTGGTGGCAGTGCGTTGCTGCCCCTTAACGCGGCGTTATGTGCTTGGAGGATAAATGACATATTTGACAGAAAAAAGAATGGGCGAAATTTTTAGTTGTTTGCTTCCAGATGAAGATATCGTTCATGATAAATCTGTACCTGAATCAAGCAATAAAAGAAGACGTCCAGATTATCGTTTTGAAGAACGAAAGCTCATAGTAGAGTTTGATGGAGACTCACATTATTGCCAAGCTAAGCGAATCATAACGGATAAAGAAAAAGATCATGATTACTCTAGTATTGGATATAAAGTAGTCTGGATACCTTACTTCGTTCAAATGAATAGCCATCTATTAGAGCATATATTCGGCTCAGGGCATAGTTTGGAGTTCAATCAAGTTTATGAACATGGCTTTATTGACAAGAAAGCTATACTGCCAGCAGATTACTGCGAATTAGGCGTAAGGCAATTTGAGCAAGATCTTGCTACGTTCTCAGCATTTAAAAGTGATATCGTGAAGTCACTAGAAAACAAAATTTCAGAGCTTGGTAATATAGATCTTGTACTGCCAAGTTCGTTGCATTATTTAGTACGCACATAACAAACAATTTAAGAGTGATTCAGCACGCTTGGCATTTTCGGTTTGGGTCAAGTTTAGTGTTTAAGGTGTTTAGTTTGAGTATAGTGGTAGCGTGCTTCACACCTTAATTGGGCATTAAGTTGAAAGAGGAAAGTTAAATGGAAGTTATTAAGAAAGAGTCTAATAAGGGAGCAGTCTCTAAATTAATGTCAGGAGAGTATCGCTTAGTCGATGTTTTTTGGGCAGGTTATATTATTTTGGGGGCGGTATTAACAAGCTTTGTTACTAAGCTCTCAACGGTGGAAGCAGCAATCGCGGGAGTTATTCTTCTGTCAATCTACTATTTATTCTTGAGCGTAGCTGTATGGAGATCTGCTAATAAATATACTGGAAGAAAGCTTTGGGTGGTTTTAGCAAAGGTTATTGTCGTTCTTAATTTGTTGCAAACTACTGTTAGTATGGGCGCAATCGTTTACCTGATTACCATCGACTTTCAGCTAGTCTAAGCAACCTGTCTGGCATCGGAGGAGCCTCAACAGCCGCTCTGAGCAAGGCTCTCACCATTTTCTCTAAGCGGTATCGATGATTAAACCTAAAACAAAATTCGGCCAAGTACCTGGGTAAATGCTTCTTCCTCAGCGCATGATAAGTCCCGTGTAGCGAGTTCTTCACGTTACTGAGCATGGTATCTACCCAATGAAAGTACTTGTCTTGCAACTCCTCTAAATCTTCTGCGGTACTTTTCGTTTCAACCTCATGATAAATATCGGCTTTCACAAGCCCGTCAAAACAGGACAAACCGTCTGATATCGCTAGGGTTTTAGGCGCAACATGCTTACGGGCCCACTTCGTGATTTCCGCTTTCTCTAAGCGCTTCACCACACTCATTCGCATATAAACGGGATGGTAATCTTCATTTAAGGCGACCGCGGCGACCAACGGTGTTTTCTTTGGTGAGCCTCTTCCTCGCTTCTGTCCCTTTGTTCTGCCGCCCCAATACGCATCATCGAGCTGAATAATGTAGTCAAGCGGCTGTTTATCATCATTTTCTTTCATGGCTTGCATCAGTTTATGCTTAAGCCTCCAAGATGCGTTATAAGAAATCCCAAGGTGCCGCGAAAGTTCGAGCGCCGACACGCCGTTTTTGGCTTGAGTGAGTAAGTAAATGGCAAGAAACCAGACCGTTAAAGGAAGCTTTGTATTTGCCAACAGGGTTCCGGAAGTGATAGACGTCTGCTGATGGCAGGAGTGGCATTGATAGAGTGAGCGGGATTGGAGTTGGCAATGATGCGTAGAGTGGCAGTTAGGACAGATATATCCATTTGGCCACCGTATGTTAAACAACCGCTGATAACATTGTTCTTCCGTGCCATATAGGCGCATAAATTTATGTATTGAGAGACCTTTTTGAAATTGAATGAGATTCTTTGCCATGCTCAATCCTCCATCCAGATACTCTAATTATAGACGATCCACATAACTGAAAGTTAGTGGTAATCAGGATGATAGATGGCAAGTATTTCAAGGATTCCAACGTTCCCCTTTTATTTATTGGCCGGAGTCGGGGGACTATGCCATTTTCATTGATACCGGTATTCAAATGCTGCCGGAGTTTGAAGCTGTCGCTGAGCGGTTACGTGAATTGAAAGAAGGGCGTTCGCAAGATGTTCCAATTGCATTAGTGACTCAGTTCATCGAAGAACATCCAGCTAGTAACGTCGTAAACAAACTCAGAGCAATACTTTCAGAGTGGGACGATACTGCGCCTCTACCGTTTGATGAGTTTTCGACAATTGCATACAAAAGCAGCGATGAGAAAAAATTTTATGACTGGTTGCGTGAACAAGGGTTCTTTTTTAAAACATCGATGAGAGGGCAAAGTGAGGGATTCTTTAATGCATCTTTAGGTTTCTTCTATAACCGAGAGCTGGGGATGTACTTTGCTGGTGGTAAAGGCAGTCCACAAAGCAAAATCGAAACTTTTAGCCATTTATACGTGATAAAACATTCGTTTGACGCATTACCTGAGGAGGTAGAAAACCTGTTTGATGTTTATCACTTAAGGCATCGCCTACCAACCGTAACGCCTTATCCATTTAAGCATCTACGTGAATATGCTGAGATGCAACGTTTTAAATCTTGATAACAGACTCAGTAAATGAGCTAGTAGTGAGGGCTTTGTTGCGTAATTCAATTGAACTTAATCAGGAAGTTACGATCTGATCGGCTACACCCATAACTTCATGTAGCCTCATGCCAAGACCTCGTTACAAAACAACCAACTGGAAGCAATACAATCAAGCCTTAATAAACCGTGGTTCCCTGACCTTTTGGATTGATGAGGAAACGATAGCCGAATGGAAGCAAAGCAAACAGGACAAACGAGGCAGGCCTCGTCAATTCAGTGACCTAGCTATTACTACCGCACTGATGGTAAAACGCATTTTCTCTATGCCATTGAGAGCGCTGCAAGGTTTCCTAGACTCCGTATTTAAACTGGCTAACATACCGCTTGTTTGTCCGCATTACACCTGTATAAGCCGTCGAACTAAGGAAGTTAAGGTTTCATTTAAAACCAAAACCAGAGGCGTGATACAGCATCTGGCTATTGATGCTACTGGCCTCAAGGTTTATGGCGAAGGTGAATGGAAGGTCAAAAAGCATGGTACTGATGGGAAGCGCAGAGTCTGGCGTAAGCTACATTTAGCAGTAGATACCAGCACCCACGAAATAGTCGCAGCAGAACTGAGTTTATCTCACGTCACCGATGCCGAAGTTCTTCCCAACCTACTTAAGCAGACACGTCGTAAAATCATTGAAATATCAGGCGATGGTGCTTATGACACAAGACATTGCCATGATGCAATACGGATCAAGCGTGCGGTTCCGCTCATCCCACCAAGGGAAGGAGCAGCCTTCTGGGAACAAGGACATCCTCGCAATTTAGCGGTAGGTTGTCAGGCTCGAACAAGAAGTGGAAAAGGCGGTATGGCTATCATAAGCGCTCGCTATCAGAGACAGCAATGCATCGAGTGAAACAGTTGCTAGGTGGAAAGCTAAGCCTAAGAAATTACAACGCTCAGGTTGGCGAGACTTACGCAATGATCAAAGCGCTGAACAAACTTACAGGGCTAGGTATGCCCAAAACTCAGTGCGTTGTTTAATAATTATTCAATTTTAGACATCTTCGCTTTCCATTGGAATTACGCAACAAAGCCATTCCCTAATCACGACGACGACCTAAACGGAAAAAGCATCACACTTCAGACTAGAATTTTTGGCTTAAGTCTAATGTGTGAACTACGCTAAATTTGTTGTGATTAAGAAATACCCTTTTGAAAACAACTTGGTGGAAGCGATGGAAAGCAAAAAGATACAAGAACCAAAAAAAAATGATGATGTTGAGAAACAATTGGAAGGGAACGATAGCGGAAATGTTAATACTCGTTCGCGGTTCTCAAGAAGACGCTTTATCCGTTCAACCGCGGTAGCGTCACCAATATTACTATCAGTGAAAAGCCCTGTAGCTTGGGGGGGGGGCTTACCTAACGAGCAATACAGTATTGCAATGTACTTATCAGGTAACGCGTCGCATCCTCAAAGCACTCAAATCAGCGCCAGAGCACCTGCCTACTGGCTTAACACTTTCCAAGGTGGAAACGAAATTGTCCTAAATGAGCTGAACAATAATGGCTGCTATGCTTCTACACAACTTTATACTCTAGTTCCCCTGAACTTTAATACTTGGCTAAGTAACCGTGTAGTCAGTAACAATTGGCAATACAAATTGGATGCCATTTCCGACAACCCAACATTACTTCAATCAGTTCAAACGGATCTCAGCGGTTCATTTAGCTTGTGGGTGGATTTTAAAAAAAATAAAAGCAATACTGCGCGAGTCGATATTCTAAATAACGTTAGCGCCTGTCACTGTTGTGTAGTAACTGGTTATCTTAACGGTATCTTTCATCCAATGCCAGTTAACTACATCGGTGATTCCAACTATGTCAGAAACTTATTCATTGATGCTATTAATCAATCCATCAATTTAATTCTATCAGATCTTGATAAGAACAGGTTTGAAGGCCCCAATTCACCAAAGTACTCGCAACCAATTAGGGAACTTAGTAATACCCTCAATACCTGGGATTCATAACATTGAGAGCATTCTTAACCAAAGTCTATGAACATTAAAGTCAATGAAGAATACTGTATATATGACTGTGTTTTTTTTAGTGAACATGATGCTGTGATATTCAGCCCATTCACCATTGAAACATTGCTTTGTGAACGGTCCGTTTTAGATTTTTTAGTGTCATTAAGTAATAAAAATCGAAGTGTTCCCATCGAAGAAATGATGGAAGAAAATCATGAGCATATTGATGAGATTATAGAAAAACTGGTTTCGATGAGGATAATTTTACTCAAGGAGTGAGTGGTTAATGTTCCTTAAAACAAGAAAATATCTACTACAAGTAGGAAATTTTTCTTTTGAGATAGAGTCCGATGTATCCTCTATACATCACTATCTTACAAAGCATTATCAACACAACCTTCGCCAAAACGACGGTCGTCAGTTTGTTGATTACTATGTTTCTATAAGGCATGGTCATTGGCTACGCAGATTATTTAAGCCTCAAGTGGAATTTTTCTTTAATCACCTCAAACCTTTTAAGCCTTTACCGCTATCCCAAGCCCATGCGTTCTTGGAATGGGGGATGAACTGGATTCTATCCACACAAGCTCATCAGTATCTAATAATTCATGCCGCATCTTTGGAAAAAAATGGTAAAGGTGTCATCATATCTGCCCCTTCAGGATCAGGGAAAAGCACCCTTTGCGCATACTTGGTTTCTCAAGGCTGGCGTTTAATGTCGGATGAGCTAGCGTTAATTGATACAGAAACATTAAGTATGCATGGCTTAGCTCGTCCAATAAATTTGAAAAATCAATCCATTGACGTAATCAAGCCACATTACAATAACGATAGTTTTAGCAAAGTTGCAATCGATACTCATAAAGGAACAGTTTGCTTACTTAAGCCTCCACGATCGAGTATTGAGCAAGCACAGCAACCAGTAAAGCCTAGCCTACTGGTGTTTGTGAATTACAACGAAGATGAAACTATATTCATGGAGCATGTGGACAAACCAATAGCGTTGACAGAGATAATCAAGAATAGTTTTAATTTCGGGATGCTCAACCTCAAAGGTTTTCAATGCGCAAAAAAACTAGTTCAATCTTGTGACGCAATATATGTTGAATATAGCGATTTAAAGGCGTGTAACTTAGCATTAACTAATTACTTAGAAGAAGATATTAGCTGTGATAAAACTTGTTGACGTATTAGCTAACCCTGAAGCACTTATCAATCTACCGCCCTCAGCATTGTCTAACATCATTGCTGAGGCTAGATATTACAACATGCTTGCTCAACTTAAGTACATTTGTGAAAGTAAAGGTTACTGGAACGCGCTGCATAATCAATTTAAGCAACATTTGGACTCTGGCTATCTATTTTATGTTAATCAGCGTAAACAGCTAGCAAATGAAGCAGAGCAAATAGCCCAAGTATTAACCCCTCTGAAAGTGAATTGGGTCTACTTAAAAGGAGGAGCATATCATCTAAGTGAAATGAAGTGTTTTTCTGGTCGAATGATGAACGATATTGACATTCTCGTCGAAGAAAGAGACTTAGCGCGTGTTGAAGAAGCATTTAAAATCAATGGCTGGCTCTCATCCGAAATAAGCAACTATGATGACAAGTTTTACCGAAGTTGGTCCCAAGAGATCCCGCCATTACGACACTTATACAGACAGATTGAACTCGATGTTCATTTCAATATTCTCCCTAAAACACTAAAAGAATCTTTAGATGGAAGGTACTTATTCGAAGAGTCAACCGTCCTAAATGCCAACAGCTATGAAAAGGTTATGAAACCGCACGCCATGCTCATGCATAGCGCTATTCACCTTTTTTACGAAAGTGAATACCACAAGGGCCTAAGAGATCTTTATGACATATACATTCTGATCAACGCTTTTGGTAAAGAAAGTGAATTTTGGCGCAACTTGATAGATCTCCAACATAAAGTTGGCAATGAACGATCTGTATATTGTGCTCTTAGGTATAGTCGTAAAGTTTTCAATGTTGATATCCCATCAGATATCTTAGAATACTACAACCAATATAAGCCCAATACGTTCTACCTCCGTTTACTAGACTTCTGCTTTCTGAATGTGTTTACTTCTAACTACCCCCCCTATAGAAAGTTTGGTTACACTCTGTCTGAACTGGCACTTTACCTACGAGGTCATCTGAAGAGAATGCCATTAAGATTACTCGTCCCCCACCTAGCAAAAAAATCCTTTGATAAATTCAAAGTAAAAGAAGAAATACACGATTTGATTTGATTCAAAATCTGACTGTATGAACTAGTACCCTCTATTGGCAAGGGTTCGAAAATTTCGTGGTGATGATCAAATATCATATCGTTGATTAGCGCATAGATCTCACATGAAACACTAAGCATTAGTTTACCTCAGAGAAACTCCCCTTTAGACGCTTGAAAATGGAGTGAGGTAGAAAAGCTACGAATAGTGCTAATACTTTCTCCTTTGCTGAGAATTGATGCCCAACCTCCTGTGCAAGACTCCTAATTTCCTGAATGAATGGGTCACTACGTTTCTTATGATTCAAAATATGCTCAGCAATATACCAACTTCTTCCTTTCTCCCATTTTGATAAATCAAACACCTCATGATAAGAGTGGATTTTTCCAATGAGTTCCAACGTTAATAATGTTCGACCACACTTCCAACAAATTGAACAATTGTCAATGCGGTTTGGTGCAATGCAAACATTCAGCAGTGAATATGAGTTTTTAAAACTTGAAACTAAGCGTGTTTTATCAATTCGTGAATGTTGCCCACCACTTGAGATAAACGTTATTTCTTCTGTAGAGAATAAATGTATTGATAAAGGATCAATGTATCCTATGTTGTATGTCGGTGTTACTTGAGTATGTTTGTATTGATAGGCAGAAGCATATAAAAACTTATCATACAGCCCGTGCAGTACTAACGCACAAGCCGCATTTCTTAATACATGGGTTTGCTGAAAAGAGAGAGCGATAAAATCATCCATGTTAGAGTCAATGGGTATTAGCTCCTTGTTTAGGCCTCTTTGAACCCGAGATAGCTGTTCATATTTTTCATCAAATAGCTGAGTTGGAACAGCACCAACGTTGTTGAATAGAAGTTTGGTTAAGGTGTATGAGGGGGTTGTCTTATTTTCGAAGTGTTCAGAAATTGTGCAAAAAGAATCGATACCACCGGAAAAACCTGTTGCCGCACCTAGTGACTTATCATTTATAAGTTCTCCACGTGTAGTTGTTAAGTTTTTAGGCGTAACAGAAATAATGGATAGCTTGGGAGCTATTTCTTTCATTAATGGCATGAAATAATTTTGGAGGTTGTAGAAAAGGCTTTCAGAAATATCCCCATCTACAATGATATCTTCCCCTAGTAACATTGCTTGTGGTAGTAATGCCACCAAAAACGCATCAGCCCTATTCGGTTGAATGTTTTTAGCGTATTGGATAGGGACTGAAAACCATAACTCTTTACTTTCTCCACTAATTTCTATCACCGAGGCAAAGATAGAGCGATTACGTTTGCTGTAAACTTCGGGTAAATTTATTTTCATTCTGGCTTCCTAGTCATCGATAAAAAGGCTGTAGGTTCCATCCTTCGCTAAAGCACATTTCTAAATGTGATCTGCTGGCGTTTTCTAATCAAGTGATGATTCCTCTACGGGTGTTAGTCGCAGTGTTACTCATTCTTTTCTTTGTTGGGGAGATCGGCTTAGTTTAAGTGTAGAGGCTTTTGATTTTTATGCAGAGTTTGCACTCTATAATGGCTTTGATGTGATGGACGCACCTCTCTTCTAGCCTCGTTGTACCAAACTATGGTGCAACCACCCTGAAAAACGTCGCTTATCATTAAAAAATACAGCATATATAGTGAGGGAAAAAACAAAAGCTTTATACTTAGAACAAATGGTAAGGTCTCAATTATTTAGATATTAATAACACTCCTACTAGTATCATCAGCGTACCGATAAGTTTGGTTGATGTTATGGGCTCATTTAAAAACCAATACGCAAATAGCATAGTGCCGATAAAGCCTAGTCCTACAAAAGGGTAGGCTTTACTGACATCAACTTTTGCTAACACCCCTAGCCAAATTGCTGCACTAGACACATAAGAAAACAGCCCACCGAGTATAAAAATATTCGTTAAAACCGTAGATACGCCAGATATCAAGCCAATATTGAATGAAGCTTGGACTGCTGGGTTAGACATGCCTTGTTTCAATAGAATCTGAGCTAGTACAGACAATGAAACACTGAAAAGGATGAGCGTGATAGATATGACATTCATAATAATTGCGCCGCTATTGCTACCAATCCACAAAAACCAATGGTCGCCAGGCTTCCCTTATCTTTCATTGAAAAAACAATAGGATCATGGTGCATTTCGCCGCGGTGGGTTTTTATCCACATCCGCATAAGCCAATAACATAGCGCAGGAACGATTAACCAGAGTATATTTGGATGTTGGTATTGGTTCGTGAGTACATTGTTGTTGATGTAAAAGCAGAACATGAGTACTGACAACAAGGCAGATGACGCACCAAAGCTATTTAATATGGCGTAGTCGTTAATTGTGTAATCTCGACCTTTTGCCCTTTGCTTTCCTTCGCTCTCCATAGATTGAATCTCCGAGCAGCGTTTGACCAAGGCTAACGACAAAAAGATAAAAATAGAAAATGCTAATAACCAAAATGAGACGACCACACCTATCGCTGCTGCCCCTGCCAATATTCTTATCGTGAAAAGCAGTGCAAGCGCTACAACGTCCATGGCTACATGCTGTTTAAGCTTGATGGAATAAAAAACCGTTAAGCTTAAATACGCAAGTAAAACGATGGAAAACTGACTGCCAAGCGATACTGAAACTGCGAAGGAGAAGAGGAGCAAGATAAAGCCAGCTAACACGCCATTTTTTATACTGATCGTTCCTGCCGCTAATGGCCGAAATTTTTTTTGGCTGTGCGCTCGATCCGATTCGAGATCCAAAAGGTCATTAAGTATATAAGTGGCTGATGCTAAGAAGCTAAATGCAAAGAATGCATATACTGCTGTGGTGATGTTGTTAATGTCTGTAAAACCGCCAGACACCATTAGTGGCACAAAAATAAGCAGGTTTTTTAACCATTGATGAACTCGTAGCTGCTTAAACCACACTTTTATGCTTGTCGGGGAAACATCAAAGGTTTTGTCGACTTTAAACTTAGTCGCTTTCTTCTGTGCGTTATAAGAAGGATTAACCAACACGCTTTCTTCAGCATGAGCAAAGATATCGAAATCGACAGCGTCGTTGCCAGCATACAAAAACCTGGGGCTTATCTCTTTAATTTTTTTTAATTTATCTTTACCTTTTAAGTTAACACTCTGATTACTGCTAATGTAATCATCAAAAACCTTATGATGATTAACCACTTCTTGAGCGTACCTCTCATTAGACGCTGTGGCTAAATATATCCGTCTTCCTTTACTTTTCTCCGTTTGTAAAAACGAAAAAAACTCGGTATTTAAAGGCAGGTTTATGACATCAATATCGGCATGTTTAGAGAGTTGGTACTTAATGTATGACTTGCCTTTAAATAACCAAAAAAAGCTATAAAAGAGTATCAGCGGATTTTGTTTGAAAGCCGCGATAAAGCTTTCAAATAGCAGATCGGTTTTTGTGTAAGTCCCATCTAAATCGACAAACAAGGGATAAAATTCATTGTCTTCCATAACTGCCCTTAAGCATCTTAGCTTTTCAGTACGTAACCATCGTTCCTGTTGGAAAAACGTACATTGGATTTTTATCTTAGCGTTTGTATGGTGTGGTTAATCATCTTGGTGTAGAGATCATTAGAAAACCTTGTGGGACCAATAAAATGTATTAAAGACACTTTGCCTAAGTATTCAGATAGCCCATTGTGATTAGTGTCATAATTAGGGAATCCATGATTATGGTACTTTGGCCAATTTAAAATCTGGCTACCTTGACATAATGATTGCATGACATTGCTAGAAAACTGTTCTGTTCCCCATTCTGACCAAGTTTCTTTTCCCAGCTGTTTTTCCATTGTTTGAGAGACTTCCGACAACAGCGTCCGTAAGTTCGAGCCTTTAGGGAAACCGGCGAATGCGGCGCAACCTCGTAGGTAATGCGTTATGTGCAGATCCTTAAGAGCAACAAGGTTCATTTCCGCTTTCGCTTGCACATGATCAACATTCCAACTTTCCGCCAACTGAGACATATAATCGATAGGCACGGGGTCTGGAAACATGGGACCACCGATAGAAAAGCCTAGGTTATCGTTAACTTGTTGGTGTATTTCGGGTAATGCGCCAATTGTGACAGTGTCACTGTCCAATTGTATAACGTAGTAGTCCTCTGTTCTCTTGAGCAAGTGACAAAGCCTTTCCCAACACCCGCCTTTAGGACAGTCCGCGATATCTATGTCAGTGATCTCAACAATAGTGACTCCCTGTATATGCTGCTGCAGTAAAGAGAGATCTGTTTCCGTTAAACTTCCGTCGTTAATCAGTTCAATTTTGCAATGTCCAAACTTCTTCACAAAAGACTTAATTGCAATTAGCGACATTTTTACTGCGGCATGATGCACCTGTGATAACACAAGGACATTTGAATCTTCGACGCTTTGGATAGGAGGAGTCTCAATGACATTTAATAGTGCTTTATTAAACTTAATGATATTCCGCTTTTTCGCTAACTTATCTATTATATTTTTCACCATGCTTCCCATGCTCTCAGTGAAGTTAAGATCGGACCTGGAAAAGTGACAAATGTTCTGTCGAGGCTTTTTATCACCATGAGTCAGTGACTTATAGCCGACACAATGACTTAACTACATCAAATCAACTTGTGCTTTTTGATAATCTTCGGGTATACCAATATCAATAAAATAACCGTCCGAAATGGACGATAAAACATGATGCGAATGAATAGCTTGCTCTAAAAAGTCTTTCTCAAATGAAAATGACGAGCGTGTGGGTAAATCACGACTTAACCTACCACTGAGTAAGTAAACTCCCGCATTAATCAGACCCGCTTGCCCACTCTGTTTCTCTTCAAAATCCGTTATCTTGTTTTTATCAACTTTAACTCGCCCATAGCGACTCGTATCGTCGATACTTTTAAGCGACATGACTAAATCAGCATCGTGTCCTGTAATTTTGTCACACATGTCGGCTAACTCGTACTCAACCAGTGTGTCCCCATTGATAATCAAAGCGAGTTCATCAGGGTTTTTGCAATGTTGCTCAATCGCTTTTTTGATTGCGCCTCCTGTACCCAAAGGGGATGGCTCAATGGAGTAAGCAATGTCCAGATTTTTGTATCGATCGCCGAAATGCTTAACGATGAATTTTTTTTGGTAAGACACAGCCAAGACAGCTTTAGTCACTCCTTGCCGAATTAGATAATCGAGAACGTACTCCAAAAAAGGCCTTCCAGCTACAGGAACCATTGGTTTAGGCAGCCCACCACTGACAGTGCGCAATCTTGTTCCTAACCCGCCACATAGCACTATTGCAGTGATTCTATCCATACTTTGCATGGAAAAGTTCCTCTTCAACATAAGCGCAAATTATGTGGCCAATAAGAATATGACTCTCTTGTATTCTGGGCGTATGCGAAGACGGAACACTGATGCAAATATCACATTCATTCTGAATTTTTCCGCCAACGCCAGCTAATCCAATAGTGATCATTCCATTCGCTTTCGCCGATTTCAGAGCAGATAAAATATTCGGTGAATTTCCTGATGTACTGATACCGATGAAAATATCACCTGGTACACCGTTCGCTTCAATCTGACGAGAGAATAGCCTTTCAAAGCCATAATCATTGCCTATAGCAGTCAGGATGGAAGTGTCTGTTGTTAGAGCAAGTGCCGGTAGACCCGGGCGGTCAAACTCGAAGCGACTGACAAACTCTGCAGCAATATGCTGGGCGTCAGCAGCACTACCGCCGTTACCAGCAATCAGTACTTTATTCCCATTTCTATAGGCATCTAAGCAAGTGTGCGCCGCTCGTACGATACTTTTGTTGACTTCACTTGATGACAGTAATGCCTGCTTGGTTTCAATTGAAGCGGCAATATGCTGCTGGATAAACGTCATACTGTCCATGATTGTGTTCCTTGTTGAGTAAAGCGAAAGGGTTGAATATGTCCATCTAACTCATTGAGTGCTCTCTCGACGTCTAAGCGTCGGATGGGGTCAACAAAAAGCATCATAAAACCCCCACCGCCTGCCCCTGAAATCTTTATAGATTTCGCGCCAGCGCTCAGCACCTTATCCTCGATAAGTTCAATCTGGCGAGTGGAAATAGCAGTTGAGGTCGATTTCTTTGCATTCCAAGCATCTTTGAGTAACTCAGCCATACCATCAACATTGGACTTAAGGAGACACTCTTTCATTGCATAAGCGAGTTCCTTAACTTCATGCATAGCTTCTAATGGCTTTTTATCATCAGAATTGGTGGTTTTTACCTGATCATCAATGATTTGTGCAGACGATCTCGAAACGCCAGTGAAAAAGAGAATCATCTGACTTTCTAGCTCATTAATGATGTGCTGCCTTATGCGCAGAGGATTAACGATGACTCGCTCACCATCGTAAAACTCCATAAAATTAAATCCACCAAACGTTGTAGCGTATTGATCTTGTCGACCACCGGACAGCTGGCAATCTTTTCGCTCTATTTCGTACGCTAGCCTCGCAACGTCATACTCACCCATAGATAAATTCAGGAGCTGCTGGTAGGCACTAATAATGGTTACCACCATCGTTGATGAGGAGCCTAATCCACTGCCAGGGGGCGCGTCAGAGTAGGTATAGACTTTCACAGGTAACGGTTTATTGTCGTTAAACTCGCTAACAATGCGGTTATAGATCGCTTTATGCAGCAACAACTCGCCTTCCAAAGGGAGCTTATTAAGTAGAGGAGAGTGAAATGTTTGCTCAATATCCTGTGCGACAAAAGTTATACCATCCTGTGCCTCCAAAAGTTCAATGGTACAGTTCGCATACATATCTATCGTGGCGTTAAGAACACATCCACCAAAAGTATCACTATAAGGCGATATGTCTGTCCCTCCGCCTGCAATGCCAAGACGCAGAGGAGATCGTGCTCTTACTAACATACTTTCAATTCCTTTTAAAAAAGTCGTAAAAACGTTTATTCCCTTCATTATTAGTTAAAGACTAATATCAATACTTTTGCAAATTAATCAGTCTAGTCCTAGAGTTAGCTTAGGTAATGGATTGTGCTTTTTGTGATAGAGTGTGGTTTATGGTGAAAAAAGAGAAAATACATGTATGCCATCTCGTCTACAGCTTCGACATAGGCGGTTTAGAAAGAGTGATCGCTAACTGTATTGGAGCTTTAGATAAAAACGCATACAGACATAGTATTATCGCACTTACTGAAGTCGGGGAGTTTATTTCCGAGATAGATGGAGTGGTAGAGCACTACTCATTAAATAAGAAAAGCGGCCACGATTTTTTTATCCACCTAAAGTTGTACAAGATATTGAAAAAAATTCGGCCAGATGTTTTGCACAGCTATAACCTATCGACCATTGAGTACCAATGGCTAACTTCTTTCTTAGATATCCAACTACGTATTCATGCCGAGCACGGCAGAGACTCGTATGATATGAATGGTACAGTGAAAAAGTACCAGCTATTAAGAAGAGTAATGAGCCCATTCATTGATCACTTCGTCACAGTGTCGCAAGATTTACACCATTGGTTAAGAGATGACGTCCTTATACCAGAAAAAAAACTTTTATTAATTACGAATGGTATCGATACCGACTATTATCGTCCTGACAACATCAAACCTGAACGCAAAGGTATTTATGAAGGAAAATTCATTTTCGGCCATGTATCGAGACTACATCCAATAAAAAACCAAGAGTTTCTCATAGAAAGTTTCAACAAAGCCTGCTTTCTTTCACCGAGCTTTCGTGAAAGCTGTTTACTTATTATTGTTGGTGATGGGCCCGATAAAGATAAGCTTAAAAAGTTGGTCGATAATAACGAACACTTGAAAGATAAAATAATATTCACTGGTTCAAAATCTAACGTCAGAGAATATTACAGTATATTTGATGTATTTGTTATGTCTTCTTTAGCCGAAGGCGTACCTATGACGCTTCTTGAATCTATGTCTATGGGCGTTCCTCATTTGGTTACTTCGGTAGGAGGTATCACGGAGGTCGTAGAAGAAGGAATAACAGGAATCAGTCTCTGTGATAAAGACAAAGACACTTACCATGAAAAAATGATAGAGCTGTTTGAAAACAAGAATAATCTCAGCACACTTTCACAAAACTCTCGGCTAAGAGTGACATCAAGTTATAGCCAGAACAAGATGGTTGGCTCTTATAACAAAATTTATAAAACGGTATGTATATAACATGGAAAGTATTTTATTTGCAGGATGCTTGGTGATGGTAGTATTCATCTGTATTAGAGCAACAAAAATAGAAAACAATGATAATGACAAGGATGCTAAATGAGGGATTTGTTATTTGTAGTTTTTTTTCTTGTCATCATGGTTATTTCTTTTAGAAAGCCATTTATCGCTGTATCTATGTGGTTATGGTCTGGTATATTTGTTCCAGTTTATTGGCTTTTTGGATTTGCAGAGTCATTCCGATATAATGTTATTTTTGCAGCATCAGCAATTATTTCGTATCTTATACTGAAGTCTAAACCCAACTTAAGGTTTGATTTTTTATTTTTTATAGTTATATTATTTTTCTTACACACCACGATAACCACCAATACAACCCTTATACTTCCAGAAGTATCATGGATAATATGGGATTACTTCTCAAAAGCAGTATTGTTGTTTGTATTCATTTGCTTAATTATTAGAAAAGCCAACCATTTTAATTTGCTAATATGGCTGATAGGATTGTCAATTGGATTTTTTGCACTAGTAGAAGGTCTAAAATTTGTAAAATCTGGCGGTTTCCATCAAATTCATGGCCCAGCCGGGCACCTCCTTGCTGACAATAACCACTTAGCGCTCGCAATTCTAATGACCATCCCTTTATTGGTTTACCTAATTTCAGCAACACCAGAAAGATGGTTGAAAATAGGACTTATCGGTTTGGTAGCATTGTGTGTATTGGCCGTATTAGGCACAAAATCTCGCGGAGGATTCGTTGGTTTAGTTATCGTAGGTGGCTATTTTTGGCTCAAATCCAACAAAAAATTAGTTTCAACGGTAGGAATTATAGCCCTAGTCTTTATTGCTTCCAGTTTACTCCCTGGGAAGTGGTTTGAGAGGATGGACACCTTAAATGACGTCGAATCTGATGGTTCGTTTATGACAAGGGTCGTATCCTGGAAAGTGCATACATTAATGGCGATGGAGCGCCCCATTCTTGGTGGAGGCTTCAGAGCTACACAATTTGGACATGTTTGGCGTTCTTTACTGGTAGATTTTGACAAATTAAGCTTTATTCCATCAGCCCAACCTAAACAAAAAGGTTGGGCTGCCCACAGTATTTATTTCCAAGTATTAGGTGATCATGGGTTTGTGGGGCTATTTCTTTACTTACTTATAATCTGCCTAGCTTTCTTAAAACTTTCATCCATTGAAAAGTACTTTGGTGATAGTTGGCAATCAACATTGGCTAAGATGATTAAAGTCTCTTTGATGGCGTATTGTGTGTCTGGGGCTGCCGTATCAATGGCTTATTTTGAATTATTCTATGCACTCCTTGCGATGATTGTCTGTTTGTCTATCATCAAGAAAGATTCTGAGCTAGAGAACGAAAAAGTAAGATTTACACCACCTATGTAGCTATACCTGTTCAAAGTTATGATGATTATAAATACCTAATTATCAAAGCCGCCATATACCTCTAATATTTAGAGGCTTAAAATGGAAAGAAGACTGGGATCAGCGTCAGAACCAGTAGCGAGTAAACAATAGAAATGGGCACACCAATACGAACATAATCGGTTAATTTGTAGTTTCCTATGCTATATACCAACAGGTTGGTTTGGTAACCATAAGGGGAAATAAAACTCGCACTGGCACCGAACAAAACCGCCATAATAAAAGGCATGGGCTCAACACCATAAGCCACGGCCATGCTGTAGCCGATAGGGAAGCAAAGTGCTGCAGCGGCATTGTTGGTTACTAGCTCTGTCAGAACTAAGGTTATAATGTAGGTGGCGACCAGCGCGCCAAATACCCCTGAACCGTTGAAAGTTTCAATGAACATGTTTCCCATTCTGACTGATAGTCCAGAGGAAATCATAAGCTGGGCAATGGATAAGGCCGAGCCAACAATCACGACGATATCGACCGGAAAGCGTCGTCGAAGCTCAGAAACTTGGATGACGCCAAACGTAAGTAAAGCAAGGATATAGACTGCTAAGCCTTTGATGATTGGCAGTAGTCCGAGCAGGGAGCCACCAATCACTAAAGCAAAACCAAGCAAAACCAGAGAAGATTTGTGTGCATCCAATCGAACCCCAGAGTCTAAGTCGTTAACCAGCATGAACTCTTTACGATGAGCGCGTCGTTCGGCTTCAAAACGTTTACCGGGTACTAAAATTAAGGTATCCCCCGCGGCTAATGTAATATTGCCAAGGCCACCTTCAAGTCGCTCATGCCCACGGCGAATCGCCACCACGACGGCATCAAAACGATCGCGAAAACGACTTTCTTTTAGTGTCTTGCGGCAAATGGTCGCAGAGGAGCTTATTACCGCTTCAACAAAGTTCTGTCCGTTAAGGTGTTGATGACCAAATAAGGTCAGGCCGGGGATTTCTTGCAGTGTCGCCACGCTTTCAACGTCACCACAGAAGAGAAGACGGTCATTGGCTTTGAGCACAAAATCGGGCCCTACCGAAGGCATGCTAACGCCATCACGGATAACTTCAGCTAAGAAGAGTTTTCTCAGCGCACGCAGATTGTTTTCACTGATGGTACGGCCGACTAAATTAGAATTTGGCTCTACACGAGATTCTAGAAAGTAAGGCAGGTCTTCCTGATTCTGATCGTCATAGTTAGGGAGTAGGTAGCTTAGCGGGATCAAAACCAATACGCCGCCCACCAGTATCGCTAAGCCGATCGCAGTTGGAGTAAAAAAATTCAGGCTGGGTAAGCCTGCATCTTCGACAAAGCTGTTAATGATGAGATTGGTGGACGTGCCAATGAGTGTTAGCGTCCCGCCAAAAATGGCCGCATAGGAAAGTGGAATCAGCAATTTGGATGGCGCGTGCTGTTGGTTGCGTTTAATCGCACTTATCAAGGAGACCACTACAGCGGTATTGTTGGTGAAGGAGGAGAGTAGTGCAGTAGAAACGCTAAGTTTGGCAATCACACTGCCCAAATGGCCTTTCGAAAGGCTGCGACTCACCCAGCTGATTAATAGGGTTTTCTCCAGTGCACAGGAGGCTAAAATCAACAAGATCAAAGTTAACAACGATGAGTTCGTAAAGTTGGCCGCAATAGTATTGAGTTCAATCATACCCGCCATGAAAGCGAGAAAAGCGGCCCCTGCAAATACATAGCTGGGTTTAAGTCTGGTTACGAGCAAACAAGTGATAATGCCAAGTAAAATCGCTAATACTAGTCCTTGTTCCCACATCGCTCTTCCTTACTTATTGGCCCGGTATACAGGTAAACAATTCAAACTACTTTCGCTGAAAACAACTTCTTTCATTTGGCCTATTTCTTCAGTAACTGGCTTAGATCTTTCGCCTGCCAATGCGGAAAGTGTTTACGGATAAGCGCATTAAGCTCTAACTCAAAGGCAGAAATATCGGCGATGCTGTGATCCAGTGATGCCAGACTTTCACTGACCATACCCGCACCAACGGTCACGTTTGTGAGACGGTCGATAATGATGAACCCGCCAGTATCTGCGCAGTCTTGGTAGTTATCTAGAGCGATAGCCTCAGAAAAAGTCCATTCACATAAGCCAATACCGTTAAGAGGAAGTTCGGTGGCATGATGGGTAGACAGATTATTGATGTCATATTGATGTTTTATAGCGCTAACATGACCTACAGTCTTTTTACCTGCGATCTTGATGTTGTAATCACGACCAGGTTGTAATGGTTGCTCTGTCATCCAGACCACGTTGGCCAGTAAATGGTTGGTCGATTCTACCTGTGCATTATCTAACACAATCAGATCGCCACGGCTGATGTCGATTTCATCCTTCAGGGTTAATGTGACCGCTAACCCTGCTTGTGCTTGTTCCATATCGCCATCAAAGGTGACGATGCGCGCGACAGTAGAGGTTTTTCCTGAAGGGAGAGCTTTAATGACATCGCCTACTTTGACCGAGCCAGACGATATCGTGCCGGAAAAACCTCGAAAATCCAGATTTGGACGGTTCACATACTGCACGGGGAAGCGGAAATCACCTGTGCCTTTTTCTTGGTCGACATCCACGGTTTCAAGCAATTCAAGTAAAGAGGGGCCATCAAACCAACTTAGGTTTTGGCCTTTATCGACGACGTTATCCCCTTCTAGTGCGGAGATTGGGATGATCTGAATATCGGTATTACCCGTTAAGTGTTCAGAAAATTTTAGGTACTCATCACGGATGGACTCAAAACGTTGTTGTGAATAATTCACGAGGTCCATTTTGTTGATAGCGACAATAAAATGTCTTAAACCTAGTAGGTTAGAGATGAATGAGTGGCGGCGAGTCTGATCCAGCACCCCTTTACGTGCGTCAACAAGAATGACGGCAAGATCGCTCGTTGAAGCGCCTGTGGCCATGTTTCGTGTGTACTGCTCGTGTCCGGGTGTATCAGCGATAATAAACTTACGCTTCTGTGTAGAGAAGTAACGGTAAGCTACGTCAATGGTAATCCCTTGTTCTCGTTCAGCTTGAAGACCATCGACAAGCAAGGCTAAATCTGGCCTTTCACCCGTTGTACCCACACGTTGGCTATCTGAGTGGACGGCGGCAAGCTGGTCCTCATAGATCTGTTTTGAGTCATGGAGCAATCGTCCAATCAACGTACTTTTACCATCATCCACTGAGCCACAAGTCAGAAATCTAAGCAAAGACTTGTACTGGTGTTGTTTCAGGTAGCCTTTAATACCAAGCTCGGCTAATTGAGTTTCAACTGCGCTGTTCATTATCCATCCTTAGATCTTTTAGAAGTAACCTTGACGTTTCTTTAGCTCCATAGAACCAGATTGATCGTGATCGATAGCACGTCCTTGGCGCTCACTAGAGGTTGCTACCAACATCTCTTCAATAACGGCTGTCAGTGTGTCGGCTTCCGATTCAATTGCTCCGGTGAGTGGATAACAGCCAAGAGTACGGAAACGCACGCTCTTTTGTTCGATCACTTCTCCTGACTGCAATTTCATTCGGTCATCATCAACCATGATCAACATACCATCCCGTTCAACTACCGGGCGCTTTTCTGCAAGATAAAGTGGCACTATCTCGATATTTTCTAAGTATATGTATTGCCAAATATCAAGCTCGGTCCAGTTTGATAGTGGGAACACTCGAATGCTCTCTCCTTTGTTAATTTGACCGTTGTACGTTTTCCAAAGCTCCGGACGTTGGTTTTTGGGGTCCCAAGTATGATTCTTATCTCGGAAGGAATAGACTCGCTCTTTTGCGCGAGATTTCTCTTCATCACGACGTGCTCCACCAAAAGCAGCATCAAACCCATACTTGTTCAAAGCCTGTTTTAAACCTTGGGTTTTCATTATGTCCGTGTGTTTTGACGAACCATGAACGAATGGACTACAACCCATCGCTAGTCCTTCAGGGTTCTTATGAACTATGAGCTCAAAACCGTACTTTTTCGCGATGCGATCACGAAACGTGATCATTTCTCGAAATTTCCAGTCAGTATCAACATGTAGCAAAGGGAAGGGGAGCTTACCTGGGTAAAAAGCTTTGCGAGCAAGGTGAAGCATGACAGATGAATCCTTACCAATTGAATACATCATCACTGGGTTATCAAACTCAGCGGCAACTTCACGAATGATATGAATACTTTCTGCTTCGAGTTGTTTAAGGTGGGTTAAACGTTGCTGGTCCATGCTTTGTCTTTCCTTTTTATACTTATCAACGCATTAGCTTTATTAACTTTAGTTCAGAAGACGGATTCCGTGCGGAGTGACGGCATGAATTATCTAGTTTGAGTCATATATGAGTATCACTATTAAAGGTAGTTCAATGTTCGATAGTTAGGTGAGAGAAGGCGCTAGTTTGATAGGGATTTTTTGTGATTTTTGAAGGTTGTATCGTAAATGGTATGTTTGACAGATTTTTCTTAGACGATTTTACTTATTTTAAAACGAGCACATCACCTAGTTTAATAGTTCTAAATTTCGTTTCATTTTACTAATGGCAAAGTAAAAAATAACTTTTCAATTAGGTTTCAGGTAAGTTACAAAACAAGTGCTAAAATAAAAATGGTTATTTTGTATAGAGTTAGAGTTATAAAATAACATAAAAGAAAAAGTGTAGAACATAGATTGGTATTGATCAAATAAGACGAGTTTTTCTTGGAACTAAACTAAGGTGGTGGTGAGTGAAGGCTTTTATTTTAGGCGCTGGGGTCCCAATAAGCGGTAGCAAACCTTCAGCATTAAAAAATATATCCATCAACAAGAGAGCGTTGGATTGGCAGCTCCATAGCCTAGAAAGTTTAGTTCCACTCAATAGTGTTTTTTTTCTGGGTGGATATCACATAGAAGAAATTGTCAAAAGGTACCCAGAACTCAACTTTATTGTTATGCCGGAATGGAGTAAGTCCACACCACTGGACACTTTTCTTAGTGCACCTTTTTCAAATGAGTCCTGTGTAGTCACGTACGGAGACACGCTATTTAGAGATGAGTTTATTAAAAGTTTCATCTCTAAGGATGCAGATATCACCGTCGCGGTAGACAGTTGTTGGCTCGAAAGATATAAGTCAAGAAATAAAGAAGATATCGACAAAGCGGAAGTCTTGGTAAGAGAAGGTAAAGTTTTTGAGTTTACAGGGTTAATATACTTTAGTGAACATTCGGTAAGAGTGATTGAAGAATTAAAATCAGAGTCAAATGATCTATCAGGTAAACGTCTGATAGATTTAATTGAGCTGATGGAGGTTAATGGATTAACGGTTAGGTTTAAAGATGTTAAAGCCGATTGGGCTGAATTTAACTCACCCAGTGATATTGCCAATTTTATTTTAGGAACAAAAGCTGACACGCTTTCTCGATTAGAGAGCATGGTTAAAACGAGTTATATTGGTGAGCAATATAGCTTTATGATCGAAGATTGGATGCAAAACTCTAATCAAGTTATTCTCAATATACAGAATAAGTTTAGAAACAAAAAACTCGCTGTCCGAAGCAGTTCGAAACTTGAGGATAACTGGCGTTCTTCTAATGCCGGGGGATTTGATAGCATTCTTAATGTGGACTGTAGTGACTCTGGCGAACTCAAATCGGCAATAAAGTCCGTCGTTGACTCTTATGGTCTTTCGTTGGAAGGGAAAGATCAGGTTCTTATTCAGGAATTTTTGCAAGATGTTGCGATAGCTGGGGTGGTGTTTACCTGCACGCTTGAATCTGGCGCACCATACTATCGATTCAACTTTGATGATACGACCAGTTCGACAGAGTCCGTCACTTCAGGGGCACACTCTGATCTAAGAACGGTTCTCGTTTATAAGTCTCAGCCTGAGACGATAGAGACAGTCGCCCCCGAACTAAAAGGCATCCTAAAAGCGGTTCAGGAATTAGAAAAACTACTCGGCTTCGATAAGTTAGACATAGAATTTGCTATCGACTCTAAAGGAAATGTTCATATATTTCAGGTTCGCCCGGTGATAGTAAATAGCGATAACTATGAAATTGAAAATGACAAAATAGTCGAGTCACTTAATTCGAACGTGACTAGGTATTGCGAACTTCAATCTAAGCCTTCATTTGTCTCTGGCGATAAAACCATTTTTGCCAATATGCCTGATTGGAACCCCGCTGAAATTATCAGTACACGACCGAAACCACTATCGTTAAGCTTGTATCAACAACTGATTACTAACGAAGTGTGGGCGAAGCAGAGAGCAGAGTTTGGTTATAAAGATGTGAGGCCTTACCCCTTAATCGTCACCTTTTCGGGTCACCCATATATTGATGTCCGCGCAAGCTTTAACTCTTTTATACCTGACTCAGTGCCAAAGGACTCAGCTGAGAGAATCGTAAATGCGTATGTTGAAATACTCAACGATAATCCAGGCTTTCATGACAAAGTGGAGTTTGATGTCGCATTTACGATCTGGATACCTGAATTCCATCAAGAAGCGAAAAAACGGTTACTGCCCTATGGCGTACTAGAGTCTGATTTATCGACTTTAGAAGAGGGACTAAAAGTCATTACAAGGAATGCGCTGACTAGGCTGGATGATGACATTCGCTCGGTCGAGCAATTAACGGTTAGGCGTCAGCAAATCAATGATTCAAGCCTGACGGATATCGATAAAGCTTTTGCGCTGCTTGATGATTGTAAACGCTATGGGACATTGGCCTTTTCTCATGCGGCGAGGGCGGGTTTTGTGGCTAAGACGTTGTTAAATAGCCTAGTGACAAGAGGCGAGCTTTCAGATGAACGCTGCATGATGTTTTTGAATAGCTTTGACACGGTGGCAGGGCAATTTGAAAAAGATAAGGCACGTTTTGCTAAGGGGGAGATAACGCTAGGAGAACTTATCGACAAATATGGGCACTTACGACCTGGGACATACGAAATTACAACTCCTGCATATTGGGAGCTTCCTGAGCAATATTTAATACCCAGAGAAGTGAAATTGACGGATCACGAGAGTGTCGATATGGCGTTTTCCGATGAGGAGCTATTCGCAATATCTTCGCTTCTGGAACAGTTGGAATCAGAAGTGAGTGAGCAAGAGTTTATCCACTACCTTATCAAGTCAACGCAAGAGCGCGAGCGAGTCAAATTTGAGATGACGAAAAACCTAAGCAAAGCGCTAGATTGTATCGCTAAATGGGCATATGGGGCAGGCTTAAGCAGAGAAGACGCATCATTTTTAACTTACAGTGATATTGAAAGCTTAAAGCTCAATCGCTCCGATTTTCAGGATTTGTTAGCCACGCTTCAAAGGAGAAAATCGAATTATCAAGTGACGAAAGTGATTGAGCTGCCGTCAGTGATTAATGATAAGTCCCAATTTTACTGCTTTGAAAGGTACGCGTCCTTACCAAACTACATCGGCTTGAAAAGTGTCACAGCAGATACTGCAACAATGATGGATGACAACACTAAGCTGAAAGGAAAAATAGTCATTATCCCTCAAGCTGACCCCGGTTATGACTGGCTCTTTGGACATGAAATTGCAGGTCTCATCACGCAGTTCGGTGGCGCGAATTCTCACATGGCAATACGTGCGGCAGAGATAGGTTTGCCTGCGGCGATTGGTGTGGGCGAAAAGCTCTATGAGGTGCTGCTTGCATCAAGCCGGTTGGAGCTGGATTGCCTTGGACAGAGGTTGAAAGTCGTTGAATGAAGCGTATTGGTTTAACTCACCGTGTCGATGACATTGAAGCCTATGGTGAGAGGCGGGATTCTATTGATCAAGGTTGGTATAAGCTGGTACTGAGTATGGGAATGTTGCCCATTCCTTTACCTAATGTTCCTGAAGAGTTTGTTGTTCATGTAGTCGAGTCACTTAACTTGAGCGGAATCATTCTAACAGGAGGTAATAGTATTGCCTGCCTCGATTCTACGGCTAAAGATGCGGCCCCAGAAAGGGATGAGTTTGAGAATGCCTTGATTCGATATTCGCTGGACAGTGATATTCCATTGATAGGCGTCTGCCGAGGCATGCAGATGATCAGCCAATACTTTGGGGGTCACTTGATTCGAGTGGAAGGTCACATTAACTCTCGGCATGAATTGATTTGCCTGAACTCAGAGTATGAGCTTCCTAAATCGGTGAATAGTTTTCATGGTTGGGCTGTGCCAAAGACAGGATTAGGCTGTGACTTGCAACCTATAGCCACTGACAGTATGGGCAACATTGAAGCTTTTATTCATGGTTCAAGAAAAATTCTAGGGATTATGTGGCACCCAGAAAGAGTGAATGACTTGAATGTCCAAGACGTTAACTTATTAAAAAGAGCGATATTATGACTAAGGCATTAATTCTGGCTGCAGGAGAAGGCACGCGACTGCGCCCTTTAACCAATCATACCCCTAAGTGTTTAGTCCCGCTGGTTGGAAGGTCACTCTTAGAGCGACAGATAGAGACACTGAAATCTGAAGGCATCCATGACATACACATTGCAACAGGTTACGAGGCTGGTCAGATTGAAAAACTGGGCTTTGATACCAGTTATAACGAACACTTTCAAAAAACGAACATGGTTGAAAGCTTGTTTTCGGCAATCGACTTTATCAAGCATTGTGATGAAGACTTAATCATTAGCTATGGCGATATCGTCTATAACCCAGAAAATCTAAATAAGCTAATCCAGTCGAATAGTGAAATTGCTTTGATGATTGACAAAAATTGGCGTGAGCTGTGGTCATTAAGGTTGGATAACCCCCTTGATGATGCGGAAACACTGATTTTGGATCCTGATGGATTCATTTTAGAATTAGGGCAAAAGCCTGAAAGCTATGAACAAATTCACGGCCAGTATACTGGCCTGATAAAAGTCAGACATGACAAAATCCGTGAATTTGTGGAGTGTTATTTATCGTTAGATCGCCAGGGTACCTACGATGGGAATAACTTCCATAACATGTACATGACCAGTTTCTTGCAGATACTTATTAACCGCCATTGGGAGGTAAAGGCGGTAGAAGTTCAATCAGGATGGTTAGAGGTGGACTCTATCGATGATTTGGAAGCTTATGAAATATTACATGAGCGAAATCAACTTGATTACTTTTATAGGGCCTAGCAATGATGAGAGAGGCCATCGCATCGATCCCAGGAGCAAGGTGGTTATGGGCGTTGTTTAAAAAGAATCGAACCTTGCTTCTAGTCACCCTTTCAAAACCCTATCACTACTTTGAAGTTAATCGAATCAGAAATAAAATTAAGCGAGGGGAAAAAGTCAATGTTGTCTTTCTTGTGCTAGAGAAAAGCATGTGGAAAACAGATTTAGTTTATCAAGCCATGGATAAACACCCGTTATACTCTCCGTTGATTTTTGTTATTCCTAGGTGTAATTCGTCTGATATTGAGGCTAATGAGGCCAGTACGACAAAGTTTTTTGTTGATAAAGGCTACAATGTTGAATGTGCGAATCTCAATGGTTATAGGCGAGATATAGATGAAGTAATCACCCCAGATTTGATCTTTTTCACGCACCCCCACAATGACTCACTAGAAAAATACTCTATATCAAGTCTAAGAAGAAAGTTGACCTGTTATGTGCCGTATTTTGAACAGATTGATTTGAACTATATCATCCATTTTAACGGACCAACGGAAAATCTGGTTTGGAAGTTTTTCCAAATTAATGACATTCACAAAGAGATTGCTAGAAAACACGCGTATAACAGGGGGAGAAACATCGATGTTGTTGGTTACCCTGCAACAGAGTCATTATATAGTGACATAGAGTATGAAAACCCCTGGATAAACCCATCACTCAAGAAAATCATCATAGCGCCTCATCATAGTATTGATAGCCATAGCTTTTTATCTAACTCAACCTTCATTGAAAACGCAGACTGCCTTAAAGAACTGGCAACCAAGTACTCAGATAAAGTTAACTTTGCATTTAAACCTCATCCCTTATTAAAAGATAAGCTTTATCACCATCCAGCTTGGGGTAAAGAAAAGACAGATCAATATTGGAGCTTCTGGTCTTCGAATCCTAACTCTCAATTGGAGGAAGGGGAATATGTGGGCTTGTTCAGAGAGTCAGATGCGATGATACACGACTGTACCTCTTTTATGATTGAGTATTTGTATACAGGCAAGCCGTCTCTCTACTTAAACTCCACCATCAGAGAGCGATTAAATAAGTACGGCAAGCTAGGATTTGACTCGATTCTGAAAGCGGAAAAACAGTCTGATATAGAGTGCTTTATTCTTTCAGTCATCCGGGGAGAAAGCGTGAATGTGGATGATTCACTCATGGACAAGTTGAAGCCACTCTCTTCTCCAACCGGCAGCATCATGAAAATTCTTAACAAAGCGTTGATAGGGGTGGATTCCTAGCGAGCAAGGTCACCCCCGAACGTCTCTACTTTCTTGTACTATGCGGCAGGACGTTTTTAGCAAAGTAATCCTGAACATTACCTTCAAAGTTGGATGTGATCTCTAGGTACCTTTGCCGAGATTGAGCGGACATAGTGAGTAAACCGTCATAGGTCATATCAATGATGGAATGAATGACTTTTTCAAACTCTGGCTCATTGATGGTGAACCCTCTTGCGCGGTATTGTTGTTCGGTTTCTACACAGTTAACCAGATACCCACTGCTTGGTGTCACGAGTTCGTTCATTGGCGCACCATCTGTACTCACAACGATGGCACCGGTTGAAAGCGCTTCAACGATGTAGTGGCCAAACCCCTCCATCTCAGAAACGCAAAGGTGTATGCCATGGCTATTCATGAGTTTTAGTAACTCTTGACCACTTTGGTTAGTGGTAATTAGATGAATATTAGGCACGCCTTGCGCCGATTCAATGTAGCTTGGTACGGTTGTTTGTAACGTTAATGTGGGCCATTCAGGGTGTTTTTTCCAAGCGTTTATGACAGATAACGTGCCTTTTTTTTCACTTTTCCCTGCAAGATGGAGATATTTATCAAAACTTTTTTCAACGTTGCTTTGGTGTCGGTCTAACGAAGTGAACCCTAAGTAATGAGTGCGATCCTTGATATCAGAAAATGCCCGAATGGCATCGAGCGTTTTGCAAAGCAAGATTATCTTATCGTTATTCAAGGTGGCTTTTTCGGTATGAGATCGAAACCAATCCTGATTTGGAATTAAGTAGTTTTTTTGGGCGGCCCAAACAAGCTTAGATTGCACTTCTTCCATATGAATAAACACCAACTCTTTTCCATAGAATCTTTTCAGAATCAGCTTTAGGATGCTTATTGATTTTTTTAGGAGGCTTTCTTTCCCTAGAATTAAGTTTGACTCAAGATTTGGATAGGCTTTCTCTAACGCGGATTGCAGGACTAATGAATCGTTCTCTAAGCCAAGAGAGTTTCCGCTTATTATAGCGATGTGAGTATCTTCTAAGCTTTTTTTTACTTGGTTTCTATTCATAAGATCACTCTTGTTGTAAGAGAAAGGACAGTCTATGAAGCGTTTTTAATTTTTAGGTAGTTGATCATATCAAAGACACTGCTTGTCGATTTTAGCCTTAAGTGATCCAGCTTTACGTCACCATAAATGTGGTCCACATTCTTAGGGAGTGACTCAAAGCGGTCGTGGCGAATCAGGTGTTCACGTATCGCACTTTGCTGCAGGTGTCTTAGGCTGTATCGGTGTAAACGTCTGATATATTGATAGATGTTCTTGAGATTGGTTGGTGTCAGCCTGTGATAATAAAATTCTGCGCCTTCACACCCTCGCATAAAGCCATAAGAGAAGCCGTTGGATAACTTAAAGTTATGGCTGGCCACCCAGGCCAGAAGGCTGTCGTCACCAATCAGTCCAACAGGGAGCCTAAAGTTTAGCGCATAAACTTTGTCCAGAAATAGCGGCGTTAACGCATAAAAATTGCCGCTTAAGGCTTCTCCTTTTAACGTCGCGCTTCTGGTGTTACTGGTTGTTCTCCCCTTCGTTTTTGGTATGCCTGCTAGGATGTAGCAATCGGGGTGTTCTTCGTAGGACTTAATGATACTGCCAATCGATTCTGGGGTAATCGTGCAGTCACCATCAATAAAAGCGGTGATAAGTGAGTCTCCCTCACCTAGCTCTATTGCAAAGTTCCAAGCATTTGCCTTATCACCGATCGTGACTTCATAGGCATGCCAACCAGTTTTGTCTTGGCAGTAACGCTCTGCGACCTGGTAAGTATTGTCGCTACATCCGTTGCAGATGACATTAACTTCTGAGCTTATACCGCCAAGTTGTGCTAACGATTTTTCTATAGAGCCAAGGCAACTTTCTATAAAGTCTGCCTCATTATAAGCGAGAACATTGAGCCTGATTTGATGTGTATCTTTACTCGTGACTTTACTCATAGTGACGCGCTCTCATAGTTCATGAATCATTGATTCCCATTGACTGATAATGTTTTTAGGCGTGTATACCTCTGAACGTTGATAGGCTAGCTTGCCATACTCATCCCGTAGTTTCGGATCGAGTAAGAATCTATTAATTGACTCTGCCATTTGTTCAATATCATCGGGTGCGAGTAGCTTTCCATATTTGTCAGAGATGATCTCTGAGGGACCCATTGGGCAGTTGAACGCAATGACAGGTAACCCTTGTCCCATTGCTTCAATTAGGGTTAGCCCGAAGCCCTCGTAGCGAGAGCTCAATACATACATCGAAGCTTGTTGGTACTCTCGAATAATCTCTGTCGATTCCGGAACGAGCATCACACTGTGTTCTAGTTGATACTCTCGTATTAACGTTTCGAGTTCAGGCTTAGCGCTCCCAGTTGGACCGACTATCCTTAAGGTCCAGTTTTTCTTCGATTGTTCATCAATTTTCGCCCACGACTTAATCAGTAAATCGAAGCCTTTTTGATCGGTCATCCGTCCAACCGCCAACACTATATTTTGCCGTTCACTCTCACGCCAACTGTCGAGTCGATCAATGGGTAACGGGTTTGGGATCACCACCACTTTCTGAGGGTTGGTTTGAAGCGTGTTTATCCAGTGCGCTTTATCTGTGCCGGTTAAGACAATAATCTTCTTGCAGAGTAAAGACGCTAATCGGCGGCCAAACCAACGGCTTCCAAATCGTGTGCTTATTCCTGAGTTGAAGTGCTCCCACGCGATATGATTTTGGTTCACAAGTGGGAGTGAGGAGTAGAGGCACATCTGCGTGTCGCAGCTGATAACAAGATCGGGTTTAAGTCGTTGGATAGTGCGATAAATGGCGAAAGGCAGCATAAGGTGCTGGATTTTCGATCTTGTCGCGCTGAACAGCTGTTCTCTTTTTACAGACTCATTCAGATAGAAAAACGGCGCTTTTTTTGATTCGTGATGACTGATGATGGTCACGTCAAAACCCGCACCTACTAACTCGTTAGAGATCATGGTGCACATCCTTTCGGTCCCACCAAGCGCGGTAATATCATTAATCAAAAAAACGATGCTGATTTTTTGTGTCCATTTATTCACGAGCAGTTCCTTGCGCTACTTTGTTTCCTTAAACGTAACCGGTACCTTAGATGTTAGCGTTGAAAATATATACTCGATACGTTTTGCATTGTTTTCCCAAGTGAGCTTTTTATCCTGAATCGTCTTGGTGGCTTCCATTTGCAGCCGTGCTCTTAAGTTGTCGCTCGATAGGATGCGTTTGATGCAGTCTAAAATGGCATCAGGCGTGTCCATGTTGTAGAGAAGGGCGTTTTTGTTGTCGCACAGTAGTTCCTTAATATTATCGGTGTCAGGGGCAACAATGACCTTTCCTTTTGCTAAGTATTCAATGAGTTTAAGTGGGGAAGACCAAGGGGTCACAGCTGGCTGGAGTGCGATGTCTATTTGATCGAGCCAAGCTGGCATGTCTTTCCTTTCAATCAACCCGGTGATGTGGAAGCGGCTCTCTACACCTAACTGCTTTGCCTGTTCTTGCAGAGGCTCTGCAGCTGGGCCGTCACCAATAATCAGTAACATCAAATGATTATTCTCTGGTTCTGCTATTAATGATAGTAACTTGTCGAGCTGATGCCACTCGCGACAGAAACCAACAAACCCTATAGTGAGCTTGCCTTCAAACTGACGGTTGCGAGTAATGCCTTGGTTTGGAAAGAACTTTTTCGGGTCAATCCCATTCGGAATTACAGTGATATGGTCTTCAGGTACGCCCGCTTTTATCACGTAGTGGGCAAGCACATGGGTAACAGGACAAACATGGTCTGCATTGCGCCAGGTATACACCTCACTCCATTTAGCAAGGGGTTTGAGTGCAATACCTCCATACTGGGCTCTTTCATCATATAGCGGAGAGTTAACCTCCAGAATGAGCTTCAAACGAAATAGTTTTTTCACCCAAATGCCCGCGGGCAGGAAGAGGTTGTATCGCTCATAGATAGCATCGGGCTTATGTTTAATGATCGCTAGAAGTAGTTTGAAAAAGACATAAAATGAGTAGCAGAACTCTAGTAATTCTGAGCAGAATTTTGGCAATGATTTGCGTAGTTTTGAGACCCATCCGCCATCACTGCCGAACTCAGATTCTTCCGCGATTTTAGGGCCGACCACAATGACATCATGACCAAGCTGCCTTAGTGCGCGAATGATCTCTTCTACATGGACATACTGACCATCTTTAGATGCAATTCTGTGATGATATAGTATTTTCATTACATAATACCCTCAGACTAATTTGGTATCAGTGAGTCAATTAAGAGCGACATAGCTTAATGCTGCTGCTTTGGTATGCGCTGATGGCCGACTGAAAAATTTCATACTGTCCTTGCGAAGTCGTAAACCAGTCAAACTGCTCTGCGTATTGGCGCGTGTCGCTACGGTTGGGCGGATTCATGAGGACACTTTCGACTCCTTTAGCGATTGCCGCTGAGTATCTATCGACAAGGATGCCGGCACTCTGATTTTGCACCACTTCGGGTGTTCCCCAAATATTGGTTGCCACGACAGGGGTTCCGCAGGCCATAGACTCTAACAATACATTGGCCCAACCTTCTCGGCTTGACGCCAATACAAGCGCATTGGATGCACCATAATAGCCTGCAAGCTCACCCTGGCTCAGGCTGCCAAGGAAAGTAACGCGGGACTGTAATTGCTCTTTTATGACTTGTTGTTTCAGGCGCTTTTCTTCAGAGCCAGTACCGGCAATCAAAAGTAAGACGCCAGGCAAATGTTTGAGCGATTCGATGACCAAGTGATGCCCCTTTCGCTCAATCAGGTGACCTACCGAAATAATAATGGGTTTATCCATCGGGAGATTTAGCTGTTTTCTTAATACACGTTGTTTTAACTCATCGATATAAGGAAATAGCTGCAGATCAACACCATTTCGGAGCGTAGTTACGGAGTTGGGCTCTGCGCCAAGCTCTATCATTTCTGATCTTAGGGCTTCACACACCGCCATATTATGATCACTTTGCCCAAGCACGGCTTGTATGTCTTTCTTGGGTTTATTGTATTTTGGAATGAGGTTGATATCGGTCCCGCGAGCCGTAACCGTAAAAGGTTTACCTAACTTTTCCGCCGCTTGTGAGATGGCCACACCATCGGGATAAAAGTAATGGCCATCGATTACATCGAAATCAAAGCCTTGTTGAATCAGCTGGCTGGCTTTCTTATATATGGCGGTAGAAAGGGTATGAGGAGTGAGCGTCATACCGACTTTAGGCACGACCACATAACGAGGATGGTAAACATCCATACCAAAACGTTTCTCATACAGTGGTGCATTGGCATAAGAAGCATACGAGCCAAACATTTTCTGCCGAAATGGAAACCAAGGAACAGGGGCGATAACTTTTATCTCTACATCAGGAAAGTGGAGTTTCAAATGACGCAACCGTGTCTCTATAAACACGCCGTGTTTTGGGTTGTTAGCGTAGGGAAATAGTGTGGTCACCGTTAAGATTTTCATCATAGTTACTGCCTATTCATGAATTTTGCAAACATCATCAGGCACCACAGAGCATCGGCATGATTACTTCTTCCGGAGGTATGGGCAGAAATCATATCTTTGAGAGCTCTGGCATCGAAAAAGCCGCTATCTAGCATATTGTCAGACAGTATGGTTGAGCTCAGACTGCTCTTGAGCGGGCCTCTGAACCACTCGGCGATTGGAATACTGAACCCCATTTTAGGACGATATAAGATGTTGCTGTCTACATAAGGTTCAAGGGCTTTTTTGAACGCGTATTTCCCCTCTGTGCCACGAATATTATCTGAGCTATTAATTGAGAATGCCCACTCGACAAATACGTGATCCAGCAAAGGTGCGCGCACTTCCAGTGAATGTGCCATGCTGGCTCTGTCTACCTTGGTGAGGATATCGCCGGGTAGCCAGGTTTTCATGTCCAGATATTGTATCAGTTTCAATGGGTCGTTTGTGGGGGCATTGTTGGCATGCTGTTTCATGATTTCGGAGCCTGTATAGCCACTCAGACGACGTCGGTAATCGGCACTAAATAACTGGTGCCTTTCTTCGATACGTAATTTGGACATGGTATTGGCGTACGCTTCGACAGGAGTCATGGCCAGCGATTGTAATGTGGTTTTTGCTCGTAAAGGTTTTGGTGCCCAATCCGCTTTGGGGTAGACGTTCGCTAAACCACCGAATATGGGTTTACGTATGCTTCCTGGAATTTTGTCCCGTAGGCGCTGTTCCATCCAATGCATTCTTTGGCGGCGATAGCCGGCAAAAATCTCATCCCCCCCATCGCCTGATAAAGCCACTTTGACGCTCTGTCTGGCGAGTTGGCACACCTGATATGTTGGCAGGGCAGAGCTGTCAGCAAAAGGTTCATCGTACACCTGACTCAGCTTATCGATCAGTGCGTAATCGTTTGATGAGACAATTTGGCTCGTGTGCTGGGTTTGGTATCGGTTAGCTATTTGGTTTGCATACTCACTTTCGTCATAAGCACTTTCGTTAAAGCCGATGGCGCAAGTGTTGACCGGAGAATCCTGAAGCCCGGCCATAAGAGCAGTGATCGCGCTTGAATCAACGCCTCCAGATAAAAAAGCGCCTAAAGGGACATCAGAGAGCAAGCGGATTCTGACCGCTTCATTGAGTCTTTCGATTAACTCTGTTTGAACCTCTTCCCATGAGTGAATTCTGGTCGGTGCTGCCAAATCCCAGTATTGAACTTGCTGAACGTTAGCGTGCGGCTCCAGAAGCATAAAGTGCCCGGAGTTAAGCTTAAAAATATGTTTGTACGCACTATAAGGCTCAGGTATGTAGCCATACATAAAAAACTCTTCGGCCATTTCAGCACGTAATGTAGTATCGACCTCAGGGTGGGCAAGCAATACCTTGAGTTCTGAGCCGAAAATGAATTGGCCAGAGCGAGTCTGAGTATAATAAAGCGGCTTTTTGCCCAACCTGTCTCTAGCGATGAATAGCTGCTTTTTGTTGCGATCCCATAGGGCAAAAGCGAACATCCCACGAAAGCGGTCAAGGCATTGGACTCCCCATTGTTCCCAGGCATGAACAATTACTTCGGTATCGCTATGAGTTGAGAAACGATGCCCAAGACAAGAGAGTTCAGCGACGAGTGACTCGAAGTTGTATATCTCGCCATTGAAGACCACGCAAACAGACTGATCTTCATTAAAAATAGGTTGCTGGCCGCCGCTTAGGTCGATGATGGATAATCTTCGGTGCCCTAAGCCCACATGGCTATCAATAAAGTAACCTTCATCATCTGGGCCTCGGTGGGATTGCGCCCGATTTATCTGTCTTAACAGGTCACTGTCGATTGAACTATTGGCCTTAAGGTTAAATATTCCAGAAATTCCACACATAACAACACTCCCTGTTAGTATTCTCCATTGGCCATCCATGCCGTCGCAAGCGCTTGGAGCTGTTCGTCCGTCGAATCAAAGCTCGCTAGTGCCAGTACATCTGCAGTGCCTGATTGTTCGGTCATTAACCTCGCTGCTCTGAGTAGTTTTACTTTAATTGGGTTACTTGAACAAAAGCGGTCAATGCAATACCAGTAAAGAATTTTCATCGATTGGCCCCGATGATTGGCAACGGTAAGCTGCGTTGCCTTAAAGGCTTCAATGACCTCGGGTGAAATGACTTGTTCTGTGTTTGAGTTTAAAGACCATTTCTCTTGATCATAGATGTGATTGCTAGAGCTAATTAACTCTCCATGCTCTTGCTTAATTGAATATCGGGCGGAAAAAAACTCAACCCGTCCGTCAGGCGTCTTTCCTCTTGTGACTTTCAGTGCCTCTGGAAAAGAGATCCCCCAAAGAGAAGATTCAACCTCTGTGACATCATTAGGCAAGCCGATTGGATTGATGGTTTGATGATCCGCTATTTTTAAAGACTCTTCCCATTTGAACTGAAAAAAGAAAACAGCAACGAAACAGGTAACGATAGTGAGTGTTTTTGCGGGCATCTGGGATGCATGCTGGACGGCACTTGAGAACGTTGGAGAGATAGGTGTGTCGGCAAACTTATCCGCCACATAAAAAATGATACCAATAACAAAAGTGAAAAATACCCATCCGTAGACCAAATGGTCGGCTCCAGTGGCGTATTTCATGTCGCTCAAGTGTCCAATAAGCACAATGCCGTAGGCTCGGATACCGTTGGCGATTATAGGAAAGATGAATGAAAAAGCGACGAAGGAGAGGATTTTCCACCACTTATTGAAGCTGAGGTAGGCGAACAAGGTGCCAAGCGCAAGACTCGATATCAGAAAACGTATTCCCGAGCATGCTTCGGCCACTTCAAACAGACCATTAGGGATGGATAAAAATAGCCCTTCGCGATATACCGGAATACTGGAAAGTTGCAGTGCAAAAACGGTGATATCGGCGGTAATAAGTTGAAGATAGGGGATGAGCTCTTCACCAAACGGGATGCAGAAGACCAAATAAAATATTGGAAAAAATAGGATTTTTGTCAGAGCTGTTCCCAGTAAAGCCCAAAGCATCAGCTGTAAGCTAGCAATGAGCGCGACATGCTCAAATAACGCCACATCCGCAGCTTTTCCTAACATCCAAAGTAGCGTCGGGAGTACAAACAAAGCGACAGGGAGCCAAGCTGTGCTGATTGGTGTTTGCTTTATCTGCTCTTTTTTACGCCACGCTAACCATAAGGAAATGGGGATAATAATAAAGCCATGTTCATAGGTTTTGGATTGCATCCAAACCGTCACCATGCTTTCTATGGATTCGTAATAAACAAGAACCCATGCAAGCAGCGGTAAGATAAAGCGAAACAGGCGTAAACTACTCACAATTGGCTCCAAGGTAATTCAGCAATGGGGTCAGTTTTGCATCCCAGCTGTAATGTTCTTCTAACCATTCTCTGGACTCGGCCGCAATATAGGGAGGAGTATTGAGTTTGTTGATCACCCACTCCGTCATGCTTTGCTGAGAATCAGTGACGTACAAGCTTTCTTCTGGGTAGTCTTCTAATCCTTCTATACCTCGTTTTGATGTCATTACCGGACGTTCCATCGCCATCGCTTCTAAAATCTTATTTTGGATCCCGCGAGCCATTTGCATTGGCGCAACAGCGGCTTTGGCTTTAGATAGGTATGGCCTGACATCGTCAACGCGTCCGGTTACAACGACACCAGGAAGTTTTGAAAGATCTGTGACCTGCTTAGGTGGCGACGAACCCACAATGTAGAACTTACTATTTGGGCACTGTTTAATCACTTCAGACCAAATGTTCTGCGTAAACCAAATGACGGTTTCAATATTGGGCCGATAATCCATGGCACCGGTAAAAACGATATAGTTCTCATCATCTAACGAGAAATTTTCGCTGAGGGTTGAGGGCGCCGAAGGTGAAAAGTATTCGCTATCGATTCCGTTGCTTAAAGTCTTAACCTTGGTTTGTATATTTCGCTCGACAGTTTCTCTGAAGAGCGAAGCCTCGGTATCCGAGATAAAACAGCTGACAGAAAACTGATCAGCGACGTACTTTTCATACTTTGCGAGAGTGCGGTATTCACGCATGTATACTTTGCTCATTACCCCTTTCGAAGCGTTGGCATATTGGCGCCATTTGTCCGAGTCAATGTCAGCAAACTGCATCACTTTGTGCAGATTCTTGGTGCCTGGGGTCAGTACATATTGCGCCATACAGCCAGAATAAATGAATGCTTTGGATATGTTGTTATCACGCACGGTTTGATCCACCCAGTGCGACATTTTAGAGCTTCGATAGTAGGGGAGTGTTATCGGCTCGCCTCGACCAAACGCAGACAATCCCTTCAATTTGGCGATAGAAGAGTTAAGATCGACGAAAAAGCACTCTTTACATAACTCAGAGACGTTGTGCTTATATTGCTTGTCATTAGGATCGTCAATGAAACACCCAACGTAAACGTCATAGTGTTTATTGAGAAACTTAAGCACGTTGAACGTTGTTATTTTGTCCCCTTTGTTTGGAGGGTAGGGAATACGGTGACATAAGTAGAGTAACGGTTCTTTCATTTTTCACCCTAAATACTTGGAAAGTTGAGGTCCAATTTGACGAGAAAGCTTGAGTGGCATTTTTTTCCAAATACCAATTAAAATCTTATACTTAGGGTTGTTTGGTGATAGGTTGGGCAAATCTTTCGCTTTGATTAACGCGATACGATAGTTGAGGCTATCCTCCTGCATTCCCCAATGCTTTTTATACTGGTAAGAACCCGAATCTTTTTTGCTTCTTCCAAAGTCAAACTTGGTCATTCCTTTATCTTTCGCAATACACATCAGTTGATAATACATGTAGTCATTGCTCTTCAAATCTCGGGCATCATTGGTCCCGCCGCCATAATATGGAAGTACCGTATCCTTGTAATAAAAACTCAACACACTGGAGACAGGTGTTCCTTCTTGATCATGAATAACAAGTGTCTCGCATCTATCACCGAACGTTTGCTTGAGTGACTCAAACAGTTTCTTGTTGAATACGGGCGTGCCGAGGTTACGAACACTTTGGGAGTAGACATCGTAGCAGATCGATGTATTGTCTTGGTTATCCCACTGAAGGCTATTTTTAAGGGAATGACGAACGACCGCTCGTTGCTTGCGTTTAATGTCGGTCAGGATTTGATCGGGTGTTTCATTGAGTATCGATGAAAATGTCGCATGATGGCAGTGCGATACCCATGGTCCTTCTGACGGTCTCTGGTCTTTGTCACGAAGCTCGACATAATCCACCTTTAAAGAATGGCCCAGCTCAAGGGCTGACTTCTCAAGTTTATGCCTGACCGCATCAGAATCCGCTAAAACTCCCCCATATACGCAGAAAGGTGTCGAGATGAGAGCGTGCCCAAAAAAATTGCTTTTCTGTTCGAAAAGGGGGAGGACGCCCACGATCTGCCCATCTTGTTCAGCCAACAAGTATTGAGGCTTATGCTTAAAAACCGATTTTATGACGTGGTACCAACCCGTGAGATGGAAAAAAGTACCGTCTTGATGATTGTCTACATAGTTATCCCAAGCTGACATATCTTGGTGGTTCATCTTTCTGATTTGTAGATTTTGAGTCATTAGTTAGTCCATCCAGTTGGAAAACATGGCTCATCGTATTCCATGAAAAATCTGTCAGTAGCGACCGAATACGAGCTTCCATTCGATTAAGGTTGAGATAGTGTCGAAAATGAGATTTCACAGGAATTCCGGTCATGCGAGGCTGCTCATGATCGAGTTCCCATGGGTGAAAATAAAAACTGTACGGTTGACCTGTTTCATTCAGATAACGTTTTATCAGTGTTTTGCTTAGGCTGTATGGATACAAGCGGAAAAAGCCACCTCCACCAATAGGGACACTCTTTCGAAGCTTGTGCAGTGTTGGAATGGGGATCTCAACAATGCCTTCAGGTCTAAGGTATTTGGATTTTGGCCAATCAGGCGCTCCGTAGTGATCGTGTTTGACAGGATAAGTGCTGCTGCTATAAAGGAACCCTAATTCAGCCAATATACTGAACACCCATTCAGTTCTGGGGTTAACCGAAAAGCTAGGAGCTCGATATCCATGGATTGGACACCCAGTAATGTCTTCCAGCAAGGCCTTACTCCGAAACACATCTTGCCTGAAAATGAGTGGGGATTGGGCGGTGGCTTTTTCATGAAAGTAACCGTGGCTTGCCAGTTCGTGGCCGTTTTTTACTATTTCTCTCGCAAGTTGAGGGCAACATTTGGCAACCCAACCCAACATGAAAAACGTGCCTTTGACATTGTGCTCGTCAAAAATTTCAAGAATCTTGTAGGTATTTTGTTCTACTCGCAGAGGATAGGTTGTTCCCCAGTCTGAGCGTTTCACTTTTTTGTCAAAGGCGGCAACGTGAAAATAGTCTTCCACATCAACAGTCAACGCGCACTGCGCTTTTAAATACTTGTTGCCTTGCGATTTCAACATAAAGTTACTGCCCTTTTCCGAATAGAATAATTTCAGATGTCTTCAATAAGATTAAAAGATCCAAGGTAAAGTTACGGTTTCTGATGTAATACAGGTCGAATTTCAGCTTTTCTAATGCGTCCTTTTCACTACTGCCGTATGGGTACTTTAGTTGAGCCCATCCTGTTAAGCCCGGTTTTACATTATGTCTTTGGTTGTAATAGGGGATGGAGCTACTCAATCCTTCGGTAAACTGTGGCCTCTCTGGTCTCGGGCCCACGAAGGACATGTCACCGATAATCACGTTGTAGAGTTGCGGGAGCTCATCAATACGGAATTTCCTGATGAACTTTCCTACTTTGGTGGTTCGAGGGTCATTTTTTTGTGCCCATTGAACACCATTTTTTTCAGCGTCTGCACGCATGCTTGTGAATTTGTAGAGGAAGAAACTTTCTCCGTTCAGGCCGACTCGTTCCTGAGAGTAAAGGATTGGAAATCGTAAGCCGCTTTCGAGCTTGATCGCGATGGCAGTGAGAATCATGAATGGGAAGGTTAATAAGGCGATACCGATAGCGACACAGCAGTTAAACAACCAATAAGCACTGGTACGTAATTGATTTTTCGAACGATGATTTTGAAATAGAAACCATGAAGGGTTGAGGTGACTGACGGCAACTTGTCCGGTTTCACGCTCTACAAAATCTATGATGTCAGTAATTCTTACTCCCAACTGTTTTAAACCTAGTAAATCTTCAAAAGGGAGATTATTTCGGCGCTCATCGATCGCAATGACAAGCTCGTCGACGCCATTACTTTTAACAAAAGATTCTAAAGGTTCAGAAAGTGTGAGTACTTTCTCCTGTTTCAACTGCCCGTTAGCGTCACCCTCGACAGAAATAAAGCCAATAAAATCGAGCCCAATTCGGTCAGATTTTCTGCGCATACATTGCTCAATAATACTCGCTCTTTGCCCAGAGCCCAGAACGAGTATGCGGCGCTTGGACAATTGGTTTAAGCCAAGTTTAATGATGATAAAGCGGAGGTTAGTAAGCGTTAAAAAAGCGATGACCGACAGTAATTCATTGAAAGATGGTGGGAAAAAATCATCAATAAACAATTGGCTGAGTAGATATGTCAAGATATAGCCGAGTATAACCGCCACTAAAATTCTGATTGTAATGCCATTAAAACTCTCTCTAAGCTTTTCGTTGTATAGACCAACGCCTAACAAGGTTAAATGCAAAGGAATCGCAAAGACAAAAAACTGTATGTAGACCTCGAGATCTGTATAGCTGAGATAAAAGTGGTTCACAAATAGCTTTGCGCAAAACAAGGTCAATATGAAGCTTATAAAAGTCATCATAAAGTCAGTCACGATCATCAAAGTATTGTTCGTGTTCAATCCGTGAAATTTAGCGCTAGACATATCATATCCCTGACATCGTATAGAACTTACTTTAAAAATAAAAAATGGTTTATTTGCGAAGAACTCACTTAAGAAACGTAGACGGCTTTTTTGCTTTGATCCAACTTAATAAATGATTTTTGATAATGTTATTAGTGATTTTAGTTAGCCATAAATATATTTTATTATTTAACTTGACCAACAATTAAAAAAGGACTAATGGATTGTAATTTAATTGATAAAAGCATACTTAATGCAAATAATATCTGACTAGACAAGAGAAAAGTTTCATTTTTGAGAATTTACCATTGGAAACCCCGCGCTTTAGTATTAATGCTAAAATTTTTATCATTATGGAGATCGAGATAGTAGTTTAGTTGTAGTGTGAGCTACTATATTTGATGTAAGAAAGCTAAGTTAGGATTTTCATTTGAACGATGAACGGTGCATGTAACAAAACCTTGTTCTATATTAAATTCGTGCATAGCTAAAAATCATTTATATTAATAGAGTTAATGATACGCAGCTCACTATCGACACTAGGTATTTTGCATGATTTATATCACACTTTTGATGTATATTGACATGCAACTATGTGAGGAAAAGGAATTCTGAGGAAGCATGTATGAATACAAGTCGTCAAATATGTAGAAAACTTAAACAACTGATTGTATTTAGCTGCATAATACTGGTGGTTGGCTGCACTACTACTTTAGATTTGCCACCTTTGCCCGCAGCAACGATACATCCCTCCTTAACTCAAGATATTAATAACTATCGATATTTGATTGGTCCTGGAGATTCACTCGTTATTTCAGTTTGGGGAAACCCTGAAGCGTCCGGTTCTTATACTGTTAGACCAGACGGAATGGTGTCTACTGCACTTGTTGATGACGTAGTCGCATCAGGAAAAACACCGACTGAGTTATCTCGTGATCTTGAAAAAGAGCTGTCCGTGTATGTGAGAGACCCAATTGTTTCTATATCAATTGACACTTTCGTTGGCCCCTTTAGTGAACAAGTCAGGGTTATGGGGGAGGCCGTGCAACCTAGAGCAATCAATTACAAAGAAAACATGACTCTGTTTGATGTGATGATCGAGGTAGGTGGCTTGACCGACTTTGCTGATGGAAATAAAGCACGGCTGATTCGGGTTGTGAATAATCAACAAAAACAATTTGGTTTGAAGATGGATGATCTAATGAGGGACGGAGATATACAGGCAAATGTAGATATTCTTCCTGGTGATATCATCATCATTCCAGAAGCGTGGTTTTAATCAAGGAAGACGTTGATATGCAAGAACAAATAAAAATAGTAGTCGATTACCTACGAGGTATTTGGTTAAAACGACGATATATACTTATATTTTCTTGGATTATATGCCCTTTAGGTTGGATAGGGGTCACTATGTTACCTAGCCAATATACATCTCAGGCTAAGGTTTATGCAGATACGCAATCTATTCTTAGACCACTACTCCGAGGTCTTGCCATTCAAACCGACCCTTCACAAAAACTCGATCTGATGGCCAAAACACTACTGAACCGACGAAATCTAGAAATAATCGGCAATGAAGTGGATGCAAATGTTAGAGCCAAAACAGCGGAAGAATATGAAGACATACTGGATGAGCTAAAGTCTGGAATCAGGATACAGTCTACGGGGAAAAACAATTTGTATACGATTAGCTATACAGGTGATAACCCAGTATATGCGAAAGATATTGTACAAGCGGCATTAAACGTATTCATCGAAAGTACATTAGGTGACAAACGATTGGATACAGAAGAAGCCAACGACGTAATCAATGATCAGATTGCATATTATGAAAAACGGTTGATTGAAGCCGAAAAAGACTTGGCAGACTTTAAGCGTGAATACATCGGAATGTTACCTGGTAGCGATCGAAACTATTACTCTAGCCTGCAAGCAGAGAAACAAGCGCTAGAAGAAGCCGAGCTTGCACTGAATGAGGCTGATTCTCGTCTTATTGACGCAAAGCTTCAATTAGATAATGAGAAAGAAAACTCAATCAGCCAGATCTACAACATACAAACTGAGTATGATGGAAGGATTGAAGCCGTAGAAATGCGTTTGGATGACTTAAGTTTTAGATATACAGATAAGCATCCCGATGTTATTGAAACTAAGCGACAGCTCTATGACTTGAGAAGACTCAAAAGAGTTGCAATGAAAAATATTTCTACAAACGATAGCTTAAGAGATAATGTGGTTTATCAAGAGTTGAAAATCGCTATCAACCAGATTAATAATGAAATAGCGTCGTTAGAAGTTAGAGTTGAAAAACACAAAAGTAAGATTGTTGATTTACAAAGTAAGCTAGACGTCGTGCCTGATGTGGAAGCGATGCTAACTTCACTGACGCGAAACTATCATATAACCAAAGGAAAGTACGAATCCCTTGTTTCTCGAGGAGAGAGTGCTTCGATATCATATAGTGTTGGTGCAGCTTCAGAAGATATAAAGTTCAAAATCATCGACCCTCCAACAATACCATTGTCACCATCAGGACCTAATCGTCTGCTATTGATATTAGTTGTCCTTGTTGTTGGAGTTGGCTCTGGAGCTGGATTTTCATTTGTCATGAGTCAAATTAATCCTGTTGTCTCTTCAACAAATCAGCTTTATAGATTAACAGGAATACCCGTTTTTGGTGTGGTTTCTGCAACAGAAGGATCTGGGCTATTAGGTATAGAAAGACGGAAGTTAATGACATTTATTTTGTTGACTTTATTATTGCTGATGGTCTTGTTTGTTTCGGTAGCCATTAATATTGTCCCTTCAATATATACTAGCTTTAGGTAGCATATACTAGGTGATTATTATGATTGAGCTTAATAAGATAAGGGAAAGAATGCAGAAATCAAAAATAGGTGATAGTACAAACCTTAACGTTGACGAATGCTTCGAAGAAAATGTGGAAGAAAGTCGCGTTTTTACGAAAGAACCCATATTTATAGATGAGGAAAAGCTTCAAGACCGGGAAATGGTTTGTGTAAGAACAAATGCCAAAAAAAACAGGGTTAATGATGAGTTCCGAGCAATAAAACATAAGCTGGTTAATAACGCATTTGGCGCAGGTGCAAGTAGTCACAAAAATGGAAACTTAATCATGATTTCCAGTGCAACGGCAAATGAAGGAAAAACTTTTTGTTCGGTTAACTTGGCTTTTATTTTATCTTTAGAAAAAAACAAATCCGTACTGTTAGTTGATGCGGATGTACTCAACCCCAGCGTCAATAAAACACTAGATATAGATAACCGGCCAGGGCTGATAGATTATCTTAAAGGTGATACATCAAATATAGAGGACATTATCTATAACACTTCGATCCCTAATCTTAGGATAATGCCTGCGGGTCAATCACATCACTTGAGCTATGAATTATTAGCAAGTGATAAAATGTTGGCGCTAGCGCAGGAATTGGCAAGTCGATATAGTGATCGGATCGTATTATTTGATTGTCCACCACTTCTAGGCGTCATTGAAACTATCTCGCTATCCAAGTTAGTAGGTCAAGTTGTTGTTGTTGTTGAACATAACAAAACAAAAATGGCATCTATTAAAGAAGCCGTATCCCAGCTTGATAGTAAATTAGCCATTGGCTTTATAATGAATAAATCCGTCAACAATAAGTTAAGTCAATATGGTTACGGTTATGGTTACGGTTATGGCTAATATATTGTCGAATAAGAATAAAATATTACTCACAATAGTCGCTGCTCTTTTTGCGAACAATAGCACTGCAGCCGAAGTAAAAGTCAATGCGAGGGCATCCACGGAGTTGACGTATTCAGATAATATTAATTTATCCTCGACAGGGGAGAAACATGGCATTGTTTCAACATGGTCAGCTGGAACAACGTCTGACATAAACGGCAATAATGGTAAGCTGTCATTTGATTATGATGTATACCAAACCATTCACTCAGTTGACTCGGATAAAAATGAACTATTCAATGAGCTGAGTTTTTTTGGTACCAAAAAATTTCATAGAAACAATCTGACGCTCAATGCTAATGCGTCAGTTACGAATACAGCAAGATCTGTTGAAGACAATGCCAATACGGATTTCATTTCTGGAGACACCATTGAAAATAGAACGATAGATGCTCAGGCGATCTATCGTTCTAATCCAAGAGGTTACTTTGATTTTTATGGTTCTTTAGATGGAAGCACAACTTCAAACGAAGACGATGTCGGAGATTTTTATAGTGTTGGTGCCACCACCGTATTTAAGAATGGTAGTGCAGTAAAAGATTACTTTTGGCTGATGGACTATCGATATAACAGAAACATATCTAATAATACCGATAATGAATACTATGACTTCAATTTGCAGCAAGAGTTGGGGCTTCAACCAGTAAAGGGGTTCAGTCCATTCATTCGGGTTTATTATGAAGGTTATTCTAGAAAAGATGGTAACGGGGTCAATGACTCAGGAAGTTGGGGGCCTGCTGCTCGCTATTATTGGCATAAAAGGTCGTACATTGAGTTGAGCTACGATTTTTCATTTAGAGATAAAGATTTTTGGCGAGGTGCATTCAGGATTAATCCAACACCACGAACATTGGTGGAGTTTGACTATACAAGAAGGTTCTTCGGGGATGCTTATGATTTTTCTTTGACGCACCAAATCAAAAAAGTTAAGAACTCGATAAAATATACAGAAGAGGTAACCGCTTTTGATAGAACGTTTTTTATTGAGGGAGAAGACATAGAGGAATATCAGCTTTCAAAGAAACTTAGCGTGGACTCAACGGTTTCTTTAAAGCGATCGTCAATAACGCTGGAAGTTCATACCCTAGAGCGCACTCCACTTGAGGATAATGATGAAATAGGGAGAAGGAAATTTTATGGTGGGACAATCTCTGCATCACACCGGCTATCGAGTAAATCAACGTTGAATGGTAGTTATCAATACGATAAAAATGTATTCAATACTGAAGAGCGAGGGCATGATGTTGACTACTATCGAACTTATGATATTTCCCTAGTCAATCAGTTTTCCGAAAGTATTTCATGGGATGTTTCCTTTAGGCATTCGAATAGTTCCGGCTACGATGAGAATAGAGCAAACATGAAACTATCGGTGGTGTATTAATCGCCCCTTGTTTATAGTCATCAACGTTCTTCATTTTGATATGAAGAGTATCAGGCATGAATAGATAATGGTGAACGCTTATACATTGAGTAAACACAAGCTAAAGATAATATTTATGTTGGTGATTCTTTTCATCGCCATGATGATTTATCTTTCGATTTCCAGAGTGCCACTCGTCGATAAAGTCTATATCCAACCTAAAGATATCAAAGAAGCGGTTGAAAAGTATCATTATGTGTCAAAAAGCCTCTTTGAGACTGAGGGTAGTATAGAAGTAGAACTCAGTAGTGATGATTTGCAATCTATACTTAAAGCTGCATCACACCTTGTCCCTAGATTAAATGTAGAATCAGAAGTGTCAAACTATGGAGCTGTAGTTTTTGGTACATTCGATGTTAGCTATGTTTTTGATTCTATGTACATTAATTTCTCTTGTTTATTTATACCGAATCAAAATAGCTCACTTGATTCATGTAAAGTAGGTCGTATTACACTTCCTGGTTCCCTTGTTGAATTCATCGCTAACTTCGCCATCAATACTGTGTTTGATGAGTCAGTGAGCGATGTCTTTGAACAGTCGATTCGAAGTTTCGAAATCAAACGCGATACCGTATACATTTCAGCGGTTAAAGAAGACAGCTTGAAAAATGACATAAAGTCAGGGCTTTCCCGTCTATCGTCGTTCGTGAAATCTTTTCGAGTTGACTACAGTAATGCACTTGATTCTGAAGTGATAAATAGCTATTTGCGCTACATAAAACACGCTGAAAGTCTCAATACCCGCAAAGAGCTCTCTTTATCCGATGTATTTAATGTTGCTTTTCAACATGCAAAGGAGCGAAGCACGCAAAGCAATGCGATGAAAGAGAATGAGTATGCCCTTGTGTCAGTGGCTATTGCGTTCGCCAATCAACGTTTTGCTGAAGTCTATGGCGTGAACACTGTGTCAGTAGAAGAGAGTTTAGCTAGCCTTCCTCGGCATACCATTTCGTTAAATGGTCGGAATGATCTCGCGTTACACTTTTTGTATTCAGCGATCATCGAGCGAGTGGGTAATGAGGCCCTGTCTAATAAGATTGGTGAACTTAAAGAACTGTTTGATGCCAATAAAGGAGGTTCGGGTTTTGATGTTTCTGACTTAGCAGCAGATATTGCAGGTGCCAAGTTCTCTAAGTTTATATCCAGTAGTCAAGAAAATGCGATTCATTCGCAAGATTTGCTCACGACCAGCGATTTCGAAGACACGTTTTTCCCGAATGTAAATCGCTACTCTCGTTCTATCAAATGGGATGATTTTGAGAAATACATTGGTACAACGCAGAGCGAACAGTACTCAGCCACAATCGATCAATTACAACAGGAAGTGTTAACGTTGGCGTTATATCAACCTCGTCGTGCTGAAGTAGAAGGTGCCCCCCTTACTTTAGGGGTTGTTGACGCTATTCCATGGGTATCAGAGGGCACTTGGCTATCCGTTGATACGCATATTCACACAAAACATTCCGACGGTGGTTTTACGATCACAGCAATAGCGGAGAAAGCGCTCGAGTTTGGTTGTGATGCTATCGCGATTACCGATCATGCGGATGGAAACTTAACCGCAGGAACTTTGAGTTATTTCCGAGAAATAGAAGCCATTGACCGAATTTATCCAGAACTTTCCATTATCTCAGGTTTGGAGTGGAACTTACCGCCTTACGAAGGTAGGGAGCACGCGACTATTTTGTTTCCTCAGGAGGAGAGCTCAGCCGTTTTGGCAAGTCAATTTAGAGAACAATTTGATGATTACAAAAACGCCAGTAGCCCGTTTGTCTCTGTCTTGGATGGCTTAAAGTGGCTAGAAACCAGTTTTAAGCCTTATCCTGTTTTACCTGCCGTTTTTTATAATCACCCGAGTCGTAAGGCGAGTAACTTAAGAGAGATCCGAAGAAACGCGATTGATTGGCAAAAAAATCATGTGTTCTTAGGTTTTTCAGGTGCACCTGGCCATCAACGCATGCCAGCTGAAAGGATTGGTGCTTATAAGACAAAACTCAAAACCGTAGACCGTTGGGACCCGATTGTTGCAGAGGTCGGTGGGGTTTGGGATACCTTACTGGGTAAAGGTGTTGCCTTGTGGGGAGCGCGTGCACCCTCCGATTTTCACGGGCCCAATGGTGACTATTGGCCTTGCCAGTTCTCTGAAACAAAGGTTTATGCCCGGGATAACTCAATCAATAGTATTATTGAGGCGCTACATAAAGGCGCTTTCTTTGGCAGTCACGGAAAAGTAGTAAGAGACATCGAGTTTACCGTCAATAACCATTTTCTCTCTCGTCCTGCTGTCATGGGAGAGACCATTACGACCCTAAAAGGTACGGATTTAGAGATAAGCATCGAGATTTCGCTCAATGGAATAAATTGGAAAGGGGCACCAGCCTCCCTTGATGAGGTCGAATTGATCGTCATTTCAGGTGACGGTGTAATGTCAAAAATATATAACGCTAAAGATCACACTAATGAACCGGTTGTGACTATTGTCGTCTCTGACATTAAAGCGAGTGGCGACATGGCCATCAGATGGAGAGGACGAAGTATACAAAAAGGAAACCGGGATTATATGTTCTACACAAATCCAATTTTCATCAAAGCGATGGAACACAAATTCTAACGGATACGTTGTTTATCTCTGTTACTGATAGCGAAAATGCACGTTGTCCAATATCAGGTGCTATTCTTAAAATTATCAAAGCCACCAAAGTACTAGCCACCAAAGTACTAATGGCAAAATGGACATCCTTCATTCAACATGCGTTTTCATGGAGAGACGATGCTGCATACGGGTAAACAGTCACTCATAGTAAAGTTGCACACTTTAATAAAATTTGGCGTATCGATTTTTGGCTTGTTTATAGTCGTTGCCTTATTTGGGGAGTATTTATTACGTTTTTTCGCACCTCCTCATAATTATCTGACACCAGAACTTACTTATCACGATAGATTGGGCTATCACATCGAGCCCTTTAAATCTGGGCATGATGGTTGGGGCTTTAGAAATCAAGATATACCCGCTCAGGTTGATACGGTTGTCATTGGAGATTCTTTTACTTATGGCGTTTCTGTTAGTGCTAACGATGCATGGCCTTCTCGCTTAGCAAACAACGTAAAACAGCCGATATATAACCTGTCCCTGGGAGGATATGGTGCCAAGCAGTATCAATATCTACTCGAAACGTATGCCGTCCTCTTAAAGCCGAGGCAAGTGATTATTGGCTTGTATTTAGGCGATGATATTGCAGTCCGACTCTCTCAGCCCAATAGGGAGAAGAATACACAACGCGCGTCAAACCAACGCCGTTTTAATCTTCGTCATTGGCTTGCAGCGAACAGTTTTCTTTATCATTTTGTCGTGCAGAGCCCAGTTGGAGATTGGGTTAGATTGGTCGAGAACTGGTGGTTGACCAGCGAGTCGAGCAGCGAACGTTATATCTTTTTTGACAATACCACTAATCGAACAATATTTACGCCGAAAGCAAGGTTTAGAAATCTCGATCTAACCAGTGAGAAAAACCAACTCGGTTTGGAAGCGTTGAAATCGATAGTTCTAGATATGGCGCTTTTTTGTCGTACTCAAGACATTATTTTGAAAGTGGTTGTTTTCCCCACTAAGGAGCGTGTTTTTATGGACGAATACCTCTCGAATGGTAACGAAAACTACCCAATCATGAATCAACTATTTTCTGCTGAGGACGAAGTCAGGCAGCACCTTACAAAATTTTTAGATGAGCATAAGATAGAGCATTTAGATTTACTGGAGCCACTCGTTCAAGCCAATAGAAAGAGCAAACTTTTCTTTCAGGATGCGAATGGGCATATGGCTAAGGAAGGACATGAAGTCACAGCGAAAAGGATTGAACATGGACTCTATTAACGCTCGCTCACAACGGCTTATTTCACCTTTTGTGTTCTGAATAGTGGGAGTGAATGGATGCTTTTCCCAACATTTGAATTTGTATTTGCTTTTTTACCGCTATCGTTATGCTTGTACTGGATGACCTTTCGTTATCGTCGAACTGAGTCTATACGAGTGATGCTAGTGATATCGCTCGTATTCTATTTTCTTCCGAACTGGTTACACAGTCACATCATCGTTGCTTCAATACTCGTGAACTTTGTCATATCAAAGTACGTTCAAAAGACAGGTCCAAGCGCTAAGTATTTTTTAATCCTAGGGATTATTTATAACCTTGCTGTTATTGGTTATTACAAATATTCGTTCTTTTTTGGTGAGATATTTTATTATTTAACCGATGTAGATATGGGGCTGACCAAGTTTATTCTTCCGGTTGGTATCTCCTTTTATACCTTCCAACAAATCGCATACTTGGTTGATTGTTACAAAGAAAAAGATGTGAACTACAGTTTTTGGCATTACAGCCTATTTGTCACATTTTTCCCACAGTTGATAGCGGGACCAATTGTACACCATAAAGAGTTGCTCCCTCAGATAATGAGATTGAAAAATCTCGGCTTTAATGCGGAGTGGTTTGCTGCAGGGGCGTTTATTTTTATCATTGGTTTAGCCAAAAAATTGTTACTTGCGGATAACCTAGAAGTCTTAGCCACAGAAGTTTTTTCACATGCCGATAAGGGGGAGTACATTGGCACCTTTACAGCATGGGTTGGGGCGCTGAGCTATACGTTACAACTCTACTTCGATTTTTCAGCGTATTCGGATATGGCTATTGGGCTGGGGTTAATGTTTGGTATCCGGTTACCCATTAACTTCTTATCTCCATATAAGTCTGAATCCATTGTTGAATTCTGGCGACGCTGGCATATAACGCTGTCTACTTTCCTTCGTGATTACTTATACATTCCTCTTGGAGGAAACCGTAATGGATCAATCGGTCGTTACCGAAACCTAATGCTCACTATGCTGATAGGTGGTTTATGGCATGGTGCAGGCTTCAATTTTATTATCTGGGGCGGGTTACATGGGTTCTACCTTATGGCTAACCACGCCTTTCAGTCCGCGACTCGGAACTTGAACTTATCGAGCTTTAAACCCTTCTTCGTTCTAGTCACGCTTTTCTTTGTTGTTATAGCCTGGGTGTTCTTTAGGGCCGAAACATTAAACGGTGCACTAACCATTACTTCCCAAATGCTAAACTTTTCACCTTCCGGTACAGAATCTATTGAAGTGCAACCATATATGTTGCTGTTAATTGGCTTTGGTTTCTTTATCACACAATTTACGCCAAACGTGTCACAGATGTTCAACTATCAGGGCTGGAAAACCCCGGATGGTTGGCAGCCGATAACGATCTTTTTAGACAAGTTTAAACTGCGCAAGGGTGCAATAGCCTATATCAGCTGTTTGCTAGCAGCATCCTTAATGTTCATGGCACAACCGACAGTATTCATTTACTTTAATTTTTGATTATGAAATTGAATCCTAGTTACTACTTAAAACTTTTACTTATTTGCGTACTGGCAAGCGTTACCTTGTTGGTAGGAGTGTCTTTTCTACCTGATACACCTTATACGCGTTATCGGTTGCTCGATATTGGTGCCTATAAGGTTGCAACATGGGTTTATGAGCGCATTCATTTCGACGACGCACCAATCGATATCGCATTTTTTGGAACGTCTCATACCATGAACGGTATAGACAGTGTGTTGGTTGAGCAGTCGTTAGGTAACGAAACCACCCGTGTTGTTAATTTTGCTATTCCCCATTTTGGTCGGGATATGCATTACACACTGGTTAAAGAGCTGCTAGAGAATCGCAAACCCAAGCTTATTGTTCTTGAAGTAAGAGAGCAGGAGGCGAGAGACCTTCATCCAGGGACGCACTACTTGGCACAACCAGAAGATCTCTATGGTGCGCCGTGGGTCGTGAACTTGAGATATTTTGGTAACCTTATCCGGCTCCCGCTAAGAACGCTAAAATCGACCTCTTACGATTCTTTTCCAGAGCTTTTTGGCTTTAATGCAGATTTCTCTACCGTTGATTATCATGGCTCACATCTTAATCATGCCTTATCGTGGCCTGACGGCAAAGAGAGGACCGGGGTAGCTTCAGAGGAGTCATTGCATTCACTCAACAATCTCTCTTTGCCCACAAACTGGCTTGGAGAGTTAAAGTTCTATCTCTTTCATAATGCGAACTTGTACTACGTTGAGCAGATTTCCGCTTTAGCCAAAAAGCATAATGTGCCCATTGCGTATGCGTACATACCGAGCTTTGGCGCACCGAAAACCTCTTTATTTGCCGAAAAGTATCCGGACAACAAATGGCTTTATTTTGATGAGGAGATATTTAAGCAAAAATTGAACTGGTCTGATCCTGGTCACTTGAACAGAGACGGGGCAACCGCGCTCTCCATCGATGCTGCGCATAAACTCGGCTCATATCTCAAAAGCGATTGAATTTGCACGCGTGTGGGAAGTGTAAACAACAAGCAGACGTGAGCCGTATTTATCAACACTTTGCCCAGATAGCATCGTTCCGAATAGAATCGCGATAGAAAGTATGTAGTTATGTACTAACTATTTTCTGTGGGATATAGCCTTTCTTTTCAAAATTATGAATCTCGCCTAACTTTCAATCTCTTAATGCGTATTGTTGCATATTTGGTCTTATCATTCGATCCTCACATTGTAGTTATGGGGATGAATCAGTGATTACTACCACATCGGAATCCATTGCGAATCATGAAATAGAAGAGACATTGGGTATTGTTTCAGGGAACGTAGTGCAATCCAAACATATTGGTCGAGATACAATGGCTACTATAAAGTCCTTATTTGGTGGCGAGCTTCGAGGTTACACTGAAATGATGAATGAGGCTCGTGAAAGAGCACTATCACGCATGTCATTTGAAGCTAAGCAGTTGGGCGCAGATGCCGTGATAAATGTTAGGTTTACGAGTAGTGCGATAATAACAGGCGCTTCAGAAGTCATGGCTTATGGTACAGCGGTGAAATTTCGAACATAACAAAGCATTAAAGAGCGACAGTCAACGCGCAGTGACGTGTTGCTGTCTATTTTCTGTGGAGTACACCAAACGCTCAAGGAGAACAAGAGTGAAAATTGGCATTATTCAAATGCAAATGAGTTGGACGATTGAAGAAAATCTTAGAACTATATCGGAACACGTGAAGAGCTTGGATGATTTGGACGTGCTACTGTTTCCTGAGTTAGCCCTGTGTGGTTTGGCCTAGCTACATAGGAAATAATCAAGAGACAAGTGAACGGCAAGGTTACTTGCTTGGTGTATTGGATCTTACGGATAGTTCCTTTGAAGTAGTAAATACCGAAAGAGTATTGCAACCCGCACTGCAATGATAAATGTCGCTGATAATTTATTGTGTAGAGTCTTTGCTGCGAAAAGCCCAAATCAGAAGTGGGCCTCGTTGATTACATAAAAGCATCTTACAACGGTAAAAGAAAACACGTGTTAGCCCGTTGAGTACTAAAATATGTAGTGATGTACTAGATACTTTTTGGAAGCTATCCCAGTGCTTGTAGGGGATGTCACTCTTAATCATTGTGCTTAATGAACTAGAAAGGTGTATACAAATGGCAGAGAACAAGCAAGTAACTGACAAGTCTAGCTGGGCGATTGGCGGTGGCGTTATGCTTGGCTTAGGTGTAGGTTTATTCTTCTTACAAGAATCACCTTTAGCGTTTGTAGGCTCATTGATCGCAGGAATAGGTTTTGGTCTAATCATTACCGCAATACTGTCAAGCATCTCATCGAATTCAAACACGTAAAAAGCTTTCAATAAATGGAAGTCTTGTGGGGTAGTGTTTAAGCACAGCTTTAACCGACAAGCCCAACTGAGCCTGTCAGTGACATTTCTGATTAGTTACTAATGTTGTTCATTTTAAGCGTTTTTGAGTGTGCCCGTTAAGACAGATATAGACTTAGCATTCGATGCTCGGTCGAAGTGAACGTTGACTTGAACGCCTTCTCTTTCGAAAATGACATCATCAAAGTCAGTCATTGCTATTTTGTAACCATTACGCGCAAAGTAGCTGGTTACTCCAGTTCTCTGTCGTATTTCTAGTGCAGATGAAAATAACTTATCCATGTTGGTTCCTCTATTAACTAGCCAAGTCAATATAAACTTTAGTATTAACTTTCATATTTATCCATGTGATTTAATCAGGTCTAACCACAAGTTAGTGCGCGCTATTATGCGTGATGTCTCACAGTGTTCTCATGATCTAGAACAGGTTTGTATTCAATTTATTTGAAAATTGTTATGAAATTATGAATTGTAAGTAGGCGGGTAATGCATTTCAGAGCTGGATTACAAGCGCTAGTAAGTCTAAACAGCTAAAGCGTGATCAAAGGTGGTAACGGGGCGAGATCCACCAGCGGTAACCGATTGTCATTCACGCCATTTGCAAACAGAAACAGTGGTTGAAAAGATTTACCTTTTAACTTTTCGACGTCAATGAGTACTTTAAGCGCATAAAATCGATGCACATATTGACGTGTTTCATGAGGTAATGTGAGGCGAGAAAATTGCCTGCTGTTAGCACGTTTTATGGCCCTTGCGACTCGGCCTTCACCTGCATTGTAGGCGGCGAGAGTTAACGCCAGATCTTGATCAAATTTATTGTATAAGAAGTGTAAGTATTTCAGAGCAGCTTGTGTACTGGCGTTGCTATCGAAACGTTGATCCTTATCTTTATCTACTTGTAATCCAAAGCGTTGTGCTGTTGCTGGTATCAGTTGCCACAAGCCTGCTGCATTTGCATGGGACACGGCATTAACATCAAATGATGACTCCAGCATAGGCACTAATACCAGACTTGCAGGAAGTGACTGGCCATCTAGTTGATCAAATATACGGTTTATGAGTGGTTTGAACTGAGTCAGACGCTTGGTTATATGTGATTGATAAGGTTTTAGAAGGTTGAGTTCATGCACAATATCACGCTGTTGCGGGGCAGCGATTACGGGCGTTGTAGCGAATAGGCAAGCCGCCACCCAAAAACACCCGACTGCGTTAATTTGACGAACTTGCCTGCGCATCAGCTCGATAAGTGAAAATGGCTTAAAACGTTCGCTCTTCATAAGTGTGCTGAACAGGGTTCTTGACCTGGTTTAATAATTCGTGAAACGCGGCTGAGCTTTGCCCGTTGCTTTGATTAAGTTGTTGGCATTGCTTAATCAGGTTTTTCAGCGTACTCCATTGCTGTCTTAATTGCGGGGTGAGATGTTTTGGTAACACGCTCATTAACTTATTGACGCTATGTTCATTGGTGCTCAGACCCAGCTGTTGCAAACATGAGTGTCTTTCTTTAGCAGAGTCGCTTAGTTGATTGAGAATTGGCATCTGTTGCTGAATATTGTCGCTTAGTGCTTGCCCATCGAATTGCAAATAGAGTGACTTCTGGTTCTGAAGTAACGGTAACAGCTGCTGATACAGCTTAATGTCGCGGGCTATCGTACGTACAAACGTTTGAATTAGTTGAGAGCGGCTTGTCGCCATGGCTCACACTCCTGTTGAGATTGGGCTCATTCGTGCCCAGTGTGGAACTGCATGATCGCCTGAGATAATGCTTTGGTGTCGAGGCCTAACTCTCCACGCAAGAGTGCATTTCGAATAGCTTCTACTTTTTCCATGTCAACATCAGGAAGGGACGCCAGCTCTACCTGAGCGCGATCGATTGCCGCGGTATTGGTCTGGACTGTGTTCTCACTGACTGTACTTGAAGCAGGCGTTTCTAACGGTTTTTTGCTAGTTTGCTGAAGTTTTGTTTGCAGAACATGACCGCCCGCTACTTTATCGATTTTCATTCTTTGGTCCTCAATCAACATCTCCTAAATTGAGTAGGCGGCCAGTGTTTAATGAACATTAAATCCAATTGCGATTTATTTTTTACTCCAATTCTCCCCGCAGTTACGAGAAGCAAAGTTCAAAAATGATAACTTGAGTCCAAATCAAAACTGGGTATGGACTCGGTTTCTCCCAGTCACAACCGCTTTTATCACCTTGTCAGATGCGCTGTTTCTTACGTCAATCTGTTGATTTTTCTTACCATCCTCTAAGGCGACACCTTTGGTAGTGGCAGTAAATCCAGCCTTGCTGGCAACAATCACCACTTCGTTTCCCTTTTCAATCAGTGGTGGTGCACTCAGGTTATTGGGGTTTACGATTTGCCCTGCACGAATACGGCGAGTTGTTTCAAGCCCGGTTGCGTCGGTTAGGTTAGTATAAAAGTCTTCTTGACGAGTCAGAGTGCGAGATTCCAGTTTCAGGTTGGCGACTGGCACCACTTCACCGCGTCCCATCGAGACTTTCGCAACGACAACCGGAAGGGTAATTGCGGACTTGATTGTGACGCTGATCCGCCAAGCAGAATCTACAGATGGGCAGCTAACAGAGCGTTTGAGGTTCCCCACTGGCAGAGTGTGATTATCACGTCCAGTAATCACCAATTCACTGGGACAAACGGGTAGGTGGTTGGCTGCGCCTGGAACCCATATTTTGTAATCCAATTTGTAATTTTTCCAGTGCTGTAATTGCGCTTGAGATGCGATCTCTTGTTCAAAGTCTCTACCAATATACTGCCCTAATCTTTGCTCAGATAGTGTTTCGACCTGTGCGCTTACAGCTAAAGGCGTCGTCATTCCCAGCAATAGGAACAGCGAGGAAATGGCTTGTTTCCCCTTGTTTTGTGTGGTTTCCGATAGTCGGAAGTTTGTCTTCCTACTGTATTTGTAAATCATTGAAAAGTAGCCTGTTTTTTTATGGCACGTATCTTGTCTCTAATTACCTGTATTCGAGCTGACTTAAAGGAAAGAGACATGGCGATCACATTTGAAAATGCGTTAGGTGTGCATCCAGAGGCACTGAATTTTCGTGTGCAGCGTACCAAAGTCCTTGCCAGTAACCTAGCAAATGTTGATACACCAGGATACCTAGCCAGAGACCTGAGTTTTACTACTGTCATGGGTCAGATATCACCGGCCAGTGTCGACAAACCCGTGCAGAAGTTGAAGGTGGAGAGCCAATATTCGATTCCCTATCAGAACAGCAACGATGGCAATACGGTTGAGCTAGGCGTTGAACAAGCCAAATTCACCCAAAACAACATGGACTTTCAAACCAGCCTGACATTTCTCAACATGAAATTTAACGGCTTAGCGAAAGCGATTGAGGGACGTTAACAATGTCATTTACCGATATTTATTCTATCGCTGGTTCAGCCATGACGGCTCAAACCGTCCGTCTGAACACTGTAGCCAGTAACTTGGCGAACGCCGATGCGGTGTCTGCAAACCCAGATGATGCTTACAAAGCTTTAAAACCAGTGTTTGCAACGGTATACAGCAAAACTCAAATGACCAGCAGCAACAGCATCTATCCGAATGCGGAAGTTCGCATTGTCGATGTGGTGGAAAATGCGGGTCAAGCTGAAAAGCGTTTTGAACCCAGTAATCCGTTGGCTAACGACGAAGGATATGTGTACTACCCGGATATCGATGTGGTGGCCGAAATGGCGGACATGATGTCGGCAACGCGTAGTTTCGAAACCAATGTAGAAGTACTTGCTAACGTAAAAAGCATGCAGCAAGGGTTACTAAAACTGGGGCAGGGTAGCTGATGAGTCTCGCACAATACACAGCACTTTCAGGTGACGCGCCAGTTTCGGCAAATCAAGCTGATACCGGAGGAATTTCCGCCAATCCACAGGACATGAATAGTGCGACAGCACTAGAAAACGAATTCATTAACTTGATGGTGGCGCAAATCCAAAATCAGGATCCGCTCAATCCACTGGACGGAACTGAATATGTTGGTCAGCTGGCGCAGTTTTCTCAAGTGCAAAGCATGGAAAACATGTCCAGCCTAATGCAAAACAGCATGGTATTGATGGACAACATGCAGGTTCTGTCAACGGCCGGGCTAGTTGGTCAAACGGTCTACGTTTCGAGTAACGAGTTTGAACTAGGCGAAGGGGTACAAAACGGTAAGGTTGAACTTGAGCATGCTTCGAATCAAGTCACGCTGGTGGTTAATGACGAATACGGTCAATCGACCAAAGTGCCGCTAGGTGCGCATCGGGCAGGGGATGTGGATTTTTCCATCAACCCAGAAGAATTAGGGCTTAAACCCGGTAAATATACGGTATCGGTCGAAGTTCAGGATGGCCAAGCCAGCCCAAATATTTTGCTCTCAGGGCAAGTAGAACAAGTAAGAATTCCTAATACAGGCGGTGCGGCACTCGTTAACGTTGAGGGTGTCGGCAGTGTGCCTTTCTATCAAATAACGCAGTTTGGTGCATAGCCAAATACGGACAAAAGGTGAATTATGAGTTTTAACATTGCACTAAGTGGTTTAGATGCGACCAATACCGAGCTGAACACAATCAGCCACAATATTGCAAACGCATCGACCTACGGTTTCAAAGAAGCGCGTACTGAATTTGCGGCAGTTTATAACGGCATGCAGCCAGGCGGGGTTGAAGTGGCGTCGATTTCGCAGAACTTTGACAAGAATGGTTCGGTGAGCGGTACTGGCCGTGCGATGGACCTCGCCATTAACGGCAGTGGTTTTTTCGTCACTAAAGATAACATGGGTCAGATGTTGTATACCCGTTCAGGTGTCTTTGGTACGGACAAAAACAATGTCGTGGTCTCTAACTCTGGGGCAAAATTACAAGGCTACAGTGTCGACGGTAATAACAACCTAATGACAGGTGCGGTAGGGGATATAAAAGTCTCGACTTCGTCTTTGGCGGCAAAAGCGACGACGACCTTAGACTTTGTTGCGAACTTTGACGCGAGTACGAGTGCGATTAACTTGGTGCCGGCAGGTGACCCTCAACTCGATCCGATGGACCCTAGCTACGATGCAACAGCAGTCGCATTTGATCCAAACGACCCTAAGTCGTTTAACTCTTCTTACACCACAAAGGTCTACGACTCACTAGGTAATTCTCATACGGCGACGCAGTACTTTACTAAGACGGCTGACAATACTTGGCAAGTTAACGTGCAGGTCGATGGTGGTTCAACGCCAGTTACTAGTATTCCAGTTACTTTCAATAGTGACGGTACGTTAGGATCACCAACGGGAACTTACAATGTGTCGTTTCCAGCGGCAGGTGCGAATCCGATGAGCATTGATATTAGCCTAGACGGCAGCACACAGTTTGGTGCAGCGTTTGGGGTTAGTACTAATAATCCAAATGGTTACACGTCAGGTGAGCTAGCGGGTGTACGCGTTGAAAACAACGGCATGGTATACGCGACCTACACTAATGGTCAGTCACAGTTACAGGGCCAAGTCGTCTTGGCAGATTTTGCGAACCCACAAGGTTTGTCGAACGTTACTGGTACCGCTTGGACACAGAGCTTTAGCTCCGGCGCACCAATCATGGGCGTTCCGGGTACAGGTACCTTGGGTGACCTTACACCTGGCGCACTTGAAGGCTCAAACGTTGATCTCACCAACGAGCTGGTCGCGCTGATGACCGCTCAACGTAATTACCAGGCTAATGCCAAAACAATCTCAACCAATGACAAGTTGACTCAAGCGCTGTTTAACGCGGTTTAACGGAGTAGGTCATGGATAGCTTGTTATTTACTGCCACTTCCGGTGCTAGCCGAGTTATGAAAGCGCAACATGTTCGCTCAAATAACTTGTCTAATGCCGACACTGCGGGTTTTCGCGCAGATATGGAACGAGTGCAGAGTGTTCAACTACAAGGTGCTGGTTTTGATGGCCGCACCATGGTTGTAACCAACTCTGCCTCTACCCGCTTTGATTCCGGCGACATCATCAAAACCGGTCGTCCACTGGACGTCGCGATCACCGGAGATGGTTACCTAGCGGTTGAAACTCCACTGGGCGGAGAAGCCTATACCCGCGCGGGTAACATTAAGGTGGACACTTTTGGAGCCATGAGTATCAACGGCTTCCCGGTCCTTAGCCAGAATGGCCCAATGCTAGTGCCGGATTATCAAAAAATCGAAATCAGTGAACGTGGTCGCGTGTCGGTTGTACCACCGGGTGGTGGTGCAGAAATCGAAGTGGGGACTCTGAAATTGGTTAATCCACCTGCTGCGCAGCTGCAAAAAGAGAGCGACAGTTTGTTGCACAGCGTAGATGGCGTTCCTTTTCCTATTGATGAAACGGTACAGCTGGCACCAGAACATATTGAAGGCAGCAACGTGTCGGCGATTGATGAGCTACTAAACGTGATGTCACTGACGCGGAATTTTGAAATGCAAGTACGCATGATGAAAACCGCAGAAACGCTGGCTCAGGCAGGCAATAAATTGATGGCAGCGAGATAACTCTCGTTCCAAAGGAGAATAAACAATGCACTCAGCTTTATGGGTAAGTAAAACCGGGATGGCGGCGCAGGACACTAAGATGACTGCCATTTCTAACAACTTAGCCAACGTAAACACCGTTGGATTTAAACGTGATCGCGTCGTATTTGAAGACTTGTTCTACAGCATTCAGCGCCAGCCAGGCGCTCAAGTCGACCAAGTGAACGAACTGCCTAGCGGTGTACAGCTAGGTAGCGGCGTACGCGTTGTTGGCACGCAAAAAGTCTTTACTCAGGGCAACACTCAAAACACCGCGCAAGAGATGGATCTGGCGGTCATGGGGCAGGGTTTTTTCCAAATTGAAAACTCTGACGGCCAAATCATGTACACCAGAAACGGCCAGTTTCATGTTAACTCGGAAGGCTTGATGGTGAATAGCCAAGGCCTACCACTTGAGCCACAAATCCAGATTCCGGCTAACGCGAACTCTTTTTCTGTTGGGGTCGATGGTACGGTCAGTATTACGACGGCCGATGATCCAGCGCCTACACAGCTTGGCCAAATTACCTTAGCCAAATTTATCAACCCTGCGGGTTTAGAAGCTGTGGGTGGAAACCTATTTCGTCAAACGGAGGCCAGCGGTGAGGCAGAAGAGCTGATTGCCGGTGAAGAGGGTGCTGGCAGCATAAAACAGGGCTCACTGGAAGGCTCAAACGTACAGGTTGTGGAAGAAATGGTCGACATGATCACGACGCAACGTGCGTATGAAATGAATGCCAAAGTGGTCTCAGCGGCGGACGACATGCTCAAGTTTGTGGCGCAATCCGTATAGCGGAAGTGGTGGTGATGAAGGAAAAAGCAATGAAATGGCTTTCTAACAGTTGGGCAGTAGCGGTTGTGTTGCTGGTGGGATGTGCTGGTCGTCAGGAGTTCATACCTCCTGAGCCTGATACAGAGAAATTTGCGCCGCCACCATTGGATTATGCTTTGCCTGAAGCAAGGTCCGGCAGCCTTTATCGTCACCAATATACGATGACATTATTCCAAGATCGCCGCGCTTATCGCGTTGGCGATATCCTGACAGTAGAACTGTCTGAAGAAACGGAATCCAGCAAAAAAGCGGGTACGAAGTTTGGAAAGAGCTCGAGTATCAACTTCGCAGCACCGAGCATTGGTAATAAAACCTTCGATGATCTGTCTGCTGGTGTTGATGGTAGCCGCAGTTTTGATGGCAACGCATCCAGCTCTCAAGGCAACAAACTGCAAGGTTCCATCACCGTTACGGTACATGAAGTTATGCCAAACGGCGTGTTGCGTATCAGCGGTGAAAAGTGGCTGCGTCTCAACCAAGGTGACGAGTTCATTCGCCTGACCGGTATTATACGGGTTGATGATATCAGCCGTAGTAACCGAGTTTCTTCGCAACGTATTGGTGATGCACGCATCACTTACGCTGGGCGCGGTGCTTTGGCTGACAGCAATGCTGCTGGTTGGCTAACGCAATTCTTTAACAGCCCGTGGGTACCATTTTAATGAAGTTACATAACGTATTTTTGACCACTCTCCTGATGGTATTAGCACTCGGTATTAGTGCACCGTCAGAGGCGGAAGTGAGAATTCCGATCATGGATTTAGTGGATGTTCAGGGCATTCGAGAAAACCAGTTGGTCGGTTATGGTTTGGTCGTTGGTCTGGACGGTCAGGGCGATCGCAACCAAGTGAAATTCACGTCCCAATCTATTACCAATATGCTGCGTCAGTTTGGCGTGCAGATTGATGACGGCATGAACCCCAAGTTAAGAAACGTGGCTTCGGTCAGTGTGATCGCGACGGTTGATCCCATGGCAGGGCTTGGTCAAACGCTAAATGTCGTGGTTTCTTCGATTGGTGACGCGAAAAGTTTACGTGGCGGTACCTTATTGCTTACCCCTCTACGTGGTATTGACGGTGAAGTCTATGCGGTGGCGCAAGGTAATGTTGTCGTAGGAGGGTTATCTGCGGAAGGTAAAAGCGGTTCTAAAGTCGCAGTTAATACGCCTACCGCTGGCCGCATACCTAATGGCGCAACATTGGAGCGCGAAATTCATACAGACTTCAATGAACGTAATGAAATCACGCTCAACTTACGCAAGCCGAGTTTCACGACGGCGAAAAATATTGCCCGTGAAATCAACAACGCCTTTGGCCCTAAGGTCGCGGTGGCTGTTAACAAAGCAAGAGTGAATATGCGTGCTCCAATGGATACTCAGCAACGGGTCGTAATGATGTCGATGTTGGAAGAAATGAGTGTCACCGAAGGTAGAAAACCAGCGCGAATCGTATTTAACTCCCGTACTGGCACGGTGGTGATCGGCAAGAATGTTAAGGTCAGCGAGGCCGCGGTTAGTCACGGTAATCTGACGGTGAGCATTTCAGAATCGCAACAAGTCAGCCAGCCGAATGCATTTGCGAAAGGCGAGACCACAGTCACCGATCAAACCCGCATTGATGTTGAAGAAGAGCAAGCTAAGATGGTGATTTGGCCTCCGGGTACAGAGCTCAATACGATCGTCAATGCCGTGAACAGCTTAGGGGCAACGCCTACAGATTTAATCTCAATTTTGCAGGCTCTGAATGAAGCTGGTGCGCTTAATGCGGAATTGGTAGTGATTTAAGGAGACAAGCATGAATGTCGATAATGTGAATGATCACGCACAGTTTAATTCAATGCTTTATCACGACAACAGTGCGCTGGCGACGATCAAAAACAGCCATGATCAGCAAGGTGCGCTGGAAGCAGTAGCGGGCCAGTTTGAGGCCATGTTTTTGCAGATGGTGCTGCGTCAGATGCGCAGTAGCAGTGATGTAATGGCGGCAGAAGACAGCCCATTTTCCAGCCAGCAGCAAGGTGTTTTCCGCGATATGTATGATGGCCAATTGGCTATCGAATTGGCCAAAAAGCAGAATTCAGGCATTGCCGATATGTTGGTTCAACAGCTCTCGCCATCAATGAGAGAAGTTGCGTTTGAATCAACTCGGCACGTCGCCCCTGCCAATGATGTACAACCTACGTCAGTCCAACTTGAGGGAAAGTTGGAAGAAGCCTCACACTCCGCTGCTAGTAAAACCTTAACATCTGAGACTTCAGTTAATCCTGCAGCACCTGAGGTCGCCTTAGTAAGACAAGCACTCGGTGGGGCCGGTTTGACAACCGCGTTTTCTCAGCCGTTGATTAGGAAAATGGAGCTGTAAATGAACCTTGTTAATATCGCCCTTTCAGGGATGAATTCAAGTCGCGTCGCCTTAGATGTCACTGCCCAAAATGTCGCGAACGTTAACACGCCCGGCTATAGTCGTCAGCAGGCGATGATGGCGTCAGTTGGCGGCAGTAAGTACGATCACTTAAGCGCGGGAATGGGTGTGGAAGTCACCAGTATTCGCCGTGTGACGGACCAATTCTTAGTTAAGCAAGTGTGGTCAACTAACAGCCTACAATCGTATGCCTCCGGATATATGGGGGCAATAAGCCAGTTAGAAAACACGCTAGGGGCCGATGGGTTCAATCTTTCAGCAGGTTTGGACACCTTGTATGCCGCGCTGAATGACGCGACGGTTAAGCCTGAATCGATACCTTATCGACAGCAAATCATCAATGAATCAGAAGCATTGGCTCGCCGCTTCAACACCTTGACGGAGTCTTTGCACAACCAGCACAAAGACATGAATGATCAGCGCAATGCCGCGATCTCACATGCCAATGGTGTGATGAGTAATATTGCTCAGGTAAACAAACAGATTGTTGAAATGCAGGGAACGGGCGGTAACCCCGCTCAACTGATGGATACCCGCGATGCGTTGATTGGAGAGCTATCGAAGTTAGTGGAAGTGAAAACGACCGATCAAGCAGACGGTAGTATTCAGGTGACACTGACGTCGGGTCAGCCACTGGTGATGGGCGGTGATTTCAGTCAACTTAAAGCCATTCCGGATCCGACCGATGCGTATATGGCGAGTCTGCATGTTGAGTTCGGCAAACAGACTTTTGCCGTTTCAGGATCAGTCGGTGGCAATGTGGGGGCGATTTCTGATTATCAGACGGAAGTATTGAAGCCTTATAAGAATGCCATAGACGACATGGCAAAAGCGCTGGCAGATGAATTTAACAGTGTGCTTGCTTCAGGGATCGATTTGCAGGGTAATCCAGGGACTGCTTTGTTTAGTTATGATCCTGCCAATCCAGCGGCCAGTTTGGATATCACCGATATCACGCCAGAGCAGTTAGCCTTGTCGAGCGACGGCGCACCAGGTAATGCGGATGTGTTGCAAGGTCTTATCGCCCTTGGCAATAAACCTGTCACAGTCTCTGGTTTTGGTTCACTAAGCCTTAATGATGCGTTTACTGCGATGGTCGGAGAATTGGCGATAAAAACACGCCAGGCGGATTCTGACTACCAAGCTAAGTCTGCTATGAATCAACAAGCAATAGCAGCGCGCGATAATGTGAGTGCCGTCAATAGTGATGAAGAAGCGGCGAATTTGATGACGTTTGCCAATGCCCATAACGCCAATATGAAAGTGATCAGTACCGCGAACCAGTTGTTCGACTCTGTGTTGCAGCTGTTTTGATAAGGAGTGAAACATGAGAATCAGTGATACTCAATTTAGCCAAATGATGCTGCAAAGTTTGCAAACCAATAATGCTGGCCTTGGTCACGTATTGCAGCAGATGGCGACAGGCGATCGTCTGACCAAACTTTCTGATGATCCGATGGCTTCGATTAAGTTGCTTAACTTGGATCGAGAAGGCAGCGCGATTGATCAATACCAGAACAATATTGCGAACGTAAAAACCACGTTATCTAGCCAAGAAGTGTATTTGGACTCCATTAGCGAAAGCCTTAAAAACATGCGTGATTTGGTACTTTGGGGCTCAAATGGATCGCTCACGGACGTGGATCGCGATGGCATGATAACCGAACTCAAGAGCCTGAGAGACTCTATCGCATCGTCTTTCAACGCACAGGACGAAGAAGGCCATTACCTGTTTTCTGGTACATTGACGAATACCGCCGCAGTGAATAGCGCCAGTGGCAGTTATGTCGTTGAAGGGAATAGCGACAAACGCGTTGTCACGGTAGCTAAAGGTGTGACGATGGAATCGAACATGACCGCGCAGGAAATTTTAAATTTAGGCGGCGGTCAAAACGTGTTAAACCAAATAGACGTACTTATTGCAGAATTTGATAATCCGAGTCCAAATTTTTATACCGAAGTAGACAATAGCTTAGTAGCTATCGATGATACGTTGGCAAACGTATTGGGTTCGATGACAGAAATTGGTGGTCGCCACAACAACCTTGATTTGATGGGCAGCGCGCACGGTGAAAATAAGCTGTTTGTTGACAAAGTAACCAGCGACCTTTCTGCATTAGATTATGGAGAGGCATCGGTACGTTTGAGCAACTTCATGGCTGCGCTAGAAGCAACTCAAGCTAGCTACGTCAAAATTAATGATCTCAACCTTTTTGACCGTATTTAAGTCTAGGAAAATTGACTATGGTAATGAGCACAGTAGAGGTTAGACCGCACAGTATTCGTCTGACAGGACAGGAACAAACCTCTATCATGCCTACACGCTCTGCGGACTCCAGCAGAGTGGTGACGCCACGCTCGACGGCGGTTCAAGCTGATTCTGTTCAAACCTATTCTGTATCAGGCGTGATGTTGGCTCAAGGTCAGCAACACGCTACATCGGTACAAATCGCAGCGAAATCACTGCAAACAGTAGGCAAAGAGCTGACAGATATAAAACGCGGGTTAACGCAAGCTCTTGGTAAAGGGGCTAATAACGTTCCTGGCTTACAGGAGAAGCTATCTCGTGCAAAACAGACGATTGGTCAAGTTGTTGAACAAGCACGCTTTGATGGCAAAAAAGTCATCGACAATGAGTTGAACCTCAAGTTTGATAAAGCGGATATCCGCCGTTTTTCGATCCCTGGGCTAAACGTACAGAGACTGAATGAGAAAGCGGAGCAAATACGTTTGGACTTCCCTCAAGGGCAATCAGTGATGATTCAGTTTGACGGCCAGTCTGATGGGCAACGCACGGTAAAAATGCTCGACAGAAGCTTGATAGCGATGGGCATGCGTGCCAGTTTGGCTGAAGATGGCAATATCCTGTTTGAAGCACGCGAAGGCGCTTATCAGCAGATGCAAGAGAAAGTGTTCGTCACGGGCGAGGGGCACCGTTTTCCGGCTGGGCAAGCCAATGCGCTTAATTTAAAAGCGGAGCCGGATGGAATTGCCGAGCTTCGCTTTGATTTGGGATCTCGCGAAGGGATAAAACAGAGTATTGCGAAAGTGAATCATCACCTCAGACAAGTGCAAACCAGTCTGGAAAAGGTGAAAGAATTCCATGGTCAGTTGAATACTCAAATGCGCGTGATTGAAAGTAACACGAACGTACTTTCTGTGACGGAAGTAAATAGCAAATTGGACGCGTTCCAGTCAGCTTCAAATCAGTTTACCTCGGCATTTCAAGCTTTGAATGCACAAGCCAATGTCCGACGACACACCGTTGTAGCTCTTCTTAAATAGCTTGCGCTGCTTAAATAGTTGCACTGTTTAATTAAATAGCTACTTTGCTCAAATAGAATACAAGGCTTCTTAATATGAAGCCTTTTTTACGTTCACTTCCTTTAAGATACGGGTTCCCTATATCTCTCCCCGATAGAAATGCTATTTCCATTGTTTCGTATCAACGAACGAGGGGAAAAATAGTTTTCTAACTCTGGCAGTGTATTCAAACCAAAAAGAAAAAATACAGAAAACAGATAAAGGCCAATAACGTCGCAGAAAGCGTGGGATAGATGATATAAGAATCCCGATTATTGGTGCGCTGGAAGCAGAGAAACGTCAGCAGAATATTGTAAAGCAGCAGCAATAGGCTGATGATAGTGCCACTATTGAGCGTTAGGTGGGAAAGCTGAAGTAGAAAAAAGGCCAGCAGCAGATAATCAAAGATAATCAGCCACAGAAATGCTTTTTTGAGTATGTCTTTGTTTGGTGTGTCGCTGAATTGTTGTTCCATAAGCAGCTCAAACAGAATCAATAAATGGGTACTTTTAAGATGGGTCTCCTCCTTGAGGAAAGAGACCCATATGTTGAGTTATAGGTCTTGCAGAGCTTGCTTAGAAGAGCTTTGTTCAACCGGAAGGTTTATTAATTTCTGACGAATAACAGGCTGATTGAACTCGGCCTTTTCTTTCGCTTTCTGTAGTTCGCTATCTGCGCCGTTACCAAAAAAGGTTTGTAGGACTTGTGTGGCGGGAGTAGTGAGTACAAACAGTTCAATACGGCGGTTCTCGCTTGAGTCTGGCTCGTCTACGTTCAACAGTGCACGGTCAGACATGCCAGTGACTTGCAGAACGCGTTCGTCTGGCATGCCGCCTTCAATGAGCGTTTGACGCGCAACGTTCGCTCGCGACGTTGACAAATCCCAGTTTGACCGATTTGACGTACTGCGGCTAAACGGAGTTGAGTCTGTATGTCCGCTAATGATGATTGGGTTAGCAATGCGCTCAAAAATGGGGGCAAGTTCTAACAAGAGATCTTCGAAAAACGGAGTCAGGCGCGAACCACCACGGCTAAACATATGTTGCTTGTAGTCATCTTGTAAAACGATACGCAGACCTTGAGGTGTCACCGTAACATGAACATTACCCTGAGCACTGCTCTGCCCCATGACTTGGTCAATGATTTTTGCGAGCATAGCGAGCTGTTCTTGCGTATCGAAATTACCTGGGATCAAAGAATCCATTTCTGGACCATCGCCGTCACCCCTGAAAAATGAAGTGACGATATGATTGGAATCATGGCGACTTGGCACCGAGGAATCCTGTGCCAAGTCGATAGGGGAGATACTTTGCGATATGTCAAAAGGGTTCCCTAAATTTTGGTCGAACATGCTCATGCTATTCAAGTGAGCGACAATCGCTTTACGCTCTTCTTTGTCGGCAACTTGTAGCATCCACATCACTAGAAACAGTGCCATAAGTGCAATCATAAAATCGGCAAACGCGACTTTCCATGCTCCGCCATGAACTTCATCATGTGCACGGCTTTTCGAACGTTTTACCACTACATGTTCGTGCTTTTGCATTAACCCTCCTGGTCAGCCAGCCATTTCTCCATTTCGTTAAACGTTGGCTTTATGTCTAGCTGAATGTGTTTACGGCCAGCATCAATCGCGAGAAGTGTTGGTTTTTTAGCAATATAAGCAACCAGTGTTGCTCGAACGCATTCAAAAGCCGACATATCGCGTTTAACACGCTGTGCCATGGCGTTACTCAATGGATCCAACAAACAGTAACACCCGAAAATTCCAATGAATGTTCCTACTAGGGCAGAGGCGACATGGTAGCCAATCAATGCAATTGAACCATCAATGGCTTGCATAGTGATGATAATACCGCCGACCGCCGCTAAGATACCGAAGCCTGGTAACGCTTCTGCCGTTCGTTGCATTGAACGCGCTGGCAAAAGTAGATTAGTTTGAATGGCTTCGATCTCTTCTTCTAACATTCCCTCTAACTCATGAGGCGACATTTGTCCCATTGCCATTAAACGCAAATTGTCCGTTATGAAAGAAACGAGGCGAAAATCAGCGGAAACTAGCGGATATTTGGCAAAAATTGGACTTTGCTCTGGATTTTCGATGTGGCTATCAAGAGATTTGAAGCCAGAGCTGCGAACGGTTTCTAATAACACTTGCAGTAATGCCATCAGCTCCATGTAGTACTCAGTTTCATTTTTGGGCGCAGACATCACCATACGGAATTGACGTCGCATTTCCTTCAATACCTGTGGTGGGTTACCGACAATGGTGGCACCAAGCGCTGCGCCTACAATGATGAGAATTTCCGCTGGTTGCCAAATAGCAAGCATGCTACCGCCTGCCCACATATATCCGCCAAAAACACTCATAAGGATGACGAGTGCGCCAAGCAATTTTTGCATTGTTAACTCCTAAGAAGTCATAAAAAGGTTGAGTTGTTCTAACGCTTGCTTGTGAAGCTGACAAATACGGGGAGGTGTCAGGTCTAAAACAAGTGCAATTTCATGTAAATTGAGCTCGTGTTGGTAAAACAGTGTCAGCAGAAGTTGATCACGTTTGGAGAGCTTGTTGAGAGCCGTGCCTAAACTTCGGCGTATGTGCTCGTGTTCCATCCCGTCGTAATGGCTACTTAGGCTGCTGTCCATTCCTCCTTCAAGCAGTTGGTCCAAACTCTGAAGTTCACCGGCTAGCGCGGCATTTTGTCGCGCGTAGTAATCTTGCTCGTCGGTTCCCAGCGCTTTAATGATTTCAGCGTCGGTAGGTTGTCGCCCGAGTTGACGAGTGAGGTCACGGGTCACATCATTAAGTTCGTGTGCTTGCTGGCGGGTTTTACGTGAACGCCAATCCAAACGTCTTAGTTCGTCGAGAATAGCGCCGCGAACTCTGCATACCGCAAACGCAGGGAAGTTCGGGTCTTCTACGTTACCGTAACGTCGGCCGGCTTCAATAAGCGCAATCAGGCCAATTTGTTGCATGTCTTCAATACTGCAATGGGAAGTAGCGTGTGCTCTGAGCTGATTGACGACCCGTTTAACCATAAGCTGATGACGCTGCAACAGTTTGCTCTCGTCGATGTTTACCGATGGAACGTCAAACTCTTCTGTTGCTGAGTAGCTGTCCTGTAAGTTCATCTCCAGCATAGCTGTATTCCTTACTGCACAACGTATTTGGTGAGTAGCACATCCTCGATATCGTGCACGAGGTTGGTTTTTTCAAAGGCTTTAAGTAAGGTTTCCTTTACTTCACCTTGCAAAACGTCGATTGCACCAGTTTGCTGTAGCTCGTCAAACGTTTTGTCACTAAAGAGCTTTAGCATTTCGTTTTGTATCATTGGCATGTAGCTATCGATTTGTTGGATACGTTCCAGGCGACGAGTTTCGATAGCCAGTTCTAACATCACAAAATGCGTTTGTTTCTTACCTTTGACGGTTAACACGAGTTTATCTAAAGGGTGGAAGCTCGGACCTTTATATTCTTCTTCTGGTTGATTCTCGGAGAGAAACGCTAGGGGAGAGCTTGTTAAACTCAGCCCTTCGCCAGATTTTGTCAGCCACCAAATACCGCCAGCCAGTGTCCCTGCCGACACGAGGGCGCTGGTGATGATCATAGCGAAAAACATGGAGATCATTTGTGGTTTGGTCATTACCTTTTCCTCGATGATTAACTAGGCTTGTGTGTTGAGCCAGTGTTCTGAATAGTCTGTTGTTGATTGTGTTTGTCGTGCGGCAAATTCGCGGTTTGCGAAAATGATGACGTCTTCATCCGCCTGCTGGGGAGATTGATGCCGTTGCCCTTGATCCGAGCCAACATTCACATCTACATGCACGAAGTTTTGTTGTTGCAGTTCCGCACGTAAGCGTTCCGATACTTGCATGAGCGCTTCTCGGGTTGCAGTGGCACTGGCGTTGATTTGGACGCTCAAGCGGTCACCTTCTACTCGTACCATGAGGTCCAGTTTCCCCAGTTCTGGAGGGTCAAGGCGAATCTTGGCTTCTTGCAAGTTTTGTTGTGCTTGAAGGGTCACGCGATCATGCAGAACTTGCATCATTTGCTCTCCCCATTTTCCAGCCTGAGTGTCGATTCGAACTGAAGCCCATTCTGAGCTTTGAGCTTGGCTAGGTGCTGGCAGATTAGGTGCGGGCGACTGAGTAACCGTTGCTGGGGTGATATTGAGCTGAAAGGCTCCATTCGCGCTTTGGGTCGTGCCTTGGGGTAACGTTTGCTGAATCACCGCTGAGATATCGGACTGACTCTGCTTAGAACCCGTGTAGCTCGCCAGTTCTTGCGGTGACCTATTTAGCTGCGTAGTTAACGACGCAGTGAGTTGGTGCTCTGACGTTGAAACCGAAACAGGTGATCGGTTCGTGAACTCCAACATATGCTTGTTCATTGCTTGGGCTTGTAGAGTCAACAAGTTCGCTGGCTGCTCCGTATTGTCGAGCAACGAGAGAGCGCCCTCTAGAGAGACATCTTGTTGGGCATCCAGATCAGACGCTGATGGTGTTTGAGCAGTCCCATTGGTGGAGAGTTCCGGCAATTGAAAGATAAGCGCAGAAGTCGCTTGTTGCTGCGCAGCCTCGGAAGCTGCGTTATCAAGCGATGGCGTTGCTGAGTCTACTCGTGCACCTGCAATTTTTGTTTCAGTTTTGCCCAGTTTACTGGTTGAGTCGGCTGCGTTAGCGTGAGTCGCAAGCGTAATCATTCTGACGTCTCCATGGTCATAGCAAATTGGTAAGCCACGGCGCGTTCTTGCTGTGCGCTGACTAACTCCATTTCTTGCTTTAACTCGCTGGTTGCCTTTGCTAGCGCTTTTAATGCGTTATCGTGTACTTGCCTTGCGCGTTGGATTTCCGGTGCGAGTTTTGGATCATTAAGAAACGGCTTATGGCTGACAAGCAGCTCCCGGAGCTGCAAGTCATGGCGTTCTAGCGCCTGCCAATCGGCCATTTTGGTTGCGATTAGGATCAACTGAGACAGATGACGAAATCGCTCAGGAGAAACTTTATGCATTCTGTCCAAAATTCACCCAACCTTCTCGAATGTTGCCCATGACGCGTTCTACATTGGTCAAGCGGTCTGCATCGTTCTGAGTACTGGCGTAGTAAAGCTCTACCTGGCAGAAGTCGTACAGTTGCTGTAGATTGGTCGCAATTTCACCGCCATTCTCATCATCCAAAGCACTGCTCAGGCCGATTAAAATGTTCATGCATTTGTTAATGCTGGCACCTTTTTCAGCCAGACGACCAGCTGCCAAATGGCCACGAATGCGTTCGATTTCATCGAGCAGGCCATCAATCAGCATGACCACTAATTGATGAGGGTTGGCAGAGGCTGCCTGGGCATCGAGGTCGACTTGTTGATACGAGTCATAGCCGGAATCCATGAGCATAAGAGTTTCTCCTAAAAAGCGTTAACCAAACATCGACATGGTTTGGTTCATTTGAGTCATGAGGGAATTCATGTGTGTGAACTGCTTGAGATAGCGGTTGTAAGACATCTCATATTTGCGTTCTAACTTGGCTTGCTTGTCGTCTAAGCGATCAAGGCCTGCTTGCAAAGCGTCCTTGCGTGAACTAAACAAGCCGGAAGAAAATTTAAGGAATGGTTCAGCCATTGAATCGAGCGTGCTGAGGAGCGCACCTTCACCGTTAAACATGGCTTCCAGTGCTGCGCCATTGGTTTGTTGAGCCTCATCGAATTTCTCGCTATCAATGCTCATTTTACCTTCGCGACTGATAGTGATACCGACATCGCTAAGACGCATTCCATTGAATTCATTACGGACGATGCTGGTCAATTGGCTTTCAATCGAACGCAGGGTGGGATCACTGGCCAGTACGCCACGTTTTTCGTCTTCACCGCCGATCTTAGTGTATGTGTCTAAAGTCGCGATCAGCGAGTTGTATGCCTCGACAAACTGATTGACTTGCTCTTTGGTTGCCTCAGCGTCGGCACCCACGTTTAAGCTAAGTGGTGCTTCACCTGCTGTTTGGGCTTTGGATACAGTAATGTCGACACCGTAAATGAAGCCTTGGAAGGTATTGCTGGAGTTGGTGAGCTGCAGACCACTGCCTTCTTCACCAAGCCATATCACTGCGTCTTTTGGTGCACTAATCTCATTTAAATTGGTAAATGCATCTTCAAACCACGCTTGACCAGTACCAGATGCGCTTACGCTGATGCGGTTGGCAACGCCAGTTTCTGAGCTGGAGAGCATGAAATGGGTTTGACCATTGGAACGTACTAGTGTCGCGTTGACGCCCGGATTAGCGCTGTCGTTATTGATCGCGCTGACCAAGTCGGCCATAGTCGCGATACCATCGCCATCTGTATCAACCGTAGCGAGATCCAAAGACATTGTTTCACCGTTGATGGTGAGATCCAATGTCCCAACGGTTGGGATTTCAGTCGTTGAATCTAAGTCTACTGGCATATCTGCGGAGACTTGATGTGCGGATGCGATTTGTTCGACAAAAATTTGGTAGCTGCCAGCCAGTGCAGTCGCATCAGCGTTGGCCGTAAAATAGCCATCCTGTGACACGGTCGCGCTGTTTTTGATGATGCTGCTGGTCGTGCTGTTCATTTCATTCATGGCAGTACGGAACTCGCGTAATGCGCTTTCTACTTTGCTCAGTGCCGTCAGCTGTGACTGATAGCGATCAGCTTGCATTTGGTCGCGCTGCTGAAAAGGCTGAACATCGAATGTGGCCAGCTGGGTTGCCATGCTAATTGGATCTAACGAACTCATGAGGTCGTTCCCTCTGTTAAAGTGTGTTATGCATCATCAAGTCGAATATGTTTTCACTATCGCAAGATGTGTGCCCAAAATGAAAAGTCACCAATATCAATAAGTTAGATTGACTTTTCATGGCGAGGAGGAAGTGGAAGTTCCACCTTGGGAGTTTCCCCTTTTCCTCTATGAGAAACCTGTATTTCTCAAATAAATAGGGCGACCAGATCGGCAAAAAAATTAAGTCGGCGTGGAGGAGTCCATCTATTGTTGTGACTGACATTGTTCGAACGCATCGTTAAAAGTGGAGCGCGATAATTGCGTTTTTGATTATGGAAGTAGGGGGGAGTATTTCTCTACGAGCAAAAAAAAACCTCCCGAGGGAGGCTTTTACAAGGATGAATAGAAATGTAGTGCTTACTTCGCGAAAAGATTAGCGAAGCAGTGACATTGCCATGCCAGGAAGTTGGTTTGTTTGAGACAGAACCGTAGTGCCTGCTTGCATCAACATTTGGTTCTTCGTCATGTTTGAAGACTCTACTGCGAAGTCTGCATCAGTGATACGGCCTTTCGCTGCCGATGTGTTCTCAACCATGTTGCCTAAGTTAGCGATAGTGTGCTCTAGACGGTTGATGTTTGCACCGAAGTTTGAACGTACTGTACCGATATCAGCCAAAAGACCTGCATCACCATTCGCACCTTTCAGTGTTGTAAGTGCCGTTTGTGCACCTGCTTCAGTAGAGATGTCGCCAAGTGCGAAAGCACCCGCTGCGCCGATTGCTGTATTTAGCGTGGTGATATCGCCAGAAACATCGATTTCTAGCAGGTCACCTTCGTTAGTGCCGATTTGGATGTTTACCGGACCTGCTGCGAAACCTGTAGTATTAAACAGTTTCTGACCACCGAAGTTAGTAGAAGACATGATGTTAACCAGTTCTTCATTAAGTTGCTGGTATTCTGCGTTCATTGCCGTTTTATCTGCTGCAGATGCAGTACCGTTTGACGCCTGAGTTGCTAGGTCGTTCATGCGGTATACGATGTTTGTCATTTCATCCATCGCACCTTCAGCAGTTTGCATCATAGAGATACCGTCTTGTGCGTTACGCATTGCAACGCTCATGCCGCGAGTTTGAGACTCTAGACGAGTTGAAATTTGTAGACCAGCAGCATCATCAGCAGCTGAGTTGATGCGGTAACCCGTGCTCAAACGCTCCATTGCTGTGTTTAGTAGGTTACTAGTGTTGTTAAGAGTGTTCTGAGTAACAAGTGAAGCGTAGTTAGTATGCATTGATAAAGCCATCGTAGTCTCCTTGGTTTCTAACTGTCTATCAGGCCTTGGGATATTCCCTAGTCACTAATAAGAGGCGGACGGTTGTTGGAGATAATTAATCTAAAAAATAGAAAAAATGGCATTTGGGGTAATTTTGATGTTTTTTAGTGATGCCCATTCCAGAAAGTGCCCATTTTGATGAGGGAAAATAAGAGTAAGCACACCGCAGCATCAAAAAACGGGTTCTTCTCACCATAGTATTTTAGGGATAAGGAACCCGCTGATTGGTACATGTACTAACGCAGTCTTGGAAGACTTAATCGAAACTTTCAGTCTCCTCGAATAATTTGAAGGATAGTGAGGTTGGAATATCACTGAAATAGCCAAAATAAAAGCTCGCGCCAAGCAACATATAGCGATTGAGCTCATTTTGACTGGCCACACGCCCCGCTACCCAAGGGAAACGATGGCGACGCAAAAAGCGTGCAATTGGAAGAAAAGCTTGTTTGTCTTGTTTACTTTCTAGCGTGACTGCCAACTTGATCATGTCAGGCGAAAATTGAGCGATATGCTCATAGTGTTTTTGTTTGGAGGTGATTTCAAACCACAGCCCGTAGGCGTTGTCTTGCAGCAATGTTACCAGTGGCGTGATCCGTTGCTTATCGCATAACGCCTCATCGCCCTGTAAAGATGGGATTACGTGCATAAACGCGTGTGCGTGGTGAGTAATGATTTGTTGTAAAAAATGCTCCCCTGCTGGCCACAACAAGGTATTTAGGTCGATAGGCACAACGACGTTGCTGATGAAATTGGGGTGAAATGTTTCTAATTGAAAGTGAGTCTGACGCAGAGCTAAGTAAAGACTATAGAGATCCAAGCACATTCTCATATGCTTGGAGAGTTCAAACTGATATACGCTCTGTTCGCAACGAGCACCGAAACGAAGTGTCAGGTGTTGGAACTTTACGTCACTGGTTCTGGCATCGCGGATCGCCTGGCATACATGGCGAATGTCATTTTGGCAAAATGCGTCAAAAATCAGTTGATCATCATCTGTAACGACGTGTTGCTCAATCAGATCGCGCAAATACTGGAACATAGCTTGCGTTGTAATGAGATTAGCCAAGGTTTCCTACCACGTTGATTTGTTTATTTTCTGGAATTTCATTGTATGACAAAACCGCCAACCCTTGGGTGAAGGTTCGAGCATAACGAGCGATCAACGGCCTTAACTGAGGCATCACTAACAGAATGGGTGCCAATCCTTGCTGTTTCAGCTGCTGTCTAATCAAGGGTAAGTTTTGCTGGAACTGGCTCAAAATATTGGGCTCAATCGGAAAACTGTCGAGCATAACGGGTCCGCTGCTCTGAGCCTGTTGCAGTGAAGACAGAAGCATTTGTTCCAATTCGTTTGACAGCGCGTAGACGTTGAGCTCATTTTTCTGGCCAGCAATCAGGTTGACCAAAGTACGACGTAACGTACAACGAACGTCAGCTGCGAGCAGAATCGGATCCTTGGTGTTTTCTGACGATTCCAGCATGGTATTGGCTATGGAGCGAATGTCTTTTAACGGCACTTGATCAAGCAGAAGTTGTCGGTACACCTTAAGTTGCTGTGAAGGGTTAAGGGCGGCACTTAGCGCCTCTGCCAATTTCGGTGCCTGTTGAGTTAATCTCTGATTCATGGCCTCCACATCGTCGTGGGTAAAAAGCTCTGCCAGGCTGGTTTTCATAATTTTGCTGATGTGCGTTGCGATAACGGTACCGTCATCAACCACTTGATATCCCATATTGAGAGCTTTGGCTTTATCTTGGTGTTCGATCCAAACTGCAGGTAGCTGATAGGCAGGATCGCTGCCCAGAATGCCATCCACTTCTCCGTAAGTTTCACCCACAGCAATGGCCATCAAGCGCTCCGGCTCGATAAACCCTTGCTCAATGACTTCGCCATTAAGTGAAATCGTATATTGATTGGGTTTGAGGCTAAGATTGTCCCTAATACGGACTTCCGGTAATAAGAAGCCCACTTGCTCTGATAAGTTTCTGCGCACACCGCGAATACGCTGGGTCAACGGAGCCCCTTGCTCCTTGTTGACCAGATGAACTAAACGGTAGCCAAGAGCCAGCGATAAAGTATGTACGTGAGGAATGTCGTCCCAGGTTAAAGGCGTATCTTCCTCTTGCATCGCTTTAGAAATCGCTTCTACCTGTTCAATTTGACCATCCTGAACGGGTTGTTTAGCTTGTTTCCATCCTGCAAACGCTAACACCGCAGCGAAGCTAAAGAAGGCAAGGTGTGGCATGCCAGGCACAATACCGATGATCACCATGATACCTGAAACCGTGTACAAGGTTGCAGGGGTGGCCAGCAGCTGTTTGTGCATGGTTTGCGTCATATCGTTATCGCTGTCATTGATGCGAGTCACGATAATTGCCGCCGCAGTAGCCAGAAGCAGAGAAGGGATCTGCGCGACCAAACCATCACCGATAGTGAGTAGGGCATACGTCTTAAATGCGTCAGATGCCGCCAGACCGTGTTCAAACACACCAATGCTAATACCACCAATGATGTTGATGAACAGGATAAGAAGACCAGCAACCGCATCACCGCGGACAAATTTCGACGCACCATCCATGGAACCGTGAAAATCGGCTTCGTTTGCGACTTCTCGACGGCGAAGGCGCGCGGCTTCTTGGTCTATCAGGCCTGCGTTAAGATCTGCATCGATGGCCATCTGTTTACCGGGTAGGGCATCAAGAGTGAATCGCGCTGAAACCTCAGATATACGTTCGCCACCTTTGGTGATCACCACAAAGTTAATGATCATCAAGATCACGAACACCACCATACCGACAACATAGTTACCGCCAATCACCACTTCACCAAAGGCTTGGATGACTTTACCCGCCGCGTCACTACCGTTATGGCCTTCGAGCAATACGATACGTGTCGAAGCCACATTCAACGTCAAACGTAATAAGGTCGCGACCAGCAATATGGTTGGGAAAATGGAAAAGTCGAGCGGCCTTTTGGCTGTGGTACTTACCAGTAACACCAAAATGGCTAGAACGATATTGAAGGTAAACAAAGCATCCAGTAGCAAGGGTGGCAAAGGCAAAATAACCATTGCCAGTACCATCAGCAAGACAATGGGAATACCGACATAGCTTTTGCTGGAGGATTGAAGTTGTTTTAGCCGGTTAAGCATACTTTCGTGTCCTTAAGTAAACGCGGATTGATCAGTGCTGCAAGTGTTTTGGAATTGAAAAGTGAGGCAGCGGAAGTGGGCGCTCACCATTACCTCGACGGAAGGCTTTCAATTGCAGAACGTAAGTTAATATATGGGCCACTGCGATGTAGAGTTGGCTAGGAATCGCTTGCTCAAGAGCAGTGGTGTAGTAAATCGAACGCGTCAAAGGAGGTGAGTTGATGATCTCGACCTGATTTTCGCGTGCGATGCGTTGAATGTGCATAGCGGTTTCGTCTACACCTTTTGCCACGACAAAAGGCGCATCCGATAGTGATGTGTCGTACTTTAGCGCGACCGCGTAGTGTGTTGGGTTGGTGATCACGACATCGGCTGTTGGCACCATTTTGTCGATTTTTCGCCTTGCGAACTGTTGTTGGATCTGACGAATCCGTTGTTTGACTTCAGGGCGACCTTCATTGTTTTTAAACTCTTCTTTCTGTTCTTGTTTGGTCATACGAAGCTCTTTCATATGTTCCCATCGCTGGTAGGGAATATCGATTACACCAAATAGAAGCAGGGCAAATCCCATCAGTAGCAGACCTTCGAATAAAATCGTCATGATCATGGTTAACCCTTGGTTCAGGGGCAGTCTTTGCATGCCGATTAAGGGTTGAAGGTGGTTATCCAGATAGCCATACAGCAACGCGAATATCATCGAAACTTTAAGCGTAGATTTAACCAGCTCGACCAGAGAGCGAGTAGAGAACATACGCTTGATGCCACTAATCGGGTTAAGTTTGCTTAACTTGGGTTGGATGTTCGCAGGACGAAACATCCAACCACCTAGCACCATGGTGCTGCTAACGGTAAAAATGACGATGACTATAAACAGCGGAAGCAGCAGTTCAATAATGATGGCGAGGCTTTGCCCAATGTGATCAATGAGCCGATTAGGGTCTGCCAAATCTTGTTTTGTGAGTTGCATGTTGAAGCGAAAAACGCCGCTAATGCTTTGCCAAAAGGTATCGAGCTGACTGTAGAAAAATAATGCGACAGCTAAAAAGATCACTGCCGTGGTGAACTCTTTGGCTCGTGGAATTTGCCCTTCGTTACGGGCTTTCTTAATTTTTTGTGCGGAAGCCTGTTCGGTTTTGTCTTGAGATGACGCTTGATCGCTCATACGCCCCCCAACATAAAGTTATTGAGATATCTGAGTGTATCGTGCACTAATGCGGTGTAACGGCTAGGTACGCCGGATACGGAGATCAAAACACTGAATAAGCCCAGCAGCATGGTCATGGGGAAACCCAGCGCGTACACGTTTAAAGCCGGAGCCGCTCGGTTCATTACACCGAAACTGATGTTAGCCAATAGCATAGAGACGATTGCTGGAAGTGCCAACGCTAGGGACGAAGCGAACATCCAAGCAAAAAGATTCACGATGCCTTGCAGTGATAGCGCGCTAATACCTGACCCCACAGGCCAAACAACGAAGCTTTGGATCAAGATATCGAGAACCAGCAGGTGTCCTTCCAAAGCCAAAAACAGCAACGTAGAAAACAGTAGGAATATACGACCCAGTATCGCTACGGAAAGTCCGTTGACTGGGTCGTTCATCATCGCCATACCAAGCCCCATCTGTAGCGAAACGATTTGACCTAGCATGGTAAAAATATTGAACAGCAAATGGAGTATCAAGCCAAACATGATGCCCCAAATCGCCTGCTCAAAAGCCAAAAACAGCGAGGTGAGGGAAAATAGATCGACCGCAGGCATAGAAGGCATCAAAGGCGCGGTGATCACCACAATGGAGAGTGCCAACAAGCTACGTACCCATACCGGGATCAGAGAATCGCCGAAAAACGGCATGGAAATAAATACGGCACCAATGCGAAAAAACGGCCACCATAGTTGACCGAGTATCGAAGAGAGATCTGCAAAGGTGATTGCCATCAGCCGATCATCCCAGGAATGTTGTTGAATAAGTAATCAAACAATTCCATGATTTTTCGCAGCATCCAATGACCAGCAAAAATGACCATCAGTAACGTGGTAATTAGGCGAGGCAGAAAGCTCAGGGTCTGTTCGTTGATCTGTGTTGCGGCTTGAAAAATCGCAATTCCCAGCCCGACAACCAAACTGGGAACGACGATCACACCAACCATTAGGATCACCATCCAGACGGCATCTGAAAAGAGGGTAACAGTCATTTCAGGAGTCATTGCTTTACCCTCTTAGCCGAAACTCGCCGACAAGGTGCCGACCGTCATTGCCCATCCGTCAACCAACACAAACACCACCAATTTGAAAGGCAGTGAAATGATCAGAGGGGACAGCATCATCATACCCATAGCCATTAATACACTGGCGACCACTAAGTCGATGATTAAAAATGGGATAAACAGCATGAAACCAATCTGGAAGGCGGTTTTAAGCTCACTGATCACAAACGCTGGCAGAACAACAGCAAAAGAAATGTCTTCAACGTTTTGGTCCAGTGGTTCATTGGCGATACGAAGCATTTGTTCAAGTGAACTTTGATGGGTTTGAGCCAACATAAAGTTCCGCACCGGTTGCTCTGCGATAGAAAACGCCTGCATTAAGGTAATTTCGCCCTTATCGTATGGTTGAAATGCGTTTTCGTAAATGTCACTCCAGACAGGGCGCATGATAAGCAGAGACAAAGCAAGGGCAATGCCCACTAGCACGCGGTTTGGTGGGCTTTGTTGCAGACCAAGAGCCTGGCGCAAAATGGCGAGTACAACAATAATGCGGGTGAAGCTGGTGGCCATTAATATAAAGGCAGGCAAAAAGCTCAGCGCTGTCATCAGCAGCAGGATTTGCAGTTTTACACTGTACTCCTGCTGAGAATCACCATCAGAAACAGAAAGTATGGTTAAGCCGTTATCAGCGGCAATGCTCGGAAAGGAGACTAGACCGACTATCAGCAGTAGAGCCGTTAGCCACGCTGATAGAGAGCGCTGGTTTATCATTGCTTTTACCATCGACAATTAATGGCCTACACCAGTAAGCGCTGAGTCAAGTACGTCTACTAGACGAAGACCATACTTTTCATTCACGACGACGACTTCTGCATGGCCCATCAAAGAACCGTTAACTTTGACATCTAAAGGTTCGCCATTCAGCTTATCGAGCTCAATAACCGTTCCTTCACCGGCTTTCATCAAATCACCCAGAGCAATTTCTTTACTGGCCACTTCCAATGTTACGGTAACCGGAATGCTCTTGAAAAAGCTTAAGTCACGCTGCACTTCAGGCGCTGGTTGGAAAGGGGCTTCATACTTGAAATCCTCCAACTGAAAGTCGTCAAAGTTTAGGTCTTCGCTATCGAAAGTTGTGTTGTCTGTAGAGTCGCTCATCGTTGCGATTCCTTATCATGGTTAAAGATCAAAACGAGTTGGCCATCTTGCTCTGCAACGCGGCCGGAAAATAGGGTTTGATTACCAATGCTGACGGGCACGGTGTTTAACAGATCAATGGGCAAAATGTCGTTCGGCTGAAGGTTAAGTACGTCGCTCAGTGCCATTTGCTTCTTGCTCAGGACGGCATTTAAACGTACAGGCGTTGACTCAAGCGAGCGACAAAAAGGTTGATATAAGTTCTCTGGGCACGGCAACTCCAGCTGTTCAATCAATGTCTGAACTAAGTGGCTATCAAGTTTAAGATGAAGCGTACTTTGGAATTCATCGATTTTAATCGTCAATTCAGCATGAATACCTATGCCCATTGCAGATTCGAAATCAACGGTGCTCCACATATTTTGGGGAGCCAACCACTGACTAATGTGCTTACTGATACGCTCTTGAAGGCGTAAATCACTGCTGGTCAGCGTATGTGAATCACGTTCGATACTTGCACCGTAAAAGCGGTCTGCCAGCTTAATCAACAAGGTGTTGTCGATGTGCGCGAAAGCGGTACCACCATTTTGATGCCGCAATACCGACGTCGATGACTTGTCCATTTCTGAAGACGAAAAGGTGTGTAACTCAACCGTAGTGAGCTGCGCTTCCACCTGATTGGTTTTGAGCCAATTCTGTAATTCGTTCGTTAAACTTCCACATGAATCAGAAATCAAACTCGCCAGTTTCTCGCGAATAATATGAATTGGTTTACCTAGTAGCTCTACATCCAGCAGTTTGAAATCTGTAGAAATAGGTTCGTTAACTCTTTTTTCCATTTATATTTTACCGTGCGTTGACAATGGAATCTGTTTTAACTTAGTGGACGCTAGTCTACACATGATTTTCTATTAATATTTAGTTTCGTTTATTAATAATGTGAGGTTAGTTCATATGTTGTTTAGAACCAGTTACCACACACTTTTAATGGAAATTAAAACGAGTTATTTTCATGTTATCTATAAAATAATTAATAGTATGAAACTAGTTTCTTTTTATGTGTTTCTTTTTTATTCAGGTGTTTGAGTTTCTATAAGATGATGTAATTTTTAAAATAAAAACTCTATGAATATCGTCATTAATTCTTGTTTTATAAAAAATTTTTGGTTTCTATTAAATCGTTTAAAACGTATTCAGAATAGGTAGTTAACATGATTGGCCATGCCAGTTATCGTAAGTTTGTGGTTTTTTTAATTGATTTTTCTAAGTCATGGAAATGTCATATATATGATGTGAAGTTTGGTTTTTTAGCGGGTTTTAAAACGATTTTTCCCATTTTATTGATATTTCCTAATCTTGTTTATTCAAGTGATTTATTAACTATTCCCATGGATCTTTCTCATTGGGTATATAAAGGGAGCAAATTTGAATGCAACTTGATGCATTCTAATTCGCCGGTGGGGAAGTTTTATTTCCGCTCAAAAAATAAAGGAAGTATTTATTTTATTTCGGAAGTGAAAAGTCAAAGTAATAAATGGCAAAGTGCTACATTAAGCAGCGTGAATGCACCGTGGGAGCAGACAGCAACTAGCACGTTGGTGTCGTCGTTTACTTCTCAACGCCCGACCAACCGATTTGAATTTCGTAATGATGCCGAAGTATTGCTGGGTGAAGTAGGCAATGGGCGTTGGATTATGCTGTCCCTGGGAGGAAGTAATGCTTCCGCTTTGTCGGGGGTGACGATCCCAACGATTCAAATGCAAAAAGCACTCTCAGCGTTTAACGCATGCCGAGAGCGATTACCAAAACTGTCATTCTCACAAGCTCGTGACATTGTTGTGCCGTTTCAGTTTGGACAAAAAGTGTTGAACAGAACACAGCAACACACGCTGGACGCTCTCTACAGCTACGCATCAGTTGATAACCGCGTGAAAAAAATTCTCATCGATGGCCATACCGATAACATTGGCTCTGAGGTGGCAAATCTTTCTGTTTCGCGTATGCGTGCCCAGCAAGTTGCGGATGCACTCATCGCTCGTGGCTTACATTCGGACATGATTGAAGTGAGAGCACATGGCTCCCGCTATCCGGTTGCGAGTAACAGTACTGCCAAAGGGCAAGCTAAAAACCGCCGAGTGACAATACGTTTAGTGAGAGATGACGAACGTGTAATCGCTAAAAAAGACATTCACGAACAACCAAACCAGCAGCAAAAGGTCGAGGTTCAATGATGACGAAAACGAATATTTTGTTGGTGGAGCCAAATGACAACCTAGCTCAACCATTATTGGATGTATTGGAAAATGCAGGTTATGTAGCCAAGCATGTGCGAACAGGGCGTAGTGCATTGTTGGAAGAAAGAGCAAACATCACATTAGTTAGCTCTACCTTGCCAGATATGTGCGTGCGTGAGTTTGTCGCCTGTCACCAGAAACAGCCCAATTCGGGTGTTGCGATCGCAATCGTTGATCAAGAGCAGGGGATCTTGGCGGCTGAAACCATGAAGTCAGGGGCAACAGATTACCTATTGCGTCCATTTGAAGGGAGCCAAGTGATCAACTTACTCAAGCGTGTTGAAGCTTTGGGTAAGCCTATGGCGAATATTGTCGCAGAGTCTTGGCGAAGCAAGCAGGTTCTTCAACTGGCACATCGCGCTGCGTGTACCAGTGCCAGCGTTTTAATTACTGGTGAGTCTGGTACGGGTAAAGAAGTGCTTGCTCGCTATGTGCATGAACACTCCCCACGCATCCATGGTCCATTCGTTGCGGTGAATTGTGCTGCAATTCCAGAATCCATGCTGGAAGCGGTGTTGTTTGGTCATGTTAAAGGCGCATTTACCGGAGCTATGAATTCTCAAAGCGGTAAGTTCGAAGAGGCGAACGGAGGCACGATTCTTCTTGATGAAATTGGTGAAATGTCTCCTGCGGTACAGGCCAAGCTTTTGCGTGTTTTGCAGGAAAGAGAAGTAGAGCGCGTTGGCAGCCATAAGTCGATTCAACTTGATATCCGCGTGATTGCTGCCACCAATAAAGATTTACGTGAAGAAGTACAAAAAGGAACGTTTCGAGAAGATCTCTACTATCGCCTAGATGTGTTGCCATTGCATTGGCCACCTCTGCGCGAGCGAAAAGAAGATATTTTGCCGATTAGTCAGTTCTTTATTGAAAAATACCAAGGTGGCAGTCGTTGTCATTTATCTCAGGATGCAAGGAGTGCGCTCAGTCAGTATCACTGGCCAGGGAACATCCGCGAACTTGAAAACGTGATTCAGCGTGCTTTAGTCATGCGCCATGGTGATTACATCACCGCCCATGATTTGATGTTACCGGTTGAACTGGTGGCACCTGTGCAGTCTGCAGAGCCGACGTCGAGCTTCGGTCACATTGAAGCGAAGAAGCAGGCTGAATTTCAATTTATTCTGGACAAGTTACGTCAGTTTGGTGGTAACCGAACGAAAACCGCAAATGCTTTGGGTGTGTCTACCCGAGCATTGCGTTACAAGCTCGCAGCCATGCGAGAACACGGTATTGATATACAGTCGACACTAGGATCGGCGGCTTAATAGGAGATAAGTTAGTGGCAAGTCAACCTACTCATGCGGTCTCGGCAGAGCAACTCATGTTGACAAAAATGGAGGCGATGCGAGCGCAAGTGCAGCCACCAGAATTTGTTGTGAGTGCTAACCCCTTGGATCAACAAATGCTGAACACGCCGCTGTCATTTTCAGAAGCGATGACAAATGTGCTGAATACGGTAAACCAACATCAATCGTTAGCGAGCCAAAAGATGACAGCAGTAGAAACAGGAAAGAGTGACGATTTGGTTGGGGCGATGGTCGCAAGCCAGAAAGCCAGCTTATCGTTTAACGCTTTGATGCAAGTGCGCAACAAAGTAGTGGGCTCTTTTGATGATATTATGAAAATGCCGGTGTAAAACATGTCAGAACTCTCCACACAGATAGCCGGAAATACAGCAATACAATCTGGCACAAGTCAAACTTCTTCTTCTGGAATGGAAGATGTTACCCATAGGCTTAAGCAGATTTGGTCAAGCAGTCAGCGCAATTTGGTGCTATCCGCTGTTTTGGCCGCGATCGTGGCAGCATTGATCGTTGTGGCTTTATGGAGCTCTTCTCAAAGCTTTCGTCCTTTATACAGCCAGCAAGAGCGCTTCGATATTGGTGAAATCGTATCCGTGTTGGAGAGTGAAGGCATTGCTTACCGTATGCAAGAGCAAAATGGTCAGGTATTGGTCCAGGAAGGCGAAGTCGCGCGAATTCGCATGTTACTCGCGGCAAAGGGCGTGAAAGCAAAACTGCCAACAGGCTTGGACTCTCTTAAAGAAGACAGCTCACTAGGCACCAGCCAGTTTATGGAGACGGCGCGTTACCGCCATGGCTTAGAAGGGGAGTTAGTACGCACTATCATGTCTCTTAATGCCGTGGCCAATGCTCGCGTACACTTAGCTATTCCACGTCAAACACTGTTTGTGCGTCAAAATCGCGAGAACCCTTCCGCTTCGGTGATGCTTGAGTTGAAACCCGGCGAAGATCTGAAAACCGATCAGGTTGAGGCAATCATCAATCTTGTCGTTGGCAGCGTTACTGCGATGAAGCCGGAATTTGTCTCGGTAATCGATCAGTACGGACGTTTGCTCAGTGCGGATGTGGCCTCACAGGAAACGGGTAAAGTAAACGCAAAATACCTCGAGTATCAGAAGAACCTTGAGAAGCAGATTATTCAGCGTGCAGCCGATATGCTGACTCCAATTGTTGGTCCGAGTAACTTCCGCGTTCAGGTCGCGGCGGATATGAACTTCAGCCAGGTTGAAGAGACGCAAGAGATCTTAGATAGCTCCCCAGTCGTGCGTAATGAACATACGATCCACAACAATTCTGTAGATGAAATCGCGCTTGGCGTGCCGGGCTCGTTAAGCAATCAACCCCCGGTGACAGGCGAAGTGCTAACCAACGATAGCCAGAATACCAATGCGCGTTCAGAAGTGAATCGACAGTACGCGGTGGGCAGTAGCGTTCGCCGTACTCAGTACCAGCAAGGGCAGATCGAAAAACTCAGCGTATCGATATTGCTCAACACCCAAGCGGCACCGGATGGTATTGCATGGACAGATCAAGATAAGTCACAAATCTCAACCATGATCATGGATGCAGTCGGGATTTCTAAAGATCGTGGCGACAGTCTGAGTCTGATGAGCTTCAATTTCACTCCTATTGAGATTCAAGCCACACCCGACATCCCATGGTGGCAAGATCCTACAGTACAGCAACCGCTTCGTTATGTGATTGGTGGTTTACTGGGTATGGCGATGATTTTCTTTGTATTACGTCCGCTGGTTATCCATCTCACTGGGGCAGATCGCAATGATAAAGAGCTGGAGTTTGCTGAGCCACAGGAAGAGCCGGTTTACGACAACCTACAAACCCGTGAAGAGCGCGAACGTGAAGAAGCACTTAACCGCCGCTTGCTGGAGAAGGGCATTCAGGTTTCAACGGGTCTAGACGTAAACAGCGAAATGTTACCACCACCGGGTTCGCCATTAGAAATTCAATTAAAACACCTACAGCTTATTGCGACTGAAGAGCCTGAGCGTGTAGCCGAAGTACTGAAACAATGGGTAAACGTAAATGAAAACAGCACAGTCAAAGCAAAAGCAGAAGCTTAGCCATGTAGAACAGACCGCATTGGTACTGCTCGGCATGGGGGAAGATGCAGCAGCCAAAGTGCTTCAGCACTTCAACCGCGATGAAACACAGCGTGTGACCAAAGCAATGGCTCGTTTAAGTGGCATTAAAAGTGACGCAGCCAAAAGCGTCATTCAGGATTTTTTTGAAGATTTTCGTCAACACAGTGGTATTCGCGGTGCATCTAAAGAGTACCTTTCGAATACCCTGCGTAAAGCGCTGGGCAATGACTTAGCGAAGGGCTTATTGAATAACCTGTATGGTGACGAAATACGTAACAACATGCAGTGTTTGCAGTGGGTAGAAGCGGAAATCCTAGCGCGTTTCATCACTAAAGAGCACCCGCAGATGCAAGCGATTTTCTTGGCCTATCTGCCACCGGAAAGTTCTTCGGCTGTGTTGATGCACTTACCTGATGAATACCATGATGAAGTCTTGTACCGTATTGCACGTCTACAAGATATTGATCACCAGGTTGCTAGTGATCTTAATGAACTGATCGAGCGCTGCATTGAACAAGTGTCCGTCAGACAAAGTGCACCGCTTTCTGGCGTTAAGCAGGTTGCAGATATCATCAACCGCTTTGAAGGTGATCGTGCGGCGCTGATGGAAATGCTCAAGCTGCACGACGAAAATGTTGTAGGTGAGATTGAGCAGAACATGTTCGACTTTATGGTGTTGGGCCGTCAGCCTGAGGAAACCATGGACCGTCTTGTGCAGGAAGTTCAGACAGAGCTATGGGCGGTTGCACTTAAAGGGGCGGAAATCACCTTGCAGCAGGCCATCAAGCGTTCTATGCCTCAACGAATGGTGAAAGCCTTGGAAGAGGACATGAGACTGCGTGGCGCTGTTGCTTTAAGCCGGGTGGAAAATGCGCGCCAAGAGATTATGCGGATTGTGCGCGAGCTGAGTGAGAATGGTGAGATTGATTTAGTGCTTTACCAAGAAGCAACGGTGGAGTAACAGAATGTCAGCGCGAAAAACGACACATCCATTTCAAAAAATGCAATTACCGCCTTCTGGGTATCGCTTACACCGTTTTCCTCCTTTGGCTCAGCCAGTGGGCTCAGATGATGAGATGGGCTTTGACAATGAGGATTGGCAAGACAATCAGGTGGATATGCAGCAGCGTCTTGAAGCTGGGTTCCAGCAAGGCTTGCAGCAGGGTCATGAAGAAGGTATTCGTCAAGGCCTAGGACAAGGTAAACAGCAAGGTCTGCTTGAAGGCCAGAAAGAAGGTTTTCAAAAAGGTTACGTCTCCGGTGAGCAGACGGGTAAGCAAGCGTTTATGGACGCTGTTGAACCCGTTAATGAACTCTATCGGTCGTTGTCTCGTTGGCAAAATGAAAAAGAGCAGCAGCAGCGTCATATCATTTGTGAACTGGTACAGAAAGTCGCGCAGCAGGTGATACGTGCAGAGCTTACGTTGATGCCTCAGCAAATTTTAGCACTGGTGGATGAAACGTTAGGCGCGATGCCAAGCAAGACCGAAAAAGTCATTGTTCACCTTAATCCACAAGACCTTGAGCGAATCACCCAAGTGAATGCCAATCTGCCAGAAGAATGGCAATTGGTTGCGAATCCTGAATTGCCGATTGGCGGATGTCATTTGGTCACTGATGATGCTGAGGCGGATGCAAGCTGTGATTCACGTTTGCAAGCGTGTATGGATAACGTTAAGCAGCATCTATTAGATGAAGTTGCAGCACCAAAATCAAAAGAAACAGATGACTAGTCAATTGGATCACGATTTATTGAACACAAGGTTGAGCGAAGCGTTAGCATCGCTCGACTCCATCCCAGTTGCACGAGTAACAGGACGTTTAATTAAAGTGAATGGCCTAATGCTTCAGGCTGTCGGGTGTCGGTTCAAGCTTGAACAACGCTGCTTAGTAGAAACAGCTGAAGGTGACATGATCGAAGCTCAAGTGGTCGGTTTTGAACATGCGGTTGCGTACCTGATGCCGATTCGCCGTTTAGGTGGCTTGTTTGCCGGTGCGAAAGTTGTGCCGCTTGACGGAGACAGCACAGTACAAGTGAGTGAGCAGTGGCTGGGGCGAGTGGTAAATGGGCTTGGCGAGCCCTTGGATGATGGCCCGATGCTTAAGGGGGGAGATCGTGTTTCACTTGAACCTAAACCTATCAACCCACTTAAGCGTCGGCCTGTCGACACACCTTTGAATGTAGGCGTGCGTGCAATCAATGGTTTATTGACTGTGGGTAAAGGCCAACGTATCGGTTTGATGGCAGGCAGTGGTGTCGGTAAAAGTGTTCTGATGGGGATGATCACCAAAAATACTGAGGCCGATGTGATTGTCGTTGGTCTGATTGGTGAGCGTGGTCGAGAGGTACGAGAGTTCGTCGAGCGCAACTTAACCCCTGAAGCAAGAACGAAAGCCATTATTATCGCCGCACCTGCGGATGAGTCGCCACTAATGCGATTGCGGGCAACATTGCTGTGCCATCGCGTGGCGGAATACTTTCGTGACCAAGGTAAAGATGTGTTACTGCTTATGGACTCGTTAACCCGCTATGCAATGGCGCAACGAGAAATCGCCCTTTCTTTAGGAGAGCCTCCTGCTTCACGGGGCTATCCACCGTCGGTATTCAGTATTTTGCCTCAGCTATTGGAACGCGCTGGTAACAGCGAAAATCCACATGGTAGCCTAACAGCGATATACACCGTATTAGCGGAAGGGGACGACCAGCAAGATCCAGTGGTGGATTCCGCTCGCGCCATTCTTGATGGCCATGTCGTTTTATCGCGTCAGTTGGCGGAGCAAGGGCACTATCCAGCGATCGACCTTAACGCATCAATAAGCCGTTGTATGTCTGCCTGTACCCATGAGGCGCACAGTACCATTGCCAACCAGTTCCGTCAGTTGTACTCCAACTATCTACAAGTCAAAGAATTACTGCCGTTGGGGGGCTATCAACCGGGGCAAGATCCGGAATTGGATCGCTCTGTTGCTATGTATCCTCAGCTTAGGGCCTATTTACTGCAAGCGGCTGACGAGTCAGTTGACTATTCAGCCAGCTTAACCGCATTAGCAGAAATTTTTCAGTCTCCACATTAAAGGTGGAACGGGTTAAGAGGAAGGGAAATGGAAGCCAAGCTGAAAGCGGTAGGAAAGCTCCAGCAAGTTGAAGAGCAGCAGCGGGATAGAGTCGGGCAGCAGCTTGAGTCGATGCGTCAGCGCCACCATCATTTGAAGTTGCAGTTAGAACAGCTTTCAGCGTTAAAACAGCATGCGGGTCAGTCGGCACAATCGTCCGGGACTTTGAATAGCGCCACACTGATGAACTTTAATCGCGTTGATAAAATGCTACAAAAAATGCTGATTCACCACGAGCAAGAACAAGCCCTTATGGCCGCCCATTGCTCGTCGGTACAAAAAGAGCTGGAGCATAAACACGCCCGCGTTAAGGGACTAGAAAGTGTACTCGAGCGATGGAGAAAAAAACAGCGCTACGAACAAGCGCGAAAAGAACAAAAGCTGATTGAAGACATCATCAACTCCCGCCATAAAAAGAAAGTGCTCTGACTTTCTCACCATCTTGATGCAGCTGTGATGTTATCCAAAGAAGCCGAGTGCCAATATTGGTGCCTAATTCTCGTATAAGTTTGTGTAGATATCTTAATCTTTATAGACATACGTAATTTGGAGGGAGCTGTTATGCGTCTTGAACGTCACGGAATATCAGTAGGGCTAGAGCGTTTTGGTTCAGAATTTTTCCTTGTCTTCAAAGCAATAGGGAAACTTACTCATGACGATTATCAAACAATAACACCGGTATTAGATTCTGCTCTAGCTGGAGTAAAGGGTAAGCATGTCAAAGTACTGGTCGATATTTCAGAGTTTTCAGGTTGGGAACTTCGCGCAGCTTGGGATGATTTCCAATTGGGTCTAAAAATCGGTTTTAACGTCGATAAAGTCGCTATTTACGGTGATAAGAACTGGCAAGAATTAGCGTCAAAAGTCGGCAGCTGGTTTATATCAGGGGAAATGCAGTCGTTTCATGATTACGACTCCGCAATCAAGTGGCTACAGGGTTAACATCACAAGGCGTAATAGGGGCGTTTGGCTTTCATGGAAGAGGCTTGGCAATGACAAACGAAGTGATTTTGTTAAGAGGATTATTCCGTGGTTGCTACCATTGGGGTGATTTCCCGACGCTTTTACAAAGCGAGATTCCAGAAAAAACCATTACTTGTATAGATGTTCCAGGTAATGGGGAGCTTTCATCGCAAGTCTCTCCGAATACAATTGATGGAATGGTTGAAAGTATTAGATCTCAGCGAAACCAAAACAGCAAAGTAGACCTATTGGCGATTTCGATGGGAGGAATGATTGGACTGAAATGGGCAGAACTGTATCCAGGTGAAGTCGAGTCGTTGATTTGCATTAATACGAGTGTAAAGGGTTTCAGTCCATTCTATGAGCGCTTACTGCCTCAGAATTACTTAAAGATAGCGCTGGCTTTGGCTTCAGGTTCTTATCGAAGAGAAAAGATAATATACAGCATGGTCTCGAACCAAAAATTGAATATTGGCCTTGTCAAAAAATGGGCAAGGTATGACGATTTACATCCAATGAAAGTTGGCAATTTTTGGCGACAGCTCTCAGCAGCGAACAAGTTTCAGGTATCTCGCCCGAGTTGCCGTTTATATTTTATAGCATCTGAAAAAGATAAATTGGTTAGCCATAAAGCCACACTGGCAATGGCTGAGGCGTGGGGAGCACCTGTGATCATCAATGAAGTAGGTGGTCATGATATCGCGATAGACAACCCTAATTGGCTTTCGCAGAGAGTTGTGAACATTTTAAACGTGACCTAATAACATCACGAAGGAACTACACAATATTATTGCGTACAAGCCCTCTTTTGACGTTGGTACAGAGTTTTCCAAACCGACGAATATCATCAAAATTTGGGGCGACTCCTCGTGAGATTGTGTGTTCCCAATAGGAAAGTTCTGAGTCTACAAGTTCCATCAATTTTTTCGGGCAGCCAATGCAGTTACCTTCCGTACCGCACACAAAAGTATCGCTTTCGTAGAGAGGAAGCTCCCGCTTAGCCTGTTCAATGATGAGCTTCATAGCTGAGATTCTGTTGGGTTTTATACTCATAGATTGGGTCCCTCTTTTAGATACATGCAGTCATTATGTGGCGCAACGTCACTTTGCTTTAAGCCGTTATTGCTCATTCATCGTTATCCAGCGTTCATTTGACATAGTTTAATAGCGACTGAACACCAATAATTGGGCTGGAAAGCACTGGGATGATTGGATGGTTAAATGTGGCAGCAGGAGTCATGGATGCCTGCGCGAGGAGAATGACGCCGTTCGAGGGCATGTTTTCCAGTGTTGTTTTAATCGTTTTGGATATGGCTTGAATATAGGCCGCATGATCCCCGTTGTTGAGGTGTTGCCAGGCATCGGGCACGATCGTTACTTCAATATTTTGACAGATGGATAGTGGGTTCTCCATGGCACTTTGGTTCACCAGTTTATAGGTCGGTGATACGGTGCTTTCTGCCGTCGCCAAAATCTGTATATTCTGAAATCTGATGGCTTTTTCTGCCATGGGTCTATCAATACGCACGACTTTTGCCGATATCTCTGGCGTTGATTCTGCGTACTCACCAATACTTGAGCAAGTGCAGACGATGAGATCAAAGCCTTGTTTGGCGATGTTTTGGATATACGAATGGACGAGATTCTCTACTTCGTGCGATGAAGCGTTTCCCATTGCTTGTTCAAGTAAGGATTCATCAACGAAGTGAGAGGTTTGAATGTTGGAGTCAGACAAAAACTCGTCAATGTAAGGTTGGAAAAGGGTGATATTGGCGCGAACCGTGTATAGAAAAGCGATTTTCATAAGCCCTCTTTTGTTGCAAAAAACTGCCTATATAAGGAAGCGTTGAGGAGAGTGGGGTTAACTATGACTTCGTGCCTACTTAGCTTTTCTATCCAAGCCGTTTTAAGTTACTTGGGCTATTGAAGTCAGGCTCGACATCAGTAGCGATCATTATAAGTTTAAATGAATATTGGTCAACCAATTATGCGTGGGTGTTTGACGTCGCTAGGTTGAAGTATTGAGGTTCACTACACCCATGGAAAAGGAATATTAGGCTATTTAACTTTTTCAAATAGGTCCCTTTTATCTGCCTGTCTATTCCATACCCGCTCAACGTGAACGGGTATGGGAGTAATATCCCGAACAAAAGTTAAATTAATCAACACGCGTTGTCTGAACAAGTAAAGTTATCTTCAGAAACATGGATATCACCACTAAGTTTATTTGTACCATTAAAGTCATAATCTAATGCTGCGGCTGAAGAGCCAAAATTGCCATCATCGTTAATATTGTGAGCATCAAAGTCCACGGTAATTATAGGGTAGTTGCTAATGTTTATTTTAAGGGAATGGTCTAAGTCCCCTTCACTAGAATACGAGATGCGCAAGTTGCCTGGTGCATATTCAAAGTATTTACCAGAGTCGTCCGAGGTAAGCATGATCACATTACTACTCGTTGTAAGCTGCAAGTCTGCTTCATTGTCAAAAAAATCAGTGAGAGCAGAAGGGTCATAGCTTTGATTACACACGCTCGTACTTACTGTGATATTACATTTGGATAAAATGTCAGCGACTAATAGACTGGTTGCTTCTAAAATATGCTCGGCGGCATTTTGAGCTTCAGAAGTAGATAGTTTTGTGGAAAGCGCATCTTCCACATCATCAGAACCACAGCCAACTAACAGTCCGGCAACGGCGCCCGCGAGAATTAAACTTTTCATATTGATTGTTTCCTTTATCACTTGTGATTTTTAATAAGGTACTGATTTCAAATGTTTTGTTTGCTAAGCCTAGTAGTTTCCGAAACATAGACAGAAGAACCATGCCATCTAACATATAGAATCGTGCCTACACCAGGTCAATTTTTAAAAGGGACGACTGTTAATAATGTTCACATTCTTATCAATAATGAGATTGCTAACCGAGTTATTACGAGTACATGTCTATGCGTCAAGATTGATCAGAGATCTTTCATGAAGCACTAGGTCTGAATTTACTTCTGAGATACGGTTGGACAATAGGGTTGAACTTTCATTGTAGTGGTGAATGGCGTCTGCATTTTGTCGATAAACTCGAGCAATACGTAGCCACAATCACGCCTGAAATGATGAATAACACTAGAAATGATTAATTCACAATTTAGTTTTATTCTATATAGTGCAATGGGTTACGTTTTGAGTGCATTGTCTAAACCTTTACGCCACACTTTAAGATTTGCTCCAAATGAGGAACTCCAATGTTCGAGCCTTTGATAGATAATAATGATGAACTTAAGCTGGGTATTTCAGCACCTGAACCTGACTTCCAAGCGTTAGATTATTTCGTGCCTTTGGTTGAACTTTCTGACGCCCTCATTGTGGAACGCTCTTTTGATATTCTGTTTGTCTCTGGTGCTTCTGAAAAGCAAACTCAAAGTATTGCAGAGTCATGTGAAAAAGTGGGTACGGTGGTTGTATTTATTGAAAACCCATCGAATGATAGACAGGCTATTGGGGATGTCATCAATAACCTCTCGGGTAAGCTTCTATCTAAAGAAATGCCAAATAACCTTGATGTCGCTGACGTTCGAAACATCGATCGAGATTCCGATGTTCTGTTTGCATTTAATCGTAAACAAACGGCGTTGGATTTTTTAGAGAGTGCTGGGTTTGGTGAAGTCGTGTCTGGTATCTATCTTTCCCATAATGGTGCGGATCTTTCTGAATATGAATCAACGAGCAAACAGCTTTTGAGTCATATTTCAGATGGCGGATATTTGTGCTCAAGCTTTTATAGCAGTGGCCGTTCGGAAGTGACGATTTTGCTGGGCATTCGAACGGGGCTCAGCCTCTAGTGTTAGTCCGCATACCCACTACCAATAGCGCGAAACGGCAGACTTAGTTCTAGCTCAGGTATTTGCTTACCCACCCATGCGGGGAAAGTGTTGCTGTTTGGGCCGGGAAACAGGGTGTACTCGTTCGCCCATGGGTAGCTTTCCACGACGCTCTGGATTTTTGGTATTAACAGAGAGGCTCTTTCTCCCCGTATAGAGAGCACTTTCTCAGGGCGCGCACCATACCAATAGCGATCTGGTGTGACTGTTTTGTATTCGTACAATGCCGGTTGGCCACGGTTAACACGCCAGCCGAGCACTTCATACACTGTGTATTCGTCTGCATTGTGAGGTTTTATCGCAACCCAGGTGTGTACTGCAAACCAGCCTCGCCAGCCAAAGGCGTCCGCAGCATAAAATTCGATGACGGCTTGTTTAAAGTCTAATGGATTCGGAGCAATGCCAGCAGGTTCTCGGCTAGCGGTTCGCCAATCACTTTGTGTGCAACCGCTAAGGAGTGCACTGGCAGCAAGCAATCCATATTTCATCAAGCGGGTAACATTGAGCACTTTCTTCATCGCGAAACTCCAAATGACGTGGTTCTATATCCTAATAGTGAATTTAGACAAATTGTGTCTAACGCTCTCTTAGTTTGACTCAGATTACGCATACTTGTTCAAGTTTGGAAATGCCATGACGAACAATCCACGCTAATCAACGTAGTACACATGTGAAGGTTTTTTTAGATTGGATGACAACCCTCCGAACGAATGTACCGCTTACTTTCATTTTAGAACTCTTCTCAAGCCTGAGAAAGTGCCTCAGAAAGCGCCTAATTAAACGGCATATTATAAATATTTATAAAGATAACTAAGTGAATCTTCTGAAGTTACGGAAAAGCAGTATTATTATGTTATTAAAACATGACTAAATGTGATGATGACCAGTCAGCCTACTCAAAATCAACTCATTGCGTGCGAAGAGTGTGGTCTCATAGTTCATATCCCTGAACTTGAGCCCGGACATAAAGCTCAATGCCCGCGATGCGCACATTCGTTAACGAAAGTGAACGCGAAACCCTATCAGAGCGTGATAGCCATCGCGATTACATCTCTGATTATGTTGGTACTCAGTGTGTCATTCCCGTTTATGTCGTTTAGTGTACAAGGGCTGTCTCAGGAAATTACCTTGCTTCATGCGGCAAAAATGCTGGCTGAATTTCAAAATGTCCTGTTGGCCGCATTGCTGCTTGCAACGGTACTGATACTCCCTGCGATCTATATCAGCTTTATCCTCTATTTACAGATCAAGGCCGCCCAGTCAATCTCCAAACCACTGCCAGAAAATGAGCGTCAATTGGCTAAGTTGCTATGCCGCATATTATTCAAAGTTGAACCTTGGCTGATGGTGGATGTGTTCCTGATTGGAATATTGGTTAGCTTAGTCAAAATCGCGTCGCTGGCGGATGTCGGTATGGGCCACTCGTTTTGGGCGTTTTGTATCTACACAGTCCTCGTCGTTAAGTGTATTTCCATGGTTGATCGCAGTTGGTTATGGGGGCATTTTATTCCCCTTGTCGAGGTCAAAGGTATCAAAGAAGGGGATACCCACCATGACCACAATCACATTAGCTGCCACACTTGCCACCAGCTCAATCCTATCGAGGATGTAAAGCGTCAGTACTGCATTCGCTGCGGCAGCACTATTCATCAATATAACCCTGACGAGAACCTACAAAAAGCGTGGGCGTGGTTGCTCGCTGCCGTCGTTTTTTACATTCCAGCCAACTTATACCCAATGATGTATACCGTAAGCCTAGGTCACGCCGAAGGCTCCACCATTATGGAAGGCGTGGTGTTGCTATGGAATTTAGGATCTTACCCCATTGCCGCCGTCATCTTTTTTGCCAGTATATTTATTCCTATCGCAAAAATGCTCGCATTGTCGTGGTTGTATTACCATGCCGCCAAGCAGCGAGAATTACCGCATGAAGAAAGTGCGTCACGTTTGAAAATTTACCGTTTGACAGAATTCATTGGCCGATGGTCGATGATCGATATTTTTGTTGTCGCAATTTTGGTTGCTCTGGTGCAACTACAAAACTTGATGGCGATTTATCCCGGCCCTGCCGCGTTGTTTTTTGCTGCGGTGGTCATTTTTACTATGCTCTCCGCCATGATATTTGACTCGCGTATTTTGTGGCAGCCACCAAAAAACGAAGTGCGAGAGCCAATGATTAACCCAACTGAGAAAGCCAAATATGAGTGAAAATAACAAGGCAACGGCTCAAATTAAGTCGCAAAAGCAGATATCCCCAATTTGGGTTGTTCCGCTACTTGCGCTTGCGATGGGGGCATGGATGTTGTTCGAGTATTTTGAGAACACCGGCCCAGAAATCAGGTTGAAGTTGCCAACCGCAGAAGGCATTGAGGTGGGAAAGACCGAGATTAAGTCGCTCAACGTGAAAGTGGGCGTGATCACCGACGTGAAGCTGAGCGAAAATTATGATTACATCACCGCGACGGCGAGAATGAACAAAGATGCTGCGCGCATGCTCCGTGAAGATACGCTGTTTTGGGTCGTTAAGCCGAGAATAGGTAAAGAAGGCATCTCAGGGTTAGAAACACTGCTCTCTGGTTCTTACATCCAATTGCAACCTGGCTCATCTGGCAAAGCCAAAAAGAATTTTACGGTGTTGGATATTCCTCCTGTCGCCTCTCCCGATGAAAAAGGGTTGCGAGTCGTACTCAGACACAATGAAGCTGGAAAACTGGGAGTAGGCGATCCTGTGCTTTACCGAGGCTTCACTGTGGGTCGAGTTGAAAAGACAAGTCTTGATGTCGATTCACAACAAGCGCTTTACCAGCTGTTTATTTTTGAACCGTATGACAGCCTTGTTCGCACAAAAACGCACTTTTGGTTAAGTTCGGGCGTCGAATTGCGGCTGAATTCAGAAGGCTTTGAAGTAAAGGTCAGCTCAATGGAGGCGATGCTCTCTGGTGGGGTAACGTTTGATAATATTTTGGGCAGAAATTCTGGAAAGGTTCTGGATAAGCAAATGAGGAAGTTCCGCTTATTTGATGACGTGAAACAGGCGCGTGAAGGCATGTACAGCGACTATATCGAATTCGCAATGCTGTTTGATGAATCCGTCCGCGGTTTAAAGCCTGATGCACCCGTAGAGTACAAGGGTTTACGTATCGGTACTGTTTTACAAGTGCCAATGCGCCTTCCTTCGCCTGAAGATGAAGGGTTCTCGGTGAAGCAGGTGCCCGTACTCGTTCGTATCGAATTGGGTCGTCTCTACGAGAACTTCCAATCTGAGTCGATGGACGTCTTTAAAGATAAGGTGATGAATGATTTCTCCACAGGGTTACGCGCCTCTTTAAAAACAGGCAGTCTACTGACAGGGGCGTTGTTTATTGATTTGGATTTCGCCCCAAGCGACGAACCGTATGTCCCTAGTCAATATGAAGGGTACGACGTGTTTCCTACCGTTCAGGGGGGCTTTGCCCATGTTCAGAAACAAGTGAATGACCTATTGACGAAGCTCAATGGCTTGCCATTGGAAGATACGCTTACTTCGCTTAACTCGACGTTGAAGCAATCTGAGAGTGCTCTCACATCTGCGGAACAGGTGGCAACCAGTATCGATAGCTTATTGAAAAATAGTGATACGAAAGCGATTCCGGCGGACATTCGTAAAAGTCTGATGCAAATCCAAAAAACGTTGGATGGCTATGGCCCAGACTCAACCATGTACCATGAAATGCAGAGCACGCTTAACGAGATGGAACAAATGATGTCTGAATTTAAGCCAGTACTGCGTCAGTTGAACGAGAAACCAAACTCTCTCGTGTTTGGTGAAGATCAGACAAGTGATCCGATTCCAGTAAAAGGAAAACAATAATGAAAAAATGGGGACTATTGATTCTCGCAGCACTGGCTGGTTGCAGCACTACAGAATCAAGCACACAACTGTATATGCTACCTAAAGGCGACGCTGTTCAAACCAACGTTGTTCAAACTGCAGGCGCTCAGCCTAACCAATCGCTATTGGTGGTTAGAAACATCGACGTCGCTGACTATCTGAATGGCTCAGGCCTAGTGTACAGAACATCAGAAACTCAGGTTATTCAAGCGAAGAACAACCAATGGGCAGAAAATCTATCTAATCAACTTAGCCAGCGTATCGTTAATGATTTACGCCATAAGCAAACCACGTACTGGCCTGTAAAAATGACGGCAGCGATGGACCAAACCCAACAAATGAAACTGCAGCTTAGTGTGCAGCGTTTTAATGGGGCGTATACGGGAAACGCAGAAATCGCAGGTATATGGAACTTGATTGATGGGCAGGGAAAAATCGTCAGCAGTGCGCCATTTAATCTCAACGTTCCTCTGAAAGAAGAGGGGTATTCAGCGCTAGTCGAAGCATTGGATCAAGGTGTTGATCAATTAACAACGACGATTGCGCAGAACCTATAAATAACGAGCTGGACGTTTTGTAATCAGAACATGGCTTTCAGAGTTATTTGAACGGCACCCAACTTCAAATATTCTTGGGCTTAAGATCAAATTTATCCGAACTGTATGGAATGTAATTTTCATACAGTTTTTTTTCGTCTCAATCTACAAACTGTCATTTTACTCACTATTTATTACAGCAAGAGAAAGATAACTACGCGCCTCACACTTCAATCTGTGATTTCCATTCTAACTCTGTTTTCTCCTCCTAACTCTCTACGCCCTTTATCAAGCACCAATAGGGTGAGGCAATGAGATGTCCGACAAAGATAAGGTTAACTTGTGGTGATGTTTGCTTATCGCGTCCACACAGGGTGAAGACTTGAGGAAGTTCTTCAATGGAGAGAACGAAAATGGATGTAACAATGAACATCAAGTTAACGAGAATGACATTGGCTTTTGCATCACTCGGTATGTTGGCGGGTTGTAATGACTCGCTGGATGTCAGGGTGATGGATGGCTATTTAGAAAACGCAGCTGTTTGGTTAGACGTAGACGGTAATTTTGAACAAGGGGAAACGGAGCCCCAGTCAACGACGGATAAAAATGGTTACGCCAGCCTAGACGTTGCTGGCATAGAGCAAGACCAGCTCAGAAGCTTCATTACGGCGAAAGTTAAGCGCGGGATCACCATTGACCAAGATATTCCAGGTGTGACGGCGACACGTGATTATTTACTGTTGGCACCTGCCAACTACTCGCATGTGAGTCCGTTGACGACATACATTAGCTTGCAAATGGCGCAGGGCGTGAGTGAAGAAAAAGCGCTGAAGAGACTGCGCAAGCAATTACGCCAGCCAGATTTGATCGCGGATAGTGATTATGTCGCGAATGAATCCCTGATCATCGCTCGCGCAGCTAAGGCATTAGTACAGCTATTACCTGCGACGCTAGCGGAGGACGAACTTAAACCGCTTTCTAAGACTCTGGAAAAAGGCGCGAAAGAGTTAGGCAAGGCGATCAAAAAAGGCGATGACCTACAATCCAAAACTCTGATGCTTGATGCCAGTGGCAAACCGATCGTGGCACTTGATAGCGATAGTGACGGTGTGGCAGATGCATTGGATCTGTTCCCTTATGACAAACGTGAAACCGCCGATGCCGATCTGGATGGTGTTGGTGACCACGCGGATCTGGATGATGACAACGACGGCTTCAGCGATCGCGACGAGTTACAAGTTGGCACTGACCCATATGACTCAGGAAGCCAACCAGCGGATCTCGATGGAGATAAGATCCCTGACCAGCTAGATGAGGATATCGACGGTGATGGCTGGAGCAACCTAGATGAAGAGCGTCTCGGTAGCGATGCGTACGAGGCACAAAGTCAGCCAGCAGATTTCGATGGCGATAAGATTGCTGACGTAGACGATACGGACATCGACAATGATGGTGCAGATAACAGCGTTGATGCCTTCCCGAAAGATCGCTTTGAAAGCCTTGATACCAATGGGGACGGTTTAGGTGACTTTGCATCAAGTGATGATGATGGCGATGGTATCCCAGACAGTATCGACCCAAACCCGAAAAGTCCTGATAACAGTACCGCTGTTGTGACGCCAACTTATCAAGAAGCTGTGGTTTACTACAAACGTGATGACGGCAATTATGACGATTGGGGCCTGCACTTATGGAATAACTCAACTTGTGATGCGGTCAGTGACGATGCATTAACGGGTGTGGATTGGGGCAACCCATTTAGCTGGAGTGAAATTGATCCAGAATATGGAGCGAAATTCACCGTTTCGCTGAAAGCAGAACATGGCGATTGTGTAAATTTCATTCTCCACAAAGGCGATGAAAAGGCCCTTGGAAGTGATGATCTGCAAATTGATTTTTCCAAAGGAAACACGTTATACACCACACATGGCAGCACAGTTCTCAAATACTCGCCAGATGAGCAAATCACGATAGAAGTGGCGAATGCCGCCGCTCATTGGTTGGATGTGAATTCGATTGCTTGGTTCGATCACAGCGAAGCCGCCAGTTACCAGCTTTGGAGCAGAGTCGCAGGCAATGGTGACATCAATCAGCCGGAACAGTTTGAAAAATACCCATTATCGCTCGCTGGCTTGACTGATAACCCAGAGTTTCCACATCTGAACGGTCGTACTGAGTTCTTCCTTGATGTCGACGCCGATAGCGCGAAATCACTGCTGAAAACTCAGCTCATTGCTGTTGCATTAGATAGCGATGGTCAACCGTTAGTCGCGACACAGGTACAAATTCCGGGTGTGACAGACGTGTTGTATACATCGGGTGTAAACGACGCGGACGAAGCGAAATTAGGCAGTTGGATGGATGGCGGTGTTGCCAACTTTGCTCTTTGGGCTCCGACCGCACAAGAAGTAGAGCTGTACTTGTACGCGCAAGACAAGTCGCTTATTCAAGCATCACCTATTGCGATGACACTCGATCCGAAAACCGGTATTTGGCGTTACCAAGGTGGCGCTGAGTTAGAAAACGTCTTCTATCGTTATCGAGTCAAAGCGTATCATCCGAAAACTCAACACGTAGAGTGGATGATGACGACGGATCCGTACTCACTCTCTTTGAGCACATCCAGCTTACATTCGCAGTTGGTTGACCTTACATCGCCGCAGTCCAAACCCGATGGTTGGGATTCGCAGGTGATCCCAGTGCTCGATAATCCAGAAGACAACATCGTTTACGAGCTGCATATTCGTGATTTCAGTATCAGCGATAGTAAAGGTTCACCCGAGCGTGACGGCAAGTATTCAGCATTCTTGGAAGATGAGCGAGACAGTGTGGCTCAACTTGAGTCGCTGAAGAATTCAGGGCTGACGACGATTCACTTACTGCCGAGCTATGATTTGGCGTCGATCCCAGAAAACCCAGCCAAACGCGTCGACTTAAATGACACGGTCGCGAAGCTGTGTGAAATCAACCCAGACGCTCACTTATGCATCGACGGTACTTCTCGTAGTGCGACGATTCTTTCTCTCCTTGAGCAAACTGATCCAAATACAGGGGAAGCACAAGCACTGTTGGCGGACATTCGCCCATTAGATGGATTCAACTGGGGTTACGATCCGTTCCACTACAGCGCACCAGAAGGCAGCTATGCGGTTGAAAGTGATGGCGTTTCGCGAATTCGTGAATACCGTCAAATGGTACAAAAGCTTCATGATATGGGCTTTAGAGTGGTTCAGGATGTGGTCTACAACCATACGTATTCATCCGGGCTTTACGACAAATCGGTGCTGGATAAATCGGTTCCGGGCTATTACCACCGACTGAACCCAATCACGGGTGCGGTTGAAAACTCAACCTGTTGTGACAATACCGCGTCTGAAAACCGTATGTTCGAGAAGCTGGTGGCTGACAGTGTGGTGATGTGGGCGCAAGACTACAAGATTGATGGTTTCCGCTTTGACTTAATGGGACACCTGATGAAGTCGAGCATGCTGCACATCTACGAAGAGACACAGAAAGTCGATCAAGACACTTGGTTCTACGGCGAAGGCTGGAACTTTGGTGAAGTCGTCAACGGACAGCGTGGCGAGAACGCGACACAGTGGCCGATGGCGGGAACAGGTATTGGCACTTACAACGATCGTTTGCGTGACGGCGTGCGTGGTGGTGGTCCGTTTGACAGTGGCGACGCGTTGCTCCAGACCCCAGGGTTTGCAAATGCGGGTAACCGTTTTGACGATGAGCTTAAGTCCCGTATGGATCTGATTCGCTACGGTATGGCGGGTAACTTGCAGAACTATCCATTGCAGACTTTCAGCGGCACAACGGTTTATGGCCGAGACTTCCTATATGGAAACCAAGGGGCGGCGTATACACTCGATCCGCAAGAGTCGATCAACTATGTCTCTAAGCACGACAACCAAACGTTATGGGACTTCAACCAGTATAAGGCACAAGCGGATGTTTCATCTGCTGATCGTGCCCGTATGCAGATTGTTGGATTGTCGACCGTGTTACTAGGACAGGGCGTACCGTTCTTGCACATGGGATCAGAATTGCTGCGTTCTAAGTCAATGGCACGCGACAGTTACGACAGTGGTGATTGGTACAACAAAGTCGATTTTAGCAAGCAAACCAACAACTGGAATGTCGGCTTACCAAGAGCGGATAAAGATCAGGCGAACTGGAGCGCAATCCAGTCTGTGATCAGCAATCCGAACACGGTGGCTACGGCTGAGGATATTCGCTGGACAGATGAAGCGTTTAAAGCGCTATTGTCGGTTCGCTCCTCCACGCCACTACTGAAGCTGGTTTCCGAGCGGGAAGTATTGGAACGCGTTCGTTTCCACAATACGGGAGCCAATACCTTACCGGGGCTCATTGCTATGTCGGTCAACGATGGTGTCTCTTCTGGTGCGGATTTAGATGGTAACTACGACGCAATCATTGTATTGATCAACGCGAATACCTCGCCGCAGAGCTTACATGTTGCTGGTGCGCAAGGATTTGAGTTACATCCTACGTTGTCAGCTTCTTCAGACTCAATCGTGAAGCACTCTACCTTTGTTGATGGAACCTTCTCGATTCCTGCGTTAACTGCGGCGGTGTTTGTTCTTCCGCAAGAGGGTGTGCAGGGTGAAGGGCTAGTCGCGGATACACCGCAGGTCGATGTACCGCCTTACGGTTCAACGGAGGTCTATCTACGTGGTTCAATGAATGACTGGGGCGCACAAGACCAACTGACCTATCAAGGCAAGGGGATCTATGCGTTTGAGGGTTACTTAACGCCTGGTGTGTATGAGTTTAAAGTCGCTTCAAGCGATTGGAGCAGCATTAACTTAGGCTATGGCTCGTTCACCTCAGGATCTGGCTCGGTAACGCTGGAAGACGCTGGCAATGGCAACGTCAAAGTGACCATCACTGAGCAAGGTGTCTATCAGTTTGCGTTGGATGCGTCCGATAAATCTTCGCTGGTGGTTTCCGTTATTGACCAGAACTTAGATTACGCGTGCTATCAAGACGAAAACCCGGCCTGTGATCTTCGCATCTATCAGGTAATGATGGAGTCGTTTGTTGACGGTGATCCTTCGGCAGATTACGGCGTCGGTTATGGTACGTCTCATCACAATGGCGATTTACAAGGTGTCATTGATAGTCTTGATTATATTGCCAGCCTGAACGTTAACGCGATTTGGTTAACGCCAGTCTTTGATTCCTGCGCTGGTCAAGGTGGTGACGACAAGCTAGATGCAACAGGTTACTTTGCTTGTGACTTCTTCAATGTTGATCCGAACTTTGGCAGCAATGAAAAGCTCAGAGAGTTGATCGATACGGCGCATAGTAAAGGGTTGTACGTTTTCCTTGATGGGGTGTTTGGTCATACCCACATTAACGGTGTTAAGCCATCCCCAAGCGGAAAACTACCAACGCTATACGGCGAAAGCGGTTATCCGGGTATGTACGTGAGCTACCCAGATCAAGCGAGCGAAGAGTTCTTTACCGAAGTGGCGACCTACTGGGTGAAAGAGTTTGGCATTGATGGTTGGCGTTTGGATCAAGCGTATCAGTTGCCACTTGATAGCTGGCGACGTATCCGCGCTGCGGTCGAACAAGCTGCCGAAGAGAACAAACTTGCTGGCAATAGCTGGGGCACATTAGGCTATATGGTTGGTGAAGTGTGGCAAGGCGCGGATGACATCAACCGAACGGCTTATGGTAGTGATGAAGATCCTGCGCTTTCGTCGGCCTTTAACTTCCCACTGCGTTATGGGTTAGTGCAAGCGTTGGCCGTTGAAGAATCAGGCGCAAGCAGCAATGCACGAGCACTGGATGCAGAGTGGAACAGTCGTAGCAAATCGCCTTACCACGCAATGCCAAACTTAATGTTAGGCAACCACGACTTAGTGCGCTTTGGTGATCTTATCCAGCGTGGCGGTTTGGCAGATGGCAACTTGCGCCATAAAGCGGCGTTTAGTTTCCTGGCCGCGTACTCAGGGCCAATCACGCTTTACTACGGTGAAGAGATTGGCGATGAAGTGGAAAACTTTGCTGAAAAGGTAACAGCAGATTGTGTCTCGCAGGGGCTGTGTGATGATCATGTTGCGCGCTCAAGTGGCAAAGTAGAAGGCGTGACTTCAACATTGACGTCAGAACAGCAGCAGCTCAAATCTTATCTAGCGCAACTGATGCAGGTTCGTAGCCAACATCCAGCACTATACGCAGGTGAACGTCGTAACCTTTGGATTGATGACCAGCTCTATGTTGACTTGAAAGTCTACCAAGATGAACAAGTGGTTTACGCGTTGAACACGAGCAACGTTGAGCAAAGCTTGCCTCTTGATAACACGAAGCTGAAAACGGCAACTCGTTTGGTGGATTTAATGACGGGAGAATCTATCCCACTTCAATTGCCTACAACGAACGTTTCCGTACCTGCCTTAACCGGAAGACTTTTACTCGTTGAGTAAACACCAAAAAGCCCGCGAGCTCCGCGGGCTTTGTTTTTGTACGATAAGGCGTCACTGAGACTCTGTGTGATTACTTTTGGGAACGCATTGCATAACTGGTGCGTTGTATCCCCAAACAACATCGATCGACTGATCATTTTGATAGATAATCGACTCATTCCGTCCAACGTATTGGCTTTGTTGCGCCGAGTACAACATAAAAGAAACGCTATCCCCAAATTCTGCAATAACCGATATAGGGTCGGTTTCAAACCGCGTTACCACCACTTCTTTTGCTTGATTGCCATCGCAAGCGAAAAATATGGGATCTGAGTGTTCGACCAATCTGTAGCGGGCTTGCAACGTGGCAATGCGATGTTGGTATTGCTCGCGTATACACTCGTTTGTTGTATCACTTTTCCAACACTCATTGCGTCCTTTTAACCAACCACGCTGTTCGCTTCGAATGCTGTGTGTGGCTTGGTTCGCTTTATCTATTGCCTTCGCTTTCTTATAGATATGATCAAGCAAAACATCTTGCTGACTAAGCTCAACATCGGCGCAAATCGCTTTTTCTACTGAATTCAACGAACGTTGAGTGCAATCATAAGACGGTGAAAAAGCCCCAACACTTGTACTGACTCCAAATAGCAATACAGAACTGAACAGTAATTTAGACATCAATAACCAATGCTCCTATTGGCGAATTTATGGGGGCAGTGTATCTGCTCTGACTGGTGAATGTCAGCGTTTGTTAAACAACGGTCAATATACCGCGTATTCAACGGTTGCATATTGAGACCCTAACGTTTGGGTAAGTATAGTTTACCGGCGTTATTAATTTACATAATGATTATTAGCTGTTCTATTCATCTGGCTGCTTACCTATTGATGGTCAGACATAAGGAAATGAACACATTATTTGATATTTTAGGGTTAGGTTTATGATGAAAGTTGTACCATTTTTCATGTTGTCTACGTTGATTCTTGCGGGGTGTGGGGGGGCAGATGGTGGCTCGTCAGATTCTTCTTCGGTAGGAAAGTCGGCAGAATCTGTATCAGGCACATCCAATAGCAATGCGAATGTTGACGAGAGTAATTCCGCTAGTGGCGGTAACAGCTACGGTAGTAATGCTGGTAATAGCTCTGAACCTGATGCCGATAATACTGATGAATCGGCGGATTGGAATACAGGATCTGATACAACGACTGATCAAAATGACACCCCAATCGTGCCGGATTCCAGTGACAATGACAACTTTGTGGAACCAGAGTCGCCAGTTGAACCAGCAGAACCCGTCACGCCTCCTCAATCTAATGAATTTGCAGATCTCATGTTACATGCGGTGAACCAAGCGCGTTCTCAGCAACAAGATTGTGGCGGTACGATGATGCCAGCAGTACCTGCATTAACTTGGGACTTTGATTTGGAATCGGCTGCTTTTACGCACTCTAGCGACATGGCAAATGCGAACTTTATGGGGCATACAGGCTCTAATGGTAGTGACCCTGGTGATCGTATTTCGGCCACTGGATACGAGTTTAACGCATGGGCTGAAAACGTGGCTGCGGGTCAGAAGAATATTGACGCTGTGATGTCAGCTTGGATGGAAAGTCCTGGCCATTGCAAAAACATTATGAATGCCACGGTAACTCAGTTGGGCGCGTCTTTTGTTGAAAATCCAGACTCTCGATATGGTATTTACTGGACACAGGTTTTTGCCCGTCCACGTTAATCAGAGCATCTAACCAATAAAGTGCCAAGCAAATGCCGAAGTATGGAAATCTCCTTACTTCGGCATTTGCTTTTATACGCGATAGTGGCATAAGCTGGGTCAGAAAATAAGCAACCGCGAGAATATACGCTTGGCACATAACCAAAAGGATTTGATATGGATATAGCGATCGTTACCTTTGAAGGCTTTAACGAATTAGACTCATTTGTTGCATCGGGAATCATCAACCGTATGCGCCACCTAGGCTGGAATGCCCAGATTACCTCGCCGACAGAATATGTAACGTCGATGAATGGTGTAACGATCAAAGCGCAGCAACCACTCGAATTTGCCAACCATGCAGACGCGGTATTGTTTGGCAGTGGAGTGCTCACTCGTGATATTGCTAAAGACACAAAGATCTTATCACGCCTTTCCCTCAACCCAGAGAAACAACTGATTGGCAGTCAATGTTCCGGTGCATTGATTTTGGCCCAACTTGGTTTACTCGATAGCGTGCCTGCGTGCACCGATTTAACCACCACGCCTTGGCTTCTAGATGTCGGTGTGAAAGTGCTCGATCAACCTTTTTTCGCCAGTGGCAATATCGCTAGCGCTGGCGGCTGTTTGTCATCTCAATACCTTGCAACTTGGGTGATCAGCAAGCTTGGCGACAAAGAGCACGCCGCTTCTGCGATCCACTATGTTGCACCTGTAGGTGAAAAAGATAAGTGGGTCGATCAATGCCTGAATGTTGTCACGCCTTATGTGTAATTGAGGAAATTAAGGTATGTCTACAGAACTAAAAGGCTCATCAGCTCGCGTTCAAGCATTTTTGTCTCAATATGGTCAAGATTTCTTGGTTCAGCAAATGCCAGCTTCAACACGTACGGCGGTTGAGGCGGCAGATGCGATAGGTTGCAGCGTATCGCAAATCGCGAAATCTCTGATTTTTAAAAACGGAGAAACGGGCGACCCCATTTTGGTCGTTGCATCAGGAACGAACATGGTTTGCACCAAAAAGGTGAAAGCGGCGACAGGGTTAAACTTGAAAAAAGCCGACGCTGACTTTGTCCGTGAACGCATTGGCTATGCGATTGGTGGGGTGCCTCCTGTGGCGCACAACCAAAACGTCACAACAATTCTAGACGTCGACCTACAGCAATATGATGCGATTTGGGCGGCGGCGGGTACACCGAATACGGTATTTAAACTGCACGCGCAAGACTTGCCAGTCCTGACAAATGGTGAGTGGAGAGAACTCTCTAAGTAGTTCAGTAAAGTATTAATAACTAATAAAATAAATGGAGAAATTCCTCATGGATTTGAATTCACTATTGTTGTTTGTCGTTGCCTGTTTATCGATAAACTTAATCCCCGGACCTGATGTGATTTACATCGTTTCTAATACCATGAAAGGTAAAATGGCGAGTGGCATGAAAGCTGCTTTGGGCTTGGGTGCGGGCTACTTTCTTCATACCTTAGCTGCGTGTTTAGGGCTTTCTGCGATCATCCTTAGCTCGGCGTTAGCGTTTAGCATTATCAAATGGTTAGGTGCAGCTTACCTGGTTTATCTAGGAATTAAGGCTCTGATCTCAATGTGGAAGGGAAGTAGTCAGTTAGTCGTGGATGAAACGGCACCTGCGACCAACAATGTGTTTATGCAAGGTGTGGTGGTGAGCGTATTGAATCCAAAAGTTGCGCTGTTTTTCTTGTCGTTTCTTCCGCAGTTTATCGACCTGACACAAGGTTCGGTGAGCGCTCAATTGTTGGCTTATGGCGTGATTTTCAGTGTCTTGGCGACACTATGTAATCTGGTCTACGCTGTGGCGGGCAGTTGGTTACTGAGTGGTGCAAAGTCTCAGCGCTTTTCAAGAAGCTTGGAAGGGGTATCTGGCGTACTACTGATTGGTCTTGCGGGTAAAATTGCCTTAAGTGATACCAAGTAATCGATTCTCGCTATGAAAGAAGCATGAGCGCGAGCCAGCATGGATAGTGAATTTAGATGGAAATAAAAATAGACGATTTACAAGGTGGGCAAGTGATAAGGCTTCTCGAAGAACATTTAAAGGACATGTACGCGACTTCTCCAGCAGAGAGCGTACATGCCTTAGATGTTGACGCGCTCAAAGCCCCGGAGATCACTTTCTTCAGTGGTTGGAAACACGGCAAGTTGCTTGGTTGTGCAGCGCTTAAAGAGTTGGACTGCGATCAGGTAGAGCTCAAGTCAATGCGCACAGCGTCGGATGCGCGTAATTTGGGCGTCGCGTCTAGCCTGCTGCAACATGTGCTGAAGATTGCCACTGAGCGAGGTTATCGCTGCGTGAATCTGGAAACTGGCTCTCAGGCGTTCTTCACGCCAGCACACCGCTTGTATGAGAAGTTTGGTTTTAGTTACTGTGGGCCTTTTGGCAATTATCGAGAAGACCCAAACAGCAAGTTTATGACCCGCCTTTTGTAATTTTTTGGGTAACAACAAAAAAGCGATTCTTTTAGGAGAATCGCTTTTTTACTTTATGGGTAAGTAGTTACAGTTTTAGCTTCAATACCGCATCGATATCTTCTGCGCTATGCCTTTCAGCTAACTGTTCCCATTCTTCTCCTGACGTGCGATTCACGATGCGTCCGCGTTGGACGGCTTCACGTGCATCGATCATTTCGGCCCAGCGTTTCACATTCTTGTAGCTATCGACATCCAAGAACTCAGCCGCATCGTAAGCGCGACCTAATACCAAGTTACCGTACCATGCCCAGGTGGCAATATCGGCAATGCTGTATTCTTCACCAGCCAGGTAAGTGTGCTTCGCAAGTTGCTTGTCTAAAACATCCAGTTGACGTTTTGCTTCCATAGAGAATCGGTTGATAGGGTATTCGAATTTCTCAGGTGCGTACGCATAGAAATGGCCAAAGCCACCGCCCAAGTAAGGTGCAGAACCTTGTAGCCAGAACAGCCAGTTCATCACTTGCGCTCGTTCAGCAGCGTTTGTTGGAAGGAAGTGACCAAATTTTTCCGCCAAATAAAACAGAATATTACCAGACTCAAACACATTAATCGGCTCATCACCTGAGCGATCAACCATTGCTGGGATCTTAGAGTTTGGGTTGACCTCCACAAAACCGGAACCGAATTGATCACCTTCACCAATTTGGATTAAATAAGCGTCGTATTCCGCTTCTTTTACGCCCAGTGCGAGTAGCTCCTCTAGCATGATCGTTACTTTTTGGCCGTTAGGAGTGGCCAAAGAGTAGAGCTGGATTGGGTGTTTACCAACGGGAAGCGCTTGTTCATGGCGCGCGCCAGAATCAGGACGATTAATACTCGCCCACTGTCCGCCATTTTCTTCGTTCATCGTCCAAACTTTAGGTGGCACATATTGGTTGGTCATTGTCGTTCCTTCTTCAATTTAGTGGATGCTTCTACTCATAATTGGGATGTGAGATGCAAATACAAACCCCTAGAGAAAAATTGATTTAGATTTGCTAACGATGGTTTAGCACTGAAAAGTATAAAGAAGCCCATGGCGCATAGGCTTCTATAGAGAATACCTTACTTAAGAGGATAGCTTATTGCTGCTTAAGATAATGAAGTGCATCGTGAAGCGAAGGCAGAATCAGGTGATCGAGGGCCTTGATTTCTTCACACGGTTCGACTAAGTCGGGTATCTGGAACGTGGTCATGTTTGCCGCTACTGCACTACGGACGCCATTGTTTGAATCTTCAAACGCAATGCACTGTTTCGCGTCAACGTTCAAACGACTTGCAGCTAGCAGATAGATTTCAGGGTCAGGCTTACCATGAGTGACTTCACAGCCACAGCTAAGATCGTCGAAGTATTGATCTAATCCAGCGAGTTTGAGTTTAATCGTCGCGACTTCTTTACGTGTAGAGGTCGCTACTGCCGTTGGAATCTGGTTTGCGTTCAACCACTCGAGCAGTTCAACCACGCCTTGTTTCACGGGAATCGCTTGATGTTTGACGATGGCATCATAGCGCCTGCGCCACTCTTCATGCAGTTCATCTAGGTAGTGGCCATAAACCTTGCGAAACACAGCATCAATCCCCGCTGCGTTGCGGCCTATGATAGACAGGTAAACATCTTCGTAAAAAGGTTGGCTTACAGTTTCACAAGCCTGTTTAAACATTTGCATGCAGACACGTTCAGTGTCGAGTAATAGGCCATCCATATCAAAGATGGCAGCTTGAAATTTCATGGATAAACGAATTCATACAACATAACGACGTGATTGCATTCTGTCATAGTTGGTGGCGCGAGTAAAAGCGAGGACGGTAAACTCAATAATTAAATAAAGTTTGAATTGATTAGTGAATTGCCATGGGGTTGTTTAGTACACTGATTTGCAAAGTTATAAAAAAGATCAGCGGAGAGAGTAATGAGTAACAAGAAAGTTGCGTTTATCGGTTTAGGTGTAATGGGTTATCCGATGGCTGGATACCTCAGCAAAGCTGGTCACGAGACGAAAGTGTACAACCGTACTAAGGCTAAAGCAGAAGCTTGGGCAAATGAATATCAAGGTCAAGCCTGTGACACGCCTAAACAAGCGGCTGAAGGCGCTGATTTCGTGTTCGTCTGTGTTGGCAATGATGACGATGTGCGTAGCGTGGTTTACGGTGAGGAAGGCATTCTTGTCGGGCTAAAACCGGGGGCAGTACTGGTCGATCATACGACGACTTCGGCTGAATTAGCGATTGAAATGGCGAAAGCCGCGAAAGAATATGGCAACAGCTTTATTGATGCGCCAGTTTCCGGTGGTCAAGCTGGTGCGGAAAATGGTGTACTCACCATTATGTGTGGTGGTGAGCAAGCAATTTTTGACCAAGTTGTGCCAGTGATGGACGTGTACGCTAAACAAATCACTTTATTGGGTGAAAATGGCCAAGGTCAGCGTTGTAAAATGGTGAATCAAATCTGTATTGGAGGCATCTTGCAAGGGCTGAGCGAAGCACTGTTGTTGGCGCAAAAATCAGGCTTAGATATCGAGCAAGTGGTCGAGACACTGAAGCACGGAGCTGCTGGGTCATGGCAAATGGAAAACCGTGCCGTGACAATGTCACAAGATAAGTTTGATTTTGGCTTTGCTATTGACTGGATGCGTAAAGATTTAGGTTTCTGTTTGAAAGAAGCCGAGCGAGTAGGTATTGAGCTGCCGTTAACAAAAAATGTCGATGAACAATACGCACAGCTACAGAAAGAAGGGCTAGGGCGGATGGATACATCGGTCTTGTTCAAATCGGTAGCAAAGAATCGCTAATACATTACCTTGTCACGCCTAGCCTCTGAGTATTTCGAAGCCGCCCCGTAAAGTGGGGCGGCTTTGTATTTAAACCAGCTCGTAAGTGATCATGAACAAGGTGTCAGTGTTTGGGTAAACTTCTCGAATCAGTTCTTTCAGTTTCGGCAGTTCAATGTACTCCTGCTCGGCGTGAAACTCGTTGATATCGTCGAAATGAAGCGGCTCAACTGAGAGAATTTTAATCTCACAGACCTTTTTATCCGTCTCAAGGGTGAACACTTCAACAGTTGTGCCAGGTACGTAGTGAGATTCTGACTCATCACGGATCGTAATGGTCTTCTTGCCTGAAGCAACAAGCGGCGTCAGAAACTCGAAGAAGGTAATTTTAGTTGGTGCGTTTGACATTAGCTTTCCTTTTGCTGCTGTTGGCGCTTACTTTTAGGCACGTAGTTTAGGATTGAGATCGGTACGGGTTTACGTGGCTCAAACCCTTCCACTTCGCGGCGTTCGATCAAGTGGCCTAATCGGCTTTCAATCATGCACAAATTCTTGAAGTTGTCTTTTGAAACAAACGAGATGGCTTCGCCTTGCGCGTCTGCACGACCAGTACGCCCAATGCGGTGAACATACTCATCCGCAGGGAACGGTAGATCGTAGTTAATCACTCGCTCTAAGCCTTCAATATCAATACCACGAGCCCCAACGCCAGTAGCGATCATGTATTTGATCTTGCCTGCTTTAAAGTCTTCTAATAAACGCAAACGAATCGCTTGGCTACGACCACTATGGAACGCTTCGGCTTCGATACCGCGCTTTTCCAATTGCTGAGCCAATTTAGCCGCGCCATGTTTGGTTTCGATAAAGATCAGCGCTTGGTTCCAGTTATTCTCTGTAATTAGATGGCTGAGTAGCGCAGATTTTTTATCTTTGTCGACGGTGATCAGCCACTGCTCGATGTTTTTCTTAGACGCTTGGTTTGCCGCAATAGAGATCTCAAACGGGTCATGTACTGCTGTTTTCGCCAAATCACGCACTTTGTTGGAAAGGGTGGCAGAGAAAAGCAGGTGCTGAATGTCTGTTGGTAGACGGTCTAAGATTTTGTTGATGTCTTCGATAAAGCCCATGTCTAACATGCGGTCGGCTTCATCGAGCACCAGCATTTCGACTTCTTCAAAGTACACCGCGCGTTTACCATACATATCGAGTAAGCGACCTGGCGTGGCGACGAGGATATCGACACCTTCGATCAATGCTTGTTTCTGCGGTTGCTCATCGACGCCACCGTACATCGCAAGGGAAGTCAGATTTAAGTGTTTGCCGTAATCACGAACTTTTTGCTCTACCTGCTCGGCCAATTCGCGTGTTGGTGTCAGGATAAGCGCTCGAATACGCTTTTTACGCTGAGTTTCACCTTGAGCGAGTTTTTCTAAAATTGGAAGCACAAAACTCGCGGTTTTACCTGTTCCCGTTTGCGCTGCGGCAAGAAGGTCTTCACCTTTTAAAATCGCAGGAATGGCTTTGGATTGGATGGTCGTTGGCTTGTCGTATCCGAGTTCGCGAATTGCATCTGTAATTGGCTGGCTTAAACCAAGTTTTGAAAAAGGCATGGTGGTACTCTGAAGTTTAAATAAGGATAGGCAAATGGCCTAATTGTACTGGCACAGAGTGTAGCACAATCTATACAAGTAGAAGCATTGTAAACGAGGAACATTAGTGTCAGTCGTTGGTATGGGCAGTGCTTGGCAAAAATAAGGGCTGCCTGTATAGACAACCCTTCGAGTAGATTCGAGTTCCGTTTAGACTTTCTAGTGATTAGCTTTTTACAACTAGAATTCCGGCTCTGCTTGAAAAACCATTTGCTCTTTGCTGTACGGGTGCTCAAGTTCGAGCCTTTCAGCGTGTAGGTGCAATCGGTTGTCCTTTTCGCCATAAAGACCGTCACCGACCATCGGCATATTTAACCCCAAGTGGTGAGCACAGTGAACGCGTAACTGGTGCGTACGTCCCGTTTTAGGGTAAAGGTAGAGCTTAGAGCGACCATCTTTGACGTCGATTTGTTGCCAATAAGTTTCCGCAGGCTTACCGTGCTCGAAGCAGACCAATTGGCGTGGGCGATCGTCTGGATCACCACGCATTGGCAGCGTGATTTCACCACTCTGAGTTTCAAGTTCACCCTCAATAAGCGCGACATAACGCTTCTGTACGCTACGGGAGATAAACTGTTTCTGTAGGCTCTTATTAGCCCGTTTAGTCAGTGCAAATACCAGCAAGCCAGATGTCGCCATGTCGAGTCGATGAATTACGAATGGTCCTTCAACATCCGGATACTTCTCCTGCAAGCGTGTATACGCAGAATCTTTGATCGTTTTACCAGGAACAGAAAGTAAACCAGACGGTTTGTTCACGATAACCATCGCATCATCTTCAAACAGTATTTCCAGCTTTTTATCTTTCGCCCAGCTTTCTGCTAGCGGGTTTTCATCGACGCTCATGCCAGTTAGCATATGACCTAGAATAGGTTGGCATTTGCTGTTGCACGAAGGGTAGAACTTTGTGTGTTGGCGAATCTCGGACTTTGGCGATACGCCCCACCAAAACTCGGCTAAAGCGATTGGGGTGTAGCCGTGTTTGAACGCGAAATGGAGCAGTTTTGGTGCTGCGCACTCTCCTGCACCTGCTGGTGGAGTAGGGCTAGTCGTGTTGGCGAAAATGGCTCGTAATGACTCTTCTTCGCCGCGGATGTTAAGGAAACGATATTGTTCAAACAGCTTGTTTTGGAGTGCATTAGACAGCTGTTTGCGTTCTTCTTTCAGTGAGTCGAGTTGTGTTGTTAGTTGCACTAATTCGGCTTGCACATTGGCAATTTTTCCATCCCACTCCAACTTTAAGTATTTCAGTACGTTCTTCTCAGCCACACTCTCTTTGCTGAGTTGAGCTAATAGCGCATCCAGTTCTTGAGCATAAAGTTCTTGCTCTGCCTGTTTTCGCTTTGATTTACGCGCTGCACGACCTTGAATCATTTTCTCACGCTGCGTCTGCTCGGCCTGTACGTAGGCAGTCTGATACTGGCTTAACGTCTGCTTAAGTTGCAAAAGTTTTGGGTTTGCCTGGAGTTGACTGACCTGTTCATTCAGCTCAGTAATTTCGGCTAACTCGCCACGGAAGAAGCTTTGCTCAGCAAGCATATCAAACACAGGAGGAACAAAGCCTGGTAGCAAGTTTTGGTCTGCGATCTTTCCAGAAAACGCACTAAAGAATCCCAGTTCACCTTGTGGTGATCTTACCAACAAGACGCCAAACATTTTGCCTGTTCCTTGGTCAACCCCGTCGGTGCCAAAGTCGTGTTGCCAATCTGTCTGAGTGAGCAAGTGTTGCTGCAATTGCTCGGCAGCCATGACACACAGTGGATGCGGCTCGTAGTAAAACGGAAAAGTGAACTTTTCGGGTAGTGAATAGGGGCTGGTATCTGAGTTAAAGCGGGTAAACAAGTTTTCAGGTTGGTGCATCTTTCTATTCACTACAGGCAAAATCTTAGGGGCGTGATTTTACCTGTTTGTGTCGGGATTGCCAGTCGCGCGCGGTGCTTAACGGACAAATCTGATATTAGCGCTTATCAGCCAATGTTCAACTTTCCCATCGGCTTTTTCTACCCACAGATCGTTGTCAAAGTGTTTGACTCGTCCTTTGACGCTTAAAGTGAGTTTGTTGTCCTTGATTTCGATGATCTTGATAAAGGGATCTGAGCTGATGAGAAACGGTTCGTTACCTTCAGTCGTTTGGTTCGTAGACAAAAGGAAGTAATGATTCAACTTGCCGTCTTTGGGCTCAGTAGAGATCGCTTTGTAGCCGACAAGGCGATATTGGTCATTGATCGGTTTATTGATGATTTCGCTTCCAAGGCGAACATGGGTGGGAATAAACACGTACGCAAATAACGCGCAAACCGCAATAATCAACAGTGCAATGGACAATTTTAATTTAGACATGGTGTTGAGAGATATAGCCAATGAAAGAGGCGATTTTAGCATAAATATCATGTCCACTTGGCAGTTTGTTATCCGTCTAATACCTTTGTTATTTCATATATGCAAAAATATCGAAACTGATACTCATATTATTAGAGAAAATGTAATGGCAACTTGGGAAGGCGTGAGCGAATTTGTCGCAGTAGCAGAACATAACTCATTCACCGCTGCAGCGAAAAAGCTGGATACTTCAGTCGCACAAATTAGCCGTAGAGTCGCCGCGTTGGAAGAACGTTTGGCTGTTAAGTTGTTTCATCGCACCACACGGAAAGTGACGCTAACAGAAGCCGGGCAACTCTATTATCAGCAGTGCAAACACTTGGTGGAAGGGCTCGCGGTGGCTGAATTGGCAGTGACACAAATGCAAACAACGCCAAAAGGATTGCTCCGCGTCACCGCGCCAGTCACTTATGGGGAGCAGCGTATAGCGCCGTTACTGTATCAGTTTTTGGAGATGTACCCACAAGTTGATTTGGACTTAATGCTCACCAACCAAAAGCTGGACCTATTGGAGCTTGGTGTCGATGTCGCGATTCGTTTAGGTCGGCTGCAAGACTCAAGTTTTGTCGCGAAAAAACTGTCCAGTCGCCAGCTCTATGTTTGTGCCAGCCCGCAATATCTTGAGCGATACGGCGAGCCACACACGCTGTCTGAACTCGCAAGTCATCAATGCCTAGTGGGCTCCGTTGAGTACTGGCGCTTTAATGATCTCAAGAGAGAAAAGTCGCTACGAGTACATGGCCGAATTCATTGCAATTCAGGATTGGCGTTGCTAGATGCGGCTAAACGCGGGTTAGGTCTAGCACAGCTGCCGGATTATTACGTGCAAGAGTCACTCGATAACGGAGAGCTGGTCGAAGTACTGAGCGATTATCGAGACGAACGAGAAGGCATATGGGCGTTGTATCCACAAAATCGGAATCTGTCACCCAAAGTACGCCTTTTGATTGATTTTCTTGCTGAGAATCTCGATTAGTCCATCTGTTCTTTTGCGTCTTGTTGTTTGATCACTTTATGGCCGTCTTCAGTGACGCCTTGCTTCCAATAGCTGCTAATGTAGATGTTTTGACGCTCGACTTGTTTCTCATTGCGGAAGTATTGGCGTAGCGCGCGCATAGAATCGAACTCACATGCAGACCAAACACTCACATCGCCAGTTAGCCAAGGCAGTGCTTTAACCTGTTCTGCGAGATCCTCATTGCCGACAATCCACTTTACTTCGATACCTTTTGGTGAGTTAAGTGGCTGTCTATCTTCTTGACTGGCCACTTTGATCACCGCGTAACCTTTCGCGTTTTCCGGTAGTTGTTCAATTTTTGCCGACAATGCAGGCAGCGCGGTCATGTCTGCCGCCATTAAAAACCAGTCCGCTTCGATATTCATATCTTGAATTGAACCAGGGCCAACGATAGAGATAGGGTCTCCTACTTGGGCGGATACTGCCCATCGAGCGGCAAACCCACAACTCAGATCATTCGTGGTATGGCGTACAAAGTCGACTTCGATTTGTTTGCGTTGAGGAGAAAATCGGCGAATGGTGTAAGTACGCATAACCGGACGTTCTTCTCTGTTTAACGCCGAAATGTCTGTCCCGCCCTCTTGGTTGAAGAGCAGCTTAATGTAGCTGCCTTCACAGTTTATAGGGAATTGCGCTAGTTCATCGCCTTCTAAAACGATGCGCTGCATGTTTGGTGTGATGGTTTGAGTAGAGACGACTGTAACGCGCTTTTTTACTGGCTTCTTCATTGTTGCACTCGATAATCATTCGTATTTATGTTTTAGATTACCAGCTTCATTTCAGATGGAAAGCGTCTTTAAGTAAATTTACGTTTTAGCAAAACTCATCTGTGATAACTAAAGCATCGGCAGTGTCGAACCCACAAGCAGTAGTGCCATGCTGACATTAAACACTCTGACTCTAAGTGAAGAGGTCAACCATTTTTGCAACTGCTGGCCCGCGATAACCCAAAAACTGCATGACGGTAGGTTAGTGAGCATGAACATGACCGCTATGAGGGAAAGCTCTTTCCAGCTACCGTTACTGCTGTAGATAGCCACGGCGCTTAATGCCATCGACCAACCTTTTGGGTTGACCCATTGAAAAGAAGCCGCACCAAGAAAAGTCATCGGCTTATAGTCTGATTTGGACTCTGCTTTACCAGATAGCGCGATTTTAAACGCCAAATAACCTAGGTATGCCAAACTAAGCCACTTTAAGATCGTGTGTGTCATCGGATAGCTGTTAAAAACACCGAACAACCCAAAGCCAACGACTAGCACCATAAAGCCAAAACCAAATGTAATACCTAGCATGTGAGGAAGCGTGCGGTTGAATCCGACATTTGCGCCAGATGTCATTAACATCAAGTTGTTAGGGCCTGGGGTAAAAGTCGAGACAAACGCAAACAACGCCAGTGCGCTGAGTTGTTGAAATTCCATATTTCTCTCCTGAAATTGATGACTGCGAATAAGTGAATGTTGTCTGACCGGTTTGTGTAGATAATAAGTGGAATTACACACAATTATGTGTTTTTATTCGACAAAGTAACGATTGTTTTGCAACAAGGATGCGTGATGGACAGGTTTGACGAAAGAATATTGCATGAGCTGAAAATAGACGGAAGAATCTCTAACGTAGAGTTAGCAGAAAGAATCGGGCTGTCTCCCTCAGCGACGTTAAGACGTGTGCAAGAGCTAGAAAAGAAAAGTGTCATTAAAGGCTATCGCGCGATCCTCAATAGTGTTGAGCTCGGGATTGGTTTTATCGCCTATGTTTCCATCGGTTTATCTAGCCACAGCAAACAGGCACAACAAGAATTTGAAGAACACGTACGCTATGTTGATGAAGTCGTGGAGTGCCACAACATCACCGGAGCGAACGAATATCTACTTAGAGTCGAAACGAAAGACTTACCAAGTTATAAAAAATTTCATGCCGACGTTTTGGGTGAGTGTGTTCAAGTCCAATCAATCACAACGATGGTGGTGATGGATTCGCCTAAAGATGAGCGATAATTCATCTATCAAGACGCTATTTTGTATATTGTTGTAAGAAAACCTATTTTTCCTCTTCGTATGTGATTAATATCACGCAATATTGACTTCGGTCAAAGCGGTTACCAGATTAAGGCCGCTAAACTCCAGCACTTTTCACGCACATAATGTTGTGTGCGGTAGTTAAATCCATGCCAACCTAAAGTTTCGATCAAATTATATGCATTTATCTTTAAAGAACTTGTCGATAAAGACGCAGGTGCTTGTACCTGTATTTTTTATAGCTTTCGCACTTGCTATTGCACTTTGGTTTACAAAAAACCAACTCGAAAACGAGCAAGATCTCGTCACCGAACATACTAATGCTTTCGTGACCTACAAAGATACATTGGCCAACATTGATGATCAGATTTATCCACTACGTATAAGCGCGGTGTATGCGATTTATGATGCAAATCGCCGCAATACATTTCTAAACGAACTGGAAAGAAGCTCTGCACAAATTCACAAAGACTTAGACGTTATGCAGCAGCAAAAAGCGTTTCGTGAAGAAGCGAAAGCGGCAAGTGTTGCGATAGATGATTACATCAGATACTCACGCCAATCGATAGATGTGTTTACGCGTAAAGATCAAGGGATGATTTCCACCAGCGAGTACAACCAATTCATCAGCGAATACAAAAAGTATGGTGAAGATATGGTGGCGTCAATTAACCAATTGTCTGCTGCCGCGAATGCGTTTTCTGAACGTTCAATGCAAGCCAGTGTAGAGCAGAATAAGTCTGTAATGAATACGGCGAAAGTGCTGGTTGTGGCTGTTCTTGCGGCTTCACTGGTGGTGGCTTGGATTCTAGCAAACATGATCGTCAGCCCAATCGCTAGCCTGCAAAATGTGATGCGAAAATTGGCAGAAGGGGATTTATCTGCCTCAGCAGAAGTTGATGGTAAGAATGAAATCGCTCAGCTAGGTCAAGATGTTAACCAAACAGCGCAGCAGCTTCGTACCACCGTTCAACATTTGATAGGTATCAGTGAAGAAGTCGCTTCTGCCTCTACTGAACTTGCCGCTGTAATGAACCAAGCTCAAGCAAATGCTCAGCAAGAACTCGCGGAAATTGAGCAGGTTGCGTCGGCGGTTAATGAGTTGTCTAGCACCGCGGATAACGTCAGTGATAATGCACAAATGGCCGACACCACCGCGCGTGAAACCGATCAGTTGGCAAAGTCGGGCTTAGGTGTATTTAGTGAGAGCAATCAAGCTAGTCTGCAAATGAGCCAAGCATTGAATGATGCGGCGCAGGTTGTTCAAACGCTGAAAGTACAGTCTGAACAAATTAGTGATGTGGTCGAAGTGATCCGTGGAGTCTCTGAGCAAACGAATTTGCTTGCGTTGAATGCAGCTATTGAAGCGGCCCGAGCTGGTGAGTCTGGCCGCGGTTTTGCTGTAGTTGCGGACGAGGTACGTTTGCTAGCAGCGCGTACTCAGGAATCAACGGGCGAGATCCAAGCCATCATTGAGGAGCTGCAAAAGCAATCGGGCTTAGCTAATGAAAGCATGCAAACGAGCTTAGACATGTTGTCCAAAACCACAGAGCTCTCGGCGCAAGCGAATGATGCATTAACTGGTATTACCGAGTCAGTGGTTAACATTAATGACGCGAACACCCAAGTGGCGACAGCGGCCGAGCAGCAATCACAGGTAACTCAAGACATCAATCGAAACGTCGTTAACATGTCCGAATTGGTGAATCAAAACGTGGCGGGTATTTGCCAAAGTGCGAGTGCCAGTGAAGAGTTGTCTCAACTTGCAGAGAAGCAAAAAGCGCAACTAGCGTTCTTTAAACTTTAACGCTAAGCCTCAATTGACATTAAGCAGCTTCATTATGAGGCTGCTTTTTTTGGGGGAAAATTGAGCCAAAGATCAAATTAAACGCTCATCTTTTTAGCGTATAAAAACGCTGGAAAGTCTTGGATTTGTGAGCGGGAATAGGTCTCGATGCTTAATAAATAGAAAGAGGGCTCAAAATGAAAACGAAAAGGGTTGCGCAAACGTTTTGTTTTGAGGAGTTTAAGTGATTGTTTTCACGTAGAAAAGTGAAATTATTGCTGGGAAGCGAGGGACTTAGGTATGCAACTTGACCGAACTGTAACACAATAATTTTGAAAATATCAGTCTTGCTAGAAACAAATCGCGACCTATAATGCTGAAAACCGGAGCGTCTGCCAACGCTCCGGTTTTTTTGTGTCCGAAACTCAGTAAAGCGTCTGCCAACGCTGACTGAAAACGCACCGACACTCCGATATTAAGAGAAAGGAACTGTATCAATGCGTATCGAACAAGAACTTAAGTTAGGTTTTAAAGACGTACTATTTCGCCCTAAACGATCAACGTTAAAAAGCCGCTCTCAAGTTGAATTAACCCGCGAGTTTACCTTCAAGCATAGTGGTCGTCAATGGTCTGGAACCCCTGTGATTGCTGCGAATATGGACTCTGTAGGTAGTTTCGAAATGGCAAAAGCGCTGTCTGAACATGGTGTAATGACAGCCATTCATAAACATTACACAGTGGAAGATTGGGCTGAGTTTGTAAAAACCGCAGACGAGTCTGTGCTTAAGAATGTGATGGTATCGACGGGCACATCTGATGCCGACTTCCAGAAAACAAAAGATATCATGGCAATGACGGATGATCTTATTTTCATCTGTGTTGATATTGCCAATGGTTACTCTGAGCACTTAGTCGAATACGTTGAGCGAGTGCGTGCTGCGTTCCCTGACAAGGTGATCTCTGCGGGTAACGTGGTAACAGGCGATATGTGTGAAGAGCTCATTCTTGCAGGCGCTGATATTGTAAAAGTCGGTATCGGACCGGGCTCAGTATGCACGACTCGCGTAAAAACGGGTGTCGGTTACCCGCAGCTGTCTGCCATCATCGAATGTGGCGATGCAGCGCATGGTCTGGGCGGTATGATCATCGGCGATGGTGGTTGTACATGTGCAGGAGATGTCTCTAAAGCCTTCGGCGGCGGCGCTGATTTCGTCATGCTTGGCGGTATGCTAGCGGGCCATGAAGAATCAGGCGGCGAAGTAATCGAGAAAGACGGTAAGACTTACATGAAGTTTTACGGCATGTCATCGCAGTCTGCAATGGACAAGCACTCAGGCGGTGTTGCTAAGTACCGAGCATCTGAAGGAAAAACCGTGCTATTGCCATACCGAGGAAGCGTTCACGGCACTATCTCTGACATCCTTGGCGGCGTGCGCTCAACGTGTACATATGTAGGCGCTGCCAAGCTGAAAGAGCTAACAAAGCGTACGACTTTCATCCGCGTGCAAGAACAAGAAAATAACGTGTTTGGTAGAGAGTAATCTGCGATTGTTCGGAAAATACGAATTATTAAGAGCTGCGATTTCGCGGCTCTTTTTTTTGCCCCAAATTTGGTAAGTGGCGACAGAAAATTATTTTGTGGCGGAAGAATGGCGAAAAACTACAAATTGGTGATTGGATTAAGAATGATTGCTTCTGAAAGGTGATTGGGTGCGAAGTGGGCATAGCGCATTGTCATACTGATGTCGGCATGGCTAAGTATGTCTCTCAGCACTAAATATTGCCGCCATTCATCATAAAGTTGCTGGCAAAGGTATGACGCAGAATGTGAGAAGCTTGCCCGGTTGGGATTTCTACTCCGAGTTTGCTCTTCAATATGTAGCAGAATGGCGTATAGCACTGTTTGAATAGCTTACCGCTGGTTGGTTTATAGATTTATTCGTATAAGCTCTCTGAAATCGGTACAGAGCGATTCTTCTTTGTTTTGGTATTAGTGAATGTCACTTTGTATTTTGAAAGCTGAAAGCCTCGCATTTGCGCTGCTTCATTCTACTTGGCACCAGTTGACAGGCACAGCTTAACTGCCTTCTGCATATCTTCAATTTCATGCTGGCCAATCAACTCAATTAGCAGTGGAAGTTTCTCTTTCGGTAAGAACGCCACCGCACGTTCATGTTCTTTGAACGGTTTGAGCTCTTCCAAAGGATGGGGCAGGCTCCATTCACCGAGTTCATTAAGTTTTACGAATACTGCTTTAAAGCGAGCAAGTTCTGAATTTAGCGTTGAAATGCTGGGTGCGCCTTTGTTCCAACGAGAAGAAACAAAAAGCAGTGAACCACTCATTCGTTTTGCTCGAAAGTCAGCATAAATTTTAGAGTTAAACTGACTTGTTAATGGATTGCCCATAGCCTCAACCATGTGTTGGAACTTCTGGTAGATAACTGGCCCATTCGCCAGTGTTTTACCGTAGAGATCAAACCAAAGTTCGATTACGTCACTTAACCGACGGTGATCAGGCATATCACCAAGCCAAGGTTTATCTTCCACCTCTCGCATCGTAAACTTTTCAAAAGCTGCCGCTTCCCCTTTGGTGGCGAACGCCTTTCGGACGCGTTTACCTCTGCGCCTGTTTCGGTAGCATTCACATAGTCAAGGCTTTTTAGAACCATTTTTTAAGTTGCTGATAGACATAACAAAAACCACATGTACTGTGTGAATAAACAGCAATGTATTTTGAAACGTAATACAATGTTTGATATTGATGAGAGTGCATATTCTTGATATGACACGTACTATGACGAAATATTTATCAAGTGGTTAGGATTAAGAATGGATTGGGTTATATATGTTGCGGAAGCAACAACTAAGAATTTAGAAATTGGTTTAAAGAAAGGGATTTGGGGACACAAAAAGATTTTTTCTACAGTTAACACAGATAAGATTAAAAAAGGGGATACCCTATTTTTTGTTCATCATTTGACGTTAATGAAAGATGAAGACGGTAAGTCAGTGCCTGGATTTCCACGAGTCGGGCCTGAGCATTACAACGGAGCTATCGCCACTTTAATCAAGGCTGAGGTAACCACCGATTTTTACGTAGATGATGTGCCAGTTTGGCCAGATGATGTTTACCCCAATCGTTACCACTTCAAAGTACTGGAAAAGTATCAAAATATTCCTTTCGGAGAAGAATTCTTTTCTCGTGAGTTTGTAGACGCTGTACAAAAATCAACGATGAGAAAAGGGTTAGCTATTGAGTTTGCTTTAGGGGCTGACAAAGTATTTAGCCCAAAAGAAAGTACCGACTTAGAAATTTTCGAAGGTGCTCCGGTATACAGACGACACCTTGTTCGTGAACGTAAGCCTGAAATTATCCGAGCTAAGAAAGCACAAGTTAAACTAAGCGTAGGTAAATTAATTTGTGAGGCTTGTGAATTTGATTTTGAAAAGACCTATGGCGAAAGAGGTGAAGACTTTATCGAATGCCATCATCAGAATCCTTTATCGGATTCAGAAGGACAAAACACTAAGCTAGAAGATCTAGCGCTACTATGCTCAAATTGCCATAGAATCATTCACCGTAGCAGACCATGGATAACGGTTAGCAAACTTAAGGAAATCATTGATGAACGAGCTAGAGCAATTACAGAAGAAACTGCGGGTCTTTGCTGAAGAGCGAGACTGGGACAAGTTTCATTCTCCTAAGAACTTGGTAATGGCTCTTTCCGGAGAAGTTGGTGAGCTAGTTGAACACTTTCAATGGCTAACTGAAGAGCAAAGCTTACATTTAACTGAAGAACAAAAAGAAGAAGTTGCATGCGAAGCAGCGGATGTATTTATGTATCTACTGTGCTTTACTGAAAAGACAAATATCAATCTCTTAGAAGCTTGTGAAAAAAAATTAGCGATAAATGCGCAGAAATATCCGTTAAGAAAAAGCTACGGTGTTGCTACAAAGTACACAAAATTCAAATAAACTTTTTGGTATGCCATATTAAAACGAGCTATATCGGTCCAATTTATAATACTTACGAGTAATTTGATGGTAAAATTTTTGCAAACTGAATCATATAGTTGGAGTAACCTTTGAGTATTATTGAGATTCCTGTAGAACGTCGTTATTGGTTAATCAGAGCTGGTACAAATAGCGGTGAATATTATCAGCAATTCAGGACTAATGGTGTTGTGGCAATTGGTCACGCTAACAATGTTAATTTCGATTTTGATGAAGGGCATACTTTAAGTCCTGAAGACAAAGAGCATATTATTGGTGCAGCATTCTCGAAAGTTTTAGAGAGTTTAAGCCAAAAGAAAAAAGGTGAAGCAGCGAGGCTAAAAGGGCAGTTGCGTCGATTCTTATACGAGGTTCAAGTAGGAGATACAGTAATCTCAATGGAAGGATCTAGCAAAGTGATTGTAGGAGTTGTTTCATCAAAACCATATTACGCTAACAGTCTTCTATATGGGAGAGCTGGGGATAAAAAGGTTTGTGATTACAATTTAAGAATGGATGTGAGTTGGGGCAAGCCAAGACTTCGTGAATCAGTACCATTGAACCTTGATAAAACACTTAGGATTCCAAATACAATTACAGAGTTTAAAGAGGTTCATCAAGTAAGAACTTTAAACCATTGGTTGTATCCAATCTATTTCGCAGAAGGTGAGGTGCGTTGTTCCCTTAGGATTGCTTCTGAAGAAGATCTGTCTAATCATCAACTAACAGTTTTATCGCAAACTCTCGACCGCTTGGATGCGCTTTCTAGCTTCGTTGATTATGCAAGTAAAAATGATTTAGAGTTCAGTATAGAAAATTTCGATAAGTATCTTACTTCAACTCATGTACAATATGGCTTAAAAGCTCAGCATTTGTTTATGTCGCCTGGCTATCAATTTATTCAGTTATCTGGATCAGACCTGAAACGCTTAGCTTTTGCTTCCTTGCTAGCAATCGCATTTGATAGCGCTGACGCCGTTGCTCTTGAGCTTCCACAAGGCATTTCCCAAGAGCAGATTGCAGAATTAGCAAATCATATAACCAGTGGTAGCGGAATCGCATCGGTTAAACATGACCTAAAAGTTTCTCTTCCTAAAAAGGAAGGTTCTGGGAGAACAGATGAGCAGGAAATGGGAATTCTTCTCGAAGACAACTCTGCTGATTCAGATCCAGTAGACGGTTCTATGCTTTAATATTGTGTCTTTATAATGGTGTTTTGAGTGAGCCTATCAAGCATACTAAGTTTTATTAAACAGTCACCTAGGTGGATTCTAAGAAATTCTGAAAAAATCCATTATCTGATGCTTAGCATTGCATTGTTGTGTGGTGGTATATGGACGTTTTATACATTTGATATTCTTAACCAAAGGGATAAAGCAACTGCAGAGCTGAAAGAAATTCAAGATAGAATTAAAGGAACTAATGCAAGTAATATTCAAATAAGTCCAGCATCATTTGAGTTAGTTGATGGGAAGTTTGGATTAATAGTTAATGTAAACATTCAAAATACAGGTACTAGAGACGTACTTATAGATTGGAGTAGTGAAGATACGCCACTCTCAGTATTCAAGGTAAGAATGGAGAAAGGAGATCAGATGTATTTTGAGAGGTTATTTCATCCCAAAATATACGCTCCTTTCGATCCAAAAAAGAAAAAGAAAGAACATTACAAAAGTTTATATTTACTGGTTGGAGCAAAGAAAGAGTTATCATTTTATGTAGAACTTCCTGTGCAGGGCATGTACTACATAACTTTCAATGCTAAAACGGATGATAAACTTGCTCAAGAAGTTAAGCAGAAATCGGGTAGAACCGGAGAATGGTTTTCTTCAAAGTACATAAATGTTGAACCAGAGAAGAAACCGGTTTTCGAAAACTATATAAAGGCAACTCACACATTTTCCAAGTAATGTCAGAAGCGGCGTAAAGCCGATTTTTTACTAACTATGCTTCAGTAAATTATAAAACTTAGGCACTAACTTGATAGTTTTAAATTTGAGTATTAAGAGTGTTAGCTGAAGTTAGGATTTTAAACGCTTTCTGCTTTACCTTAGTTAGAGTGGTGGGTGAAGAAAATCAACGATTTTACGCCCGTGATTATTACTTTTTTTGGGGAGTTGTACTCCTTTTAGTTAGTGAAAGGGGGTAAGAAAGTTACCACTTCTATTTTTCGGTTTCACAAAATTATCAATATATGGTTGTTTTTCGATTAAGTGATTCATTAGCTGGGATTCACGATTATCACTATATATTGATAACTAGCACAACCATAAATTGATATTGCTTCTTCGTGCACCATAGTTTTTAAGTTTACAACGTATGGTGAAAGAGGCAATTCTATGCAAACTTCCTTTCTTGCAACATATCAAACACACTCACCTCTTGATTTAGCCTTTATTACGCCCGCACGAAAGTTAACAAACTCTCGGGGTAAGAACATCCATCGCTATGCTAGCGTCAAAGTGAATAGCATCATATCAGTTGAACCTGAGTAGTGGGTGTAGAGTGCTCAGTACCCTGTTAGCTCCATATAACCAGTGCCTGAATGAGAGCCTTTAATTGTCACGGGACCCTCCCAATAAGGTACAGACAGTGGCATTTTGGCGTTTGGATTGAGCGCAGTAATCGTTAGTTGAATTTGTTCGCGTGGAATAGATAGCTGCCACTGTGTCGGATAAAGCCGTTCCTGAATTTTCGTCTGCTTGAGTGCTTGTAAGTGGATGTCGCTTTGCTCGATAGGGGTTCCTGTACCGTCTTTATTCATCAGTTTTGCATGCGAATAACTGGATTGTCCGGTTTTCGAATCGCGAAGTTGGAACACAACTAAGCTGTTTTCATCACTTAACCTTAGTGCGAACCAGTCCCACCCTTGCTGTGAATCGAGCAAAAATTGTGAGCTCCACTCTCTGTCTATCCATCCTTTGCCTGACACATGGAAAGTGCTTCCGTCGATAGTGACTTCTCCTTTCACATCAATAAAGGGCTGACTGTAGTAATAGGATGCGACCTGACCATCGGCACTTTTGGTGCTGTAACCTTGCTCACCTTGTTTTTGATAGGGAGCATCGCTGGTTAGCGTGAGTGAGTAACCAAACTGTTTGGACTGGTTAATTAAGGTTGCAGGGAATAAGTCATCGGTCGATGATCTCCATTGCCAGTCATCGAGATAAACACGAAATGGTGAGTCATCTACACCGGCAAGCTGAGCTTGATCCCGAGACCATTTTTCATCGGCGTAGTGTTTTTCTTTGGTGGTGACAGCGCTGTGCGCCATATAGATTTGCTGGCTTTGCCATGTCGTTTTCTTTGTATTTTGGCCATTTTTTTGTGGTGCAGAAGCAAAGCGGAATTGCGTCCATTGCACGCCAAGTGGGTTGCCCTGCTCATCGGTGAGGTTTGCGGTTAAGTACCACCATTCATGACGAAAGTCGCGATGTGCTTGATGATCAGCAGGGAAGGAGATTTTGACGCCTTTCACTACCTCTGCGAACTGCTGATCTTCAGCTTGTGGTTCACTACCACCTAGTAACGTACCTATTTTGTTGGGTTGTGATTCTTCACAGCCGATAAGAAATAAACAGCCAAGAATGAGGGAGGCATTTTTTATCATTTGATTCATCACAATACCTCACTTTGCAAACTGGACATCATAGGTTTGCTTACTAATCGCCAGAGAGGAATCAAGGTCGCTATCACAGCAACGACAATGGTGATGCCAGCGATACTCAACGCATCACTCCAGCTCCAGAGGTAAGTTAAGCTCCAGCCAAAAGCACGTAAGGTCACAACATCAGTAAGTATATAGCCGACTAGCGCCCCAAGTGGTAAAGCGATGACCAACGTGAAGCAGACTAAGGCGGCGATTTGCCCAACGACCATTGCCATCAGCTTGCGGCGATGTACACCAAGAGCATACAACCTTGCGATGGCGGCTTTACGTGCATCGAGCAACATAAAGCAGGCGCTGAATAATCCAATCACGGCCACCATTAAGGTCACGCTATTAAGTGCGCGAGTGATCGCAAAAGTTTGCGAGAAAATTTCCAAAGCCGTGGACTTAATTTTCGCCTGTTCGTAGAGCTGGCTTGGATGCAGATCTAGCTGCTGTTGTAGCTGTTCATACATCGCTTGTTTGTCTCCGGACACTTTGATGCCAAGGCTATTTGGTAAGTTAGTAAAACCGTTCTCTCGCCACAATTTTGGGGCGATTAAAACTTCACCTTTGGGGGCACCGTAGTCAAAGAAAATGGCTCCGACGATCTGTGTCTTGTTTTGCAGCGCATTAAGTTTCAACTGGCTGCCAAGGGATAAATCCAGTTTCACCGCTGTTGGTTCACTGATCGCAGCCAACTCACCTTGGTAGAAGCGCTGCCAAAAATCAGCAACGTGAGATTTAAACACCATGGTTTGTTCTAAGGTGTCTCTATCTTTGGTGCCAAGCGAGATTGGTAAACCTTGTAGATTATCGTCAACATAATACTGTTTATAGACTTTCTCAATGTTGCTGAAATGCTCAAGAGCGCGCTCAACATTGGCGATTTCACCTTGTGAAGGACTAACATAAATATCTGCGTGTAGCCTTTGGTTCAGCCACTGCTTTAAGGTGGATTCGAAACTGCCAACTAAGGTATTCATGCCTATATTGGCGGTTACCGCAAGCAGCAGCGCCATCATGGCGAGTGAGAGGGGGAAGATCAATTCAAGCAGTTCGGCAAACAGATATTGGAGTAATCCAGATGTGGTGCGCTGTTTGCTCCAACGAGCGAGCGCAACAAGCGTTTTCGGTAGATACAAAGGAATGGATACCACCAACACACCAAGCCATGCCATGGTGAAGCGGTGATGTTCACTTATCCATAACCCCGCCAACGCTATCGCCGTAAGCACCGTACCAATGACGAAGAGTTGATTCTCGTTAGACGTTTCTGGTGCTTGATACAATCCGACATGGGAAGAGAGTGGCTGATGAACTCGTTGTTTAAAGTGCTGCCAACACGCGAGTAAAGTCGCGGCCAAAGTGAGCAAGAGCGCCTGTGCCCACCATTGCCACTGCCAAGTTCCGGGTAGCAAGGTTGCACCATAAAGCTGCTCAAGTGTTAAGGCGACAGTCGGGTGCAGCCAGTGGCTCAATTGCATGCCTAAAACGAAACCAAGAGACGCGCCAGCTGTAACCAGGATTGTCAATTCCACCAACAAAGCAGACAACACAATGGTCGGTGCAATGCCGGATTGCTGGATTTGTACCATAAGGCGATTTCGTTTGAGCAAGCTGTACTTCACGCCGTTGTAGGCGATAAACAGGCCGACTAAAAATGCCAACAAGCTCATTGCAGTAAGATTGAGGTGGAAACTTTCCGTCAGCGAGCCAAGGTCAGTGCTTTGGTTGTTGGCGATCCATTGTCCTTGCTCGCCGATTATATTCTGCCATTTCGAGAGTGCATCACTGCCTGTATCACCATTTGTACTAAAAACGGCGATATAGCTCAGTTGTCCTTGTTTGTTAAGTAGCTGCTGGGCGAAACTAATATCCATCAACATTCGACTGCCTAGTTGCCATTCATCGGGTAGCACAGCCACTTTGGCTTTGATGTTATCCAGACTCATGAACGTTACGTCACCTAGAGTTTGGTGTTGGGATTGACTCATCATGACAATCGGCTCGCCAGCCAAGAGCTCAGGCAGAGGTAGGGCACTATTAAACAGGGAAACCTCTTGCTCGATATCAGAATCACTGGAGTAACGAGATCTCGAAGAGAGTGCGGCAATAAGATCACTGCCCTGTACTGACCAACGACGGCCTTGTGTATCCCTGACTTTTCCTTCAATCACTGGCAGTGAGGCGCTCAATCCTTGTTGCCTTAGTGCAAAGTAGAGTGATTCGGGTAAATAGCGTTGACCTGCAGGCGGAACAATAAGATTTTGCGCTTGTGCACTTAGCTGCTCGGTGGATTGTGCGTAGCTGCGCTCGGCATTGAGGTTGATGGCCTGTACGGCAACAAATAACGTCACAGCTAATACGATACCAATCAGAATCGCAGCTGCTTGCAATGGCGCTTGCCGGTAATGCGCCGAAAACAACCTAAGGGTGAGTTGTGTATGCGCGAGCTTAGTCTTTGTCATGGAGCTGCTCGTGGCTGTTCTGTTCAGGAGTAAGGTGCTCATCAGCTAAGTGGTCATTAGTCAGATGACCATTGTTCAAGTGCTCATTGTTCAAGCGCCCATTCTTTAAGCACAAACGGGTCTGCATAAAGGCGGCACAATCTGGGCTGTGAGTGACCAAAAGTACTGAGGTGTTGCCTTGCGTGGTGATGTCACTTAGTAGCCTCATGACTTCTAAACCGGCTTTTTGATCCAGGTTACCTGTGGGTTCGTCTGCAAGTAAGAGTTTAGGCTTGTGGGCTAAAGCACGGGCAATGGCCACGCGTTGTTGTTGACCGCCAGAAAGGGCAGAGACATGTCGATCAAGTAGGGGACTGATGCCCAATGTTTCCACTAGATAGTCACACCACTCGTTCCATTTTCGTTGGTTTAATTGCAGTGGAAAGGCAATGTTTTGCTTAACGTTGAGAGGAGTTAGCAGGTTGAATTGTTGGAAGATGACGCCGAGCTTTTGATAGCGAAAGCGGCTCCATTGCGTGTCTTTCCAAGTGGCCGTGTTTTCGCCGTCTAACCATATTTCTCCACTAGTGAGAGGCTCAAAGCCCGCTATCACATTGAGCAGGGTACTTTTTCCACTGCCACTTGCCCCGGTTAATGCGATACTTGATACGCTTGTCAGGGAGAAGTCGACCTGTTCCAATACGCGATGTGTCTCTTTACCATCCACAAAGCTTTTGGTGGCATTTTTAAGTGTGACAAGCGGGTGCTCCATTCCCTCTCCCTAAATTATCATCGGTGTTGTTTCTTTTGGCGGTTTCGTACCTATAAGGTTCTAGATAACACACTCCTATTCTATGTTGGTATCAGATGCTGGCTTTAGAAATACTAGGTTTCAGCAAGTCGTAGCAGAGGGATGGTTTTGGTTTGGTCCAGTTCAAGTTGAGGTGCCCATCCAATGTGGCAACAACCCTTGGTAATGGAATAAAACCGCTTACGCTCAAGCAACAAACGGCACTACCTAGGTCCAAGTCATAGTAAGTTTCTTTTAACATCAATCACAATTATAGAAACGCTATCTAAAACTATCATCTGCCTAGTCACACAGTCTCTAACTTGCTCCTGTTCGTTATCGTATTAGTGAGCCTTGGCTAGTTTGAATAGCCACCCACTGATGTGCGTGGCTTACAGTTAGTTCGATGGCTTAAAGTAGAAATACCCATCTGACCCTGAAGTTCATCGTCCAATACGCCATTGCTGTGTTTTATTTAGCAGGTACTTTTCAGCGACTAGATGCAGCAATTTAACCACACCGGCAACGAGCATTATCATCACAGCCATTGCTGACGCTGACGCAGTTTGTCCTGTATCAGCCATGTTCAATACCGAAATACTCGCGACAATCGTATCTGGAGAGTATAAGAAGACGACGGCTGAGGTTGTCGTCATTGCATTCATGAAAAGATAAATAAATATATCCAGCAGTGCAGGTGTACACACCGGAACCGTAATCTTGAAGAAAGTTTTGAGCGTGCCGATTTTTAGAGATTTTGCTACAGACTCAATCTCATTCGGCAACTGTTTCAGTGCGGTTAATGAGGTTAAGTGACCTACGGTATACAAGTGTGTAACTGTATTGAGTACCAAGATAGCCATAGTGCCATACATCAACTGTAATGGGCTGTTCGGTCCTTGATTGAAGAAGAATATATAACCTAAACCTAATGCCATTCCCGGTACTGCCATCGGTAGCATTGCTGTTAGGTGGATGAGCTTACTTAATAGAGGGAAAGTCTTAACTTTCTCGATATTATAAGCGGCTACGAAAGTTAAAATAGTACCGATGATTGCAACCCAGAAAGAGAGCTTCAGTGAGTTGACAAAAGGTGCCCAACCGTAAGCTGAGTTCATTTCAAAGTCGTAGTGAGTGAATGTGAGCTCTTTGTTGTAAGGCCAGAAAGAGACAAAAGAAGCGTATATTGCTGTTCCTAAAACGGTAAGGATAGCGATAGCTATAATTGAACAAACAATGAGTGCTAGCGTATCACGTAGCTTGTTGGGTTGAGGTTGATAGGGGACCGAGTTGGTTGAAATCATTTGCTGTTGTTTACTTCTGATACGCTGATCGATAGCAAATGACACTACCGCAGGCAGAAGAAGCACCGCGCTGGTTACCGCCCCCATCGAAAAGTTTTGCTGGCCGACTACTTGTTTATAAATATCGGTTGCTAATACATTAAACGAGCCACCGATGATCTTAGCGACGCCGAAATCGCAAATCACCAGAGTAAAAATTACAATAGCTGCGGAGATCAAACCATATTTGGAGTTGGCAACTGTAACTAAAAAGAACGTCTTGATTTTTCCGATTCGAAGTACTTGTGCAGATTCATACATACGCGCATCAATGTTCCGTAAACCGGTAGTTATTAGCATTAATGCGTGCGGAAACCCCCAAAATGTCAAGCCCAAAACAATCCCGATTGGCCCATATATTGAGTGACCAAAAAGGAGCGAGTTTGCGTAACCCTGTTTACCGAATAAGTATACGAGCGCCAGAGCTGGAAGCAGTGATGGTGTCAAAATTGGCAGGTAAGCGATGGTTTTAAAAAACTTCTTACCCGGCATACAAGTTCGCTGAAGTGCTAACGCATAAGTAAAGGCCAATGTAATTACTAGGGCAGTGACCATTACACCGATTTGTAATGAGTTAAGTACGGAATAGCTTAACGAAGGCGTGGATAGATACTCTGCATAGTTGGAAAGCCCAATCCAATTACCTTGTTGGTCTTGCAAGCTTTTAATTAATAGTGAGCCTAAAGGGAGAATTAATCCCAGTGCCATCAGTGCAAAAATGGCCACGATGAGAAGTAAGTTTCCATTGAGCCAACGTAAACTAAAACGCGTTAGTGTTACTGATGTAGGCGTTGAGATAGTCATTGGTTGATCCATGGTTACGCTCCTGGCTGCACAAATTGGTGAGCAAGCGCTGGGTCGATTCTCAACCCAACCTGCGAGCAATTTGATTTCAACAGGGTGTCAGATAGATGGTTGGGTGAGTCAACTTCTATTGTTCGTCCATTGCCGATGTCACAAATTAGACGCATTGATGCTCCCATAAACTCTTTGTCTACGATGTCTGCACAAATTGAGTCTTTCGCATTCAACTCAATGTGGATGTCTTCTGGACGAATGGCATAGTTGTAGCGTTGACTGCTGATTGGTTGCTTTTGGTTAAAGTGATGGTGCAGTGGATGGCTCTGGTCAATGAAGTTAATGTTGCCGACAAATCGTGCCACGAACTCACTCGCAGGATGGCGGTAAATTTCTGTCGGTGTGCCAATTTGTTCAATTTTGCTCTGGTTCATCACAACAATGCGATCCGCCATAGAGAGAGCTTCCTCTTGATCGTGTGTGACCATAATGGTGGTGATACCAAGCTCTTTTTGTAACTTGCGAATTTCAACTCTTAAATGAGTGCGGACTTTTGCATCCAACGCAGAAAGTGGTTCATCAAGAAGCAGCAATCCAGGCGAAAGAACAAGGGCTCGCGCAAGGGCGACCCGCTGTTGCTGGCCTCCGGACAGTTGTGAAGGGTACTTGTTATTGGAGCCTTGTAGCCCGATATTCGTTAACCACTCATTCATCAAGACTTCGGACTGAGCTTTGTCCATACCGCGTTCACGGAGGGCAAAGGTAATATTGTCCGCAACCGTTAGGTTAGGGAACAGTGCGTAAGATTGAAACACAATACCGAAATCACGCTTTTCGGTTGGTAAGTGAGAAATATCTTCTCCGTCTTGAAAAATTCGCCCTGAGGTTTGAGTCTCAAGCCCTGCGATTGTGCGAAGTAACGTAGTTTTGCCACAGCCGGAAGGTCCAAGAAAGCAGATGAATTCCCCCTTGTTCACTGAGAGACTGATATCTGAGAGTGCGTTGAAATCGCCGAATTGTTTGTAGATGCTTTCGACGGTTAAATATTGTTGGGACATACTTGTCTACCTTAGATGTTCTTTATTCCTAATAGAATACTTAGTTCGTGAGAACTCACGATTAAAGTGAATTAAGCAATACTGGCTAATTCAATTAGTTTTACTTAACAGTGTTAGCTGTCGTGTTTATCCGGTTTCGGTGTCTGTGTTATCCAGCTTCTGGTGTTTTACATAGGGGCTGGGTTGGCTCTTCATATTGTGGGCAGCACGATGAAGCCGTTAATGCGGAGAATAACCATTTTCGAAACAGCTTTACCGCAAGTTGGTTACTGCTTTCTGCGCGGGTTAACATGTAATGGTGACTTTGGCTGGACATGATCATAGGGTGAACAATACTCAGTTTTCCTGCGTCGAGAGAGTTCTGTACCAGCACTCTTTTTACAAGTAAGAAGCCTGCGCCAGATTCTGCCATCTGAATCGCCAGACAAGAGCTGGAAGCTTCAAGTATTGCAGGCTTGAAGCTGGTTCCGAAGTCAGATAATTCAAACCACTCTTTCCATCCCTCTCTGTAACCCAGAGTGGTGATTCTCGGGTAGCTTTCGAAATGGTATATCGGGGCTGGCATAGGGTAATGGGTTAGCAACTCTTTGCTGCCAACAACTATCCACTCATCTTCAGTGATCTGTTCAACTTGTTTATCCAGCCAATTTCCATATCCGTTGAGTATTTCAATATCGGGCTCATTTTCACTTTCTTCTGGAATGGGAGTATTTGAGGGAATGATGCGGACTTTGATATTGGGGTATTGACGGATGAAGTCGCCCAAACGTGGACATAACCAATTTTGTGCAAAACTGTATGTACTGCGAATTTGCAAAATGGTGGTGTTTTTGTTGCCAAATAATTCGTGAGTCTGGTTTGCGAGCGCATCAAACGTTGTGTTTAGTACAGGCAGGTACATGCGTCCTTCATCAGTAAGAGTGATTTTTCGTCCTTTCCTTACTAAAAGTTTCGCTTCCAGATACTCTTCTAACTGTTTTACCTGCTGGCTTACTGCTGCTTGAGTGACACATAACTCTTCTGCCGCACGCGTAATACTTTGATGCCGTGCTGTCGCTTCAAAAGCCTTTAAAGCGTTTAAAGGCGGTATTCTTCTGTTCTTCTTCACACTAAGACCTTGAATGACGGTTTATTGATTAATCGAAGGGATAATTTTTAACGAATGAGTGTGACAGTTGTGTTTCTGGAAGAGGTGTTTTGGTGCGATTTTGCTTAGAAAATCTTATGAAAAACGGAAATTCTTCTCGATATTCGTCCTGAAGTTTTACCGATAGAGTTTGCATCAAGATAAACGACTAGGAACGCAAAGATGCAAATCCGTCAGAACATAAGTCACGAAGAACGTCAGCAGTGGATGAAAGAATTATCCCTTGCTCCGTTCGACCAACTATCAAAACTTTGGGAAGCCTTTTCAGATAAGCCTTCCTATAAATATCTGAGAGCAACTGAAAGTGGCTTAGTTCAGGTGCGCGGCAAGCTGGGTAATACAGGTGACCGTTTTAACATGGGTGACATGACGATGACTCGCGCGTCTGTTGCTTTAGAAAATGGACTTAATGGATTCGCGTATGTTCAGGGACGCAATAAGCAGCATGCCGATATTGGTGCGGTGATTGATGCATTAATGCAAAGTGATTTAGCTCCAACAGTTAATGAATTAATTCTAAGTCCATTAAATCAAGCACGAATTGAGCGTCGCCGTACTGAGACAGAACAGACACTTAAAACGAAAGTGGACTTCTTCACTCTGGTTCGTGGGGAGGACGAATAATGTCGACAAGTACATTAATTTCCGGTTTTGAAAATCCTGTATTAGACAGTCTGAGTAACTTTCGTCGGCTTTCGGATGTGATTGCGCGTCCGGGCAGGGTCGCTGAGTTACCGAAACTGATTGGTCCACAAGGCATATACAAAACAAGTTTCAGTTTTTTGCTGACTTTATTAGATACCAAATCATCGCTTTATCTGAGTGATGAGTACCGCGTTGATTCAGTGACTAAAAACATCGCGTTTCACTGTAACTGCTCATGTGACGTTAACGCCAATAAGGCAGATTTTGCATTGGTTAACGGTGCGAATCCAATCGACCTAAATCAGTTCAATACGGGTACCGCTCGTGACCCGCACCAAAGCACTTCTTTGGTCATCGAAGTAGATGCCATCGCTGCAAGTGCAGAAGAGAGTTTCGAAACCAAACTCTTACTGTCAGGTCCGGGTATTCAGAGTGAACAGACGGTGTCACTTAAAGGTCTGCATACCAGCTTTGTTGATTATCTAAGTCATCGTACACACGCATTCCCAACAGGTTTGGATATGTTCTTTATGACTGACGACAAAGTGATGGCCATTCCACGAACTACTCACGTAAAAGTTGCGGGGGCATAAACATGTATGTAGCAGTAAAAGGCGGCGAAAATGCCATTAATGCCGCGCATCAATTATTGGAAACCAAGCGCCGTGGCGATACATCCGTTACAGAGCTGACAGTAGAGCAGATACAGCAACAGATGCCTCTGGCGGTTGACCGTATTATGAATGAAGGTGGCATTTACGACCGTGAATTAGCGGCTCTGGCATTAAAGCAAGCCAGTGGCGATATGATTGAAGCTATCTTCCTGCTTCGAGCTTTTCGTACTACATTGCCACGTTTTGGCTCTGCGCTTGCTGTGGATACGCAGCAGATGCAAATTGAACGCCGCGTGTCTGCAACCTTTAAAGATCTTCCTGGTGGTCAGATCCTTGGCCCAACCTACGATTATACTCACCGTTTACTGGATTTTTCGCTATTAGCCGGTTGCCCTGAGAACGCAGAAAAGATTAAGCAGCAAAGTGAAACTGTTGAATTAAAACCAGCAACGCCAGACTCACTGCAATGTGCCAACGCATTCGACTGGATTGCAAAAGCGGGCTTATTGGTTGAAGAAGAAGATTCCGGTGCTGAACCGTTTGATTTGACCGAATCCCCCTTGGAATTCCCAGCTTCTCGTAGCACACGTATGCAAAACCTGATCCGTGGTGATGAAGGCTTTCTTATTGGCATCGCTTACTCAGTGATCCGTGGTTACGGTGATTCACACCCGTTCTGTGGCGAAATGCGTACTGGTCTCAGCGAAATCAGTTTTGTACCCGAAGAGCTGGGCTTTGAAGTTTGTATTGGTGAAATTCAATTAACTGAATGTCAGATGATTAACGGTTATTCATCATCACAAAAAGAGCCGAAATTTACCCGAGGTTACGGTCTGACATTTGGTCGAGCAGAGACCAAAGCGTTAGCGGTCGCACTGGTTGATCGTTCTCTCCAAGCGAAAGACTACGGTGAAGAGGCCTCATCACCCGCACAGAACGAAGAGTTCATTCTTTATCACAGTGACATTATCGATGCGGTTGGTTTCGTTTCTCATTTTAGATTGCCGCATTACGTCGACTTCCAGTCAGAACTCCACATGCTACGCGAAATGCATGCCAAGCAGTCGGTTAAAAAGGAACAATAACCATGAACGACACTTATAACTACGGCTATTTGGATGAGTCGACTAAGCGAATGATCCGTCGCTCGATTTTAAAAGCCATTGCGATTCCTGGTTACCAAGTCCCATTTGGTGGGCGCGAAATGCCGATGCCATATGGCTGGGGTACTGGTGGTATACAGCTTACTGCAACGTTGATTAGCCCGGACGACACACTAAAAGTGATTGACCAGGGTGCGGATGATACAACCAACGCCGTTAGTATTCGTCAGTTTTTTCGCAAAGTCGCAGATGCGAAAACGACCGAAGTCACAACTGATGCAACCATCATTCAGACGCGGCACCGTATCCCGGAAACGCCGTTAACTGAAAATCAGATCATGGTTTATCAGGTACCAATTCCTGAGCCAATGCGCTTTATCGAGCCTAGCGAAGTGGAAACAAAGACCATGCATGCGCTGGAGGAGTACGGTGTGATGCGAGTGAAGCTATATGAAGATATTGCCCGATTTGGACAAATCGCGACGAGTTATGACTATCCAGTAATAGTGAATGATCGTTACTTAACTAACCCGTCTCCAATTCCAAAATTTGATAACCCGAAAATGCACATGAATCCTGCGCTGCAATTGTTTGGCGCTGGTCGTGAAAAACGTATTCATGCCATTCCTCCTTACACTAAGGTTGAGAGTTTGGACTTTGATGACCATCCGTTTGAAATTCAGCAATGGGAAGAGTCGTGCGCGATTTGTGGTTCACACGATAGTTTCCTTGATGAAGTTGTAATCGACGAAGAGGGCAATCGCACCTTTATCTGTTCAGATACCGACTACTGCCGTCAAAACCTTGAGAAACAAGGTAAAGAAAATGTCGATTTTGTGGCATTTCAGAAACAACAATCAGGAGCTGAATAAACATGCTGTACCTCGATGAAAAACCGATTCTTGAAGCAAAGAACGTTTCCAAACTGTACGCAGAAAATAAAGGCTGCCAAAAAGTCAATTTCGAGCTTTATGCCGGTGAGGTACTTGGCATTGTCGGCGAATCAGGATCTGGCAAGTCAACCCTTTTGAAACTGCTATCAGGTCAGCTGGAGTCCGATGCAGGTGAAGTGCTGTATATCGATCGCGAAGCCAATTTGCATTCCTTGTTCGAAATGCCTGTCAGCAATCAACGTAAGCTGCTTCGTACTGAATGGGGTGTTGTTCACCAGCACCCAAGCGATGGTCTGCGCATGAACATTTCTGCTGGCGGTAATATTGGCGAGCGTTTAATGGCTATTGGTGAACGTCACTACGGCGATATTCGTCAAGAGAGTATTGAGTGGATGGCTTCGGTTGAGCTGGCTGCTGACCGTGTCGATGATAAACCGTCGCAGTTCTCCGGCGGTATGCAGCAACGTCTGCAAATCGCGAAAAACCTAGTGACTAAACCGCGTCTGGTATTTATGGATGAGCCGACAGGCGGTCTGGATGTTTCTGTTCAGGCAAAGTTCTTGGATTTACTACGCCGTTTGGTGATTGAGCTGAAAGTCGCGGTGATTTTCGTTACCCACGATCTGGGTGTCGCTCGCTTATTAGCGGACCGTTTATTGGTGATGCGTCGCAGTGAAGTAGTAGAGCAGGGGCTAACCGATCAGATTCTGGACGATCCACAACATGCGTATACCCAGCTTCTGGTTTCTTCAATCGTAAGGTAATTCAAACATGGAAATGATATCAGCAAAAAATGTCTCTAAGACGTTTGTTCTGCACAACCAAAATGGCGTTGAGTTACCGGTTCTAAAAGGCGCGGATCTCTCAGTGAACTCCGGTGAGTGTGTCATTTTACATGGCCACTCAGGTTCCGGGAAAAGTACGTTTTTACGCTCGCTGTATGGCAACTACAAAGTTGATTCAGGTTCGATCTGTATTCGTTATGGCGAGCAAAAAAATGAAAGCATTGATTTGGTTAAGGCAACGCCGCGTCAAATCGTGCAGCTAAGACAACAGACATTAGGCTATGTAAGCCAATTTCTTTCTGTAATTCCTAGGGTTTCTGCCATTAATGTGGTGATGGAACCGCTATTAAGTAAAGGCGTCAGCTTTGATGAGTGCTACGAAAAAGCAGCGCACCTATTAACGCGCTTAAATGTTCCTGAGCACTTGTGGCAACTGGCTCCAGCAACCTTCTCTGGCGGTGAGCAACAGCGCGTCAATATTGCTCGCGGTTTCATTATGGATTACCCGATTCTGTTGTTGGATGAACCAACCGCATCGCTGGATAAAACCAATAGTGAAGTGGTCATCGATCTTATTCAACAAGCTAAAAATAAAGGCGCTGCCATCGTGGGCATCTTCCATGACCCGTACGCTCGTGATGCGGTAGCAGACCGCCTACACAATATGAATTCAAAGGAAGTACAAATATGATTTTTACCAACGCAAAACTGGTACTAAGTAACGAAGTCGTCGAGGGTACGCTTTACGTTGAAGATGGCAAAATCGTTAACATTGTGAAAGAAAAGAGTACAGACCCAGAAGCAATTGATTGTCACGGAGACTACATCATTCCGGGCTTGGTAGAGCTACATACAGATCACATGGAAAAGTACTTTTCTCCGCGCCCGAATGCTGCATGGCCTGAACGTTCTGCACTGACTGCATTTGATGGCATTTGCGCGGCAAGTGGTATCACGACAGTGCTTGATGCGGTGACGGTGGGGTACGTTAACGACGGTGGAACACGTTTAGCTAACTTATCTCGTATGGTGAAAGCCGTGAGAGATGCGAAAGATTTTCGCTGCCGTGTTGACCACATGCTGCACTTACGTTGTGAAGTGCCGAATGAATCAACCGTTCCTCTGTTTAAGGAGTTGTTTGAACCAGAAGTGGTGAAGTTGGTTTCGATTATGGATCACTCGCCAGGTCAACGCCAGTTCCCAACGCTTGAGCAATATCGTTCTTACTACCAACAAAAGTACGGTTGGGACGATCAGAAAATGGAAGCGTTTGAAGCAGAGCAAACCAAGCAAGCTCGTTTGTATTCAGCAGTAAACCGCAGAGCGATTGTTGAAAAATGCCGTAGCGCGGGCATTCCAATGGCATCACATGATGATGGTTTAGAAGAGCATGTCACGGAATCGAAAAAGGACGGGATGGTCGTTGCGGAGTTCCCGACGACATTAACCGCAGCAAAAGCTTCTCATGAGCAAGGCCTAAAAGTATTGATGGGCGCACCCAATGTGGTCCGTGGAGGCTCTCACTCTGGCAACATTGCGGCCCATAAACTGGCTGAATTGGGTGTGTTGGATATTCTGTCATCGGATTATTATCCAGCAAGTTTGCTGCAAGCGGCATTTAAGATTGAGTCGCTAGAAAATGATTATGACCTGCCAAAAGCGATTGCTTTGGTTACAACAAATCCAGCTGAAGCTTTAGGGTTAAAAGACCGTGGCCTGCTAGAAACCGGGCGTATTGCTGATTTAGTCCGTGTTGAAGTAGATCGTGACTTTCCAATCGTGAAGCAGGTTTACAAAAATGGTCAGTTGATCTTCTAGGTGAAACGAATGGCAAAATTGTTTTACGTTATCGGCCCCTCAGGGGCCGGTAAAGACAGCGTTATCAACCAGCTCAAACAGGAAAAAATGCGTAATTTAGTGTTTGCGCACCGTTACATCACCCGTAGAGCGGATGCTGGTGGGGAGAATTATATTGAGCTCAGTAACTACGAATTTGAACTTCGTCACTCATTAAGCTTATTCTCGATGAGCTGGCAAGCTAATAACCATTACTATGCTGTTGGTTGTGAGCTAGACGCATGGCTCGATCAAGGCTTGGATGTTGTCGTTAATGGCTCGCGTGGTTACTTAGACCAAGCGCTTGCGCGTTACGGGAGCCGGCTCGTTCCTGTTGTTATTGACATAAAAAATCAAGAGTTAGAAAAACGCTTAAAGAAACGTGGTCGAGAGAGTGAGGCCGTTATCGAGCAACGACTACAAAGAGCAGACGAGTTCCGTTCGATATGTTTACCGAACAATGCCCTAGTGCTTGATAACAGCGGTGCTCTTAAAGCTACGGTCGATCAGTTTCTGCAAACGTTTATGGTGACAGAATGAAATTCACCTTACTCGGGACAGGTAATGGCGCGATGTTGCCTGTCTATGGGTGCGACTGCAAAGCCTGTACCCGTGCAAGCGAAAACCCTCAATATCAACGCAATAAAACGTCAGCGATGCTCGAGCATAAAGGTAAGACCTTATTGATTGATGCAAACTTACCAGACCTCTTGCAGCGCTTTCCCTCAGGCAGCATTGATAGAATCCTATTGACGCATTACCATATCGATCATGTACAAAGCCTGTTTGACCTCAGAGAAGGCATCGGAGTCTCCATCCCCGTTTACGGTCCATACGACGAACATGGTTGCGACAATCTCTATAAACATCCGGGCATATTAAAATTTCAGCCACCTTTTGCACCTTTCCAAACATTCGAATGGCAGGAAATTTCAATTACTGCTATTCCTCTGAACCACTCGAGAGCCTGTTTAGGCTATGTGTTTCATTGGTGTGGTATACGCATTGCCTATTTAACAGATACCTATGGCCTCAATGAATCGGCGACTCTGTGGTTTCAGGATAATCCCGTTGAATGGATGTTTATTGATTGTGGCTATGCGCCTTTAGATGTGCGTGGAAACATAACAACAAATAACCACAGTACATTTGAACAAATCGAAGATATTCAACGACGATGTAAACCTAAGTATCTGCGTTTGCTGCATATTAGTCATACCTTTGAAACATGGGCAATGGAGACTAGCGCCTATTTTTCTGATTCCTTAGATATGGCACATGATGGTCTTTCGATTGAGTATTCAGGCATGCAAATCAATGATTAGAAAAACCAGCTGGTTTCCTAATTATTTCTAAAGCGTCGTACTCATTTAGACAACATTTGCTAAGTAAAGTAACTCACGTTCTACAACTTGATACAGATATTCCCCAAGGAAATTAAAAATGGACTACAAAATCAAAACTGCTGCTTTATTGCTTGCTTTAGCTGCTCCAATGGCAAATGCTGCAACGGAATTAACCGTGTACACCGCGATAGAGTCAGATCAACTTAGCCAATATAAGAAAGCATTTGAATCTCAATACCCAGATATTGAGATTAAGTGGGTACGTGATTCAACCGGTATTATGACGGCAAAAATTCTGGCTGAAAAAGACAACCCACAAGCAGATGTAGTATGGGGACTTTCGGCGACCAGCATGATGGTTTTTGACAACTTAGATATGCTACAAGCTTATAAACCAAAAGGCAGTGAATCACTCTACGAGAGTTTCCGTGATATGCGTGAGCAGCCTACATGGGTTGGTATGGATGCTTGGATTGCGGGGATCTGTGTAAATACCATTGAACTTGAAAAGAACAATTTAGAAATGCCTAAGTCGTGGGCAGACCTAACCAAACCTGAGTACAAAGGTCATATTGTGATGCCTAACCCAAGTTCTTCAGGTACGGGCTTCCTAGATGTTTCAGCTTGGCTGCAACTGTTTGGTGAAGATCAAGGTTGGAGTTACATGGATAAACTTCATAAGAACATCGCTCGTTATACTCACTCTGGCTCTCAGCCATGTCACCTAGCTGCGACAGGTGAAACAACCATGGGTGTTTCATTTGCATTCCGCGGAGCTAAGCTGAAAAAACAAAAAGCACCGATAGATTTAGTATTCCCAACAGAAGGTATTGGTTGGGATATGGAAGCTGCTGCGATTGTAAAAGGTACGGACAAGTTGGAAGCTGCTCAGAAACTGATGGATTTCGCAGTGAGTAAGGAAGCTAACAAGCTTTACAATGCATCGTATGCGGTAGTTGCACTTCCAGGTATTGCAAAACCAATCGAGCATTACCCAGAAAAACCTGAAGCAATGATGATTAAGAATAACTTCAAGTGGGCAGCAGCAAATCGCGACTCAATTTTGAAGGAATGGATTAATCGTTACGATAGCAAGTCAGATGCTAAAAATTAACAGTTAGTAATAACATGAAATAAGTTTATTTCTATATAGGGGCTGCATCTTCAATGTGGCCCTTTATTTTTATCTTCATCAAAAGAGATACAAATAACTTTATCCATACTTTAAATAATTCATTGAATGCTAATTTAGTAAAGTTACTAACACAGAAATATCCAATATAGAGCCTGTTTCTTTGGTTGGCTTACTCTTGTCCAGTTTAGTGTTATCTCTAAGTTGTAATTCAGTTAGTCAACGGCGTTTGACTAAATTTTCTAATCAATATTGCTTGTGGCAACAAAAAATAGGGCTTTCCACTTACTACTCCAAAAAATATTCTCTTTTGCGACACCAGATGTCGCGCTTGCATTTAGTCTCAGTTCATCAGAGTGATGAAAGGTGGTTGTGTATATTTTTCCCAGAGAAACTGCATCGTATCGCTGTTGTTGGCGTGGGGTGTTGTGGTCACAATGCCGTCAATTTCCTGTCTGCTGACTTGGCTAATGATGTTGATTTATGGGCATATTGCAGCGCTAGTGTTGAGCGTTAATAAAAGCATCCAGTCTAATTTTAAATCTCAAGGGCACTATGATCTTTTGGTCAATGAAATTAAGGCGAAATTACCCATAGGTTGGAAGTTAAGTGATAGAACGATTACAGGACATAAGTTAAACCCGTAGCATCCTTTGATCATATATCGCGAGCTGACGAGTTTCATTCCTTTTGCATTGAGATGCAACGCGCAAGTAGCGAAGAAGTAGTTTGATAACAGAAGACCAACTAGAACAGCAATGCCTCGATTGGTTTAAAGAGCTAGATTACCAATATCAAAATGGCTATGACATCGCACCGGATTTAGTGTCTGCATTGGTCACCAACTGCGCAAGTCTCCACTGTAGATTGGCAGAAACGAGAGAGTGTGAGGGCGAGATTGGGTAACCTTGTGTCGTCTTCTCCGTTTGCAAAATCAGATAGACTGGTATCACCGTTTAAATCTTCTTTAACAGAAAACGTGGCGTTGTTGATTGATAGAAATCGTTCCTCATTCAGCGCCAGACGGAGAAGGCTCAACCTTGTCCAGATACACTTCATTGTGGGCATATGTTCCATCAGGGAAGAATGTCAGTAACATCAACTCTTCATCATCTACAGTTGGGTTTTTATTACCCCAAGTGCCATAGATACCTTCAGATGTTACTTTTACAAGAGTTAACGTCGATTGAACATCCATTTGTTTCCATCAATTAGGACATTTGGCTCTCGAACTAAACTCGGTATCAACGCCATCTCGCTGAATAATATGAGGTCGCAAACAATTTCGAACCGAATATCGCTCTATACTGTTCCTATTCATGATCGGTTGCCAGCTTCTTTTTATGGCAATGAACTCACTGACTTGCGAGACGAGAAACAATGTCGAAAACGGAACAGTCATCAAGAACACTAAGTCTATATATTATAGTGATAGTGCTTGTCGTTTGGATGTATAGCCTTTGGTCAGATAGGGTAACGCCCATTACCAGTATCGCAAGGGTTCATTCATATTTGGTACGTATTGCCCCTGAGGTTTCTGGGAATGTGGTTGAGGTAAAAATCAAGAATAACCAAGTAGTTCGTTCTGGTGATGTGATGTTTAAAATTGATGCCAGAAACTACGATTTAGCGGTTCGTTCAGCTCAGGCTAATTTGGAACTCGCAGGGCAAACTATTGGTGCGAGCACGGCGGCCGTTGAAGTGGCTCAAGCTCAAGTGACAGAGGCACTTGCGGCACGAAATAATGCCAGAGAACAAGCCGCGAGGGTCTCCGAATTAGCCTCTAAGGGGGTTCTCAGCAAATCTGAATTAGATAATGCAGTCGAAGCACGCTCTCGTTCACAAGCTGCACTTAACGCTGCGGAAGCGTCTTTAGAGCAAGCAAAGCAAAACTTAGGGCCTAAAGGAAACAATAATCCTCAAATTTTGGCCGCGATGGTTAGCTTAGAAAAAGCGCAACTCGATTTACAAAGAACGTCAGTTATAGCGCCTTCTGATGGCATTGTTACCAATGTTCAACTCACTGTTGGCCAGCAAGCTAATATCGGTACACCGATGTTAACCTTTATCGATCCAAGAGAAATCTGGATATCGGCGTTAGTGAGAGAAAATTCTTTAGAATATATAAAGCCCGGTCAAAAAGTGAAAATCGTGCTGGACTCCATGCCAGGGCGTGTGTTGGATGGCAAGGTTTACAGCCTTGGATGGGGTACGGGTGATAGCAATAATGTTGATCCCGCAACTGGCTTTATCAGAGCCGATACCACGTCCATTAATGCTCAACGCTACCCAGTTAACATTGTCTTTGACGACATTCCAGAAAATATTCGCTATGGCTCTAAGGCAACGGTCGCTTTTTACACTGAACAAAGCGGATTGGGCGAATGGCTAGCAGGTTTATGGATGAAAGTAGTGAGTGTTTGGACTTATGTTTCGTAGCTGCGTGAATCCAGTCGTAAAGATTGTCTTTATACCTATCCTGTTACTTTTTTATTTGCAGGACGTAGGGCACCCTTTACCAGTTTTAGCTCCTGTATTCGCGGTGATACTCTTGACGACGATACCGTCTAAGCCAGCTATGAGATTGGTGTTTCAACTGATTTTAGTGCTTTTATTCGTCAGTTTTGTGGTTGTACTTTTTGCCCAAATGCTTTCTGGTACTCCAACGGGATATGCGATCTTCTGCTGGGGGATTATCGCTTGGAGCTATCATCGTAGTCACAAGAACCCACAAGACATCATTTCAACCTTGACGTTGATTGTGATAATCATTGCCACCGTTGTAAGTAAGCAGATGAATTATCCTATTGACGGAGTACCTCTGGTTATCTTCCAAGCGTTTATGCTTGCCCTTGTTACGACTTTAGCTGCGAATTTTATTTTGCCAGGTGATCAACAAGATATAAAAGCGGACGAAGGTACCGAAGGGGTAGAAAGTCATGTGAGTGTCGCGATTTTTAAGTCTACGGCTATGTGCTTTGTTTTGGCGGCATTGATTGCGATAAGCAGCTCACAGACAATGCTCATAGCGATAACGATCAGTAGTATGCTCAAACTGCCTTTGCTATCTCATCATCAGGATTACGCCTACCAGAGATTGGTCACCACTGCGACAGGGATTCTTTTTACCTTGCCGACGATGTTTTTGTTTGGTTTTGGCGCACCTGATTGGGTCGTGATGGGAGTGTCCTTGTTTCTCGGCATTCAACTCGCTTGTTACGCCATCCGTCGTGACGCATACGCTACTATCTATCAATTACTTTTTACCAATTTCACGATTATTACTTATCAAATAATAAAAAACGTGGGTATTGATTCATTTTCATCTGGATTTATGCGCTTAGTGTCAATCAGTATCGCAATATTTATAGGCGCGCTGATATTAAAGTTGATTCATCCAACCCATCAGTACGTAGACTCAAATAACAAACTGGGTGAATGAAGTTAAGCGTAGATGATTTGGATAACTACGATAGGGAAAACGGAGTGTCGCTTGGAAAAGGTAGTGGAAAAATGAATGGAATTAAAACAATCGGGCTCACTCTATTTGCGACTTCATTGTTTGGTTGTACCTCGATTTCGAATGAAGTTAATGAAGGCGTTGTCGATGTATGGACACAAGAACATATGGAACACCGTCGTTGGCGAGAAGCGAGTGAGCTTAAACGTGATTACATCAAACTTGCCACCGAATCTTCACTACCGATTCAAGAGTCTTTAGTCAAAGTCGTAGGGGCAGATACAGAAAGTGCTATTCAAAGTATTGCAGACAAAATTTATCTCATCGAAAATGCGAAATATACCGTTGATCTGACTTACTATATTTTTTCTACCGATCTAGTGGGAGAGGCGGTTTTAGGGGCTTTATGTAATGCGGTAAAAAGAGGTGTAGACATTCGCATTATGGTCGACAGTGTAGGATCCTTTAGTTTTGTTCATGGTGAACTTAAAGGGCTAAAAGAGTGTGAAAAAGACGCGGGCTATGTACAGAACTCTGACGGAGAAACAACGAATAACAGAGCCAGAGTCCAAGCCGTCATTTTCAATGCTTTGACTAAGTTTGGGTCCGATGGTAATCGTCGCTCACACGATAAACTTTTGATTATTGATGGGGCTTATCCACGTGACGCATTTGTTATGACGGGTGGTCGTAATATTTCTGTCCATTACTACGGCATAGACGAGAGTGGTCATTTTGATCCGAATGCATTTAAAGATATTGAAATTATTATTCGCCCGATGCCAGACTCTTCGCCAAGTTCTTCACCAGCGCAACTTGCTGAATATTACTATTCTGTTTTATTTTCTAAACCCGGTAATAAGTTTGTAACTTCGTTTTTAGGCTATAGTTCCGTGATGGAACGTCATCAGGCGAAGCTATACGAACTGAAACAAAGTCCGATTTTTAAAGGTGCTTATCAGAAATCCGAAGAGAATATTCACCGACAGTATTCTTCAACCCAAACGCGTCTGGCTCACGAACTCGATAACTTAATTAATGAAGAGTTAGTATCTAACTACAGTACAAACAAGCTTAAGAATGCGAATTCTATTAGCGGAATATTAGCTCGCGTTGGTTATGAAAATTACGATTTGAAAACAGTACGGATAGTTTCACCTTACTTATTTCTTCAATCAGAGCTTTTAAAAGATGAAGAACGGATAGATGAAAATGTAAATGTGACGCTTGAATGGTTAAACAAAGATCCAGATCGAACGATCGAAATCATCACGAACTCAGCCCTGACAAGTGACAATTTCTTCACTCAAGCCGTGATTGATATGCATACGGCGCCTCTATTGTTAATGAGTCATGAACAACGAGAACAATGGTTAGATAGTGATTTAAAGCAAAATGAAAAGAGTCATTCGTTTACTTCTACAGAGGCATGGAAAAAACTGGTGAATCACCCTCGTATTATCTTTTATCAATTGGGTAAGGTTGACGCCGTACAGTTTGGTGGAGACCAATATTACGGTAAGCTGCATGCTAAGTTTGTTACCGCCGATGACAAGGCATTTGTAGGAACCACCAACTTAGATTTCCGGTCATTAATCTATAACAACGAAATGGGTTTTTTCCTGATTAATGGTGAGGTCATTGACGAACTGAATAATGAATTTGATCGTCTGAAATCTCAATCGACTCGTTGGGGGAGTGAAGACTGGTTAACCATGAGAGATAAACTGCGAGAAAATGGAGGCTTAAAAGGGATGACAACGAATAATCAGCGGCTCATTTATAAAACGTTAAAAAATACAGGACTTATTTATCAATTTTAAGCGAGGAAGTGCACGGGTCTAATAGTTCAGAGTGTCTAGCACTTCCTCGGACGTTAGCGACTGATACCAATACCTATAGGATGGTTGACTCAGAAGTAGTCCGCACAGCGCACAATGATGCGTTGTGACAGTGACATAGCACTGTGACTCTTATGATAAGCAGCCTCATTGATAAACAGCGGATAAGCGGTATAGTCGCCTTCCCAACAAATCTTCTCGCCTTCAAAAGTCTCCATGATGACCTCGCCTGGTTGAACTGGATGAAAATCACGCTGTTCAAGCCTTTTTGATACCATGCCGAGTCGCTGCCCCTGCTCATCCGTTGGCAAAACCAGATCTTCAATGTACTGGAAAGCCTCAAATTCAGTTGGCAGTGAGGCGAGCTTATCTTCGTTGTACAGCACCACGTAGTCGAGAATGTGTCGCGTCATGTTCTCCATCAACTCTAGGGTTTCTTGCTGCAACACGGAGTTTGGCTGAGGGCCGACTTCGACGGTAACGCCTTGCTGAGCCACGGAGATCAGGAATCGTCTACGATCTTCTGGAATATTGTCCTGGAAGAAGATAACTGCTTCGGGCATGCGGTCCTTAACATAGGCTGCCATGCCGATATTGAACGCATCCTTGCGTAGCAACATCAGGCACGCGCCCATATTGGAAGTGGTGTTGTGCAAATCAATCATCAACTCAATCGGAGAATTCCCTTTAGGGCCAAACTCGTGGTTGAGTTTTTTCGCCAATAACTGCTCGTAGCCTACTAGTTGGCTATCCTGTAAATCTTCAACGGCGAACTCACGGTTCAGATCGCTTTCCATGTAACGGACAGAGTGCTCACAGGCTCTTGGGTTAGCGATGGTTTGCGAGAGTTCGAGTTGAGGCCAGTGCTCAAGTTGGTTGTTTTTTTCCCATTTTTTCAGGAGATAGATGCCAGACAGCTCATTGCCGTGGGTGCCGCCTACGAGGGCAACGCGAGTGATGTTGTTCATAATGTTCTCCGTGACTGGCCGATTGGAACAAGGCCGAGTGGAAATAAGTAAAGCGGGTCTGATGACAGCGACACAGACCTGGTTCGGAGCGTTGGTGTCCTCCCTTTAGAGGACACCCCGTTTCCCCGAACATAAAGGGTTCAGAAAGTTAGGACCACTGCATCCATTGCGCCAGAACGATAAAGCCCCAGCTAAGCACGTAGATAAGTGCAACCAGTGGAAAGATCACCTTCAGCCAGTCTGAATAGCTGACTCGAGCCAGAGCCAGCATCGCCAGCGTGCCTCCTGATGTAGGTATGATCATGTTGGTAAGACCATCGCCCACCTGAAACGCTAGGATCATGACCTGATAAGTAATGCCCACTAGATCGGCCAGTGGGATCAGCACTGGCATAGTGACCAAAGCTTGACCAGAACCACTAGGGATGAAGAGATTAATAATCCCTTGAATCACACTGATACCTACTGCTATCAACGACTCAGGCATAAAGTCGAGTGCTTGGTTCAGGGTGTCGACGATGGTATAGATGATTTCGCCATTTTCCAGCACGACTTTGATTGATGCAGCCAGACCGATGACCAAAGCACCGCCAGTGACTTTTGATGCACCTTCAACCATATGGGCTACATAGTTATCAGGCTTGATACGGCAGATAGCAGCGATCACAATCGACATGACGATAAAGACGGCGGTGATTTCTTTGATATACCAGCTTCTTCCCAGTGCACCTGTACCTGCTAGGTAAGAGCAAGCTGCAATTACCAAAATGCCGAAAAAGAAGACAAGGATAATACTCAGATCACGAGAGCTAAGATGATAGTCCTCGATCTTTTTCGAAAGTGATCCGGTACTCTCATCCTGCTTTTTCGCTTGCTGTTTAGGTGCCACAAAGGTGGTGATATACCAAGCTAGGCAACTCAGGGAGATAAAAGCCATGATAAAACGTAGTAGTCCACCTGAGAAAATAGGCAAGCCTGCAATGCTTTGCGCAACGCCCACAGTATAAGGGTTTATCGGTGATAGGCTAAAACCGATACCTATGCCGCCAATGGCAATACAGGCACCAACCAGATTGGTTAAGCCAAGCGCGCTAGATACCAGTAAGGCTACGGGTACTAAAGCGATGTTGTTTTCATAGCCTACTGAGATACCGAACAAACCATAAAGGTAGGTGGCCAGCCAGATCAGTAAGTTGCCTCGCTCCAGGCCTATACGTTTTACCGCAGTGCCAACTAGGTTTTCCAATGCATGAGTGCGATAGAGGATATTGAACAGGCCACCGGCGATAAAGACGATAAAAAGGTATTGGCCGGACTGAATTAAGCCCTGTGGAATTGCCACAAAGAGATCGAACACGTGGTTAATAGCACTGCCGATAGAAAATGCCGTATCACTATCTTCAAGGTAATGGAATGAATCCGCGACTACTCGCTGGCGGCCATCGACTAATTCGGTATCGTAGGCACCCTTAGGGACGATCCAAGTTAGGAAGCCAGCTATGATCAGGATGTAAAAAATAAGAACCATGGGATCGGGGAATTTCTGGTGCCAGCGCTTTCCCTTTTCGGTAGGCGCATTACCCGTACCATGTTTTTTTTCAAGTTTTCCTTGCATTATTACGCTCCATGTCGGTTGTTTAATTTTTAGTTAAAACTGTCAATAGAGACTATTTCATAACCAATGCATTTGCACAATGCCATTTTTTGTATAGTATTATTTGAAAATACTATATGAGGTAAATATGAAATACCGACAGTTACAGGCATTTTTGGCTACAGTCCAGCAAGGCAGCTTTTCTCGTGCTGCTCTTGTACTTTCCTTATCACAGCCATCTATCAGCAGGCTAATCAATGACTTGCAAGACGACGTTGGATTTGAGCTATTCAAAAAACAAAAAGGCAGGATGGTACCCACACCGGAAAGTTTAGCGTTTTATGAGGAGGTCAGTAACATTTTTAATGGTATTCACCACCTAGAAAATTTTGCCGATAAGCTAAAAAAATCAACGCACGGTAGCCTGACCATTGGTGCGACTCCGGCTTTGGCGACGATTTTGACCCCCATGCTGATCAAATCATTTATTGATGATCATCCACAGGTGCATGTTAGTTTATTGGTCGACAGCGTCGAGCAGTTGGTGCGAGGTCTCGAAATGCAAAAATACGATCTGATCATGACCAACCAGACAGAATCTCACTCCGGTTTTATTGAGGAGCCATTGGCTGAGGTTTCCTGGGTCTGTGCCATTCCTGCCTCACATCCTTTGGCTGAAAAGGATGTGATTGTACCTGCCGATTTGCAGGGGGAATGCTTACTCAAGCTGGTGGATGAGAATGGAATGGAGTGGAGCAGCCACAAGAAACTATTGAAGGAGCATCAAATTAAGGTCAACGAGCAGTTTTCCACCCAGCGATCCTTATCGGGTTACGGCATGGTGGCTGCTGGTTTGTGCATTGCTCTGCTCGAACCTTTCAATGCTCCCCTGTGGGAAGGCCGCAACCTAGTGGTTCGCCCTTTTTCCCCTGAGCTCAAATATCAATATTCCATGTACTATTCTACTGGCCAGGTCCGTAGTGAACTGTCCAGATCCTTTACCCTGAGCGCCAGAGAATCGATAAACAGGCTACCAGACTATTGCTGAGGAATTTCATCGTTCCATTGAAGTCTTTGAATTATTGGGCTTCCAGCCATGCTTTAGAAATCTTGATTACCGCTTTGCGCACTGACATAGGTTGGTTGACTGAAATAAGTGGTCGATGAGGTTGCTCTGTGTTGAAAATAACATAATCGTTTTTCGTCAAATCTATATATTGCTCGTTGATAATGTCTTCACTGAATGCAATGTCGCGCTCTTCCAGATAGTTTTCATTAATACTTAGAAATGGGTGTACGCTGAAACCAAAGCGTTCTTCACCTTCTAACAAAATCTGTACATCAATGTATTTTTTGTGCATTTCTGCTTTTCGCGCTTCCAGAGCTTCAGTGTTGTCATCAACAACAAAGAAAAATACATCATCGCCATTTATTAAATATCGTCCGGTTTCAATCGATTGCTCTAGTTGGTGTTTTACCTGTTTTATGATGTTGCGTAGAGCAGGGGAGAGTACCTGATCCCCGTCTAGGTTTGATAAGTTGCCCTTGTACATATATGCCTCGTGAAAGTTGCGCTCAATTGAAAATAAGTAGAAAGGCGTCAGGAGATGGAGTCCTGCGCCTTTCTGTTTTTAGGTTCTAATTAACATTACTTTTGTTTAGTTAATCAGTATCCGTCTTTTCCGTATCCGAACTCGTATAGTGTATCTGCTTCCGCATAACCTGGTGCATCGGATGCCTGATCAACGATTGCTTGAGCAGAGTTTGCTAGAGCAAATGGCAGCTTACCTTTCGGTGAGAATTGACCAGTAAGAACGTCGAATAGAGCCTCATCGTTAGATCCAAAGGTCGCGAGAATTGCGCCCGCATCCTTAAGACCACTCGTATCATCCATGACGAACGGCTGACGGAAGTAAACGGAAAGTACGGTATTTTCGGCTCCAACCTTGTTCATAACTTCCTTAATTTCCGCCAGTGAAGGACTGATATCCCATGTGTTGGCTGTTGCCATATTGGTGAAGTCAAGTACGTCAACTTCATCAAACTTGGCACCACCAAATACTAGGTTGCCAGTGTCTTTGTTTGTAACACGAACACGTATTACGGCTTTATCAGCGGTATTCATGTCTGTTACTTCCGTAAATCCATAATCTTCCGCAACGCCTTCGTTGATACCCAAGGTGTACAGGTTCACGCCAGATGCCGCTGCACCAGATGGAAGTGGAAGAAGTGAGTTTTTGTTTTCTAACAATACGATTGACTTACGCTGCGCAATGTCTGCTTTCGCTTGATGTTCTGCACTGCCGACAATGCCGTTTGCCAGACTGTCGTCGACGTATGGGTTTTCAAATAACCCAAGTTCGAATTGTACGGTCAACAGACGCGTTACAGATTCATCTATACGGGATTCAGGAACTGAGCCTTCTTGCACTGCGCTCAGGAGGTCAGCATTGATGTGGAAACCTGAGAATACATCGGTTCCCGCATCAATTGCGATTTTAAACAGTTCGTTCTTGGACTTATCTTGAAGTCCCCAAGCACGGTTATTTTGCACAGTTTCGTCGTCTGGTAGACCAATGTTCGGTTCATTGATGATACCGGTATCGGAGTTTATTACCCCTTTAAAGCCCAATTCTTGACGTAATAGACCATCGAGAATACCCGCTGAGAACGCGACACCAACGTTACCAGTCGGTGTACCGACAGTCTCTGCTGTGTTGTAATCGTTACTAGGAACCCTAACGGTATCTTGCACGTCGCTCGAAACCACGTCAGCTAATGAGAGGTCTTTCCCATCTGAAGTGCGAGTGCCCACATACAGATTGGTACCATCAGCAGCAACTGTTTGACTGTCAGCTAGATCACTTAGTTTCCATTCACCACCTCCAACGATACCGTAGTAAGGCATGATTGAGGCTACGCCTGCTTTAATAGCTGCGCTAAATGGTTTTACGTGGTAGTCGAAATTATTGGTTGGGTAGCTTTGATGTTGACCGGCTAAATAATGCGGGTCTAAACCCAGAAACTGCGGGCCGCCACCAGGGAAGTGCTTCATCGTCAAAACGATACTTTTATTACTGACTTCTTTTCCTTGTAGCTTGGTGACTAGCGCTGTCATGATGTCTGCGGTTAGGTCTGAATCCTCTGAAAAAGTTTCATGTACACGATACCAGCGAGGCTCTGTCGATAGATCGGCCATGTAGCCGTACATACCGCGTAGACCAATGGCATGCCATTCTTTTCTCATGATTTCCGCAAACTCTTCGATACCTTGCATGTTGCCATCACTCAGAGCCATGGAAGCCAAACCCGCTTCTTTAGGCCATTCTGAAAATGCGCCCGCAGATACGTTAATGCCTGGTTTAGCATTTGGGTCTAAGTGATTACGCGCGTTAGACTTGAATAGAGAAGGGATACCCAAACGCGTTTTTTCACTAAGCTCTTGTACAGCATTCATATACTGAGCGGCTTCTTGTGGTGAAATCGGCGCGCTTTTACGGCCAGTAATCGTATCTCCACTTGGATCTCGTGCAGATTCGTCCATGCCTTCTAGCTCTTCCTGAGTCAAAATGGCATTACGGAAAATAAAACGATTCATCTTTTGTTGTTCGACGTAATCGACATGCACTTCGTTGGTTTTACCATAAGCCGCTGCGTTCATGGTATCAATCAACATCATGCCGACTTTCTCTTCGAGAGTCATACGACTTACAAGGTCTGCAACTCGCTCTGAGTCTGATTTACGCCAATCCTCATAAGGATCAACTTCACCATTTTTGTTTAGGTCTTTGAACTGATAACCATCTTTTACAAGAATCTCAGCGCTTCGTGCTCCTAAGACTGGTTGTTCTATAGTGTTGCATCCAGTCAATAAAATGCCTAATGCCAGAGGGGTAAGGCAGAAGTAAGATTTGTTCATTGAATTGTTTCCTGTTGTAGAGTTCAGTTAAAAATTAACAGGGATTAAATATTGCTCAACCAAATTGATTTAATATTGAGATATTGATCGGCCAAATTAATTTATTGGTTAACCATTGGGGCGGCATTAGGTTTATGAGAAGGAAAGTAAAAATTTGAAGTGGCACTTGTTAGTAGCACTTAAAAATAAAAGAGGTGGGGAAAGCTGGCTTAATACGGCGTAATTTAAGCCATTATTAGTGTAATATTCTTCGTTCATAGAAAGCCTGAGATTGTTAAAACTTTCAATGAACGAGGTGACAGGCTATTAGTCTATAGTAGCGACCTCAGTGATAGCTTGTTCTCTATTGAGTTTGTAGAGCCTATATATGGTGATCAAATTCGTTATGATAAAGCATCCCTCAACCAGTGAACCACCGATTGAACCTAGCCAAATATTATGCGTTATCCAGCATATGGAATTGAGCAAAATAAAAAGCCTCAATTTAATGCCTTGTTTTGTAAATAGCGCCCAAGTCGCAATAGAAGATCCAAAGACCGTAATAAGTTCAAATATACTGTCGATATTAGGCAGTGTCAGAACCCACATCGATAAAATAAAAAACCACATGACCTCTTTAGACTGAGTTTTAATAGACGCTAAACTTCGTAGGCCATTGAGTATTACACCAATGGTCGCCACTAATGCACCCATCAAGAAGAAATGAATGGCCATGAAAAAGCAAAAAACAACCATGTGGTATCGAAAATGGAGGTCATTTTTTTGCCAAAACGCAACCAAGCCAATGACAAAAGCAATCCCGCCAACACCTTGTGCCAACCACGTTTCCATGTTGTACCTTTTAATTACGAGCGACTTATCGTCTTCTGACAATAAGTCGCTCTCGTTATTATTTATCTAGGTTTTTAGCCTTGAACCAGTGCAACGGCTTCACGTGTCAGACGCGCTAATTCGTCCCAGTCACCTTTTTCAATTAAAGACTTCTCAACCATCCAAGTACCGCCGCAAGCGATCACTCGTGGAACAGAGAGGTATTCATTGATATTCGAAGGTTTAATGCCACCTGTTGGCATCAGTTCTAGAGCGGTATAAGGTGCAAGCAAAGACTTAACCATGTTAATGCCGCCTGATGGCTCTGCTGGGAAGAACTTCATCGTAGTTAGGCCCATCTCCAATGCGGCTTCGACGGCACTTGGGTTGTTCACACCAGGAATGATCTCAATACCAAGTTCCTGACAGGCGCGCACGGTATTTGGGTTAAAACCTGGTGAAACAATGAAGGTTGCGCCAGCTTCTTTAGCTGCAATAACCTGTTCGCGGTTAAGTACGGTACCCGCACCAATTAGCATATCTGGTTGTGATTCACGCAGTAGGCGGATTGCTTCTTCTGCAGCGTCAGAGCGAAATGTAATTTCGGCCACTGGCAGCCCGTTTTCAACCAGCACTTTGCCTAGAGGAATGATGTCTTCGGCATTGTCGATGGCAATGACAGGGATAATTTTGAGTGCTTTGATTTGTTGTTTAATGTCAGACATTGTTGTTCCTTATTAAGCGTTAAGAGCGGCTTGAGTATGAATTTTGTCGATGATAGCACCGCGATGCTGGATCACTGTACCTGCGAGTTGGTTTCCGCGCTGGCATGCGTTAACCAGTTCGGCACCTGCCAAATAGGCTGATAGGAATCCGCCGTTGAATGAATCACCCGCAGAGGTGGTGTCCACAACGCGTTCCACAGGTTGTGTGGAGACGATTTGAGCGGGTGACGTTAGTTCCTGAACTAGACATCCATCAGCGCCATTTTTTACCACACGGCGTCGCACGCCTAAACTGGCTAATCGATCCAGTGTGTCGGACGGCGTTTGGTCGCCCCAGAGATTCTGTTCGTCATCAAACGTAACCAAAGCTAAATCGGTTAGCTGATACATGGCTTCGTAGATAAATTTCACGGTAGCGTTATCGTCGTTGGGCCAAAGTGCTGGGCGGAAATTGCTGTCGAATGCTATTTCCACACCATTTTGGCGTAGCTCCGCCAACAGGCTGAGCAGTTCAACGCGATCCTCATCAGGTAAAATGGCTAGGGTAATACCACTTAAGAACACCATGTCGACGTTTGCCAATGCGGACTCGATATCGGCAATCTGAGGATGTTGCATGATGTAGCGCGCTGCAGATTGATTACGCCAGTACAAAAATGTACGTTCGCCCTGATCGTCGAGCTGGATCAGATATAACCCTGGAGATCGACGTTCATCGCGCAGTACGAGCGAGGTATCGATCCCTTCTTGTTGCCAACGGGTAAGCATACCTTCGCTAAGAGGATCAGCACCTAGTGCACTCACATAAGAAACCTTGATTTGTTCGGGGTGCAAATTGGCTTCCCGGCCTCTGCAAAGATACACAGCAGCGTTAAGCGTATCGCCGCCATATGTCTGTTGCATAGGGCCGAACGGTTTCCCGTTCAGCTCAATCATGCATTCGCCGATAATGGCGATATGTTTCATTACTTACGCCCTCTCTTCAAAATAACGTTTGGCATTGCCAAAACAAATATTCTCAACCATAGGACCTAGTAGAGAAAGGTCATTCGGAACTTCGCCGTTCTCAGCCCAGCGACCAATCATGTCACACAAAATACGACGGAAATATTCGTGACGGGTGTAAGACAAGAAACTGCGCGAGTCGGTCAGCATACCGACAAACTGGCTTAGTAGACCTAGTTGAGATAGCTGTTCCATTTGGCGCTGCATGCCGTCTTTTTGGTCGTTAAACCACCAACCAGAACCAAACTGAACTTTGCCAGCAATGCCACCGCTCTGGAAGTTACCAATCATGGTCGCCATCATTTCGTTGTCTCTCGGATTGAGGCAGTACAAAATTGTGCGAGGCAGTTCATTTGATTTATCCATTTCATCCAAAAGATGAGCCAGTTCAAACGCAAATGGGCGATCGCCAATTGAATCGAAGCCAGCATCGGCACCCAGTAATTTGAACATGCGGCTGTTGTTGTTACGTTGTGCACCAATATGGAGCTGCATAACCCAACCCAATTTGGCATAGCGTTGACCCAGCCAGACTTGAACAGCGGTAGTGAACTGAGCGACTTCGGTTTCGTTTAGCACTTGTCCATTCAGGCGACGAGCGAGAATGTCGTCAAGGACGCGTGTTTCAGGAATTTGCGCGAAACGAACGACTTCAATGCCATGGTCAGCCGCTTTACAGCCATGATTGTTGAAGTACTGTAGGCGTACTTCTAACGCGTCACACAGTTCGTCAAACGTAGCGATCTCAACATCCGCTACTTTAGATAGCTGGTGGATATAGTCGATAAAGCCATCGAGCTCAATTTTAAACGCTTTGTCCGGACGCCAGCTTGGTAGTACCGCGATATCGAAACTGCTGTCTTGCGCGATAGTGCTATGGTGTTCAAGTGAATCAATCGGATCGTCCGTAGTACCAGCCATCACAACGTTCATTTTCTTCATGATGCCGCGCGCAGAGAACTCTGGTGAGGCAAGCATTTCATTACATTGATGCCAGATAGTATCCGCATTTTGTGGCCCAAACAGTGTGTTGGTAATACCAAATGGGCGGCGCAGCTCTAGGTGGGTCCAGTGATACAGAGGATTCCCTAGTGTTTGAGGTACTGTATTGGCCCAGGCGAGGTACTTGTCGTAGTCACTTGCATCACCAGTAATAAGTTGCTCACTCACACCCGCAGAACGCATGCCGCGCCATTTGTAATGATCACCCGCCAACCAAATTTGAGTCAGGTTCTCGAAGCTACGATCATTCGCGACTTCTGCCGGATTCAGGTGACAATGGTAATCATAAACTGGTTGCTTACTGGCGTGATCATGGTAAAGACGACGGGCTGTTTCAGTTGACAGTAAAAAATCTTCGCACATAAACGCTTTCATCGTGTCGCTCCTTATAATGCTGCAACAGTTGCACGTGCGCCATTATCCAGTAAGGACTGGTAGGCACGGCTTACCGCTTCAATGACTTGAGGGTTCTGACCAAGTTCCGCTGGGAAAATGGCTTCTACGCCGAGTAAAGCAGGAACGACAGACACATTTAGTCCATGTTGGTCGCAAATAGCACGAAGTTGATCGGCCATCGGATCACGTACATCAATTGAGTTATCTGCTTCATCAACACCAGAAACGTATCGCATCCATCCGGCAATGGCGGTTGCAATCCATGAAAAATCGCTGCCATTTGTAAGGTGGTACTTTAAGCTACCGCCCATGCGTTGAGGGATTTTTTGGCTACCATCCATCGCAATTTGCCATGTACGGTGCTTCAGGCTTGGGTTGGTGAAACGGTCAATCAGCAGTGTGGCGTATGCGTTTAGGTCCGTGCCTTCAGGCATGTTGAGAGACGGTGCCTGAGCTTTCATCATCATATCGAAGGCTGCTTTGCGATAGCCTTCATCCGTCATTGTATCTGAGATATGGTCATAACCACCAAGGTAGCCAAGGTAGGCAAGGAAAGAGTGGCTGCCGTTAAGCATTCTGAGCTTCATCTCTTCGTATGGCACAACATCTTCTACAAACTCTGCACCAGCAACGTCCCACTCTGGGCGTCCGGCAACAAAATTGTCTTCGATTACCCATTGACGGAATGGTTCACAGGCAATGCCACACGGATCTTCACAGCCTAAGAGCGTTGAAATTTCTGCTAGTGTTTCTGGAGTTGCAGCTGGAACGATGCGGTCAACCATTGTACAAGGGAACGTCACGTGGGTTTCAATCCAATCGCGGAAATCAGGATCACTTAATTGGGCGAACTCTAGAATCGCTGCTTTAGCAACATGACCATTTTCTTGTACGTTGTCGCACGACATAACTGTAAATGGTGCCAAACCACGATCACGACGAAGTTTTAGGGCTTGAACGATATAACCTAATGCCGATTTCGGTGTTTCAGGCGTTTGTAGGTCAGCCAGAACTAATGGATTGTTCTTATCCAGTGTTCCGGTTGCTGGGTCTGCGCAGTAGCCTTTTTCTGTAATAGTCATAGAAACAATAGAGACTTGAGGTTCAGCCATTTTTTCAAGGACGGCTTGAATACCATCAAGTTCTGGGTGTAATGACTCAGTCACTGAACCGATGACTTTTACATCCGTTTTCTCTGCACCTTTTTCCGCCACCGTGTATAGGTGATCTTGCAAACGCAACGCTTCAATTAGGTCCTCGCCACCAAACAGGTTTACTTCGCAGATTCCCCAATCGCTGCCCGTTTTTTCCAACATTTCATTTGTGAACAATGCCTGGTGAGCGCGATGAAATGCGCCAAATCCTAGATGGACGATGCGGCTTTTTAATGTTTTGCGATCGTACTGAGGCAGAGAAACGTCAGAGTTGAGTGTGGTATTAGCAATATTTTTCATTTCTAGTCCTTAAAGCTTCGTCGGATAGGCTCCGACGAAGCAGTATGTGTTGAATTTGGGGTTAGTAGCCTAAAATAAGATTCGGTAAGAATAGGCTCAGCTCTGGAATAAAGGTGACGGCGAGCAGTGCCGCAACCAGTGCACCATAGAAAGGCAGTAGTGGTTTAATGACTTTATCGATTGATACGTCAGCAACAGAGCAGCCAATGAACAGCGCACTACCGACGGGCGGTGTACAGATACCGATAGCAAGGTTGAACGTCATCATGATCCCGAAGTGAACAGGATCAACACCCATATCCATCACAACTGGAAGGAAAATCGGGGTAAAGATCAGCACTGCAGGTGTCATATCCATAAAGATACCGACGATAAGCAGAATGACGTTAATGATCAGAAGAATCATCAGCGGGTTTTCTGATACAGAAAGCAGGGCATCTGCAATCATATATGGGATATCGGCGTTAGCCATTGCCCATGACATACCCATTGAAGCACCAACAAGCAACAAAACAATAGAGGTTGTTACTGCTGATTCAAGAATGATTTTTGGAAGTTGAGTAAACTTCACTTCACGGTAAACCAAAACGGCTAGGACAAACGTATAGACAACGGCGATGGCTGATGCTTCTGTTGCGGTAAAAATGCCTCCGATGATGCCGCCCATAATAACGATGATTAGACAAAGCGAAGGGGCAGCGCGCAAGAACGTATTCCACACTACTGCTAGCGTTGGTTTTTCAGCAACAGGGTAGCCTCTGCGTTTTGCAATAAAGCCCGCGATAAGCATGATACTCAAGCCCATCAAAATGCCAGGGATGTATCCTGCTAAAAACAGTGCCGCTATAGATGTGCCGCCAGATACCAGCGAGAACACGATTAATGTGTTACTTGGCGGGATCAATAGGCCAGAAGGACAAGAGGTGATGTTCACAGCAGCAGAAAAGTGCTTATCGTATCCGTCTTTCTTTTGCAGTGGTGACATAGTGCCACCTACCGCTGCAGCAGACGCCACGGCTGAACCGGAAATCGATCCGAACATCATATTGGCCATGACGTTAACGTGCGCTAGTGAGCCAGGTAAACGTCCTCCAAGTACTTTGGCGAAGTTAATCAAACGCAGTGCGATGCCGCCCTGGTTCATAATATTACCTGCCAGTATAAAGAATGGGATCGCCAGCAAAGCGAAGTTGTCTAGGCCTGCGGCCATACGTTGAGCTACCACCGCAATTGCAGGTTCTAAAGGTAGTGCCATTAAAATTGTTGCTAAAGATGAGAGCCCGATTGCAAAAGACACGGGCACACCCAATGTCAATAGCACAGCAAACGTTCCAAACAGGGTGAGTATGACTTGCCAATCCATCGTAGGGTCCTTTTATTAATCAAATTTAGATTCGGTAGCTAAAGTGCTGCCACAAATAAGTTTTTTCACGCTCTCGTACGCAAATACGCCTGAATAAAAAATCATCAAAGCGCCGCTGATAGGTAGGCAGAGATAGATATAGCCCATCTGTAGGTTTAATGCTGGAGTGACTTGTCCAGTCGCTAGTGTTTTGCTAGCCAGCTGTATACCACCGTGAACGAGGACGATGTATGCGAATACGGCAATAGCAATTTGAATAAAGAGTTCGTTGATAAGCTTACGCTTGCCACTGAGTTTCATGGTTAGTAAGTCGATAGCTAAGTGACGCTTCAGACCAGTGGTGTATGCGGCTCCGATTAAGGCTACCCACATAAAGAGGTAACGCGCCAATTCATCAGTAATCGTGCTGGGTTTACCGAGGACGTAACGTGATATGACTTGCCACACTACGCAGAAAACCAGGAAGGTGGAGAGAGATATAGTAAAGGCAGCTAGACCTCTGTTTATGAAACCGACCAGTTTTTTCATGTTCATTCCCTTCAATAAAAATGACCACATCTCGACATTTGGTTTACCAAAATGGGTTCATAGTTTCGTTTGTTGAATGTCAATACACTCTAATAATCGAAGTTGATTATAGATTTGTCGATAAAATTTTACGTGAGCCGTCTCACACTTGGATTGGTCGACCAATTTGCTTGGGTTTTATGTGATTTGGATCATTTATTGGGCGATTTTGGTTTGACGCTTTGGTGTTTAGGCATAAATATTAAGGACGAAACAAATAAACCCTACAAACTGGTAAACCAAAAAAGAAACGGAGAATTCAATGAACATGCGTAAAACTCTACTTTGTAGCTTTGTCGGAGCTGCTTTGAGCCTTAGTGCGGTCACTTCTGCGTATGCAGCGACGACTTTAAAGTTAAGCCACAACCATCCTCGTGACCACGCTGTGCATAAAGCAATGAGCCAGCTAGCGAAGGAAGTGAAAGAGTTGACAGACGGTGAGGTGAAAATTCGCATTTACCCAGATGCTCAGCTAGGCACACAGCGTGAATCTATGGAACTGATGCAAAATGGTGCATTGGATATGGTGAAGAGCAACGCGGCAGAGCTCGAAGCGTTTTCTCCAGCTTATTCTGCTTTTAACCTACCTTATTTGTTCCGTGATAAAGCGCACTACTACAGTGTGACTGATGGAGAGCTAGGTCGCGAAATTCTTGATTCTTCAAGTGAAAGTGGCTTTATTGGTGTTACCTACTACGACGCAGGCGCACGCAGTTTTTACACATCAAAACCGATTAAAACACCAGAGGACTTGAAGGGTTTGAAAGTTCGCGTTCAGCCAAGTCCAACTGCGATCGCGATGGTGAAGTCTCTTGGCGGTAGCCCAACGCCTCTTGCTTACGGTGAACTTTATACCGCACTACAACAAGGCGTAGTAGATGCAGCGGAAAACAATATTCCATCGTTCAGCCTAAGCCGTCACAGTGAAGTATCAAAATACTTCAGCTTGGATGAGCACACAATGGTTCCAGATGTTCTTGTAATTTCTACTAAAACGTATGACAAGCTGACAAAAGAACATCAGGAAGCGCTAATGAAAGCGGCCAAAGATTCATCTGAATACATGAAACAGCTTTGGGCTGAGTCAGAAGCAAAAGAGCGTAAAAAAGCAGAAGGTATGGGTGTGACGTTTGTTCAGCCTAACAAAGCTGCGTTTGTCGCGTCTGTTCAACCAATGTACGCCGAGTTAGAGAAAAGCAATCCTGAACTCAGTCAGTTGGTTAAACGCATTCAAGATGTGAAGTAACACGTTACTGCATATCTTTACTATTAAAGGTGTTGTATACACATTGCATTTAAGTAGGTTGACCAATTTTATTTGGTCGCTATTATGGTCAAAATAGTTATGGACGTAGTAAATAGATTCAACATGATGCCTTTTGAACCAAAACGCCCTTATCAAGAGATAGGGTTAGTACTAAGAAACCAGCTTATCGAAGGTCTATATAAGGTCGGAGATAGACTTCCTCCAGAACGTGATATTGCGGAGCAGCTAGACGTGAGTCGAACTGTGGTTCGTGAAGCGATCATCATGTTGGAACTGGAGAACTTAGTAGAGGTTAAGAAAGGCTCTGGTGTCTACGTCCTTAACGTGCCAACCAATTCTGCTTCTCGTGAAAATATTATCAGTGATGATGCAGGTCCATTTGAGATGTTGCAGGCTAGGCAATTGCTAGAAAGTAATATTGCAGAGTTCGCCGCTACTCAGGTCACACCGGGAGACATCCTGCGAATGCGTTCTGCTTTAGAGCTTGAGCGTAAAGAGTTAGCAGAAGGGACAGTCGATTGTCACGGGGATGAGCAGTTCCACTTGTACATTGCCGAAGCGACTCAAAACTCGGTATTAGTCGACATGCTGAAACATTCGTGGGACCGCCGAGAGAAGAGCCCAATGTGGAAAAAGCTCCACTCTCACATTAGTGGCACTGCTTATCGCGAAGAATGGTTGGAAGATCACGCAAAAATACTTTCTGCTCTTCAGCGAAAAGATCCTATATCAGCCAAAAATGCAATGTGGCAACACCTTGAAAATGTTAAGCAGCGTCTTATAGAGCTGTCTGACATTGATGACCCGAATTTCGACGGATACTTATTCAGTTCTAACCCAGTTGTATTGTTGGGTAATGCGAGCAAATAATAAGTAGATACCATCGGATTGGGGTCCGGTTTGGACAACATAAATAGTTGTCTTTAATAAAGTCGTTATAGCACTTAACTTGAAGCTTGATATTTTGAGCGGGTTACGTGTGTCTTAAAAAGGTGAGTGTCATGGAACAAACTTGGCGTTGGTATGGCCCTAGCGATCCTGTGTCATTAGATGATATTAAACAGGCAGGCGCAACGGGAATCGTAACTGCTCTACATCATATTCCTAATGGAGAAGTGTGGAGTAAAGAAGAAATCTTAAAGCGTAAAGCTATTTTGGACGAAAAAGGTTTCAATTGGTCAGTGGTAGAAAGTGTGCCAGTCCATGAAGAAATCAAAACCCGTACAGGTAATTATGTCCAATGGATTGAGAACTATAAACAATCACTTATCAATCTAGCTGAATCTGGTATTGATACAGTGTGCTATAACTTCATGCCTGTTCTGGATTGGACGCGTACTGATCTAGAGTATCAACTGGCAGACGGTTCAAAAGCACTGCGTTTCGATCAAATCGAATTTGCAGCCTTTGAACTCTTTATTCTGAAGCGCCCAGGCGCAGAATCTGCGTATACGGAACAAGAGCAAGCGCAAGCTAAAACATGTTTTGAAAACATGACTCAAGCTCAAATTGACAAGTTAACGTCGAATATCATTGCTGGCTTGCCAGGCGCTGAAGAAGGCTACACGCTGGATGAATTCCAAGCACGTCTGGACACTTATCAAGATATTGATAAAGAGAAACTCCGTGAGCACATGGTGCTGTTCCTAGAGGAATTGATTCCAACTTGTGAACAGTACGGTCTAAAGCTAGCTGTGCATCCGGACGATCCACCGCGTCCTATTCTTGGTTTGCCTCGTATTGTGTCTACCATTGAAGATATTGAAGCATTGACGACAGCAGTTCCTAGCATGATGAACGGAATCACCATGTGTACAGGTTCTTATGGCGTCCGCGGAGATAACGACTTGGTTAACATGATCGAAACGTACGGCGAGCGTATCTACTTTACGCATCTTCGCTCAACACAGCGTGAAGAAAGTAACCCAATGAGTTTCCATGAAGCTGCGCACTTGGATGGTGATGTGGACATGTATAATGTCATCAACGCACTGCTTAAAGAGGAAAATCGCCGCGAGAAAGCGGGAGATGTTCGCTCTATCCCAATGCGCCCAGATCATGGTCATCAGATGATTGATGACTTGAAAAAGCAAACTAACCCAGGTTATTCCTGTATTGGCCGCCTGAAAGGTCTGGCTGAAATCCGTGGCGTAGAATTAGCTCTAAAACGAGCTTTTTACATGGATAAATAAAAAGTTCTCCAACATTTGCACTGTTTTTATATTTTTTCTATTTAGCCGCCTTTCGGCGGCTTTTTTAATACCCGATATTAAACTGATAATAGCCAACTACTAAATCTGAACACTCTGTTGTTTAGAAATTCGCCGAATATCTGTTCCTTGAGTGTAATCGAAGTCTAACATTCACACTTTTATCACTAATAACAGTCGCTAGTTTATTCCTTGTTTTTGAAGAGGAATAGGGGCTGATACGTACGGTTCCTCAAACTTATTCATATTACTTTGATCGATTATGTAAGCGATCAGATGAATATGAATTTTTGTTTGCTTCCGTTCTTGTCTTTTTACTGGGTGTTTTGTCAATTTTTTTGTTTTCTATTTGGTTTTAAATACATTTAACCCAAAGGTATGGATTCCGAGTATGTTTATTAAAGAGCGAAGGGACGAGATCGTCGTAATTTTATTTGAACAAGGAAAGGTTGAAGTAAATGAACTGGCGAAAAGATTTTCAACATCACGAGAAACTATTCGTAGTGATCTTAATTATTTAAATGGTTTAGGTCTGCTTGAACGGTGTTACGGTGGGGCAGTTCTTAAAAAGAGGTCTTTAATTAATAACTTAAGCTCGGAAATTGAAAATATCTTAAATTCTATTAAATACAAAAAAAGCAAAATAAAGGATAATTCGATGAGTGGCTATGTATGTATTATTGGTTCATTTAATGTAGATATTGTTTGCAGCGTACCACGTTTCCCTAACCCTGGTGAGACCTTAATTGCTAACCGAACCCACTTTGGCCCAGGCGGAAAAGGTGCAAACCAAGCTCTAGCTGCGAGTAAGGCCTTAGCACAGGTGCATTTTGTCGCGAAGATAGGTAAGGATAAATTTAGCGAGTTTGCGTACAACCACCTTACCTCTTCATTGGTTGATGGTTTTACCCTATATCAATCCGACACGTTACCCACTGGAAATGCTGTTATTTATGTTAGTGAGGAAAATGGCGAAAATATGATTGCTATTGACCGAGGAGCAAATATGGCATTAACAGAAAGTGAAATTAATCAAGCATATCATCACATTGATTTATCGAACGTTCTATTAGTGCAGTTAGAAAGTAATCTAGATGCTATTCTTCAGTCGGTAAAATATGCCAGTGCTAATAAAAAAAGAGTTATATTAAATCCAGCACCTTATTCTGAAGATATTGAACAAATAATTCCGTATGTAAATATTATTACGCCTAATAAAACTGAAGCTGAATTTATAAGTGGAATGAAGATTACGGATATTAAATCCGCAAAATTAGCTGCAGATAAGATTTCTATGAAAGGACCTGAAGTAGTCATCATTACCTTGGGGTCTGAAGGAGCATTGGTCAAAAATAATAATAGTTTTACGCTCATCCCAGCCTTCCCAGCACTGGCTGTTGATACCACAGGTGCTGGTGATGCTTTTAATGGCGCTTTTTCTGCTGCATTGGCCAATGGCGATTCGCTATTAGACGCATGCCGTTATGCCTCGGCTTTTGCATCCTTGGCTGTGGAACGAGAGGGGGCATCCAATATGCCTACACATGAACAAGTATTAGCACGTCTTTCTACACACGCTCTAAGCAATTACAACTAAAAGGACTTATTATGAATAAGGTTATTATAGATACTGATATTGGTGTAGATGATGCTTTGGCAATCGCTTACGCTTCACATCACTGTGATATTGTTGGTATCACTACTGTATTTGGTAACGTGACAGTGCAACAAGCTGTCAAGAACGCCAAGCTTTTTACAGAAATCCTAGGAATTAATACGCCTATCTATCGCGGTTTATCTCGTCCACTGGCAATTGATCCAACTCCCGTGAATAAAACTGTTCATGGTGAAGATGGGCTAGGTGGTGTTTTTAATAATCACCACAATGATGATGCCGAAGATGCTATCCGTTTTATCATTGATACCATTATGGCTAACCCGGGTGAGATCACTTTGATCCCTATTGGTCCATTAACCAATATTGCGGCTGCGCTTAGCCAAGAACCGCGTATTGCAGAGTGCGTAAAGCAGGTGATCATTATGGGTGGCGCCTTTGGTACTGATGGTAATCAGGGGAATGTCACACCGCTCAGCGAATTTAACATCTGGAAGGATCCCCACGCAGCGGATCAAGTGCTGTCGTCTCAGATGCCAATCACTATGGTACCGCTGGATGTTACTCACCGTGTTTTAGTTACTGGTGATGAAATTCGCAAGATGGGTCATCAGGAACTGATCGCCATGACGGAAGGGTATCTTAAATACAGTTTGGAAAAGGAAAAATTTGAGGGAATGGCAGTGCATGATGCTTTGACCATTTCTTATCTGCTTCTTCCTGACGCATTTACCATTGAACGCGCTCCGTTAAGAGTCGTGACTGAGGGGTTTGCTACTGGACTTACGCTTAAAAAAGTGACGGAACTGGGGTCTAGGGCTAATCCATTTTCTGAATCACGCATTCAAAATGTCTGCATAAATGTTGATAGTGACCGCGTGAAAAAACACCTGCTTACCACGTTACAAACATACAAGGATTAAAAAATGGACTTTATCCGAGGATTTTCCGCGATAGTTATCTTTTTGTTTATCGCTTATTTACTTTCTACTGACCGTTCTGCGATTAATAAAAGAACCACATTTATTGCACTGGGTGTTCAAATATCATTAGCACTTTTAATTTTGGCATTCCCTCCAGGACGAGCAGCGCTAGCGGCAGTTGCATCTGGTGTTGCATCAATCCTACACTTTGGTAAATCAGGGGTTAATTTCCTTTTTGGTGGTATGTTACAAGGTGAAGGTATCGGTTTTGTATTTGCCTTCCAGGCACTACCGATTATTATTTTCTTTTGTTCACTCCTTTCAATTCTTTATTATTTCGGCATTATGCAGACCATTATTAGGATATTGGGTGGTGCAGTTCAAAAAGTAATGGGCGTGTCAAAGTTAGAAGCAACGGTATCCTCAGCAAATATTTTTGCCTCTATGAGTCAATCAACATTATTAGCTAAGCCGTACCTTCGAAAGCTAACTCGCTCAGAAATGTTTACTGTTATTACGGTTGGCTTAGCCTCTGTTGGTGGTGATGTTTTGGCGGGATACAATATGATGGGTATTCCCATGGAATATCTACTCGCTTGTATCTTTATGGGTGTGCCATCTGGATTGTTAATGGCAAAAATCTTTATGCCAGAAACAGAAACGGTTCAATACAACATCAATGATGCCTTTAGTAATGAGGACAAACCAGCAAGCTTCATAGCGGCCGCGGCAGATGGTGCTAAACAGGGAATGACAATTTACCTTGCTGTGTTTGCAATGTTGATGGCATTCATCTCCTTAATTGCTATGGTCAATGGGTTTTTAGGCACAGTCGGTGGATGGGTCGGTGTTCCAACGCTTTCATTTGAAATGATCACTGGGTTTATTTTTGCTCCAATCGCTTGGTTAATTGGTGTTGATTGGCAAGATGCCGCTCAGGTTGGCTCATTGATTGGTACCAAAGTTATTGTTAATGAATTTGTCGCTTACTCTCAACTTGCTCCGATGTTAGGCACTGGACTATTGGCGGCGAAATCAGAAGTTATTGCTATTTTTGCACTGTGTGGCTTTGCCAACATTGGTTCTGTTGCAATTCTGTTTGGTGTTATTGGTGAATTGGCACCTAAACGCTACAACGAAGTTATTCGATTTGGTTTCCGAGCTTTGCTGGCTGCCACGTTGGCAAACTTGCTAAACGCGACGGTTGCTAACTTGGTATTAACCGCTATCGCTTAAATCAACAAACAACACCCTAGCCGGCCCAAGGGTCGGTTTTTTTCTTCAAGAAGAGTTAAATAATGGATACAGTTTTCGGTGTGTCAGGGATTCTCCTCAGTATTTACGGTTGCATCACAAAAAGTGATGTTAAATTCAGAATATTGCTTGGCATGGCGTGTATTTGCCTAGGCATACAATTAGGGTTATCACTGCATTTTGTAGGAACAATAGGTTATGTGATCACTGGACTTCGCCTGTTTTCTTCGATTTTCTTGGGCAAGTCGTTGATCGCCTTTTTGGTCTTTTCGTTGACTCAATTTGGGTTGAGCTACTATGCATTTTCATCTCCGATCGACATATTACTTATGTTTTCGGGCGTCATAGGTTGTTACGGAGCATTCTTTTTATCACAAGAGAAACTTCGAATGGCAAACGTTGTTGTTGGCGTATTACAAATAGCTTTTAACTTATTATCAAATAATTTAGAAGGCGTTATTATGGAAAGCATTGTTATAATTTCCTGTTTGATAGGTGCTTATAATATTCGTCGTTTTCATGCAGCGGAGAATAAATTAAATGATATCAAGTTGGGATAAGAAAGTCCGAATGAAGGGTTTCATTTTAGAGCTTTAAAATCGATACACTAAACTCGCGTCTATTTTTATTCTACAGTAAGAAGTGGTTGATGGATGGTGGTCGTTGGGGAGTATAGTAAAGGGAAGTCATTGCTTCCCTTTATTGTTTGATCAAGATTTAAGCGAGTCTTAAATTACAGGTTTTATTTAAACTCAAACTTGCCTTTCATGACTGCCCAGTGGCCTGGGAACGAGCAGAAAAATGAATAGTCACCGCCAGCCGTCATTTTTTCTGTGCTAAAGGTAATGGTTGTACTTTCACCGCCACCCACGACGTCAGTGTGCGCATAGACGCGTTCATCACCGGGTTTTACATAGTGGTTATCGGCACCTGCGGACATACCTTCTGTGCCCACGGCTTGTATATTTGCGGTGTCTGTTATCACAACATTGTGGCCCATAGACTGAGCAGCTAGCTTACCAGTGTGGTTTAGCGTCAATGTTACTTCTTTACAAGTCGCTGGAACACTCAAGCTTTGCGCTGAAAATTGCATCATATCGTTCGCATCGATAGACACTTCACACTCAGTATTGGCTTGTGCACCAAAACTGGCTCCAGCAAGTGCAAATGTTGCTGCTAATAAACGTAAAGACATATCACCTTCTCCATTTTTCGGTTGGGGGCTTGGATTCATTTAATCCAATGGTTCTTATTATCATCCAATTTCGGTGGATAAAATGTGCTTCAATTCTTAGTTTTACGCTTGGATAGCATTTTAGTCACATGAATCAAGCCTCGATTCTTTTACACATTCGTTTTCTATTCGAGAAGTTTTGTAAGTTGAATAAAGAGAATGAGAAGGGGATTCGTTGAGGTGGTTAAAGTCTTTCAGGTTAACTTTGGGCATTTAAACAAAAAGAAGAAGGCAAAGCGCCTCCTTCTCTATATCTTAAAAATAAGTACTGTCAATCACAGATTAAACTGTGAAGTCACAGCTCTTAGCTTCGATTACTGGGCGAGCTACTTCAGCAGCGCTTTGGTAAGTCTTTTCCATTAGAGCTTTTGCTTCAGTTGTGCCAGCATCCGCACCAACAACAGACAGTAGACCAGCACCAGTCTCAATGTTGGTCATTTTTTCTTGGTAGTCATTAAAAACTTGCTGAATGTTGTCGCATGACATTGCGTTGAAGTCTGTGTTTGCGATATCAGTCTCGCCACCTGTCATTTGACAACCAGACAGTGCTAAAGCCGAAACAAGAAATAGGCCAACCTTTTTCATGATTTATCCTTTTGTATTAATGTGTTAGTACAACTAAAGTGCTAGAGGATTATCTATAGTTCGTCTTTTGAGTCAATGCCTTATGTCAGGGTAGTGTTATTTTGTGTGACTCTTGTCGTGTATTTTTAAACTTAATTGCATATCACTCAGTTGATTATTTACTTGTTGTGTAAATAGTAAACAATTTTTTCGAGGGGATATTTGGGTAAATAATGACGATAAAGGGAGATGATATGCATCCATCAGGGTATAAAACGGCGCAGATCCTCTCTAGTCCCTTTTAGTGCTCAGAGCTGAACCTATGATGGAAAAGAGAAAATGAGTGGGTATTCCAGTGGCTGTTTTTATTATGGAAGTGGAAATAGGAAACTAGATTAAACATCTAAACTAAAGTAGCAATAACGCCTCTGTGCGAGGAGTTATTGCTTAGATTATTCTGAGCTGAGGTTATTTTAATGGCTTGGTAAAAATGTTGATTGATTAAATGGCTCTGACCAGAGCAGCGGCGATTAATCCCGCTGAAATCGCTGGCAGTGGTTTTTTCCAAATAAGCATGACGACGGCGGTAGAAAGGAGTGCCATTCTTGCTCCAGCATCACCTTCGACGGCCATGGGCGCAAGTAACGCGACCAATACCGAACCTGACATTGCACTGATAAACTGCTGCACACGATGACTTATTGGGATAAAGGACATCACAAAGACGCCGCCCCAACGTGTCACTAAGGTCACAAGTGCCATAGCAAGAATAATTAAGATTGTGCCGCCAAACGTCGTTTCGATATTCATTATTTCTTCTCCGTCCAAATTGCGCCAAGCGTTCCGCCTGCGAGTGCTCCTACCACAACGTGCATGTTGTCAGGAAGAAACCAATAGGCTAAAAGTGAAGAGACTGCAGCGATCGTCCAAATGGCGAAAACACGCAAGTTTTTAGGACCTACAGCAACCATTGAAAGCAGAAAACAGCCCATGACCATATCTAAGCCAAGGCTGACCGGATCTTTTATGGCGTTACCAAAATAGAAACCTAACCAAGTACCGAGTATCCAAAATGACCATAACGCTAATCCGCCGCCAAGTAGTATTCCTAGCCCCGGCTTTTTATTACTGAAGGCGTTCATTGACAGCGCCCAGTTGGCGTCCGACGCAAACAGCATCACACCATATCGTTTTGCGGTAGGTAGTTCGCGTAGCCAAGGATAAAGCGTCGCGCCCATTAAGAGGTGGCGGGCGTTAATCGCAAAAACGGTAATTAACACGGGTATCAGTGGAACCTGTGTTCCCCACATCTCCAACGTCGCAAACTGGGATGCGCCTGCAAATACTAATGTACTCATCAAGACAATCGAAAAGGGGTCCAGTCCTGTTTGAACAGCAGCAACGCCAAACGCGATACCAAAAATGATGACAAAAAATGAGAGGGGTACGAGTTGGGTAAAACCATCCCAAACATCTCTGCGCGAGAATTCATGTAACCGTTCAGAGTCGGCTATCGCTTGTTGAGCATTGCTTTGCATTGAAATACCTAACCTAATTGAAGCGAAAAATAAGGCGATAAAACCTTATGAGGCAAATTATTGCTTATATGAGTGGTATCAGTATCTATGAATTTGAATTAATTTCAAAAATAATTCGTGCTACATCTGAGGAAAATAATAGGAAGGGGTAAATAGCTGGTAAAGGGAAGCGCGCTCCTGGTGCAAAGTTTACATGCCTTGGCTTTGCACCGGGAATACCGACGGGTTAGCGGGTTAGGTTGCCACACCGTTCAGGTTGGTAGATGACGTCGACAATTTCTATCGTTTTAGTCTGATTGTTTGGCATAGGCCATGACAGTTGTTGGCCGACTGAAAGTCCGATGAGAGCACTGCCAACTGGAGCAAAAATAGACACGTCATCACTGCTTTTTAGTTCAGCAGGGTACACCAGTGTTTTTGTGATGGTTTTTTCGCTATCAGTAAACTTGAACACAACAGTCGAGTTCATGGTCACGACGTTATCTGGCATTTGATTAGGCTCGACAACAGTGGCTCGGTCAAGTTCTGCATCCAACTGAACCAATTCGCTGGCTAAGTTTGGCATCTTATCGAGTAGCGCTGTGATTCTATTCATATCAAGGCTAGAGATGAAAATTGAGTTATTTTCAGACATATAAATTTCCCAAATAAAAGGCCGCCACAAAGTAGGACGGCTTTCTATATTTATCTGTTAAGTTTAAGCGTATGACATTAAAACGTCATACCGTGCAAAGCTTCGATTCTAGTAGTTATGCAATGGCTTTGCTAGTAAAAGATACTCGTTCGACCTAAGTGCTTAGTGTGAGCTTGGCGATTGTGTTAGCGTTCAAAGGTGTAGGTAAGAAAACTTGTACTATATGGATTAAAAGTTATGGAAGACAGTTTAACGATTCGCGCATATACCAAGCAGCGGCGTGGTCATGCACATCCCCATCATCAGTTGGTATTACCGATATTGGGGACAATAAGTATTGAACTTGAAGGGTATCAGGGTAAGGTATCAGTCGGGGAGTGCGTGCTAATTCATCAAAACCGTTTCCATCATTACCGTGCTAACGAGTCTGCGCGGTTTATCGTCGCTGATTTACAATCACTACCTCAAAATCTAATGGCAATGGAGTCGTTGGTCTTTTCCATTTCTGCTCCTTTGAGAGCGTATCTGTCTTTTGTGGAAAAACAGCTAGAACACAGAGTTGATACCACCATTGAGAACGCTATGGTTCAAATGTTTAACCAGCTGTTGGCGCAACAACAAGCCGATGAACAATTAGATCCGAGGATACGTAAGGTGCTTCAGCATATCGGAGATGACTTATCCGTTACCTTTTCGATTGAGGGCCTAGCTAGAATCGCCTGTTTAAGCTCGACGCAATTCAAAAAGGTGTTTCGTGAAGCGACCGGACAGAGCGTTTTGAAATACATTACTGCACTTAGAATGGAGAAGGCGAAAGCGTTACTGACACATACTGATATGCCAGTACAGTTGATCTCGGAGCAAGTCGGTTACAGCGACCTGTCTGCATTCAGTCGCCGCTTCTCATCATTTTTTGGCGTTTCCTCGCGCGAGCTAAGAGGCTAGTTCAGTCTTTTAAGTCAATAAAACCGTCTTATCTGCAAAGTTAAAGTAACTTGGTGACGCTAATCTTGTTAGCAGGATGAACGCTGTTTTAGGGAACAAAATGACTTTATTGACGAATACGGCTTACTCAGAACGTTTTGGTATAACGGCCATTTTATTTGCTTCATTATTGTGGGGAACGACAGGAACGGCGGCTTCGTTCGCGCCCGCTGTCAGCCCACTAGCCATCGGGGCTTTCTCAATGGGAGTTGGCGGTCTTCTGCTAGCGTTACTCGCATACAAAAACCTCGCACGTGAAAGGCGTGTACTGGTGAAGCATCGGCGAATTGTTTTATCTGGAGCATTGGCACTGGCGGTTTACCCGATGGCGTTTTACAGCTCAATGAGAATGTCCGGTGTCGCAATTGGTACGGTGGTTTCTATTGCCAGTGCGCCGTTTTTTGTTGCTGTGCTGGAGCGGCTGTTTAGCATAAAACATAATATTGACCGACGTTGGGTATACAGCCTTAGTTTGGGAACAGTAGGGATCGCCTTCCTAACTTTTTCTGAACCGTCTTCGAACGCAGATGGGGACGACCTTTCGCGGTACTTAGGGATTCTATTGGGCTTGATAGCTGGGTTGACTTACGCACTGTATGCGTGGGCGGCCAAGGAACTGATAAGCCACGGAGTCAGCTCAAAGTCGGCCATGGGGAGCATTTTCGGCACGGGTGCACTTATATTGCTGCCTTCGCTTGTCTTCACTGGCGGTAATTTGTTCGAAACATCAATCAACACTTATGTTGTGCTGTATATGGCATTCATCCCCATGTTTGTTGGCTACGCTTGTTTTGGTTTTGGCCTGAAAGTGGTTGCTGCTAGTAAAGCCAGTTTGCTGACCTTATTTGAACCAGCGGTTGCCGCGGTATTTGCGGTCGTGGTGGTTGGGGAGAAAATTTCGATGCTCGGCTGGTTGGGTGTTGCGCTTATTATGGCTTGCTTGGTTATCCAATCTTATAAACCCGTACCGCGATCACTCTCGGTCTCGTGCCCTTAGAGCCAATGACACTTTAGACGTCGGCTGGCGATGTAACTCGTGACTAATTTGCCAGCCAGCCCTTGCGACTTTTTTGATATCTACGCCCGTTTTAATATTGAGTCCGTTGCAAAGGTATAGGACGTCTTCGGTTGCGACATTGCCAGCGGCTCCGGGAGCGTATGGGCATCCCCCTAAGCCTGCAACACTGCTATCAATCACGTTCACACCCATTATCAGTGCTTGGTATATGTTCGCTAATGCTTGGCCCCATGTATCGTGAAAGTGTACCGCCAGATTTTTCACTGGCAACTCTGCCATTACGGCTTCCAGCATTTTGGCGACTTTTGTTGGCGTTCCTGTGCCTATTGTGTCACCCAAAGAAATTTCATAGCAGCCTAAATCAAACAGTCTTTTCGCCACCTGTACCACTTTGGAGGGGGAAGTGGCGCCTTCATACGGACAATCAATCACGCACGAGAGATAGCCTCTGACTGCGATTCCATTTTGTGACGCTAACTCAATGACGGGTTTAAATCTTTCTATGCTCTCGTCGATTGAGCAATTGATATTATGCTGACAAAACCCTTCCGACGCAGAGGTAAAAATCGCGACTTGATCGGCGTTAGCTTTGATTGCGTTCTCTAGCCCTTGCCGATTAGGCGTTAATGCAGAATAGATAACGTCTTCGGCTCGTTGGATCTGAGTCAGGACGTCTGGTGAATCCGCCATTTGGGGAATCCATTTAGGTGAGACAAACGCGCCAGCTTCGATATGTCTCAGGCCAGATTCTGACAGTGCATCGATGAGCTCGACTTTGGCTTGGGTGCTCACTTGCCTTTCATTTTGCAGTCCGTCTCGTGGACCGACTTCGACAATGTGGACGAACTCCGGCAACACTTGCTTATTCATCGTTACGTGCTTTTTCATCCTTACCTGATCAATCATCCTTCGTTCCAATTTTCCAAACTGGCGTGCGTTTTTCTAGAAATGCACGCAATCCTTCTTGCCCTTGTTCGGAAACACGAACCTGCGCAATTAACTCACTGGTAAAATGGATCAGGTCGTCGTCTAGTGGGTGTTCCGTACATTGGTGGATTAACGCCTTTGCCTTCGTCATCGCCGCCGGGCTATTTGCCAGAATTTGACCAATAAACTGCGACAGTACCTCATCAACCGTGTTTGGTGAGGTGATGTGGTGAATTAAGCCCATTTTTAGCGCATCTTCAGCGCCAATCCTTTCCGCAGTGAGCATGTATCGGCGTGCATTACGAGCCCCGATAGCTCGGCATACATACGGGCTAATGGTCGCAGGAACCAATCCTAGTTTGACTTCGCTTAAACTAAATAGGGATTCAATATCTGCAACGGCGATATCACAACAGCAAATAAGCCCCAGAGCACCCCCAAACGCGCAGCCGTGTGTATACACTATGGTTGGGTGGGGAAAGGAATCTAACAGGTGCATTAATTCGGCAAGTTGGGAGGCATCCTCTAGATTCTCGGCTTGATTCTTGGTCGCCATTGATTGCATCCAGTTGATGTCGGCACCCGCAGAGAAATGATTTCCGTTACCACGTAACACTAGGCATCGGACGTTGGCCGCAACCGATAAGCGGTGTAGTTCCGTTATTAACAACTGAATCAGATGGTCGTCGAAGGCGTTCAGTTGATCGCCCCTATTCAGCGTTAATGTTGCGACACCGTTTTTATCTATAGAGCAGAGGAGGTCGCCGTTGTGAATGTCTCCTTCCATCGTAGGCTCCTTTTACAAATGGGAAATTACATATGGGAAATCACATACGGAAAATGCCGAATTGGCTATCTTTTATCGGTGCGTTAAGTGCCGCGCGCAATGCTTGGGAGAGCACGTGACGTGTATTCGCAGGATCAATAATTCCGTCATCCCAAAGTCTAGCACTCGCGTACAGTGGATGCCCTTGAGCGTTGTACAAATCGACAATGGATTTATGAAACCGGTGTTCCTCATTTTCATCCCAATCTGCACCTTGCCGCTTTATAACCTCACATTTAACTTGTGTCATTACTCCGGCGGCTTGCTCTCCGCCCATCACGGAAATCCGCGCATTTGGCCACATCCAGATCATCGTAGGGTCGTAGGCTCGGCCGCACATTCCATAGTTTCCAGCACCGTAAGAGCCGCCAATAATGATGGTAAATTTAGGCACGTTGGCACACGCGACAGCCATGACTAACTTTGCACCGTGTTTAGCAATACCGCCTTCTTCGTACTTCTTACCCACCATGAAGCCAGTAATGTTCTGTAAGAAAAGCAGTGGGATTTTTCTGGTGGTACATAGCTCAATAAAGTGCGCGCCTTTTTGTGCCGACTCCGAGAATAATATGCCGTTGTTGGCGACAATTCCGATCAAGTTGCTCTCTATTCTCGCGAATCCGCATACCAGAGTAGAGCCGAAAAGTGCTTTAAATTCGTCAAAGTCTGAGCCATCCACAATACGAGCAATGACCTCTCTTACGTCAAATGAAAGCCTGAGATCGGCATTAACGACACCGTAAAGTTCTTCTGCACCATATCTGGGCGGTGAGGATATCTCATCAGGTTGCAGGGCGGCACCAATGTTTGTATTGCTCATTGCTTTGCGTGCCAGTTCTAACGCGTGGGCTTCATCTTCGGCATAATAGTCAGCCACACCGGATTTTCGGCAGTGGACGTCCGCTCCGCCGAGCTCTTCTTCTGTGACTACTTCACCCGTAGCAGCCTTAACCAATGGTGGCCCCGCAAGAAAAATGGTGCCTTGTTGTTTGACGATGATAGAGACGTCAGCCATGGCAGGAATGTAAGCACCACCAGCGGTACACAAACCTAAAACAACGGCGATTTGAGGTATGCCTTTGGCGGACATCTGAGCTTGATTGAAAAAAATGCGACCAAAGTGCTCTTTGTCGGGGAAGACTTCGGCTTGATGAGGTAGGTTTGCACCGCCAGAATCGACCAGATAAATGCAAGGTAGATGGCATCGTTCGGCAATCTCCTGTGCACGCAAATGTTTCTTCACGGTTAGTGGATAGTAGGTGCCCCCTTTTACGGACGGATCATTGGCGATCACCATACACATAATGCCGTTGACTTGCCCAATTCCGGCCACTACACCAGCACACGGAATGGGTTCGTCGTAGACTTGCCAAGCCGCAAATTGGCCGATCTCCAAAAAGTCAGAACCTTTATCCAGTAAGGTTGTAATGCGCTCTCTAACCGGAAGTTTACCTTTCAGTTTTTGTCGTTCGATCGCTTTGATGCCACCACCCAGCTTTATCGACTCAATATTAGAACGCAGGTTTTTGACCAGTTCACTCATAGTCTGATGATTTTTGAGATAGAGTGGGGCATCCGTTTTGATTTTAGATTTAATGATCGCCATAACCGTCCTCTACCTAGATTCATCGAACAGTTCACGCCCGATGAGCATTCGTCGTATTTCAGATGTGCCAGCGCCGATTTCATAAAGTTTGGCATCTCTGAGTAGCCGCCCAGCCGGGTATTCGTTGGTATAGCCGTTGCCACCCAACAATTGGATCGCGTCTAAGGCTATTTGGGTTGCGAGCTCCGCTGCGTAAAGAATGGCGCCCGCAGCATCTTTTCGGTTTGCCTCTCCTCGATCGCAGGCAGAGGCAACGGTGTATACATAAGAACGAGCAGCATTGGTTCTTGTGTACATATCAGCGACTTTGGCTTGAACAAGTTGAAATTCTCCGATAGAGCGACCAAATTGTTTGCGGCTATGAACATAAGGAATCACGAGATCCAGGCACGCTTGCATAATGCCAAGAGGCCCACCAGCCAGAACCACACGTTCATAATCTAAGCCACTCATCAATACCTGAACGCCTTTATCAACGGTGCCTAGTACGTTTTCTATCGGTACAGGGCAATCATTGAAAACCAACTCACAGGTGTTTGAACCTCGCATGCCCAATTTGTCCAGCTTTTGGGCGGTTCGAAAACCCGTAAAGGACTTCTCAACAATAAAAGCGGTGATACCGTGCGCGCCTTCTGACGGTGAGGTTTTGGCATACACAATCACCACGTCTGCATCGGGCCCGTTGGTAATCCACATTTTTGAACCGTTAAGCAGGTAATGGTTATCTTTTAACGTGGCTTTAAGCTGCATGCTAATCACATCCGATCCTGCATTGGCTTCACTCATTGCGAGTGCGCCTATGTATGATCCATCCACCAATTTAGGCAAGTATTTGGCTTTTTGTTCATCCGAACCGTTTCGATAAATTTGATTAGTACACAGATTGGAGTGAGCGCCATAGCTTAGACCTACGGAGGCAGACGCACGGCTGATCTCTTCCATTGCGACGACGTGCGCCAAATAGCCCATTTCAGCGCCTCCGTACTGCTCTCCAATCGTGACCCCCAGTAAACCCATCTCACCAAGAAGTGGCCACAGTGGGTTGGGGAACTGATTGTCGAGATCAATTTGGTCAGCAATAGGGGCAATGTTGTCACGAGCGAACGCGTTGACGTGATCTCGCAGCATATCAATGGACTCACCGAGCCCGAAGTTGAGCGGAATATATTGAGCTAACATAGCGCCTCCCAAGAAGCGGTTAGTCTGAATGGTAATGAATTGGTCACCGAGGCAGACTTAATATATGTGCGCAAGTTTATGTGTGTTTGGATTGACTCAGCCTAAGCGCTTCTTTACAACGCTCACGAGCCGTTGATAACTCGCCTAAAACAATGCTGATGTCTTCTAATTGACGTTTGAGCACCGCTTCTTTTTCATCAATGATGTTCAACATTTTGAACAGTTGGTTGTCACTTTGATCCATGTCGTACAGGGCGAACAACTCTTTAATCTCTGCCAGTGAAAAGCCCAGTCGTTTACCACGTAATATCAATTTGAGTCGGGTCTTGTCTCTGCGCGCATAGATACGCATGTTTCCCTTACGTTGCGGCTCAATAAGCCCCATGTCTTCATAGAAGCGAATACTCCGAGTTGTAATATCAAACTCTTTTGCTAATTCACTGATTTTGAACGTTTCCACTTGATCATTCCCTCCATAGACAGGCCCCTAACAAGAGGACTACAACTTAAGGCAAGGGCTGAATTAGAAATAAACCATGTAATAAATGTGTTTATTTCTAATTAAATTAAGGTTAGTGCTATGCTTACGTAAACGTCAAGAAAACAGCTATGGAAAAGCACAGCAGCTTCTAAAACAGAGTGGTCGATGTCACTGCAAGGCATCCGTGGGAGAAACAGAACTCATGCTGCTGTAATTTCTTATGAGGGTCACGTTATGCAAGCCAAAGATATCTGGATTGTAGCCGCCAAAAGAACGCCTATTGGGCGCTTTCAAGGGCAATTGTCAGAGTTTTCTGCACCTCAACTTGGAGCTGCTGCGATCAAGGCCACCATTGAAGCGTCAGGGTTATCCGCCAAGCACATTGATGAAGTTTACATGGGCTGCGTATTACCTGCGGGTTGTGGTCAAGCGCCCGCTCGTCAAGCCTCCCTCGGAGCGGGTATACATAGTTTTGCTGGCTGTACGACAATCAATAAAGTGTGCGGCTCGGGCATGAAGTCGGTCATGTTAGCCGCGGATCTCATCAATGCAGGGACGTTTAAATGCGCCATTGCGGGTGGCATGGAAAGCATGACAAACGCCCCTTACTTATTGAAAGAGGCTCGTTCAGGCATGCGTATGGGTCATAAGAAAACATACGATCACATGTTTATCGACGGTTTAGAAGACGCCTACGAAGGCAAGTTGATGGGTGTCTATGCTCAACAAATTGCTGACAAACTCGATTTTTCTCGGGAGCAAATGGATGAATGGGCAACCTTGTCTGTGCAGAGAGTGCGAGAAGCGCAAAGCCGAGATTTGTTTAAGGAAGAGATCGAACCACTCACGCTTAAGTCGGGCGAATTACTGGACTACGATGAACACCCCAAAACGATTGTTCTGGATAAGATTCCCAACCTCAAACCTGCCTTTTCTCACGACGGTACTGTGACGGCGGCGAACTCTAGCGCCATTTCTGATGGTGCGGCTGCCCTGTTGCTGGTCGAGCCAGAATATGGACACCACCTAGGATTAAGTCCTATTGCTGTGATCAAAGGCCACACTACTCATGCGAGAGCACCCGATGAATACACATTAGCGCCAGTTTATGCCGTCGAGCAGCTTCTTTCAGATCTGGATTGGATGCTTGATGACATCGATCTTTGGGAGATCAACGAGGCATTCGCTGTGGTGACTCAAATAGCGATTAAGCACCTTGGTTTAGACAGTGAGAAAGTGAACATTAAAGGCGGCGCGTGTGCATTAGGCCATCCCATTGGTGCCAGTGGCGCGAGGATATTGGTGACGCTCATTCACAGTTTGCGGCAGTTACAGGCTTTAGATGTTGAGGACGATTCAAACCGCAAGCGTGTGGTACGTGGTATCGCGTCGCTATGTATCGGTGGTGGTGAAGCAACCGCAATTGGCATTGAGATCCCAGTATAAAAAGAGATCCCATTGTAAATTGAAAAGGAAATCATTATGACTCAGTCAGTCCCTCTTTTCATTGATGGTGAGTTTTGTCAGTCGGAATCAAACGATTGGATTGACGTCACCAATCCTGCAACAAATCAGACAATTGCCCGTTTACCGTGTGCGACTGATGCGGAAATGCAACGCGCAATCACAAGCGCAGAAAAAGCCTTCGCGAGTTGGAAGCAAGTCGCGGTGTCTGACCGTGCCAGAGTGATGCTTAACTACCAACAGTTACTTAAAGAACACCATGACGAGCTGGCAGAATTGCTGTCTCAAGAAACCGGTAAAATCACTTTAGACGCAAAAGGGGATGTGTGGCGAGGCATTGAGGTCGTAGAACAGGCCGCAAATATTGCCAGCAACATGATGGGAGAGACCGTTGAAAATGTGGCAACGGACATCGACACCTATTCTCTCATTCAGCCACTCGGCGTGTGCTGCGGTATTACGCCATTTAACTTTCCAGCGATGATCCCACTTTGGATGTTCCCACTCGCCATTGCTGCGGGGAATACCTTCGTTTTAAAACCCTCGGAGCAAGTTCCTCTCACCTCTGTTCGTTTAGCGGAGCTATTTGAGCAAGCAGGCGCGCCTAAAGGTGTATTGCAAATCGTCCATGGCGGTAAAAAACAGGTGGATTTTTTATTGGCACATCCTTCCATAAAAACCGTTTCCTTTGTGGGTTCAGTGCCAGTCGCTCAGTACATCTATCACACGGGAAGCAGCCATAATAAACGTGTTCAAGCATTCGCTGGCGCAAAAAACCACATGGTCGTGATGCCGGACGCGAACAAAAATCAGGTGATCAGCAACCTTGTTGGGTCGTCGGTCGGTGCAGCAGGGCAGCGTTGTATGGCGATCTCTGTGGCGGTATTTGTTGGCAGTTCCAAAGAGTGGATCGCCGACTTGAAATTAGAGATGGCGAAAATGAAACCGGGCGCGTGGAACGATCAGAATGCCGCTTTCGGCCCATTAATTAGTCAGCAAGCGAAAGCGCGGGTATTGAGTTTAATCGCGGAAGGAAAAGCGCAAGGTGCGGTGTGCGAATTGGACGGGAGCCACTGTGAGGTTGAGGGCTTTCCCGACGGCAACTGGGTCGGGCCAACCTTGTTTAGTGGTGTAACGCCGGAAATGTCCATTTATGAGAAAGAAATCTTTGGCCCGGTACTGGTCTGCGTGGAAGTTGACACGCTCGATGAAGCGATCGTGTTCATCAATAACAATCCCTATGGAAACGGAACGTCCATTTTTACAGCAAGTGGTGCTGTGGCACGCAAATATCAGCACGAAATACTCGTTGGGCAGGTGGGGATCAATGTACCGATTCCCGTGCCCTTGCCATTCTTCTCCTTCACGGGATGGCGAGCCAGTTTTTATGGCGATCTCCACGCTTACGGTAAACAGGCCGTTCGCTTTTACACTGAAACCAAAACCGTGACGGCAAGGTGGTTTGATGACGATATTCCCACCAGTCCGAATCTCACTATTCACTTGAGATAAGGAATGGAGATAAGGAGGAGGTATGGACTTTGAATTAAACGAAGATCAACGAGCCTTTGCTGAAGCGGCTTACCAGTTTGCTAAAGAGAAACTGGAGCCAATGGCTGCTGAGTGGGATGAAAAACACGTCTTCCCTAAAGAGGTGCTAAAGCAGGCGGGAGAGATGGGCTTTTTGAGCTTATACACGCCCGAAGCGCAAGGAGGGCTCGGTCTCTCACGTTTAGATTCGTCCATTGTCTTCGAACAACTCGCGATGGGGTGCACATCAACCACCGCATTTATGACGATTCACAACATGGTGACTTGGATGATTGCCAGTTATGCGAACGAAGAAGTGAAACAGGCGTATTGTCCGAAACTTGTTTGTGGGGAGTGGTTGGGATCATACTGTTTAACGGAGCCTAATGCTGGCTCTGATGCGGCATCGCTAGCGACCACAGCAAATAAGCAGGGTGATCAGTACATCCTCAATGGGTCTAAGACTTTTATCTCAGGTGCGGGTGATACTGATGTGCTGGTGGTCATGGCGCGAACCCAAGACTCAGGCGCAAAAGGGATTTCTGCTTTTGTCGTTCCGGCTGATACAAAAGGCATCACGTACGGCAGAAAAGAACCAAAACTCGGCTGGAACAACCAACCGACCAGAGCAGTGACGTTTGAGAATGTGTCCATTCCTACGACTCATCTACTCGGCGAAGAAGGCCAAGGGTTTATCTTTGCTATGAAGGGATTGGATGGCGGACGAATCAATATTGCGACCTGTTCAATTGGTACCGCGCAACAGGCATTAAACCAAGCCACACAGTACGTACAGGAACGTCGACAATTTGGTAAGCCCTTGTCTCAGTTTCAAGCACTACAATTTAAGCTGGCCGATATGACGACTGAACTGGTCGCGGCTCGGCAACTGGTGCGACTGGCAGCAAGCAAACTCGATAAGCACTCACCGGATGCGACAGCCTATTGCGCAATGGCAAAAAGGTTTGCAACGGATGTAGGTTTTAAGGTCTGTGATCAAGCACTTCAGCTCTACGGAGGCTATGGTTATATCAAGGAATACCCAATGGAGCGCTATTTTAGAGACGTCCGCGTTCATCAGATTTTGGAAGGGACGAACGAGATCATGCGCTTGATTATTGCTAGGCGACTACTTACCGAAGGGGCTGAACTGATTTAAGGGATAAGGCTATGTCTGCGAGTGAAACACAAAACAATGGCATTGATTATTACATCAGTAATCACGTCGCCGTGCTAACGATGAACAATCCGCCAGCGAATACATGGACGGCAGAAAGTTTACGCTACTTGAAACAACTTGTAGAACAGTTGAATGACAACGACGATATTTACGCTTTGGTCATTACAGGTGACGGAGAGAAGTTTTTTTCGGCGGGCGCAGAGCTGAAACTGTTCGCTTCTGGTGACAAACAAGTGGCCGTGGATATGTCACGCGTGTTTGGTGAAGCCTTTGAAGCATTGTCTGGATTCCGAGGCGTTTCGATCGCTGCGATAAACGGCTATGCGATGGGCGGCGGATTAGAAGTCGCGTTAGCGTGTGACATCAGAATTGCAGAACAGCAAGCGATACTCGCACTGCCAGAAGCGAAAGTCGGCTTGTTGCCATGTGCAGGTGGTACGCAAAACCTTACCGCATTGGTTGGAGAAGGGTGGGCAAAACGCGTCATATTGTGCGGCGAGCAGCTATCAGCAGACAAAGCGTACGAAATTCGCCTAGTCGAAGAAGTTGTCCCAAAAGGAGAAGCACTTGAACGTGCTATTACTTTGGCTGAATCGGTCGCCAATCAGTCACCTCAGTCGGTGAGCGCATGCAAATTGTTGATTCAAAATACCAGAACTCATCCCATTGCGTTTGGCCTTGTACAAGAGCGTGAACGGTTTATTCGGTTGTTTGATACCGAAGATCAAAAAGAAGGCGTCAATGCATTTCTCGAAAAACGGAAACCTCAATGGAAGAACAAATAAGTTCAATAGGAGGCAGTATGACCGGCACTGTTCATTTTTCAGAGCTGCCCTGTAGCGACAGCGAACATAAAATTGGCGTAGCCACACTGGACAACGCTGCGGCACTCAACGCACTCACTCTCGATATGATCCAGCTACTTAAGGACAAATTTGAACAGTGGCAGGATGACGAGAACATCGTATGTATTTTATTGGAAGGTCAAGGCGAGAAAGCATTTTGTGCAGGTGGTGACGTGCGAACAATGCATGACGTAATGCGAGACCGAACACCTGATGAAACGAAGGAATACTGTACGCGTTTCTTTAGCGTTGAATACGAATGTGATTACCTTCTTCATACCTATTACAAACCCATTATTGCTTGGGGTGAAGGTATCGTCATGGGTGGCGGTATGGGGATTTATATGGGTTCTAGCCATAAAGTGGTGACACCGTCATCTAAAATCGCCATGCCAGAAATCAGTATTGGCCTTTACCCTGACGTGGGCGGTACTTGGTTTTTGAATCGACTGGATGAAGGCGTCGGACTCTTTCTTGGCCTAACGGGTGCTGTCGTTAATGCAACGGATGCGATTGGGACGCACCTTGCCGACCATTTAGTGCTTGCCGAGCACAAGTCTACCTTAATTGAACAGCTTCAGGTTGCTGAATGGGAAAGTGTAGAAGACGCTTATGAAGTCGTAACAGAGATTTTGGAAAGCCTGTCAGAAGAGGTGATTGACGGGATCCCTGAACCGCAAATGCTGCCCTATATGACTCCAATTCAAGAGGCGAGTAAAGGAGACAGCTTGCTCCAAATCGTTGATAGCATTTTCGCTATCGAAGGTGGGAGCCAATGGATTGAAACAGCGAAAACGAATCTACGTACGGGTAGCCCAATTTCAGCCTACATATGCTATCGACAAGTGACTGACTATCACCATATCTCATTAGCGGATTGCTTCAGACTTGAGCTCTCTCTTTCTGTTCGATGCGCCTTGCTTGGTGAGTTTCAGGAAGGGGTACGAGCGCGATTGGTTGACAAAGATGGTAGCCCAAAATGGAAGTTTGCCAATATTGCACAAGTTGACATCGCGGTGATCGATAACCTTTTCGAATCACTTTGGAGTGAAGATGAGCACCCATTATCGCAATTGGGCCATTATTAGTAGCTGCTATTAGTATCTGCGAGTAAGTAGTAATAGTTACGAGTTATGAGCGACTAATCACGGGGAAAATCAGAACAAGGAAGGCATCACTATGAGCACCATCGCATTTATTGGTTTGGGCAATATGGGCGCACCAATGGCTGAAAACTTGCTGAGTGCAGGTTTTAAGGTACAAGTGTTTGATTTAGTGAAAGAGGCGGTTTCAAAGTTAGCTGAGAAGGGAGCGAAACCCGCCGAATCCATTGAACAGGTTGTGAAAGGCGCGCAAACTGTCATCACCATGTTGCCTGCGGGAGAGCATGTGAGAGCCGTCTATTTAGGTGATCATAGCGGTGGCGTCGGGCTACTTAATTTAATTGAAGACAATACCTTCCTGATTGATTCCTCCACGATAGACCCTGAATCAGCCCGAATCGTGGCCTCTTATGCAGAAACGAAAGGATATGAGTTTGTTGATGCGCCTGTTTCTGGCGGCGTGGCAGGGGCGAAAGCCGGTACGCTGACGTTCATTGTCGGTGGGACCGACAGCGCATTTACCAAAGCCGAGCAAGTTCTTAAACATATGGGGAAAAATATTTTTCACGCAGGGAAAGCGGGGGATGGTCAGATGGGGAAAATCTGTAACAACCTCATGCTGGGCATATTGATGTCAGGCACCTGTGAAGCGTTAAATTTGGGTATCGACAATGGGCTAGATCCGAATGTGCTTTCTAACATCATGCTGCAAAGTTCTGGCCGAAATTGGGCACTAGAGCTCTATAACCCGTGTCCGGGTGCCATGGAAAATTCACCTGCGAGCCATCAATATACACCGGGTTTTATGAGTAAATTGATGCTGAAAGATTTAGGGCTTGGATTGGATGCGGCGGCTAAAAGTCAGTCTTCCGTTCCTATGGGATCATTAGCGCGAAACCTTTATGCGTTTCACAATGCAAATGGAAATGAAGAACGAGACTTTTCCAGCCTATTTGAGTTTTATCAGTCCAAAAAATAGTGAGTTTTTAGACAAAGGCGAACGTAAATGGATTTGAAACAGAGTGTGATTGCAATTACTGGCGCAGGACAAGGGCTAGGGCAAATGATGGCGGTAACATTAGCGCATGAAGGAGCGGAACTTGCCTTACTTGACGTTAATGAACAGGCATTAGAGTCTACGCAAAAGCAGTGTCATATGATGGGTGTTAAAGCGCTTTGCTATCCTGTGGATGTGACGAACGAAGCGCAGGTCGAACAGGTGTTTTCTGACATTGCGAATGATTTTGGTCAACTTGACGGCCTAATCAATAACGCCGGAATTTTACGAGACGGGTTGTTGGTGAAAGTCAAAGACGGTGAAATGACAAAAATGTCGTTAGAGCAATTTAATGCGGTGATCAACGTTAACCTGATAGGGACATTTCTGTGTGGTAGAGAAGCGGCCGTGCAGATGATCAACACCCAACGTAAAGGGCTCATTGTGAATATCTCCAGTGTCTCAAGAGCAGGGAATATCGGCCAAAGTAACTATTCTGCATCGAAAGCGGCGGTAGCGACTTTGGCGGCGACTTGGGGAAAAGAACTGGCGAGATTTGGCATTCGCGCAGTGGCCATTGCACCGGGCGTAATAAAAACCGCTATGACTGAACAAATGAAGCCAGAAGCGAGAGAACGCCTAGAAAAAATGGTCCCTGTAGGCAGATTAGGAACACCAGAAGAGATAGCGAATACCGTGAAATTTCTTTTTGAGAATGAATACGTGAACGCACGTGTTTTCGAAATTGATGGTGGCATCCATATGTAGTGCCGCCTTTATAGCGGTGAAAGCAATTTAACATCCCTTAGGCATCAGACAAATCGATGTTTGGCTCTTTTTATCTGTGGTTCAATATCATAGACTAGCTCACTCTTTTCAAATCATTATTTTTATATGGGACTACAGTAAATGGAATTGAGCACGTTTATATCGCAACTTAAAACTCACCCACAAGATATTGAGTTCAGCCAAACAATCGCAACGATCGATGCGAATTATGATTTCACGCCGACCGCTTTCACCAACGGCAATACATCAAATGAAGCGAACCAAAACAATGGATCTTGTAAGATTTTTGCCTTTGCAAAACTTAATGATCTTTCCGCTGAAGAAACATTGGCTTGTTTTGGTGCGTTTTACCGTGAAGATGTACTGAATAACCCGCAAGGTGATGATCACGCCAACATTCGCAACTTTATTCAATTTGGTTGGGATGGCGTTCAGTTCGAAAGCGAGGCACTGAAAGCCAAATAGGTTTTAGGCTTCGAAAAGCTAGGAGCAAATAATGACAAATAAAGAGCTAGAAGAATATCTGGATACTTATATAGGTGCAGAGTCTGGTTTTCCTTTTGGGCCTGAAGCCCTAGTGTTTAAGGTTAAAGGCAAGATGTTCGCCATTCTGGCTGAAAGAGAAGGGCGTGAATATGTCACGTTAAAAGTGCAGCCGGAAGATGGCGAAGTCCTGACCTCTCAATTTGTCGATATTACTCCTGGCTATCATACAAACAAGCGACACTGGATTACAGTTTACTACCCGGGCGATGTGGATGATGGTCTGATTCGCGATCTTTCAGAGCAGTCGTACAAGTTGGTCGTCAGTAAATTACCTAAGTACGAACGTGTGTCGTTGGGATTAGCGTAACAGCCGCGTACAAAATTTAGCACATTAGATCAAACATGCGGCTATTTGATGTAATTCTCAGCAAACGAATAAATATTTTGGATTTTTGTTTGACTCTCAACGCTCAATCCGTAAAGTATGCAGCGAGCGCAACGGTGGGTAACCTAAAGCGTTGAAAGAAAAGGCGCGTTGGCAGAGTGGCTATGCAGCGGATTGCAAATCCGTGGACCTCGGTTCGACTCCGGGACGCGCCTCCATTCTTTCGTTAAAATTTTAGATGGTGTTTATCGTACTAAACGGCATCACAAAGAAATTTGTGTGCCCTGGTGGTGGAATTGGTAGACACAAGGGATTTAAAATCCCTCGGCGTTCGCGCTGTGCCGGTTCAAGTCCGGCCCGGGGCACCATCTCAATTTCTAAAGATTAAATCAGTATGGCGCGTTGGCAGAGTGGCTATGCAGCGGATTGCAAATCCGTGGACCTCGGTTCGACTCCGGGACGCGCCTCCATGATTTACACAGAACCAGCTTTTATGCTGGTTTTTTTGTATCTGAGCTTTACCATTCACGCTTACGCCTTTCTCTAAGTTATCTGTATTTCCCTTTTGTTTAGCCAAGTTAAACCGCATTTCAAATCGTCGGCGATTTATTTCAACTACACTTATTAGTAGATCCTAAACCGGAACTAAGTATGTATCGTCGGGTGATAGTAGGGCTCACTTTCGCGCTACTAAGTTTATTCGCACTGGCGACGGCTGAGCCGACAGAAGTAAACAAGGCGTCTTCTCCAACCGTTCCAGTCATCTTCATCAGTGGTGCTATTGGCCCTGCTGTAGGGGATTATGTGATTAAAGAAATCCAACGTGTCAATGTCATCGGCCACTCTCCTGCAATCATTATTACCATTGATACCCCCGGTGGATTAAGTTCTAGCCTAAGAGACATCAACCAACATATCTTAGCCTCAAAAGTTCCGGTGTTATGTTTGGTCCATCCGCCTGGTGCGCGTGCTGCCAGTGCTGGGACGTATATTCTCTATGCTTGCCATATCGCAGCCATGTCAACGGCAACGACACTAGGGGCTGCGACTCCGGTACAAATTGGTGGTGTTACCCCGGGAGGGGACCAGCAAAAAGAGAAGCCTAGTGAACCCACCGCGATGGAAAAGAAAATCCTGAACGACTCGATCGCTTATATTCGCTCTTTGGCTCAGTTACGTGGGCGCAATGTCGAGTGGGCAGAGAAAGCGGTGCGTGACGCTGAAACGCTTTCAGCCAATGAAGCATTAGAACTCAACGTGATTAATCTGATGGCGGAGTCACCACAAGAATTGCTCACCAAGTTGGACGGCACCGTTACGAAAATTGATAACCAAGATGTGGTATTGGAGCTTGCCAGTGCGACATTAGAACCGCGCGAGCCAGATTTACGCAATAAATTTATCGCTACCATTACCGATCCCAACGTGGCCTATATCCTGATGATGATCGGCGTGTATGGTTTGCTTCTCGAATTCTATAGCCCAAGCTTTGGTGTTGCAGGTGTTACAGGTGCAATCTGTCTGTTAATCGCCCTGTATGCCTTCCAGTTATTGCCTGTGAATTACGTCGGTTTAGGGCTGATACTGCTCGGGATCGCGCTATTTATTGCTGAGTCTCTGATCCCTAGTTTCGGCATTCTCGGTGCTGGGGGAATTGTCGCGTTTGTGCTTGGCTCTGTATTCTTAATTGACAGTGATTTGCCAGAGTTAAGAGTGTCGATGTCCCTGATTTATTCCATTGCCTTTGCTTCAGCAGCACTGATTGTATTCATACTTAAAATGCTAATGAAACTGCGCCATAAACAGGTTGTTAGTGGTGAAGAAGCGTTAATTGGCCACGAAGCTATCGTTTTGAACGATTTTAATCGCCATGGATTTGTTCACGTAGAGGGTGAACGCTGGGAGGCGAGATGTGATCATCCAGTTAACAAAGGTGAAAAAGTCAGTATTGAATCGGTCGATGGGCTGACATTAAAGGTAAAAAAAGTGCCAAGGAGTGAAGACAATGCCTGAAATTCCAGTAAATACGGAGCTGCTTACACCGTTGCTAATCGCGGTGTTAGTGGTTGTCATAGCCATGCGCTTATTCCGCATTTTGCGTGAGTATGAGCGAGGCGTCATTTTCTTTCTTGGCCGATTCCAAAAGGTTAAAGGCCCGGGTTTGATCATCGTTATCCCGGTTATTCAACAGATGGTTCGTGTGGATTTGCGGACTGTCGTTATGGATGTACCGAGCCAAGATGTCATCAGCCGAGATAATGTGTCTGTACGCGTTAACGCTGTGATTTATTTTCGAGTCATCGACTCACAAAAAGCCATCATTAACGTGGAGAACTATCTCCAAGCGACCTCTCAACTTGCTCAGACCACACTACGTTCGGTATTGGGTCAACATGAGCTCGATGAGATGCTAGCGAACCGAGAAATGCTCAATGCCGATATTCAAGAGATCTTAGATTCCCGGACTGATGGGTGGGGGATCAAAGTCTCCAATGTTGAGATTAAACATGTGGACTTAAACGAATCTATGATACGTGCTATTGCTCGCCAAGCGGAAGCAGAGAGGGCGCGTCGGGCGAAGGTTATCCATGCATCCGGTGAGATGGAAGCGTCACAAAAGCTCGTAGAAGCCGCCAGTCGATTAGCGGAAGAGCCCAACGCTATCTTGCTACGTTACTTGCAAACACTGACAGAAATTGCCGCAGAAAAAAGCTCTACCATTCTATTCCCGATGCCGACTTCCATGATGGAAGGTTTGTTTAAATCGATGGAAAAAAATAGTGAAGAGAAAGAAAAGTAACAGGATGAACGGATGATGCTTTTTTGGTCTTGATCCGGTCATTTGGTGTTTTTTCCTCTCATTATCTGAATAGCGCCATCAATATGGACATCACGCTGAGGAAAGGCGATTTCAATGTTATGCGCTTTAAACGATGCGTCTATTTCAAAACGAATTGCGCTACTAACACGACGTATACCACCATCAGCGGACGAATTAATCCAAAAGAACGATTCAAAAACGAGCGAGTTATCACCAAAGTCTTGAAAGGAGACTTCTGGTGGAGGGTGTTTCAAAACTTGCTCTTGCCCGGCAGTGATGCCTAGCATTAAAGTGCTGACTAACTGTACATCGCTACCGTATGCAACGCCGACCTTGACTGAACCGCGTATGAGTTTATCTCTCAAGGTCCAGTTGATGACGGTATTTTCCAGCAGCTTACTGTTTGGGATTAGCATGTGTACACCGTCGACTCTTCGAATGCGGGTCGAACGGGTATTAATCTGTTCCACCGTCCCTTTGGCATTGTCTACTTCCAGAAAATCTCCGATTCTGATTGGCTTTTCTCCGATGAGAATCCAACCACTAATAAAGTTATTAATTATGTTCTGCGCACCGAAGCCAAAGCCAATCGCTATGGCACCAGATAAAAAGGCAAACGCGGTAATTGGAATATTGACCATTGATAGGGTGGTAAGAAAGATCACCGTCAACGTAATGACATACAAAATCCGTTCTACAAGCAGGACGATGTTTGGATCTTTACCCGCTTTCACCATTCTAGAAGCGATGGTTTTAATAGTGATCCTCGCTACCCAAAGGCTGATAATTAACCACGTCGGAATCATCAAAATTGCCCAAACAGTAATAGGCCGGTCATTGAATGTGAACAAGGTCAATTCTAAGATGGAAATGATTTGATCTAGCATTTGAGTGACTCCACTGCGCCAAGGGCGACCTTGTACGTTAATGAAAGTGGACGATATTTAGATACTTAAAGTATGGAAAATTAAGTCAAAAACGCAAACAGATGGGTCATTGATGGTGTGGTTAGTTAGGCGGGTTTCTGCTATCTCAAAAGAGGCTTCAGTGTTCAGAACACGAAAAAGCGAGCAAATCGCCCGCTTTGTGGGTGTTATTCAGTTTGGCGCATTACCAAACGGGGACGCGTTATTTAACGTATACACGCGGGTTAGAATTTCCCCAAATCGTATAAAGCTCTGGGAAAATGACATCTGAATTTTGTTCAATTTCTGCGGTAGAAATGGTGTTGTCTTTTTGTGAACCAAACAAAATGACTTCAGAACCCGGCGTCACGCCTTCAATGTTTGACACGTCAACCATGGTGGTATTCATTGATGTCACGCCGACAACTTTAGCGCGTTGGCCATTAATGATAACCTCTGCTTTGTTACCCATTTTTCTTGGGTAGCCATCTGAGTAACCCACAGGAAGGTTAGCCATAAGGCTGTCTTTGGTGGTTGTGTAGGTGCTGTCGTAACCAACCGTGCTGTTCTTTGGTAAATCGTGCAGCGAAGCGACACGAGTTTTGAACGAAACGATTGAAGGGTATTCAGGGTTGGTTGGCAGATCACCATATAAAACCCCACCTGGACGCACCATATCTAACTGCGCTTCAGGCACGTTTAAAGCAGTGTAAGAGTTAGCAACGTGAAGTAGGATATCTTCACGCTTAAGCTCAGCATTATCGATAAGCCATGCAGAGTTAGTGTTAAATGATCCTAACTTTTTACGCACATCATCCGCATTATAGTTAGGGAAGTGAGTCATGATACCGACAATGTTTACACCTGCCTGCTTAGCAATTTCAACCGCCTCCTGTTTGCCTTCGTCAGTCGTCATATCGACGCCGTTGCGTCCCATACCACCGTCATTTAGCGCGATATGAACCTTGATCTCTTTTTGCGATTTTTTCGCAAGCTCAGACAGTGCTTTAGCTTGTTCAGCACTGCCGATCAGTTCTTCCATATCTAGGTCAAGAGCACTTTCAATTTCTGAAATCTCAGCAGAGCGAACACGCATTAGTTGCCCTTTGAAGCCGCTCTCACGTACAGCGCGCGCTTCTGCGTTACTCGCAACCGCCACACATGGGATCTGCTGCGCCAGAATGGTTGGCATTAAACCTTGGATACCATTACCGTACGCATCGGCTTTCATCACAGCACAGATTTTGGTTTTGCTATCCATGTGGGTTTTGAATTGCTCAATGTTTTGACGGAATTGGCTTAAGTCGACTTCTAGCCACGCATTGGTCGCTGGAACATGGTTTTGCGATGCCACGTAGTCATTCAGTTGAAGTGGGGCACTGACGACTTGCATGCTAGGAGCAAGCATAGCGGCAGCAATGGTCATTGAAAGTAGAGTTTTCTTTAAGAGCATAACGTCTCCATATGCATTTATATTTTTATTAATAGGGCAAGCTGAGTGTACTTGGTTGTAATAATGTGTAACAAGGTTCATTTGTGGTTTTCTGGCAGTTGATCATCAAATGCGTTTTAAAATGATCGACTGCACTTTTAGTGGCCTTAATGTTGCTTAAATCGATGGAACTGAATCAAGAAGCCAACAAGAGAAGGGGGAATCTTCTGGGAAAGTAAGCCTTAGAAATGACAATGCTCAGGTTGGTGAGACTTACGCTATGTTTGTTGTGCTAAGTGGCGGACTTTTCAACCCAGTAGGGCACGTTCCGTATCGCTTAAAACGCAAAGCCCCAGCAGAAATGCCGGGGCTTTTGTATACTGTCTAAATTTTTAGGCAGAGATTATAACAGGATGATTTTGTTGGCTTCACACTCGGCAATCATCTCATCTGGCCAGATAGAAGACTGCACTTCGCCGACGTGTGCTTTTTGCAGGAAGAACATACAAATGCGCGACTGACCGATCCCCCCGCCGATGGTATAAGGCAGTGACTTATCCAGAACCATGCGGTGGAATGGTAGTGAGGCGCGATCTTCACAGCTGGCAATGGCCAACTGCTCTGCTAGGCTTTCTTCACAGACTCGAATACCCATAGAAGAAAGCTCCAGCGAGCTGTTCAGGACCGGGTTCCAAAACAACAGATCGCCGTTCAGGTTCCAGTCATCGTAATCCGGTGCGCGCCCGTCATGTTTTTCACCATTTGACAGGGTATGGCCGATATTGCGGATAAATACCGCGCCATGCTCTTTACAGATAGCATCTTCCCGATCTTTGGGTGTCAGGTCCGGATATTTTTCCAGTAACTCTTGTGAGGTGATAATGGTTACCTTCGGTGGAAGGCGTTTTTGCAATACCGGATATTCCTGATAGATGTGGTTTTCTGTCTTAAGAAATGCGTTGTAGATTTTTTCTACGGTTGTATTCAGATAGTCTTCATGACGCATTGACTTATCGAGAACTTTCTCCCAATCCCACTGATCGACGTAGATGGAGTGGGTGTTGTCCAGCTCTTCGTCCCGGCGGATGGCATTCATGTCAGTGTACAGGCCTTCGTCTTTTTGGAAACCATAGCGTCCCAGCGCCATCCGTTTCCATTTTGCCAGTGAGTGTACAACTTCTACATTGGCGCCATTGTCGTCAAGCAAATCGAAATTCACCGGACGCTCGGTACCGCTCAGGTTATCGTTCAAGCCAGTTTCCGGTTTGACGAACAGCGGAGCTGAAACCCGGGTCAGATAGAGTTCGTAAGCTAAAGCATTTTCGAAATAGTCTTTAAGCTTTTTAATTGCGACTTCCGTATCGCGCAGGCCCAGTAGTGGCTGGTAATTTTCTGGTACACTCAGTTTCATAAGTACTCTTTGATTCTTTATCCATTGAAGCTTTCAGGAGATACCTTACGATAGCGAGGCAGCAGCGTCCAACATTTTGCAATATTCATTTGGGCCGTATGTCCACCCATGAACCCAACTTGTATTTTTTGTCGCTGATAAGTCAGTGTACAACCCTTGCCCGAATTGCCTGCTGGATGTACGGTGTGGCGTAATTTTTAACCAATCAAATCAAAAAGATAAGTTTTTAGTTGACGGTTAATATGAATAGGTTAAAGTGCGCCTCGTTCTCACGGCGAAAGTCGTAAGAGCTCGATACTCCCCCTATAAGGTATCGAGGTGGTGTTACCATCGCATGATTGCGTTGCCCTGGTGGTGGAATTGGTAGACACAAGGGATTTAAAATCCCTCGGCGTTCGCGCTGTGCCGGTTCAAGTCCGGCCCGGGGCACCATCAAACAATTTGGTAAGGCGCGTTGGCAGAGTGGCTATGCAGCGGATTGCAAATCCGTGGACCTCGGTTCGACTCCGGGACGCGCCTCCATTCTTTGTTTACCAGCCTAGTGCTGGTTTTTTTGTTTTCATTCCACCTAAATTTCTTCACTACACTATCTTCTCGATCATATTAAGAATAGGGAAGGTAAGCTTTGCCGTCAGTAGCAAAACGTCTGAACAATTTGATTTGTTTCAAGGCAGATTTTCGCGTTGCTGAGTGGCACTCTTGAGTCGAATTAACTAGGTATTTGAGCGCTTTTTTACGCTGTTTATTTTTGATCTGTTTACTGTCTGTTTCGTATTGGAGCAGCTGCGTAAAGTGTTCGAGTTGAGTAGAGGCATCATTGAAATCGCCTAACTTATCTTGCAGTGACTTAAGCATGGTAACGTTTTCTTGATGATTCGGGTCGCTGTAAAGAGGGGCAAAATATTCCATCAAATAGCGTAATTTCTTACATTGGATTCGTACTTTGTGAACGGAAGAGTCTGGGGAGTGTTTGTTTAACGGTTTGCTTTGTTTCATCACTTTTTGTAAGTGAGTGAGAATTTGATTGTCGGCAAAAGGTTTTGTTTCGACAGGCTCGGCATTGAAATCTGACGATACCGATCGTTTCAGGCTGTTATGTAATATGATGCAAATGGCCAGATAGTTCTTACTCGCTAACCAATCTTGTACGTGTTTATGCTCTTCCGATCTTTGCTTTTTGATGTCTTGAAACAAATCTTCTATCGCTTGCTGATGCTGTGATGCTTCAGACATGTAGTTCTGTTGAGTCAGCAAAAACACATCTAGATCTCGGAGCAGGTTAGTTGGCTTCATGAGAGTGACAAGATGTTTTGACATCAAAGAAAACTCGAAAGGTGAAAGTAACATTTTGAGTAATTTTGTCAGTGAGCGGCAACGACGTAGAGATACGCGGTATTGGTGGAGGTATTCTGGTTCGACTCCTGCAATGACGCCTTCTTCTAATCTTCTTGAATACTCGAATTGCTCTAATAGGTACTGACAAAACAAATAAGGTAAGTCTGATTCCGGAGTGATTATTTGCTTCGATTGGAATTTGAGTGTCATGGGCTTTTCTTTGATTTTGTCTGAATGTATGTCTCTAGATTGAACATGGACTGGTATTACTTGATTTCTCTTGCTGACGAGCAGGTGATAAATCGACTGTTTTCAAAACGTATCGCCAGTCCGTTTTTTTGCCCCAACGAAGCTTTTCTATACCATCTTTGCCAATCAGTACGGCTGTATGTTCACTGGGTGCAATACGATATATCTTGAACATTCTTCGCAAGTTAAACTCTTCTTTAACCCAACTGGGAGCGGTAAAACCATCCGCTGTAATGACCAGTGTGACAATGTCACGTTCAGAGAGCTCGCAGTCATTAATCAGAGCTTCAAGTAAGAACTGCTTTACGTGTTCGTCGTTGCTAGGTGCAAAATAGATAACACTTCTATGCGCCCAGTGGCTTGAGTACGAAGGGTAGGCGTAACAGGCGATCGGATTCATCAACATGAGTATTAGGAACAACAGAGAACGCATTCTTAGCCTCCTAATGTCAGTATCCGATGTCCGTAATAAAGTAAGTGTAGGTGATAAGCAGAGTCGAGGCGCAAAAGATATTAAGGCTTAACTTGGCGGTGGGGTTAGGGATACAATTCGAAAACGGTTGTTTCAGTAGAGGTTCATCCAATGATGCATCATATCCATAGCAATATACTCACTGGTAAGTTGTTGACGGAGCACAAGACGGTTTGCGCGATGATGTACATCTATTGCCGTGACCATCATGGTTCTAGAGAGGAGTTGTGTGAAGAGTGTAAAGAACTGCTCGCTTATGCAGAAGTTAGATTAGATCGATGCCCTTATGGTCAGATTAAGCCTACGTGTAATAAATGCCCAATCCACTGCTATAAACCAGAGCCTAAAGCTGCGATGAAAGCGGTCATGCGATATGCAGGCCCGAGAATGTTGTTGCCTCACCCGATCTTGTCTATAAGGCATTTAATTCTTGAACGTAAAGCGGTGCCGGATAAGCCACCAAGAAATGAATCTAACCGTTCAAAAAGGCAAAACAGTCGCCCAAAACAATAGCGCTGTTTAAGGTGAAAAGGGAGAACTCAATGTTCTCCCTTTTGTTGTTATTCACCAGCAACGGCTTGACGTTTGGTTTTGATACTTGCAAGCAACATATAGACACATGTCGCGAGCAGCGTTGCAAATAAATACCCCATAAACCCTTGTTGGCTGTCCATAAACAAATCAGCAATAACAGGGCCTGCCACAGAGCCAATACTGTAACTAAACAGCATCACCTGTGTCGCTGAGACAATATAGTTAGCTTCGAGTTTATCGCATGCAAGGTTTATTGCTATCGGGTAGAGAGCAAACACGGCCATGCCCAGTAAAAACAGCCCAGCAGCTAAAAAGTTGATGCTATTCTCTTCTGCAATAACGGCGATAGCCGCAACGCCAAGCAAGCAGAAAATGGCCATTAAGAAGATACGTCCAAAGTACTTAGACATCCACGGCACAATAGGTTGTACTGCCATTCCACCAAGAATGATCAGTGCCATTAGGCTTCCTAGGTTATCGTGCGAAACACCACGCTGGGTAAGTTCTAAAGGCATCAAACCGTAAATAGCCCCTAAAGTTAAGCCAGACACCACACAACCGATGATTGCGGCATGATTGAGCTTGCTCATTTGTTTAAATGATAGAGGGGTGCTTTCTTCACTCTCAGGTTGATCACTATTGCCAAACATTAATACAACGATGGCAATGAGGAGCACAGTCAGAATGGAAATAAAAGGCACGCCACCAGTGACGCCTAGTACACCTATCCCAAGTTGCCCAATGGATGTGCCGCCGTACAGTGCACCCATATACAGCCCTAAACGCTTTGCCCTAGCAGATTTATCACCATGTAATAGCCAAGATTCAACAATCACAAACACGCCTGCAACGGCAACGCCCGCAATAAAGCGAGAGACCAACCATACCGGTGCAATGCTAAAAGCGGGCAGCGCCATAATCGTAAAAATGAAAGCAGTAAGGCAAAGCACAAAAGCATTTTTGTGCCCAACTTTTTTTACTAAGGGTTCTACGCCGATCGCGCCAATGAGCAGTCCTGCATAAAATGCACTGGCGAGCCAACTTGCAAGTGATGATTCCAGCCCATAATGTGGAAGCATTAGCGGTATTAGACTCATTAAATAGCCAGATGCCACCGCATACAAAGCGAGCGCAATAACAGGTACCGAAATGCGTGGTGCAGGATCAAGCGTGTTTTCCAACGTCGTAGCCTCAAGATGTTGAATGTAAATAACACCAATCAAAGTCAGGCTGCGTTAAATCAGTCGGAAAAAATCACCGCAAACACAACAACGTTGACGAAATGTATCAACGTGAATGAGAACTGCGAGTCGGCTTTACTCCATGCCTAGTTTTTAGCGATTTATCCTGCTTATCCGACAAACGAATAACGAACCTAGATTGGTATAAAAATGAACGGGTTTTGGATGGAATATGGCTTCAAATTAGGAGAAGGTAAAATGAAAACTTTTGTTCTTATCGATAAAAACTATTTATCGTCATGGATTGCTTGAAAACGAAGGAAAAAGCCCTAAAAAAATAGTGGTTAGGGCTTATATAAATTTAGGTTTCTATTTTGTTAAAGCTTGATTTAACCATTGATCAAACTGGCTTTTTGGCAAAGCACCGTTAATCATGTCCACTCTTTTTCCATGTTTAAATACCATAATGGTTGGAATGCTTCTAATCTGATATTTAGCGGCTAAATTTTGTTGAGACTCTGTATCAACTTTTACAAATCGTACGTTTTGTGAACGCTCGCTTGCAACGTCAGAAAATACAGGAGCAAAACCCACACATGGATTACACCAAGAAGCCCAAAAATCGATCACAACAGGTTGATCACTTTGTAAGATAGCGTCAAGGTTAAGCTCGGTACCTTCGACTGGCGCACCGTCTAAAAGCGGGGACTGACACTTTCCACACTTAGGGCTTTCTGTCACACGTTCTGTCGGAACACGGTTAACACCGGAGCAAGATGGGCAACGAGTATTGAATGTAGACATGATTTTTCTCTGCGTTTTTGTACTTAAATGGATTCTTTTTATTTTCGATTAGATGACACCATAGGTAAAGGGTAGTTATACTTTGTTGCATAAACTGATTGAAAAACTAGAAGTAATAGGTTTGTAATGACCACTTTTTATGCAGAAATTACAGGCTGGGGTAAGTGTCTACCACCAGCTATTTTGTCTAATGATGACTTAAGCACATTTATTGAGACATCCGACGAATGGATTCGAACTCGTACCGGTATTGAAAATCGTCGTATCAGCCATGTGGAAACTTCAGACATGGCAACGGTCGCCGCGCAGCATGCGCTCGCTTGTGCAGGAATTAGCGCAGAAGAGGTCGATGTTTTAATTGTAGCGACTTGTTCTCCAGATTCACTCATCCCAAATATTGCCTCTAAAGTGTCTCAAAACCTTGGTATCAAAGCAGCGGCAGCGTTTGATCTTAATGCAGCGTGTACAGGGTTTGTGTATGGATTGGAAACCGCAACGCGTTTGATTCAGTCCGGGAACTATCGAAATGCGATTGTTATTGGTGCGGAACGTTTGTCGTTCTATATTGACTGGACAGCGCGTGATACCGCCGTTTTGTTTGGAGACGGAGCTGGTGCAGCAGTACTAAGCAGAACTGAGCAACAAGTTGGCTTACAACACGCTCAACTTGGCTGTGATGCAGCAGGCCGCGACATTCTGGCTGTACCAAAGTTTGGTACATCAATGGATCGTTTCGCAGCAGACAATGGTCACTGGGATTTCGACTTTGTGGGTAAGGAAATCTTCAAACGTGCGGTAAGAGGTATGGGTGCGGCTGCGAAAAATGTCCTGACACGCAGTGAATTAACAACAGATAACGTGGATGTGGTGATTCCGCACCAAGCGAATATCCGTATCATTCAAACTTTGTGTGAACTTTCGGGTATTGAGCAAGATAAAGCGTTTGTAAACATTCAAAATTACGGCAATACATCCGCAGCGACCGTACCAATCGCACTTTGTGAGGCATTGGAGCAAGGTTTTGTTAAGCCGGGTGATAACTTACTGGTCGCAGCATTTGGCGCAGGTCTGACTTGGGGCGCAGGACACATTAAGTGGGGCGATCGTGTTACTCCAGTTGCGAAAAGTGATGCATCGCTTCCTGAATGTGAGCAAAGCGCGTTGGAACTACTTGAGACAGCGATCGCGTGTTGTAAAAACAAAGCCAAGTAAGTTGTCGAACTTTGTTTGTCGATAGGGCGAAGTTTATCGATAGAGCTAAGCGTTGTCCTCCATATCAGAGAGTCATGTGAGATACATGGCTCTTTTTGTTTCTATCGAAGCTGAGTTATTAGGCGAGCAATTTCCGCCGCCTTTATTGAATTTATCAGTGCGGATATCGTCGGGGACGTTTATCATAGACAGCCTTAAGATAAGAATCACATAGGGCTTGCATGAAGTTTCTTCACACCTCTGATTGGCACCTTGGCCGCCAATTTCACAACGTCTCTCTTCTAGATGATCAAAAAGCGGTACTTGAACAAATTATTTCTTACATTGAAGTCAATCCAATTGACGCACTCGTGATCGCGGGAGATGTGTATGATCGTTCTGTGCCTCCGACTGCGGCTATTGAAGTGATGAATGCGTTCGTCAATCAGGTCTGTGGCGAACTGAAACTTCCTATAATTCTTATCCCTGGCAATCACGATGGAGCGCAAAGATTGGGCTTTGGTTCTGGAAGAATGCGTGAGTCTGGCCTTCACATCTTATCCAGTTTTGAAGACATGATTAACCCGGTGGTGATTGACTCGGACATTGGCCCTGTGGCTTTTTATGGCATGCCTTATAACGATCCAGAAGTGGTACGACACCATTTTAAACAGAGTGTAATTAGCCATGATGAAGCGCACGAGTTCTTAGCTCAGAAAATTGGCGAACATTTTGTCGATGGGCAGAAGAATGTGTTGGTGAGCCACTGCTTTGTAGATGGTGCGATTGAATCCGATTCTGAACGCCCGCTGTCGATAGGTGGCTCAGACAGAGTGAGCCATGAACATTTTACTGAGTTTGATTATGTGGCATTAGGGCACTTGCATCAGCCACAAAAGAAAGGCGAGGAGTATATTCGCTATTCAGGCTCGCTGATGAAATATAGCTTTTCTGAGCAGCATCAACGAAAAGGTATGACATTAGTCGAGCTAGACGAAAGTGGATTTAAATCAGCCACGCATATCGACTTAAGTGCGCCCCACGAAATGCGCATCATAGAAGGCGAAATGCAAAGTATCATTGAAAACGCACAACGCGATCCAAAGCCCGATGATTATTTGTTGGTTCGATTGCAAGATAAACATGCGATTTTGAACCCAATGGAGAAGCTCAGAACAGTGTATCCAAATGTATTGCATCTGGAAAAGCCGGGCATGTTGGTTGGTGTAGAGCAAGAAATGGCTCAGGCAAAATTGGCGCGCAGTGAGATGGATATGTTTAAGGACTTTTTCGCTGAAGCACAAAATGACGAAATTAGCAGCGAACAAGAACAAGCGCTCAGTCAAATCATTAAACAGCTTAGCCAGCAATAAGGATCGAACATGAAGCCAATAAAACTCACCATGCAGGCGTTTGGTCCGTTTGCCAATAGAGAAGTGATTGATTTTACTCAGCTGGGAATTCATCCACTATTTCTGATTAACGGTCCGACCGGTTCGGGAAAAACCTCAATTCTGGATGCAATTTGCTTTGCCCTTTATGGCGAAACAACCAGTAACGAGCGACAGGGAATGCAAATGCGTTGTGACCTTGCCGCAATCGACAGGCCAACTGAAGTCGAGTTTGAGTTCGCGCTACAAGACAAAATATACCGAGTTGTGCGAGCACCAGAGCAACAAGCACCAAAAGCACGTGGTGAAGGGACGACAACGCGTAAACATACCGCAGCGCTCTATCAACTAGGCGATGAAGACGCACTGATTACCAATAAGACGGCACAGGTAAAAACCGAAGTCACTGAACTTATCGGCTTAAATGAAACGCAGTTTAGGCAGGTGATGGTATTACCCCAAGGCAAGTTCAGAGAGTTGCTTCTCGCGAGTTCTAAAGACCGTGAAGAGATTTTTGGGCAATTGTTCCAAACCGACATCTATAAAAAAATTGAGTACGCTCTAAAAGACAAAGCCAGCGCAATCAGTAAAGCGAAAGGTGAGTTTGATAACCAAATTCGTGGTGCGTTGCAGGTCGCGGAAGTGACAACAGAGCAGGAACTGAGCGAGCAGAAAGCGATCTATAAACAATCACTTGAGCAAGCGATTGAAGCAGAGAAGAAAGCGCAAAATGATCTTGCCTCAACGAAGGAGGAACACCAAAAGGCACTCCTCATTACGCAGCAATTCAGTAAGCTGGAAGCGGCAGAACACGCACTCAAAGTGCACTTAGATCAACAAGAACAACATCAGTGTAATGTTAATCGATTAGAAGTGGCGAACAGTGCCGCTAAGTTAAACTTGCCATATGCCAACTGGCAAAGTGCGCGAAAGCAGGTTGATACGTTAAACAACCAAATCCTGGGACTAAATCGAGAGTGCTCTCAAGCAGAATCAGAGCTCACGCAGCATAACCAGCTACTTAGTAAAATTGAGGCGGACGCAAAGCAGATCCCTCAACTTACCGATAAGCAGTATCAACTCGAAACCGTTAAAGCGAAATTAATTGAAAAGGGCGAGCTTGAAACTGGCCTCAGCGGACTTCAACAACAAAACACACAGCAACAAGATACGCTTGCCAAATACATCGCGTATAAAGAAAAGCTGGTGGCAGAAGCACAAGCTGGGCAACAAGAACTTGAACGCTTAAAGATAGCCGTTAATGAAAAGCCTGTACTGGAGGCAGAGCTGGCACGTCTGCAGCGCTTAAATGTCGACGTCACTAAGTTGGATCGTTTACGCCGAGACAACACTCAACTCGTTAAACACATGGATGTTAAGCAGAAGGAAGTCGACGTAGCGAAACTGAAACTAGACGAAAAGCAAAAATACGCCGATACACTGGCGTTACGCTGGCACAATGCTCAAGCCGCTATTTTGGCTGCCAAATTAGAAGAAGGCGAGCCATGTCCGGTTTGTGGTAGCTGCGAGCATCCAACACCAGCGACTTTTGAAGCAGACGTCATTACTAAAGAAGAAGTCGATCAAGCAAGAGAGCAAGAAAGACTAGCGCTTCATCATGTTAATCAGCGCGAGTCTGAATTAAATCAGCTTAAGACTCAGCTAAGCCAGTCGCAATTGCAGATCGATGAGATCGTCTTAGAGTTAGGTAAAAACGCAACGGTAGAAATTGCCGAGATTAATCAACAGCTCTCTGTTGTTGAGAGCAAACTTCGTGAATTGTCAGCGATTGATATAGCCAAGTCGGAACAAGCGGTTGTCGAACTCAATCAACGAAGTGAAAATGGCGAAGCAAAAATTGCAGAAGTGCGTCAACATATCGCTGCGACACAAGCCCAATTAACCGACACAAGTGCAAGAGTTGAAAAGCTCGCGCAGTCCATCGACGCGAAGTATCACAATGTCGAGGAGGCACAATTAGCCCTGCTCCAAATCAAGCAGAACATTGAAACGCTGAATACGCAGCTAGAAAATGCGAAGCAGAAACAGCAAACACTGAGCCTTAAATATTCGGCACTGCAAAGTAAGCTTAAAACGCTTCAGGAAACCTGTGTTGAAGCGGAGAAGGCGCGAATTGAAGCTGAGAATGCATGGGTGCTTGCGCTTGCGCAGGCTGACTTTAACGACGAACAGCAGTATCTAAGTAGCTGCGCTAGTGACGAGCAAGTTTTTGCTTGGCAACAGCAGATAAACGAATACAACCAAATTCGCATCAAACAAGAGCAGACAATATCAGACCTTAAAGAGGCGTTAAATAATGTAGAACGCCCAAATATAGAAACATTCGAGCTGTCTGTTCAGGAATCGCAAGCTGCTTACGATAACGTCAGAAACGAACTTGATACGATACGTTCTGCCTACGAGCGATTGGCGAAAGTGGCGCAGGACATTGCTAAGTTGCATCAGGGAAATATCAAGCTGGAAGACGAATACAAAGTGTTTGGGACGCTTTATGACGTTGCGAGTGGCAAGACGGGAAGCCGTGTCAGTTTGCATCGCTTCGTGTTGGGTGTATTGCTTGATGATGTGCTTATTCAAGCGTCACAACGTCTGAGTATTATGAGCAAGGGGCGTTATATCTTGATGCGTAAAACAGAAGGTTTCAAAGGTGCAGCGGGACGAGGATTGGATCTTATCGTCGAAGATAGCTATACCGGTAAAACACGTGATGTTGCAACGCTTTCTGGCGGTGAATCTTTTATGGCTGCGTTGTCTTTAGCGCTGGGACTATCGGACGTCGTTCAGTCATACAGTGGCGGTGTACGATTGGAAACGTTGTTCATTGATGAAGGGTTCGGGAGTTTAGATCCAGAGTCGCTTGATTTGGCGATTCAGACTCTTATAGATTTGCAGCAGATGGGACGCACGATTGGCTTAATTTCTCACGTATCTGAACTGAAAGAACAAATGTCGTTGCGTATCGACGTTGAGCCGACCAAGTCTGGAAGTTCAGTTAATGTCATAGCGGCATAGCTGAGTGTTAGAAATCACAGAAATGACGCTTTTGTAGATTTGGGCAATACCTTTCGTTAAATAAATGAACTCGAATAATAACGACCTCGTATCTATTCGTCTAAAATAGTACGACTGTAACAATGATAATAATAAAATGAGTAAGTTGGCAGCGGGTACAAAAATGCAAACAATGAGTGGTGCGACAAAAAGTGCGATTCGAAAAGTGTATGAATATGCAGAGCCAAACCTAACCATCGTTGGATGGTTTGGCTTGCTTGGCTTTCCAATTTATTATTACGTTTGGTCGTATTTATTCCCGCAACCCTACGAAAGCGCCTTGCTAAGAGGCACTTGCTCAGTCTTGTTTGCTGTGTTGGTTTTCCGCAATGACCTTCCTTCGTATATCCATCGGTATATGCCGGTGTTGTACTTATTTATACTGAGCCTCTGCTTGCCGTTCTTCTTCAGCTATATGATGTTTAAAAATAGCTGGAGTGATATTTGGGCAATGTCGTTTCTGGTTTCGATATTTCTGCATATATTGCTTGTTCATCAAACGCGAGTGGTCCTTTTACAGGCGGCGGTGTCGATTGCGGTTGCTTTTTCGCTCGCTTATGGTACGGACTGGAATAAGGCTACGGACGAAATTGTTTGGGAGTATGTCCCCGTATTTATGTTTACGTATGTCTTTGGCAATTTGTTTTATTTTCGCAATCAGATTGAGCACGAGAGTAGGGTCTCTATCGCGAAGTCTTTTGGGGCCAGTATTGCTCATGAAATGCGCAACCCTTTGGCCGCACTTAAAGTATCAGTGGAAGTATTGAGCTCTATTCTAAATAAGCATCAGGCTCAGCGAAGCGAGGGTATCAGCTTGTCTCAGAAAGAACTGATCATGGCGCGTGAAATTCTGGATGATGCGAATGGCGTTATAGAAAGTGGCAATGAAGCGATTGATCTTTTACTAACATCCATTGATCAAAATCGAGTCTCTACATCTACTTTCAAAAAGCACTCAATGAAATCTATTGTAGAAAGCGCATTGGTCAGCTTTGCATATAAGAGCCCTCAAGATAAGCAATCCATTGAGTTTAAGAGCGAATGCGACTTCGATGCTTTCGGTAGTGATACCTTGATCAAATACGCTCTGTACAATTTACTAAAAAATTCATTTTGTTCTAAGCATGGTGATGGTTTTAAGATAGACATTTGTCTTAAAAAGGATGGGCATTACAATCACCTAATTTTCAGGGACAATGGTGTCGGTATCCCAGCAGATGTAATTCAAGATATTTTCGGTGACTTTTATACCTATGGGAGAAAGAGAAGTTCGGGACTCGGCCTTCCGTTTTGTAAGAAAGTGATGAAGTCTCTAGGTGGGAAAATTGCGTGCCGCTCTGAATTGGGGTTGTGGACAGAGTTTACATTGAGCTTTCCTACCTACGAATCTGATGTGGTTGATCGTATAAAAATGGATTTAATGAAGTCGAAGTCGGTACTTTTTATTGGCAGCAATGGAACGGTATCACGCGCATTGAACGAGCATGCATTTTATAAAGGTTTTCGTTTGATCAATGTTTCTGTAGATACTGCAGCAACTAAAGAAGCGTACGAGTTTGAGTTCGATCTTATTTTTGTAGATCTAGATGATTCGATGAACGCTACGGATAAGTTTGCTGATTTAGAAAACAAGCTGCACTTTACAGAAGCGCATTTAGTCTACCTTTATGATCAGAACCGTAGCTACCCGTTGCCCGTTAATAATGAGCTTCGAATTTGTCCAATCGAGATAAATAAACTGTCAAGAGAGTGCGGTTCTGCTCTCGATGCGTTGTTTTTTGAGTCTCCAAACACACACATGAACATACTGCCACACCAGTTACAGCAGCCGAAAGATTATCAAGGCAAAACGATTGTTATCGCTGACGACAACCATTCAGTACGCGCCTATACCTCGCTTTTGCTAGAGCAGCAAGGGTTTGTCGTGGTTCAGGCGAAGAATGGACAGGATGTTTTAGACACATTAAACAATCAATATGTCGATCTTATTTTGATGGATATTGAAATGCCAAGTTTGAATGGATTAGAAGCGGCAGAGCGAATACGCCAATCTAAAACGGAATATGCCAACGTGCCGATTGTCGCACATACCGGAGACAACTCTGTGACATTCCAAGATAAGCTTCAAGAGTTTGGAATTAACGATTACATTGCGAAACCCTCTAGCGCAGACGCGTTGATTAATAAGATCACTAGCTGGGTATAACCCGGAACGATAGATCACTGCTGCTGGTATTGCGTATGAAACAACTCTGGCCAATACATTCTTAAGTACTTCGTTGATACCCAAATCACTAGCACGGTTGCAACACTTAGTTCAAACATGCCAAATGTATGCAGCCAGTACCAATGCGGGTGATTTTCATCGAAATAATCGGTTAGTCGAAACATGGCGATTGCACTGATCACCGATGGAAAGGTCACTGCAGCAATGGATGGTTGAAATTTGAGGCGTAACAGACGAATGTAGCAGAGGTAGATGAGTAGCGTCATTGTCACGGCAATACCAGCTAATGCACCAGTCAGTATCGGGTCGGGTTCATCGATATTCACCAAATAGGCCGCTAATGTAAGGTTAATTGGTGCAGCCATAATAGAAATCGTAGGCCTTGCTCTTTTTGGTAGCATTCCCTCGAACACGAGACGATAAAGCACTAAAGGTAGCATAAAGAAGTAAATCGTTATGCACGTGTTAACCACTGTTTGGGCCCATATTGCATGTCCCAGTTGGCTTCCTGCCAGCGAGCTACTGATTAATCCTACCGGATATAAAAACCAACTTGGAACCATATTGGTTATTTTAAAATTCCTTAGCTGATAGCTGAAAAAAAGTACCATCATCGTAAGATGTAATAACAATGCAGCAAACCAAAGTGGGTAGGCAATGACAGGGGCAATCACCGCTAAATAATCGCATAGAATTAATAGCGCCATACTCATTGGGGCCATTAAACTGCCACTCAGAGGGTGGCGAATATCGGTCATGAATGTGCTGAAGCTCGTCAGGTATTTTACGAGAACAGGAAAGAGAAGAATCGCACCAAGCCCTGCTATGTAAGGTCTTAGTGTGGCACCAATGTCAGGTACATACAGAGCCCAAGCCTGCGCCAAGCCAATAACACCCAACGCAAGTGCTGCCTGAGAAGGTGGCACACTTTGAAAATGTATTAAACGTCTCCAGTTCAACGATCTGTCCCTGTAATAGGCTAAATGCCCTAATGATGATTTAAACGATTGTTTCAGCCAGTAATAAACTGGCGAAGATGATAACAACTTGAACGAGTGCGATGCAATTAGCATTTGGTTTCTTCGGGTAGGTCTTGCTGTCTTAACTTCTCATTTTTTCCTATTGAGTATAAACACGCTCACCTTAACGGCTCAGTTGGATTTGTACTGAAAATTATACGCTTGGGCGTAAAGAACTGTAGAAACAAGAATGGAATATTGAGTTTCAGATTTGATGCGATGGCAACATGCATCAGCGTATTAGAAATACAGGTTAGAAATACAAATGATAAGAAGGGTGATCGAAATCCCAAATAGTTCTGAGGCCAATACTTGCATAATTAAGAATTTGAACCATAGTTAAAGGGTAAGGCGATCTGAACCAACCCGCATGGAGGAATTGCTGCCTTACCTACAATTTGGATGGATTCAAGAATAAAAAAATATTTTCAAATCCTCGTTGGTTGTCAGGGAGTATGTACAGATTCCCGATTCGCAAACTCACGATTGAGTAACGAGGGATAGGGCGCACTTCAGTGGTGCGCCTTTTGTCGTTTGGGGCTTAGTCTAAGTTGGAAATCTTCCTTAATACCGATTCCAGTTCATCCCAAGGCAGTAACTGACTGTCGATTACTTCTAGGCGACTTTCAAATCCTTCCAAAGACATTTCATTAACAGATGTAACACCATGACTGACGTTAAATGAGTAACAACCTGTCGTTGTGTTCATGACGCCTTTCACACGTTCCGCGGTAATATCAGAAAGCACTGAAAATAAGTCATCAAAGTCGAATACCACTTCTGCACCAAATATCCACCCGCAGCTAAAGTAGCCCTGACCCTTGTTTTCTTTTCGAATGAAAGGCTGATTGGGTGGCAACTGAAATTGTGGCTCCATTTCAGCGTGCTCGTGGTGATGTGTGCTGACCGCCGAAGAGGGGGATTCATCTCTACGGTGCGTATCCAACAACTCGATTGGGAAACGACCTTGCTTAACAAGTTGGCTGAAAATCTTTGGCGGTGTTTGATCGGTCACCCAGTCACTAAACGCATCGATGTCACTCACATGACACTGATCGACTTTGTTGCCGATAACGATGTCGGAGATAGAGAGCTGATCATTGAAGTTCTGATTCTCAATGTATTTTGGATTAGATAGATTACGCGGGTCGACTAAGCCAATGGTTGCTCTCAGATCGATATAGTCTCTAAATTGCTCAGAGTTTAGGGTCGCAAGTACTTTGTGAGCATGGCCAAGCCCTGTTGGTTCAACGATGAGCCTGTCAGGTTTGGTACGTAAAAGCGCTGTCACAGCAACAGACATAGGCACACCCGCCGCGCAGCACATGCATCCACCGGGTACTTCTTTAATTAAAGCACCTTGTTCTGTCATCATTGCCCCATCAATACCAATTTCACCAAACTCGTTCACCAGAACTGCCCAGTTTTCATTGTCTGGTTTTTCTTTCAGAAGATTGAGGATCGCTGTGGTTTTCCCTGTGCCTAAAAAGCCAGTGATGATATTGGTTGGAACTCTCATCGATAAAGTCTCATAGTTTTCCGTAACGTGAATAGAACTAATATACTCTTGAAACGAAGAGAAAGAAAAGGGCGACTTTGCGTCGCCCTTAGTGATAACTGCTTAACAACTAGCGTTTATTCTTTAAGTAACGCTTGCGACGTTCTTCTTTCTTCTTTGCTTTCTCTTCTGCTTTTCGTGCCGTTTCTATTTCAACTTCGATAAGCTCTTGAGTGATCATTTCTGGAAGCTCTAGAGTTAGCTGACCCAGAGTGCCATTTCGAAGTTCATGAAGCAGAATCTCAGAGCATTTGTGTAGGTCTACGCGTCCGCCCGCACGAAGCGCACCACGACGACGGCCGATCTCTTCCATCAATTCGATGTCGGTTTCCGGCAACTCTTCGATTTGGTAGCGCTCTTTCAAACGTTCTGGATATGCTTTAGCTAGGTATTCCACGGTGTAAAATGCGACTTCATCGTATTCCATCGCCGTATCTTTTACCGCACCAGTCGCAGCAAGGCGGAAACCACTGTGCGGGTTTTCTACTTTTGGCCATAAAATTCCCGGAGTGTCCGATAGTACGATGCCGTTTTGCAGGTTAATACGCTGTTGGCGGCGGGTAACGGCTGGTTGGTTACCTGTTTGAGCGATGACTCGGCCTGCTAGCGTATTGATAATGGTAGACTTACCCACGTTTGGAATGCCCATAATCATAGTGCGAATATTCTTGCCAATTTCTTCGCGATGAGGGGCAAGCTTACGACACAAATCCAGGATTTTATGGACTTCCTGCGGATTAGATGTGGTGATCGCCATGGCTTTGACGTTTTTCTCTTGCTCGAAATGATCGATCCAAAGTTGGGTTAGCTCGGGATCCGCAAGATCGCGCTTGTTCAGAACCTTAACAACGGGCTTTTCACCACGTAGTTGAGAAATCATTGGGTTTTCACTACTGAACGGAATGCGAGCATCCAGCACTTCAATAATGACATCAACTTGTGGGATCGCCTCTTCAATTTCTTTTCGGGCTTTATGCATGTGCCCAGGAAACCATTGAATTGTGTTGTTAACCATTTGAAAAATATGCCTTTTGTTTTTATGGTTAAGCTGGTGGGGTATCAGGTGCGGTACCAAAAAGAAAAATCAGATTGTGGATACCAGAGGTATTTCACATGTCACCTGTAGCCACGACAGCATTGATGTGATCATTTTAACACTTTAACAGTTTGGACGAAAACACTGATAGCTTTGCACTTGTCTGCAACTGTGCTCCGCTTAAGTTTACATCGACAAAAGAAAACAACTTTCGGTGTATTGGCCGAAAGCAGTTTTCTGTAGTTAACGTCGTTCAAATAGACAAATTCGTCGTTTTTCAGTACGACAACTTAAAGGTGAAGCATTTGAATTCCGCCTTGGTAAGGGCGGAATTCTTAGTTGTTGAAAGTCTTTTATATGATACTTGGTAACCATAGAGACAGTGGTGGAATGAGAAGTAAAAGCAGTAGTCTTACAATATCTGCGCACCAATATGGGGTAACCCCTTTAAATATCGTGCTGGTTTTTATGTCTTTGACCACGCTGCTGAGGACGAAAATGTTTAATCCTACTGGCGGCGTAATGAGACTAATCTCAGTGACAACCACGACCACAATACCAAACCAGACTAGATCAAACCCTAAGCTTGCCACTAATGGGTAGAAAACAGGGACTGTTAGCAGCAGCATCGACAAACTTTCGAACACCGTGCCAAGTAGAATGTAAATTCCCATGATGGCTAGAATCACATAGATTGGTTCAGCACCGAAAGACTCCATCCAAGTAACTAATTCATGCGGTAAACCCGTGCGATTTACGAAGTTAGAATAAATAAGTGCGCCGATAATGACCCCGAATAGCATGGTAGACGTTCTTGCGGTATCAATAAGGATCTCTCTTAGTACTGAGATGGTGAGAGAGCGGCGATAAAGTGCAATAGCAAACGCACCACCAGCACCAATACCTGCCGCTTCAGTTGGTGTAAATGCGCCAAGGTATATGCCACCCATAACTAGAGCAAATAGTCCAAGAATGCCGGACACAGATTTCAACGCGGCACTTTTGTCTTCCTTCGACATCTTCTCACCTTTTGGCCCCGCATTTGGGTTACGCCATACAACGTATTTTGTGGCTAAAAGATACATGAAGATACCAAGCATACCTGGTATAAAGCCTGCTGCGAAAAGGTCTCGAATGCTCTGTTCGGTGAGTACGCCATAGATGATTAGGATGACACTTGGTGGGATCAAAATCCCTAGCGTGCCACCTGCCGCGATAGAAGCCGCAGCTAAGCCATCCGAATATCCATACTTTCGCATAGAAGGCATAGCAACCTTAGCCATAGTTGCCGATGTGGCCAAGCTCGAACCTGAAATTGCAGAGAAACCACCACATGCGGCTACCGTCGCCATTGCTAACCCGCCACGATAGTGACCCAAAAACGCATAACAAGCTCTATACAGTTCTTGAGACATACCCGCACGTGTGATTAAGTTCCCCATCAGAATGAACATGGGAATGACAGACAAACCGTAATCTTGTGCTGTGTCGATCAATCGCTTAGCACTGACGGTTAACGCACCGTTAAAGTTCCAGTCTCCCAAAGCAGCATAACCTACGAATCCCACCACACCCATTGCAAATGCGATCGGCATTCTTAACAGTATTAATATCATCAGTACTGCGAAACCAATTAAGGCAATAGTCATATCAATCCCTCTGATTCAAATACTCTTTGTTAAAGATTCGCGTAATCACTAAAACAAGCGAAGTGATTGCGGTTAGCCAGCATGAAATGGCCAGAAAATAGACAAAATAATAGGTTGGTATTTCGAGATATTCAGTCATCTCTCCGTACATCAGTGCTCGGTCTCCCAGTTCCCAAACTTTGAATCCCATTACTGAGAGGCAGAGAGAGACCACAGCATCAAACCCCATATCGCGTATGTTCTTTACCTTTCTGGGAATGATGCTGTCGGTCAGGTCAACGCTGATGTGCTCTTTACGCCACGTCACCAAAGGCATTGTAGAGAAAATAAGCGCACCTAAAAGTAACTCCGTGAGTTCTACACTTCCGGTTACTGGCTTTTCAAACAGGTAGCGTCCTATTACATCAATACAGGTAAGCAGCATCATTGAAAGTAATATTAAGCACGCACACAGCTTCAGAAACTTATCCAAAAGTTGGGCAGTAGACTCCCAACTTTTGGTAAACCACATTAGTGAGTTGATCATCATTTATTCCTAAAGCTCGATTGGCTCGTAGTCATTGACGATTTTTCTAAACTCGGTCAAAGCGGCTTGAGCATCAACTTTACGTGACTTAACCGATTTCACCCATTTATCGTCAAGACCTTGAGTAAGCTGTTCATAGTATTGAACATCTTCAGCAGACAAGTTCTCCACTTTGCTGCCTGACGCGATAATGTCAGCCTCACCAATTTCGTCGGCTTTTGTCCAGTAACGCCCCGCAAGAGCAGATAGCTTCTCACCAGAAACGCTTCTGATGGCCTGACGATCTTCTTCAGAGAGTTTTTCCATAAATTGAGGACTGATGAAGATGCCGAACGAACCCAAGTACAAACCCGTTGGGAGTTTGTAGCTGTATGGTGTGACGTCTTTAAAACGAGCGGCTTTCATCATATCCATCTGCATAAACAGACCGTCCGCAACGCCTTGAGAAAGCATCTCATACGCTTTCGTAGCAGGAGCGCTTACGCCCGACACTTCCAAAAGGTTGCCTACTTCAGTAGAAATACCGCCGCCTACACGCATTTTTTTGCCTTTCAGATCTTTCAGAGATTCGATTGGCTCACGCATATGAACTTGTCCTGGCCCATGAACAAATACACCAGCCAGTTCAACGCCGTTGTACTCAAAAGAATTCTTAAAGTACTTCTCGTTGACACGCCAATGCGCGACCGAAGCCGCTTCGCCACCTGCTTTATTCCCTGGCAGTTCAGCAATTTGAGTTAAACGAAAACGTCCAGGGAGGTAACCATGAAATGTCCAAGCCGCGTCAACCGCGCCATCTTCAACTAATTCAACGAGACTTTTTGGGTGAGCCAAGTCGTATTCCAACTTAATTGTGACACGCCCATCAGTGGCTTCTTCGATCCATTTGCCCCAAGTCGGTAATACATCGGCGTTCATTGTCTGCATTGGGCTAAGCCATGTTGCGATTTTTAGTTCATGTGTTTGTGCTTGAGCACTGTGGCTCACCAACATGGTGGAAGCGAGCAATCCTGCCAGGCCTTTAGCTACGGTTGATTTAAACATACTGATTCCTTTGTAAGTCCCATAAAAATGAATTAATTTCATTGCCAAGTGACACATATTTGTGTTGATTGGTAATTTAAACGTATCATTTAAATTGATGGTTGTGTATCATGATTGTTAATGAATTGTGATTTTGTGAATCAGATTTTGTTTTGAAGATGATCAACACAACCATTTCATAGGTGATGTGTTAAAGGCGAATTAAGCGCGTTATCGATGGAAAAACTCTAGTGAGTAGATTGCTACAGCATTAAGGATTAACGAGGTATATAAATGGAACAATTAACCAGTTACGTAGCCGGAGAATGGTATTTTGGTAATGGGAAACCACGCGTGGTTTCAAGTGCAATTTCTGGTGCGGAGTTATATCAGGTCAATGCAGATGGTATGGATGCCTCTAAAGTCTTGGAATACGGAAGAGAGCGAGGAACAAAAGCGCTTTCTCAAATGACGTTCTTAGAGCGCGCCAATATGATCAAAGATTTAGCTAAGTACTTGCTATCTCGTAAGGAAGAGTTCTACTCGCTTTCCCAACATACTGGCGCGACGAGAATGGATTCATGGATCGATATTGAAGGGGGCGTCAGTACCTTGTTCAATTACTCTAGTGTTGCCAACCGCGAGTTACCAAACGATACCATTTGGCCAGAAGATGAATTACTGCCTCTTTCAAAAGAGGGTGGATTTGCTGCACGTCATTTTCTGACCAGTAAAACTGGCGTTGCTCTACACATAAATGCGTATAACTTCCCTTGCTGGGGGATGCTAGAAAAGCTAGCGCCGACTTGGCTTGGAGGGGTGGCAGCTATTGTCAAACCAGCGACTGAAACCGCGTATCTGACCCAAGCAATGGTAAAAGCGATGTTAGAGAGCGGCTTGCTGCCTGATGGTGCAATTCAGGTTATTTGTGGCTCGGTTGGCGACATGTTTGACCATCTCGATTACCAGGATGTGGTGACGTTCACTGGTTCAGCACAAACGGGTCAAATGCTTCGCTCTCACCCTTCAATTACACAGAAATCTATTCCATTCACGATGGAAGCTGACTCGCTTAACTGCGCTATTTTAGGTTCTGATGTCACGCCTGATATGCCGGAGTTCGCACTGTTTGTACGTGAAGTTACTCGCGAGATGACGGTGAAAGCAGGGCAAAAATGTACCGCGATTCGCCGTGCCATCGTACCAGAGCATTTGATTGACCAAGTTGCAGCGGCACTAACGTCAAAACTTGAGAAAGTTGTCGTTGGTGACCCTGCAATAGAAGGCGTCAAGATGGGCGCTCTAGTGAGTAAAAGCCAGCTTAATGACGTCAAAGAAAAAGTCACGACGTTATCAAATTACTGTGACGTACTGACGGGCGGGAATACTTCAGACCTGAATGCTCAGGGGGCAAGTGAGGGTGCATTCTATCCACCAACGCTGCTTCGCTGCAACAACCCTCATGAAGCTGAGGAGGTGCATTCTGTAGAAGCGTTTGGCCCAGTATGTACGCTTATGCCATACAGCGACCTTAGCGATGCTGCAGTGTTAGCTAAAAAAGGCCAAGGCAGTTTAGTAGCCAGTATCGTTACGGCATCGGGAGACTTAGCTGCTCAGCTCGCACTTGAAATCGGTTCATCTCATGGCCGTTTACACATCTTAAATGAAGAGTCATCTAAAGAATCCACCGGTCATGGTTCTCCGCTACCAATGCTTGTTCATGGCGGCCCTGGTCGTGCTGGTGGCGGCGAAGAAATGGGCGGCCTACGTGGTGTGAAACACTACATGCAGCGCACCGCGATACAAGGCTCACCAACTATGCTGGCTAAAATAGGTCGAGAGTGGGTTCGCGGAGCTGAAACGGTCTCTGACCCGATTCATCCATTCAAAAAGTACTTTGAAGATTTGCAAATTGGCGAAACCCTGACAACGGCACGAAGAACGATAACGGAAGCGGATATCGTCAACTTTGGTTGCTTAAGTGGCGATCACTTTTATGCGCATATGGATAAGATCGCGGCCAAAGAGTCGATGTTTGGTGAAAGGGTGGCGCATGGCTACTTTGTCATTTCCGCTGCTGCGGGTCTGTTTGTGGAAGCTGCTCCTGGGCCTGTGCTCGCCAACTATGGTATGGAAGGGCTGAGGTTCATTGAACCGGTTAAAATTGGCGATACCATTCAAGTTCATCTCACTTGTAAGAAGAAAATTAAGAAGCGCCAGCGTTCTGCCGAAGAACAGGCACAAGGCGTCGTGGCCTGGGATGTGGAAGTGTGTAATCAGGATGGAAAACCAGTCGCGCTATATACGATCCTCACGTTAGTTGCGAGACAGCAAGGTGACTTTTAACGAGTCAGACATTCTCTAAAAATTTCATCAAATCTTATTCAACAGGGCCATTCGGCCCTGTTTTTTTATCACAAATTTAACAATTGAATGCGTTATATTTTACTTTTTTGTAATTATTATGTTGCCAATGTAATTTTACATGATACATTAAAAACACAAACAATATTTAATGTGTATCAAATGGAGAAGAGGATGTCTTCGGAGCAAACGTCATTCGAGCGAAAAATCGAACAAGAGATCGCAGTCGAACCTAAAGACTGGATGCCTGATGGATACCGTAAAACACTGGTACGTCAGATAGGTCAGCATGCTCATTCAGAGGTGGTAGGAATGCTGCCAGAAGCTAACTGGTTAACACGTGCGCCATCATTGCGTCGTAAAGCGGTATTGCTTGCAAAAATTCAAGACGAAGCTGGCCACGGTCTGTATCTGTACAGCGCGGCGGAAACCTTAGGTGGTGAACGTCACGACCTGTACGAAAAAATGCTGACTGGTGAGATGAAGTACTCATCCATCTTTAACTACCCAACCCTGAGCTGGGCTGATGTCGGTGTGGTTGGTTGGCTTGTTGATGGTGCAGCGATCGTTAACCAGGTGGCGTTGTGCCGTACTTCTTATGGGCCTTATGCACGCGCTATGGTTCGAATCTGCAAAGAAGAGAGTTTCCACCAGCGCCAGGGTTATGAGGCTTGTCGAGCGCTTGCCGATGGTAGTGAAGATCAGAAAGCCATGCTTCAAGACTCTATCAACCGTTGGTGGTGGCCTGCGTTAATGATGTTTGGTCCGAACGACAGTGAATCTCCAAACTCAGCGAAAAGCATGGCTTGGAAAATAAAGCGCGTCAGCAACGATGATTTACGTCAGAAGTTCGTTGATAACACGGTTCATCAAGTCCTTGCGCTGGGTATGACGATCCCAGACCCAGACCTGAAGTGGAACGAAGAAACCGGTCACTATGAGTTTGGTGAGATCAACTGGGACGAGTTTAACCAAGTGATTCATGGACACGGCATTTGCAACCATGAGCGTTTGAAAGACAAACGTGATGCCTGGGAAGCGGGTGCATGGGTTCGTGAAGCCGCTGTTGCTTACTCAAAAAAACAGATGGAATGCGCAGCCTAGTCGCGCCAACAAGAATTGAAACAGATTAAGGAGAATCAATATGAGTTCATTTAACTGGCCGCTGTACGAGGTATTCGTTCGAAGCAAACAAGGTTTGGATCACAAGCACGTAGGCAGTGTCCGCGCAGCTGATGGTCAAATGGCGATTGAAGCCGCTCGCGATCTCTATACACGCCGTAGTGAGGGTTGTTCTATCTGGGTTGTTGAATCTAACCAAATCACAGCATCTCAATCGAGCGAGCAAGGCCCGTTTTTTGACCCGGCTGAAGATAAAGTTTATCGCCACGCCAGTCATTACACCATTCCTGCTGACATCAAGCATATGTAGGGGATGAGTCATGAGTGAGCAACAAACAAAAGTAAACTACTTACTTCAACTGGCAGACACCAACCTTATTCTCAGCCATCGTTTATCTGAGTGGTGTGGTATCGCCCCGGAACTAGAGATTGACATCGCACTGGCAAATATTGGTTTAGATCTGCTTGGTGAGGCTCGTAACCTTTACCAATATGCCGCTGAGCTTGAAGGCAACCAGAAAACTGAAGATGACTACGCTTATCTACGCGAAGAGCGCGAATATAAAAACCTACTGTTGGCAGAACGTCCAAATGAAGGGTTCGATATCTCGATTGTGCGTCAGTTCCTTTTTGACAGCTACCATGCGCTGCTTCTTCAAGAACTAGCAAACAGTGCTGATGAACAGCTGGCGGCTATTGCTAAGAAATCCCTGAAAGAGGTGGCTTACCACCTGAGATACAGCTCAGGTTGGATTGAACGTTTAGGTGGTGGTACCGAGTTGAGCCATAAAAAAGTTCAAACTGCACTGAACGAGTTATGGCGTTACACCGACGAGATGTTTGAGCCAAGTGAAGAAGAGATCGTGCTTGCAAAGCAGAACGTTATTGTTGATGTCTCTGAACTAAAAGCGCAGTGGCAACGCAATGTCAATGCAACGCTAGAGAAAGCAACGCTATCGATGCCTGAATCTAAGTATTTTCTGCAAGGCGGTAAATCCGGTAAACACAGTGAACATCTAGGTTTCATTTTGGCGGAACTTCAGTACATGCAACGGACTTATCCAAACCAACAATGGTAGGGCGTGCTGATGATTAATCAAACACTCGATTCGCTTTCTGATCCAGAAACGCACCGCATTTGGCAGTTGGTCAGCTCGATTCCAGACCCTGAAATTCCGGTTATTTCGATTGGTGAGTTGGGCATGGTTCGCCATATTGCCAAAATTGGGGGGGCATGGGTGGTGAAGTTCACCCCGACATACTCCGGTTGCCCGGCGACAGAAATGTTGATGAACGATATCCGAGAAGCCATGAATACGGAAGGGTACGAGGATGTCAAAGTTGAAGTACAACTTGATCCAGCATGGACAACAGACTGGATTCAAGAGTCGAGCAAACAAAAGTTACGTGAATACGGAATCGCGCCACCAGACAGAAAAGCGTGTATGCACACCGCCATCAACGCACAGCCTGAATGCCCTCATTGTGGCAGTGTTGATACAAAAATGGTAAGTGAATTTGGTTCTACAGCTTGTAAAGCACACTTTCGATGTAATACGTGTTTGGAACCATTTGATTACTTCAAGTGCATATAAAGTAAGGGATTATTATGACAGATTTTTACCCATTGAAAGTCGCTCGTGCAGACAAGGAAACACCAGATTCTGTGGTACTGCATTTTGACGTACCGCAAAACCTTGCCGATCAGTTTCATTTTCACCCTGGTCAGCACCTCACTATCAAATCGAACATTAACGGTGAAGAGTTGAGACGTTGTTACTCAATATCCTCTGCACCGAGCGAAAACAGCCTTCAAGTTGGTATCAAGGCCATTTCAGAAGGTCGTTTTTCAAACTTTGCCGTCAACGAAATTAAGGTAGGCGATGAACTTGAGGTAATGACTCCACAAGGTCACTTTGGTTTTACATCAAGCCCAGAGCGTAAAGTTAACTACTTAGGTATCGCAGTCGGATCGGGTATTACTCCAATTCTCTCCATGCTTAAAACGGCACTAGAGCAGGAAGATAACAGCACATTCACCTTGTTGTACGGCAATCGTAATGTAAATAGCATGATGTTTCGCAATCAGTTACTGAGCTTGAAAAACCGCTATCCACATCGTTTACACGTTAGTTACTTCTTCTCGCGTGAAACCAACGAAGTCGAGTTATGGAATGGTCGCTTGGACGGCGACAAATTACGCGAACTCGGTAGCAACTTGTTTAACTGGAGTGACTTTGACGCGTGTTATGTCTGTGGCCCGGAAGAAATTTTGGAATCTTGCTACACCGCGTTGGTGGAAGGCGGATTGAGCGAAGAAAACTACCATGTAGAGCGATTTAACACCGCAACAAAGTCTAAAGCAAAACCAGCTAACCAGTCAGAAAATACTCAAGTGACGCTTAAGCGTGATGGTCGCATCATGAAGATTGATATGACCTCACAAGATGACAGCTTGCTGGATGCGGCACTTCGTCAGGGTGTAGACCTTCCTTATGCATGTAAAGGTGGTGTGTGTGCGACGTGTATCTGTAAAGTCAAATCTGGTCAGGTAGAAATGGGCACCAACTACAGCCTAGAAGCCGATCAAGTTGAAGATGGTTACGTTCTGAGTTGCCAAGCCGTTCCGACAACCAGCGAAATTGAAATCGACTTTGATGTGTAGAGGGTAGCATGGCATTAGAAACCGATTATCAGGATCTGATGTACGACATCTCTCATCAGGGAGTGTTAACCATCACGTTGAATCGTCCACAGAAGCGCAATGCGTTAAGCAATGACGTACTGAAGCACTTAGCGGAGTTACTGGAAGAGGCGTCAGAGGACACTTCCATTAAGTCGGTGGTGCTTTACGGCGGCGAAACGATGTTTGCGGCAGGGGCAGATTTAAACGAGATGTCGAGTCAGCATTCAATAGAGACTTGGCTAAATCCGAGACCGAAACTTTGGCAACGTATTGACCTGTTTGAAAAGCCTCTGATTGCGGCGGTAAATGGTTACGCGTTGGGGGCGGGGTTAGAAATGGTCTTGCTTTGCGATGTCGTCGTCGCGGGAGAAGGTACGCTGTTTGGTCTGCCAGAAATCACCTTGGGCTTAATGCCAGGTGCTGGTGGCACACAACGACTGGCTCGTACTATCGGAAAATCTCTTGCGAACCAAATGGTGCTGACCGGAAAGCCAATCTCAGCAGAAAGAGCGCTTAACGCTGGTTTAATCAGTGAAATCACGATGTCACAAAACACGCTCAATAAAGCACAAGAGATAGCAACAAGTATTGCCCAGCATGCTCCTTTAGCCGTTCGTGCCGCTAAAACGTCATTAAAATCAGTATCAAATGGCACATTGAGTCAAGGACTGATGATGGAAAGACAGCTATTCAGTCTGCTTGCGGAAACTCAAGACCGAGCGGAAGGAATCCAAGCTTTTCTGGATAAAAGAAAAGCGACATTTAAAGGGAAGTAATCAATGGAAGAGTCAATTTTATTTCAGGTTGAAGCCGGTGTAGCAGTCATTACGCTTAACCGTCCTAAGCAACTGAATAGCTTCAACCCAGATATGCACAAAGCGCTTAAGCAAGCGTTAAAGCTAGCGGAAACTGATGATTCAGTGCGCGCAGTACTGCTAACCGGCACTGGGCGAGGGTTTTGTGCAGGGCAAGACCTTAACGATCGCAACGTAAATAGCGGCGCAGAAATGCCGGATCTTGGCGAGAGTATCGAGAAATACTACAACCCTTTGATCAAACAAATTTCATCAATGCCAAAACCAGTCATTGCTGCAGTCAATGGTGTGGCTGCGGGCGCAGGTGCCAATATCGCATTCGCGTGTGACATCGTATTTGCTGCGAAATCAGCAAGTTTTATTCAGGCATTTTGCAAGATCGGTCTAGTGCCAGATTCGGGAGGCACCTGGACACTGCCACGCTTAGTGGGTTCTGCGCGAGCGAAAGCCCTAATGTTGCTAGGCGACAAAGTAAGCGCAAGTCAGGCGCAAGAGTGGGGCATGATCTGGCAATGCGTTGAAGACGAAGAACTCATCGAAACAGCGATGTCAGTGGCTAACCATCTCGCAACGCAGCCAACGAAAGGATTAGGTTTTATCAAACACGCGCTGAATCATTCTAGTGAAAACAGCTTAGAAGTTCAGCTGGACTTAGAAAAAGACCTTCAGCGACTTGCTGGTAGAACAGACGATTACCGTGAAGGCATCGCTGCATTTTTCGATAAGCGTGCACCTGAGTTTAAAGGGAAGTAATCATGGAGTTTGTGATTAAAACCGTAGCGGTTATCGGTGCAGGCACTATGGGAGCCGGTATTGCTCAGGTTGCCGCTCAATCTGGATACCAAGTGGTTCTGTTCGATTTGGAACAGGGTAAAGCAGAGCAAGCCAAGTCGGTTATCGCGGCGCGTTTAGAAAAGCGTGTTGTGAACGGAAAAATGTCACTAAGTGCTAAAGAGACGTTGTTAGATGCAATGCACTGCTCGGACGCTTTGCAAGATGTCGCGACCGCAGATCTGGTTATTGAAGCGATTGTTGAAGATCTTGCAATCAAACAAAGCTTATTCAGAGATCTCGAATCAATTTGTCGAGAAGATTGTCTGCTTTCTACGAACACGTCGTCGATTTCGGTGACATCGATTGCCAGTACGCTGGCGAAACCGGAACGCTTCGTTGGGTTGCACTTCTTTAATCCAGCACCGTTGATGAAGTTAGTTGAAGTGGTACGCGGAATCGCGACGTCTCCCGCTGTTACTGAGGCAGCGAAAGCTTGGGCAGAATCATGTGGTAAACACGCGGTGATCACTCGCTCGCTTCCGGGCTTTATTGTAAACCGAGTAGCAAGACCGTTTTATGCAGAAGGTCTGCGTGCTTTGGAGTGCGGTGTGGCCGAGGTCCAGGATATTGACCATATCATCACTCAAGCAGGTCAGTTCAATATGGGGCCTTTCGAGCTTATGGATCTGATTGGTCACGATGTTAATTATGCGGTGACTAAAAGTGTTTATGATGCGTATTACCAAGACAAACGCTTTACTCCATCCTTGACGCAGAAAGAGCTTGTCGAGGCAGGTTTCTTAGGGCGTAAATCGGGTCGCGGCTTCTATTGTTATGACGCTTCGGCAGAGAAGCCAAGTGTTAACTTCGCCCAGAAATGTGTTCTGTCAGACCACTTGTCGGTATCCCTCCAAGGCGATTGGAGTGCAGCCCCAAGCTTTGTTGAACTGACTCAATTGCCCAACACAAACAGCCAGGAAGGTGCGCCACAGCTGTGTGTAAACGACATCATCGTTACACCAACTCAAGGCGTAACAGCGTCAGAGTTATCTGAACAGCTACAGCGCCCTGTAGTGGTCTTTGATTACTGCCAAGATTACGGAGTGAGCGATATTATCGCGATTGCCCCTGCATTGCAGAATTCAGCACAACAAACTGCAGCTGTGATTGCTTACTTTCAATCAAAAGGCAAACAGGTATTAGTGCTGGATGATTACCCTGGTCTGATTCTTTGGCGCACTTGGGTAATGCTGATCAATGAAGCACTGGATTTGGTCAATCAGCAAGGTGCGTCTCTAGCTGACGTCGATGTTGCAATGAAGAGTGGCGTTAACTATCCACTTGGCCCAATCGAGCAAGGTGAACACCTTGGCTGGCAACGCGTACTAGACACACTTACTCATTTACAAGCCTTCTACTGTGAAGAAAGGTATCGCCCATCGCCATTGCTTCGCAAATTCGCAATTAAAGCTAAAGGAGTTAAAGCATGATAGTCGCCAATACAACGCAACTTTCAGAACACTTGAATGAAGCAGCCCACGAAAAAGTGGTGGCAGAGAAGGCTGTTGCAGCGATGTTAGAAAATGACACCTGCACTAAATCAATGGGAATGGAGGTTGTAGACGTTGCCAAAGGAATGGCAAAAATCACGATGCGAGTGACTCAATCCATGCTCAATGGTCACAGCACTTGTCATGGAGGTATGTTATTCACTCTGGCTGATACCGCATTTGCTTGTGCTTGTAACAGTGAAAACTTAGCGGCTGTGGCATCTGGATGCAGCATTGAATACATTCGCCCGGCTTTTGAAAATGACCTGTTAACGGCGGTTGCGAATGTGAAATCTCAAGGAAAAGTAACCGGTACTTACGACATCGAAATCGTCAATCAGGACCAAAAGTTGATAGCGCTGTTTCGTGGGAAATCTCACCGAATTGGCACAAAGCTAGTAAAGGAGGACAGTTAAGTGACTAATGCATATATTTGTGATGGCGTCAGAACCCCAATCGGTCGATTCGGTGGCGCACTTTCAAGCGTTCGAGCGGATGATCTGGGCGCTATCCCTCTCAAAGCATTAATGGAACGCCATCCAGATTTAGACTGGTCGGCGATTGATGATGTGATTTTAGGCTGTGCTAACCAAGCGGGTGAAGATAACCGCGACGTGGCTCGGATGTCACTATTGCTGGCAGGGATGCCGATCGAAGTCTCTGGCACAACAATCAACCGCCTGTGTGGTTCCGGCATGGACGCAATCAGTCATGCAGCACGTACTATCAAAGCTGGCGAAGCGAAGTTGATGGTCGCTGGTGGCGTCGAATCTATGTCTCGCGCTCCATATGTGGTGAGCAAGCCAACTTCTGCATTTGATAGAAACGGTCAGATGTTTGATACCACCATCGGTTGGCGTTTCATTAACCCGGCACTGCAAAATCAGTATGGTACAGATTCAATGCCAGAGACCGCAGAAAACGTTGCGGAGCGCTTCCAGATCAGCCGCGAAGATCAAGATACGTTTGCATTGCGTAGCCAACAGAGAACGCAGCAAGCAAAAGAGAAAGGGGTGCTTGCACAAGAGATTGTTCCGGTATCTATTCCTCAGCGTAAAGGTGAACCTGTTGTTATTGCTGAAGATGAGCACCCTCGTCCGCAAACAACTCTGGAGCAGCTCGCTGCACTCAAAACACCATTCGCGCAAGACGGTTCGGTAACGGCAGGAAACTCTTCTGGCGTGAATGATGGCGCTGCTGCTGTACTGATCGCTAGTGACGATGCCGTTAAGCAGTATGGGCTAACGCCTAAAGCGAAAATACTGGCAACAGCAACAGTTGGCGTAGAGCCTGCTATTATGGGTGTCGGACCAGCGCCAGCAGCGAAAAAAGTACTAGAAATGACAGGGCTATCAATTAATGATATGGATGTTATCGAACTTAACGAAGCATTCGCATCACAAGCGCTAGCCGTGTTACGTGAGCTAGGTGTCGCAGATGATGCCGAGCACGTAAACCCGAATGGCGGTGCTATTGCGTTGGGTCATCCGTTAGGCATGAGCGGAGCTCGAATCGTAATGGCCGCGACTAATGAGCTAAAACGTAGAAATGGAAAATATGCTTTGTGCTGTATGTGTGTCGGCGTAGGGCAAGGGATCGCGATGATCATCGAAAACGTCTGAAATTAAAACAAATACAACAGACGGGATTAACAGCCGAATAAGAAACAAAAGGATTTACTAGGAGAAGGACACATGAATAAGTATTCAAATACGCTGGACGCGATTGAGACCGCTTCTGTAGAGGAGTTAAGAGAACTCCAATTCAGACGTATGAAGTGGACGCTTGAACATGCTTATAAGAACTCACCAATGTACACTAAGAAGTTTGATGAAGCGGGGGTGCATCCATCAGACTTCAAATGTCTAGAAGACATCAATAAATTTCCATACACCACCAAACAAGATCTACGAGATAATTATCCATTTAACTCTTTTGCGGTACCGATGGAAGATGTGGCTCGTATCCATGCCTCATCCGGTACAACAGGGCAACCAACAGTTGTCGGTTATACGCAAAATGACATCGATACATGGGCCAACATTGTTGCTCGTTCGATTCGTGCTGCGGGTGGTAGTGCGAAAGATCTTATCCACATATCTTACGGCTACGGATTGTTTACTGGTGGCTTAGGTGCGCACTATGGTGCAGAGCGCCTCGGTGCTGCGGTTATTCCGATGTCTGGCGGACAAACAGAGAAACAAGTTCAACTGATTGAAGACTTTAAACCAACCATTATCATGGTGACACCATCTTACTGCCTTAACTTGCTGGATAAGTTAGAAGAGCACTATGGTGGTGATGCATCGGGTTGTTCCCTTAAAGTGGGCATTTTCGGTGCTGAGCCTTGGTCAAACGAGATGCGCAAAGAGATAGAAAGACGCTTAGGCATTGTTGCTCTCGACATCTATGGACTGTCTGAAGTCATGGGGCCGGGTGTTGCTATGGAGTGTGCGGAAACCAAAGATGGTCCAACTATCTGGGAAGATCACTTCTATCCTGAAATCATTGACCCTGTTACAGGTAACGTGATGCCTGACGGAGAGCATGGAGAACTTGTCTTCACATCGTTGACGAAAGAAGCGTTACCGATCATTCGATACCGAACTCGTGACCTGACTCGTTTGTTGCCGGGTACCGCACGTACGATGCGCCGTATGGACAAAATTACCGGCCGAAGTGATGACATGTTGATCATCCGTGGAGTCAACGTATTCCCATCGCAAATTGAAGAGCAGATTCTGCAAATTGAAGAGCTGAGCCCACATTACCAACTCGAAGTGATTCGTAAAGGTAACCTCGATCATTTGGTTGTATTGCTCGAAGCAAAAGACAACGTTTATCTGGACCAAAGTGAGATGATTACCAAACGTCTGCAACATCAAATCAAGTCGATGATTGGGATCTCTACCACAATTGATTTGCTCCCAGTAAATGGCATCCCTCGATCTGATGGGAAAGCGGTGCGTGTGAGAGATTTACGTCCTAAAGAATAACTGTTCGGTATGCCACTCTCGGTAAAGGTTGTATTCGAGAGTGGCATAACTGCCCTAATTATGAATAATACAAAGACTATTTAGGGTAACGGATTGGCTTTTAATGATTAGACATAAGTTAGAAGCCAGACATGGAGCTATTTTGAACCAAGATTTACATTCATTTTTTGAAAAAATTTCCGGTCATCAGTCAATCAGTGGTACCTCGTTGATTGTGTCCTATTTTGGTGACTATTTGTGGACGTGTGGTGGTGGAATTTGGTTGGGCAACCTGATTCAAGCGATGGAAACACTGGGCTTGAATCAACGCGTTGTTCGTTCGTCTGTATTTCGTCTGCACAAAGATGAGTGGTTGACGGTCAATAAAGTGGGCCGTAAGAGTTACTATTATCTGGATCCTGCCAGATACAATGACATGCTCAACGCCAACAAGAAAATTTACCATTCAGAGAAAGTGGCGTGGAGCAAACGTTGGAACATTATTCATACGTCACTTGGTCCGACAAATAGCAGTAAAAACAAGGTCAGATACCTGCAACATAAAGGGTTTGGTTTGTTCGACAAGGACTTTTTCGTTCAACCCGATCTCCAGCAATTGACGCCAGAAATTAAGCAAGAGATTACGAGAACCATCTCTAGCGCCAAGATATTTCAACAGGCCGAGTTGTATTCTGAAAGCGAAGACGCATTAAGAAATATGGTTCGACAATCTTGGGATATTGAGCGTATAGCAGACGATTATCAGCTGTTTATCGACTTATTCCATCCTGCTTGGAAAATATTAGAAGGCATGGAAGATGACGCGATTACTGAGGAAGATGCGTTTAAGATGAGACTGCTGGTTATTCACTTTTATCGCCGAATCATTGTTAAAGACCCTGACTTACCAGTAGAGCTTCTACCAGAAGACTGGCCACGAAAAGACGCTGAGCAATTAACCATTAATATCTATCGAAAAGTTCACGCTAAGGCATTGAAATATGTAATGGATAGCAGCGAAACACCAAATGGAAAGCTGTCTGTACCGTCACCCAACTATTACATTCGTTTTGGTGGCCTAAGCTAGAGTGAGCTTTGTGACAAGGAAGTACAATGCCCATCTATCAATTTGCTGATGTTATTCCCGTTATTCACCCTTCGGCGTTCGTTCATCCGAGCGCTGAAATCATAGGTGATGTCATCATCGAGGAAAATGTTTATATAGGACCTCTTGCGGTATTGCGTGGGGATTTTGGTCGCCTAATCGTGAAAAAAGGCGCTAACGTTCAAGACAACTGCGTAATGCATGGCTTTCCCGGCAAAGAAACCATTCTCGAACAAAATGTTCATGTCGGGCACGGAGCGATCATCCACGGTTGCTGTATTGGTGAAAATACCTTAGTAGGGATGAATGCTGTTGTTATGGATCTTACTCGAATAGGAAAGGAATCCATTATTGGCGCGAATAGCTTTGTAAAAGCCAGGAGTGACTACCCTCCAAGAAGTATGATTTTAGGTAGTCCGGCAGAACGAAAAAGAGAGGTATCGGATGATGAACTTAAATGGAAAGAGCGTGGTACGCAGATGTATCATCGCTTAGCAGAACGCTGTATTAAAGAACTCAAACTTGTCGAGCCTCTAAGCGAAGTGGAAGCCAATAGACCTAAACTATCTTGGGAGTTGACGCACGTTCCTAAAGCTACCTAGCGGTAGGAATGCGAACCGGGTATGTTATTGATAAGTTCGATCTAGCGGCGGCCAGATTACAACAGCACCAAATTCTTATCTACTTATATTGAACCGTGACGAATTTAAAGAGACGCTGGCGCATCAAGAGCTTTCACAAGTGCGGTGTGTTCTAAGTGTGCCGCGACTAACATCCTCGGGTTTACAATAGGTGAAGCGTCTTCTTGCACATATTGTTCATAATCGACCGGAGTTCCGTCGACCAGGAGCTCAATATGAAGATGCGGCCCTGTTGTTCTTCCGCTATTTCCGGATTTACCTATGATTTGTCCTTTGGTTACTCGTTCTCCCACGCGAACATGACGTTTTGAAAGGTGCAGGTATCTGGACAGTGTCCCGTTGCTGTGACGAATGTTTATATAGTGGCCAGCAAAACGGTTGTAGCGAGACTTCTCAACCACGCCATCAGCAATACTACGAATATCGGTCCCTACCGGTATTGCAAAGTCTGTCCCAAAGTGCGGGACGACAAGGTGTGTTACAGGGTGCTTTCGTTTTAGATCAAAAGACGAACTTACAACGGCTTCTACATCCAATGGCGAGTCAAAATATGGCTTTCGGGTTAACTTGACGCCGTATTGGTCATAGGCGTGACGATTACCATCATTCATTACAAAAAAGTCTTTATTCTTGCCTGAATAGTAAAAAGCACTGATGTATCTTTCATTATTCTTGTTGAACTGAGTTTTTGCAGAGAATTTGTCGCCGTTGCTGACATCACCAATAATATCGAAGCGACTTTCGATAAGGCTTAATAAAGGTTTAATCTCCCTTTGAGACAGGCCAGAGTTCATCAGGGACGCAACAAACGAATAATCTATGTTGCCCGTCGTTATTGCATTTCTTCTAAAATGACTTTGGTAGATTTGTTCGATATCACTATACGCCACTGAGGGGGCTTCAACGGATGGGGGGCTCTCGTCTACTGTTAGAAGGTGAGGTATTGAGTTTATAGCGATGATCACAAGCAAAATGATAGCAAGGGGGATGGCTACGATCGGAGTATGCTGTTTTAACGCTATGCTTGTCATTAAATCAGAATGGTATGTATAAGATAAAAATTGTTCGTAAGTATAATATTTAAAAGAAAGTTCTACACGCCATTAAATGTAAAACCTTTCAATTTACTAGGAAAATAATTAATAACCTTAATGTAAGGTATGCATGTGTCTGGAATTAGAACGGAAAATTAGTTCTAACAACCATTTTAGTGGTTATTTTGTCGGGTTGGAAGAACCTTTCTACAGTAATGATGTAAACGAATTGATAGTATTCAATGTGTTCAGTTCTTATCCAGGTTAATCGCTCATAGCTGTTATAGCTGCCTTAAAAAAGTTATCTAACAATAAATTCAATTTATTTTGCGATGCTGTTGTGACTTGTGCCAAACGAATTGACTTTTTTAAAAAATTTAGAGGTAGCTCTATCTTCATTATGGAAGGTGAAATAACTAGAATACCTAGCTCTAATTTTGTTTTAGGTGCGGGATGGGTGAATGTGCGCGCAATATTTACTTTGTCGTGGTGAATGTGTCACGTTGTGAATATGGACTGATATTATATACTTGCCCCGTCGCTATACAGTAAGTATAGAGTTCTGCATTAGGTAGTGTGTTCTGCCTAACGTTTTGTAGCTAGTGACGGAGCGAAATTTAGCCTAGCATCGCTTGCGAGCAGTTACTTTTTTGTGGGTGTAATACACACTCACCTTTTTATTCGCACTTCTTCAGCAGTGAACCCTTAAACAAAGTAGAGTTTGCTGCTGGGGAGGTTATCTAGTTCATAACACTACATATCGTTAATTATATATAAGCTAGGTTGCAAGCGCTCTAACGGTCAATATTGTTAACTTCTACCCAAATTTATCATTTTTTACATAGATAATTTGAACGGTTATCGGATTGCATGAGTATAAATAACAACATTTTGGTGAATATAACGACTATTCTTGTGGTTAAATAGACTAAATGATTAGTAATTATGTCGGCTTAGATGGAATGTAACTTTCATTGAAAAAAATGCATTAACTGAGTAGCATGCGACCACCAAATCGTACTTGTAAGCCTTATCAGCTTAATTGTCACCGCAACTATATTAACGATGTTGGTTGTGGAGAAATCAAATGCACGTAGTTTGCAAATTTATAATTAGCTCGAAGCTAACCTCCAACGAGCTACCTTATGTTCTTACGCCTGATGAGTGTATAGGGCAGTTTTCGCGTTTTCGAAATTCAGAAGATATCATACGAAACCTTCCTAAAGAGTTAGCCCAGCAGATATCGATTTCGGCCAAGAAATCAACCAGCAGCTTGCTTATGGCCGTGAAATCAGAATTGGCAAAAGCGAATTGGGTTGGAGTTTCTTCGTTCTCGCGCAAAACGCCTTTAAGTGACGCGCAACTTAAGGCATTTCCTCGATTAAAAGCGCGCATCGATATTTTGTCTACATCCAAAGAAACTAAGGTCCATAAAGCGGGTTATCAGCAAGTCACCGATGATGTTCCTTTAGTGCGCAGCTATAATCACGTGCATTATGAGCCAACCCCGGAAAATAAAATTGTTGTGGAATTCGCAGGGCAGTGGTCAAGCAATGCCGCATGCTTGATGCTGGGTAAAACCGAGGCGCAGAAAGAGAAGATCACCGTAGGAAAAGCGGATGCCGAGAACAAACACCGCAGCCTCGCCACGTTCAAAGATCTCGAAGCTGAAGGCAAAACGCTCTACATCAAAATCCCTTGCACTGACCAGCCTCAGCCAATCCTGCTTAAACTCGCAGAAGACATGCAGCCCGTTGATAAAGAAACTCAGATGGATGAGTGGGATAATGTGTTGGTGCCGGTGGTTCCGGTTCATAAAGGTGATTCAGGGTATGTATCTATTGATCGCGGTTACGTTTATGTCGTTTGGCAATCAGAAGTTTGGCGAGAAATTCAAATTCAGAACGACGGACGCTTTTCTGATGTCGATCTATCTCTCTATCAAAGCACTAAATCCTTGCCTCAAAGATCGGTCGATATCAGCTTATATGATGAAGATTCAGAAGCGTTTCTTTCAGGGGAGGCGTTTCAGTTGTACCAAGACGGTAAAAAGGTCTACGAGGGTGTGTTGGATGAATACGCTTGCGCCCGTGTTTTTGGGCTTACTGCCGAAGAAGTCGAGATAGTGGTCTCAGATTGGCCTAACGAAGGCGAAACATACACAGAATTACTTCAAACCGAATTGAGTCCATTTAAGGCTGGAAGTAAAACAAACAGAGAGCCACTTGGTGTTCCTTTGCCTCATATTTGGCTTCCATACAAAATAAACGGTAGCGTACAAAGTGATGTTGCCCTTTATTATTCTCGGGTTCAGCTCAATTCTCAGCAACTCAATGAGTTAAAGAGCGGGAATAACGAAAAAGCGGTTAAAGTTAACCTCAGTAATTATTCTTCGGCTCACAACTTTGATGCGAGCTCCGAACCTGTGATTTCGGTGCCGAATCTTGATACTCAAGCGCCAATCAAATCAGATTACAATGTCGTCAGCCAAAAAGAGCAAGGCGTTGCTGCCGCTGTTGTTAACTCACCAAGTGAAGGCATCGTAATTACCTATAAAAGCAACCCTCAGTGCGATCAACCTGATGATTTTTTTCAACTGACGTGTGTTGATGAAACATGGAGTCAAAAGATTTTTTTGCGCGAGGCTGAGTTTGTGGATCAGTACCGTAAAGAAGTCGTGTTTAGTGGTTGGCTACCAGAAGTAAAGCGAGTCAATCTAACTCGTCATTGCCGATCTCATAACTCAGATAAAACGGTATTAATGTCAGTAATTTATCAAGACATTGAACTAACGGAACTATTATAAAATGAAACGAACAACGTTAAGTATCATGCTTCTTTCGACAGCTATGTTATTAACAGGCTGTGGTGAAGAAAGTAATCAAACTTCGAATACTGCAACAACACAATCCGTAGAAAAAGAACCCGCTCAAAAGGCCTGTTACAATGTTGGTGAAACAACGTCACTTGTACGTAAAGAGGTGACAGGGCCACGTTGCCAATGGCAAAGTGAGCACAACTTTATTGTTTACTCTGAAGACCTTTCCAAGCCTGAATATCCAGGCACGCTTCCGGTCAAACCAGGCTATGCAGTTCGCCGAGCAAAAGAGTGGCCTCGTGAAGATTTATCTGATGCTAGCTCCTATGACAAACCAAGAATTCAGTTTTGGTGGAACAATGTCAACTCTAAAGACCCATTGGTAAATGATTACGAAAATGGCTACAAAATTTGGAGCATGAAAATTGATGGGACAGATTTACGCTTAGTCTCGGATGATATGCCAAGTACGGCGTCACCACAGAACTTTATGATGAGTCGTTCACCCAACAATCGTTATGTTGCTTATGCATACAGTTTTGGTGAGCCTCTGATAAAAGCGATCTTTGACTTAAAAACGCAGCAGACTATTCAATTGGGGAGTGCGCGTACTAAACCTTATTTGGTCTGGGCGGACGATTCTAGCTACATCTATTTCTCAGACGGTTTTAAGCGCTTTAAGTACACACTCGCGACGGGGATTAAAGAAGAGGTAGATGTCGACATTTCAGAATCTACTGTCATTGTTGACGGTAAGCTTATTTATGTCGGTGACCTAGGGGTGGTTGTGTTTGACGCCAAGACTTTAAAAATGCTTTATAAAATTTTCCCCGAGGACGAATTTAAACCAGAAAAGACGATCAAGGAACGTGTTTATGTTCAAACAGCTATCAGTCCTAATGGTAAGTACGTATGGGCGGTAAACTCATACCGTAAAGTTTTGATTAACGTTGAGGAAAAAACGTGGCTTGCTTTCTCTGATGAAGGAGAGGAAAAGAAAGTTTACGATAAGGTTGTTAACATTAGTAATTATGGTCGAGAAACTCAAGTGGGAGCAGGGGTAGTAACGATAAAACGTTATGACTCTGATTATCGCTATGAGTTGACGGGAAAAGGGCGACAGTCCTGGGTAGTTATTCAGTCCGGTCAGAACGCGATAACACCTGTACTTTATAACGCAGATGCCAATGGCGGGCGTTTTCTGGAGGTAGATAGTGATGAGTAATGATATTAACTACTTACCGACAGACATCTATTTGTTTGGTGTTGAGTATCCTACCGTTGATGGTAAAAAAGGTTCCGCCTATGTCGATGTGAATTCAGGTGATAACTTGGCAGTGATTGAGGCGTTAAGCAATATCCGCCCTATGCCACGGCTTCCAATTGCCATAAATTTAGGGGAGGAAAGCGCAGCCCTTTGGGCGACAGACGATTTAGGCCGTTTACATGTACTGGGTGATTCTACTCAGAAAAATCAAAAAACCAATATCAATCAGGTTTTAGCACTGCGTTCGCCAGTACATAAGTTAGCACAGAAGACGTACAAGCTTTCCTTTCCCGAATGGTCAATGCTTACAGAGTTAGCGATTGGCGCACAGAGTGACGCTCGGCCAATTAAAAAAGCGTGCGCAGACCTTGTCTCTATCTTAGAACATCTAAAGGGGTATGGTGGTGAGCAAACACTTAACTCTCTTGAAAAGAAAGTAGAATACGCTGTCACAGAAGTAAAACGCTCACAACTTGCGTCTAAATATGAAGAGAGTACTCAAGCACTAACTGATGAGCAAGTTGCGTATAACAAATGGTATGACTCTGTTCCTGAAGATGAGCCAATTCGTGGTTTTATTGTGCCAACTTTTTCATTTCTAGCAATTGCATTTTCAACAGATGAATATGATCTCGCAGTTGTTGATATAAAGCGCTTCGACGAAGAAACGGGCACACATCAAAGCCTACAAGATGGAAACGTCGTAACACAGGCTCAACTCGATAAAAACAGCGATGCGCAACGGCCGATAGCCTTATTATCATTAGATTCTACAAAGTTTACTGATGGAATGTATACGATCAAAGTGATTTTTGACCGAGAGCTTGGTGGTAGTATTCCTGAATTTGCGATAAACGCTACCAATGTAACTAAAGAATATGATGAGGTTGGACTCATCTCCAAAGTCAGCTACGAGCTACGAGAATACATCACGCTCAGCCAAACGACACCGTTTGGTAAGATCGCGGTTGTAGCGGGTGATATGATCTCTCTTGAGGAATCGTTGATATACCAATTTCCTACGCAGTTTAAAGCCCTACAAGCCTTCCGAACGGGAGAGCTTGAAAACCTAGAGAATAGTGGATCTACGGCAAGTATGAGTGCTGCGCTATGGGAGATTGGCACAAAAGTTACGCCAAGTTTGGTTAATGCTGGCATTAATATTCATCAAAACCCATCAAGTAAACATGACGTGATTGGGAGTTTAGCAAACACGTTTTGGGGGCAAGTAGACAAGGGCACGTTACCCCCGGCAATGATTTCTGCATTGGAGTTTTCATTTGGGGTATCGGCCACCGCAGCGGCTTACCAAACTCTCCAAGATTTACGTCAAGCAGCGACGGAATCTGAACGAGCCCTTCAAGTTGGGTTAAAAGCGCTCCTCAGAGAAAAAGGGTTTGATAGAGAGAGGTTCTTTAGCAATGTCATTGAACCAGCAAGAAATGGCAATGCTCGAGTCGTTGCAGGAAGTGCAGCTAGAACCTGGTTAACAGGTGATGGCAGTGTGAAAAGCTTTTTATCACCTTTTGCTGGTGCAGGACTCAATGCGATTAACACGGTTTATGAAATAAAGAATATTACTGACAAAAGTGAGCAGCTTCGTTTAGCAGAAGAGAAAGCTAAACTCAGGGAAAGTTATTTAGAGCAGGTATCACGCGATTATCTAAATTGGGTCCCGGTCTGGCAAGAAAGTCTAAAGAACGGAGAGTCATTACTTAAGCCAATCATAGAGAAATTGGGAAACAAGGTTACTTTTACTGATAGTATCCCCAATGACGTTGCTGAAGACAGTGCTATGTTTGTTCAAGATCATAAAGGTGCTGGCTTACGTTTGGTTTTTCCTTTTGATAATAATCAGGTTCAAGCCAACCACTTGTCGTATCTGTATGCTATCGGTGATGAGCTATCGAAGATTCCCAATGCCGTCATTGAAATCGAAGGGCATGCCTGTCAAAACGGGAATTCAGAATACAACCAAAATCTCTCGCAAGAGCGAGCGCAGAATGTTGCTGAGTTCTTTTCTTCAGTCAGTGATGTTCGATTTTTTGGTGAGCGTCGACCAATAGTCGAGGTGCCAAACAACGAAATCAAACGAGAAAACGCGGAACTTAATATTAACCGACGCGTTGAAGTTCGAATTTACCTACAAGAGTTTGCGGCGAGAATTCCACCGAGTCGACTTGGTTTTAAGGCTATGGAGCAAGCGCGTCTCGCTCAATTAAATGCAAATTTGGGTGAAAGTGCGATTGCGAAAGAGCTAAAGTTAGCCATCTTCGAAATGGTTGTAGGTATGGCTTGTTATGTTCCAGTTATAGGGCTGGCTGCGCGAGGCTTTTTCGTCGTCAAAGAAGGTGGGAAAATGTTGATGAGCGGAGCACAACTCCTTGACGCTGCGCTCTTTGACTATTACTTATCTTCCTACAACGAGGTGAGAAAAAACATATCTGCAATTGAACAACTTAGCCATGAAACGACAGAAATTATTGATTCATTGGCAGAGATTAATACTCAATTGACCGAGATGTATTTTACGTCTTCAGAGGCGTTAGTTGAGCACCTAGGAAAAACTACGGGAGCAAAGGAGCTGATTAAGCGCTATCAACGCCGTGCGCTTGCTATTAATGGTTTAGTGCTTTTGATTCAAAGAGCTTGTGCTGAGGGCGAACAAGAGTTCACAGAACAGTGGCGAATATTAGCTATCGATGAATACATTCAGCGATACATCGAAACCGACGGCTGGATATTAAACACAGAATTAAAAGAAAACTTGTGTAACTTGTGGCTCCAAGAAGTCATGCGTCGTGAGGGACACAAGCAATTAGTTGAAAGTTACGGTGAAGAAATGGCTGAACAAATCATCACTCGTAACAAAGCCAACTATATTGCTCCAAAGCGGAAAGATGTTTCAGGGGCTTTTAATGTCGCGTTTCCAGTACAAGACAAGCTCTATAATCGCGATCAACAACGAGGCTTAGTAGAGTTTGCTACACAGTTTAATGTTGAGTCTAAAAAATTATCAGAAGAGGATCTAGGGTTCGTTCGGTTATTAGTCTCTGAGCCTCATGAAAAGTCCAAATGGGTCACGTTTGATGAGTGGGAGAAGGCGCGATTAAAAGCAAATAAAAAGGTGCGATTATCGCCTTTCCACCGTTTGAAGTGGCAAATGGTGTTAGGCAAACAAAGTCTGAAACAGATGACGTCAAATGTGTTTCAGTGTGAGATGTCTTATCAGCGCACTGACTGTTTGTTTAATACCAGCGGACCTAAGTTTAACTTGATGTTCAAACCGATGAAACACGAGGAATTTAGTGTAGATCCCAAAGGTGAGTTGGCCGAATTTTTTGAGGCGGAAAAAGCAGATGACAATGTCCTCATCGGTTGTGAATTTGAACCGTATTTTTACTTTGGTGACGATGTCTTCTCAGGGGTGAAACCTCTAATCGCTGAATATGAACTAGTCGATTACCGTGGCTATTTATCCAAAGTTGCTCTTGGGCCAGTGTGGGGATCGATGGTAAAAATTGACTCCCAACAAGATGTCCTCAAAGAGTATGTAAACAGCGGTGGATTCAAAAATATGACCTATGAGTTCACACTATCTGGAAGCAACTATAAGCTACCGGTACGAGTAGACAAAACACTCGGGCGGTTTGTTACTTCACCTAGACAGATTCCGGTGGGAATCGACACAAACCATAACCACACACTATCAGCGAAGTCGGGCTTTGTCGCTAACGGAAATAGTGTGTCAGAGAAAGACTTATTAACACTAGATTTTGTGCTGCACAGCAAAGTTCATAAAGGCCCAACAAAGCCTATTATCGATGACATCAAGCACAGTGCGATTGCGGTCAACTACGGAAATAAACGACAGTTTATGAACGAGGACAGTATGTTCACTACCGCAGATGAGCTCAAAGGCTTTGATTGGACTTCGAATAAGCCATTCTCTATGGAAGTTATGCTCATTGGCGGCAAGCATAGAAAAGAGTCGTATCAGGGCCAAAACCTCGAATGGCAGAGTGTCCCAGCTTCACTAAAGCTCTCTACCACTTTTGATAATGAAGCAGTATTCGGCTCTGAAACTACTGCTGGCCCTGAGTATCTAAGTAACCTTACTTATATCGGGATACTAAAGAAGGACGGTTCTAAATGGACGCTAAATGACAACGATGCGATCAACAAAAATATAGACGCAGATTTTGTCTCTGAGGCTCTATCCAACATAGACATGGATGAAGATTTCGATGGCAAGGTAGTCTACACGTCTCGTTTCGAGCTAGCATTTAAAGCGCTGAACGGTCAAGAAATCAAAGGGCTTAGACCATTTGGACCCGTTGTTTCGACATCTGGTCGATTCCAAGAAGCAGTTCTAAAGGTGTCCTCTCTAGCACAACGCAATACAGCGGAAAAAACGCCGTTCAAACTTGGAAGTTTTGAGATGTCGTTGGGCAGGCAGTATAAAAATGTAGATGAATTATCTTATTTTTCTGATTGTGAAGACCCAAGCTATAAAGTTGATAAAGATATGTACATCAACTGGGCAAAACTGAAACCAGCAGAGCGTACAGAACGTTTGGTAACTTGGATTAGAGACCCATACTTAGCAACTATCATTGAAGCGTCCATTCTCAACAAATGAAAAACCGCCTTCGGGCGGTTTTTCATTTCTTTCGAATTTTAACTGAAATCAGCATTAACCCGCAGCAGAAATATCGTACTTCTTCATCTTATGGTTGAGTGGAAACAAGAATTAGGAATGTAAGTTATGAACAAAAAAGTCGTATTTGGCTTGACCGCATTAGCTATAGCGGGCGTTGGGGTAGGCAGTGCCTTTAGCCCACAAGTTAGGCAATGGTTAGATGAAAGAGCGGCTGCACAAACGGAGCAAGAAAAATATAACAAAGCGCTAAATACAGTAGTTTCTTATATGGGGCTCTTCGATGGTTGGACATCAGAGAAAACAGATTGGATATTGGAAGTTGCAGACCCACGTACGGCGCCGTTGGCTCAGTGGGACAACCCTGGAGACAAGCCGCAAATTATTACTCAGATTTATCGTGCAGAAAACCGCAAACAAGCTGGTTTATATACCATGAATTTAGACGGCAGTAACCTACAAACCTTGTTGACTCCAGAAGAAGTTGGCAGCCTAGTTGGTTTTACCAAAAACTTGCGCCCGCAGCGCTCACCAAATGGCCGCTTCTTATTTTTTAACATGGGGTTATTCGCATCGTTAAAAGGTTGCGCCGTTGCAGACCTTAAAACCCGCCAAATCGAACGCTTCGGTGGCGATTGTAACTTTGGTGGCTGGCTACCTGACAGCAGTAAAGCTTACATGTCGCAACTTGGCAAAGCGTATGAATTTGATACAAACAGCATGGTTATGAGTGAGCTGCCGTTGGCTTTACCTAACCCGGATTCTCCTGAACTGAGAAAGAAATGGCTTGAAGGTAATTGGGGGGATCTTGCCTATGACAAAATTAAAAGAGTAAGGCTGTTAAATGATGGGAAAGAACTTCTGGTTAAGACAAGGACCTCACGTAGCAAAAAAGTTTTGGGTAGAGCCGATAAGGAAACCAACCTCGTTTATCAAGTTGGCGATTGGCAACATTACAAGGAGGAGCGTTATTACCCTAAGGAATGTTATCTAGCCGAAGAGCGGAGAAAGTACAATGCCTTTGCAGAGTATATCTACTGGCGGGAGGATGGAGGTGCGTTTACCTGTAACACCAAGGACGGTTATCGTTCGTTTAATACTCGACAAATCAACAAAGCAATTCCTTTGGCTAACAAAGACAGTCGCTACACGTTGCAACTAGGCGTATTAAGTGGCGATGATTCGCCTACACCGAGACTGTATAGAGCGCGTCAGGCAGATGAGAGCTCTCCGATTGATGAACTAGCCTACCAGTATAAACCGCCTGTAGAAGGCGATAGTGTTAATGGTTTCTCCCTTTTTGTTCCAGCGAGTTTGCAGCTTCACTTTTCTGATTATGATTTACGTCAGGAATTCCCTGCTTTGCCAAGCCATGCCCAGTATAAAGATGCTTACGCTCGCTACCTCGCAACTCAGGAAAAAAAATGCAAAAAAGTGACCTACGAAAATTCGACAGGTGAAGAAATCTTTCGATGTGAACGGACATGTCAAATTGAAAGACAAGGCGATCATTTTGTGACGGTAAATTGCCAATAAACCTGCCTAAAGAACTACCTCAGCCAATCTTGCTTAAACTCGCAGAAGACCTGCAACCCGTCGATAAAGAAACTCAGATGGATGAGCGGGATAACGTGTTAGTGCCGGTAGTTCCGCTATTCAAATCGGGTTCTTCATGGGATGGCTACACAGCAGGGCGTGTTTACATTATTTGGAAAGGGGAAGTTTGGCGCGAACTACAGGTAACAAATGATGGATATTTTGCTGATGTAGACATGAGCAATAGCCGAAAAAAAAACAACTGAGACAAGACACGTCAATATTGATGGCTCTTCATTGTTCCCAGGTGAGAATGTTGCATTTGAACCATTCTCAATTTTGCAAGATGGGGTAGAAGTATTTAGCGGTGAACTAGACATCAATGAGCAGGCAAGAGTGTTTAGTTTGCTCGCTGAAGAGGTTGAGGTCAAATTTGCTGGTTTTGCACATGAGCAAATGATGGTTTCGACGAACCCTAGTCCCATGAAAGCCTCTGGTGCACCGAGTGATGAAGTATTGGGCTATCCGCTGCCTCATATCTGGCTACCATACAAAATTAAAGGCGAATGCCAAGATGTGTATCTGTATTACTCGTCTCAAACATTGAGTGATGGTGCTGTTTCTGAGTTAGAGAGTAACTATAAGTCGATGGCAATTTCACTATCTGAGATGTCGGATTACAGTAGCTCTAAAGGTTTCACTCTACAAACGGTTTTTACGTTACCAAAACTTTCTGAAAGTCAAAAAGTGAAAGCGGTTGTTAATGAGCAGAACAATTGTAATGTCGCGGCAGTAAACATACCGCCTCCCGGAAGCGAGATCATATTACGCTATCGTGTTCTGGGCTCTACCGATCAACCTGATGACTATTTTATGTTACAAAACGACGAGCATAGTTGGTCGCAAAAAGCATATTTTCGTTGTGCCAAGGTCGATGAAGATGGTTATCTCAATTTACGATTTAGTGGCTGGCCTGAAAAGGTTAAAGAAGTCGATATTTTAAGGGGGGCTCATGCATCACGAGGGAATGAAACTCTCGAAACGTTTAAGTTGCGCGAAAAAGTAAAAGTCACGGATTTATTAGGCTAGAAAATGAAAAAAACACTACTAATCACGTTATTAGGCTTAGCAATCTTTGGTTGTAATGACCAATCTCGACAGAGTGCGTCCCCTGTTTCGAGTTCTGTGCTAACAGAGCAAGAAAAACACCCAGATCGCGTTTATGTCGGCGAGCATAACTATTACGTAATGGAATCGGCAGTCACCAATGAGAATTGGGTATCCGATGACAAAATAAAACCTATGTCGGGTCAGTTTCCTAAATACTATGTCTTTAATTCAGATGAGTGGCCCAAGGAAGATATTAACGATGCTAGCTCTTATGATCTGCCGCGTTTTCAGTTTGCGTGGGCGAGTGATGGTGATCGTTACAACTTGCAAATCTGGAGCATGAAAACGGATGGCACGGATTTGCGTTTAGTGGTGCCAGATACCAAAGCAGATGACATTGTGTTTATTCGACGCTCTCCTAATTTACGCTATGTAGCTTGGATAGAAAGACGTACACGTAAGTACGTTTATGACCTAAAAACAGGTGTGAAAACACGATTAATTGGAGGAGGTTACCCTGGCATGGTTTGGTCAGAGGATAGCCGTTATTTGTATTTTCATACTATGCCAGGGCAGAATTTTGACGTTGATGACGCCCGTTGGGATTCTGAAACTGGCGAAATAGAAGCGGTGGATTTTGGGATTGGTCCTGCCGCTGTAATGAAAGACAATCAGTTGATTACGCTTAATGATTACGGGTTAGTAAAAATAGACTTAGAAACTAAAGAAAGAAGCTATATCGACTTTGTTGATCGATTGCCGGATAGAGATATCTTAATGAAATTTCGCTCGATAAGTCCTGATGGTCATTATGCTTGGGGAGAAAATAGTAAATACGATTTCTTCTTTGATATTAATAACCACACGGTTAAAAAATTCGCTGCAGAAGAAAAATTCCTAAGGGCTCTTATTCTGGGAACCGATGCTCGCTTTAGCGCACGTGACCGAGTGTCTTACCTATCAGTGGTTGATCGCGAGAAAAAACAAACCTGGCAATGGTATGCGTTAGGTACTGGCGAAATAGGTGTTAACTCGAATATGAGTCTGTACAATGGCTTGGCGAATGATGGTCTTTGGTTTAAGGAGAGTGAGTGATGGACGACGTATGTACTTACGATAAACCAATGTACTAAAGCAGAGTTCTTACCGGTGCACATCTCGGTATCATCGTTGTCGCAAACGGGGCTTGCACCCGGTGTAGGTGAGTATCCTTTAAAGCAGTCTCAGAAATTGTCTTTACCGGGTGGTCAAAAATACAGTGTGGAAGGCGTGCCTTGGATGGAGATTGAAGAAGATGCTTCTCGAATGAATGATTCGGCTTTTCTCTATTGGCAAAAAGAGTTAGCGAACAACTCAGTGAAAAGAAAAGCGTGGATCGAGGATTGGATTGTGAAAGAACCGACGAATGTTAGTGCTCCGCAGCAAAAATCAATTTTGAAAAACCGCCTTCGGGCGGTTTTTCGTTTCTTTCGAATTTTAACTGAAATCAGCATTAACCCGCAGCTGAAATATCGTACTTCTTCATCTTGTGGTTGAGTGTACTCATTGGCAGCGCGAGTTGTTCGGCAGCTTTCTTGGTGTGCCAATTACAGGCGTTTAAGCAATCTAGGATAACCGTACGCTCATATTGGCTCACAACCTCTTTTAATCCCATAGAGGGATCGTCTAGATCTGTATTGGCAACCTCACTCTCGGGCTGTTGTTCTTTGGGGAGCGCGACCATATTGTCGGTGTAAGTGACTTCTTCAGGGATTTGCTCGCCAAACTCAATATGAGTGATGGTTTCAAAATCCGAAAGAAGAACAGAGCGCTCGATAATGTTTTTAAGCTCCCGCACATTACCAGGGTACGGATATTCAAGAAGCTGCTTTCTTACATTGGCACTCAGGCCGGGAGATTGTGGTAAACCCAACGTATGGGTAGTGTAGGTAACGAAATGCTCAGCGAGGGGGATGATGTCTGCTTGTCTTGCTCTTAATGGTGGTAAGGTAATAGGAAACACGTTCAAACGATAGAACAAATCAGCTCTAAAGCCACCATCTTTAATTTGCTGCATTAAGTTACAGTGTGTCGCTGCGATAACACGAACATCCACTTCTATCTCGTTGCTTGCTCCAACCGGGCGAACTCTACGTTCTTGAAGCACGCGCAGTAGCTTAGCTTGGAGAAGCATGGGCATATCACCAATTTCGTCTAAGAATAGCGTGCCGCCGTTTGCGGCTTCAAACAGACCAATCTTGTCTTTATCTGCGCCAGTGAACGACCCCTTTTTGTGTCCGAAAAGTTCGGATTCTAACAATTGCTCTGGGATAGCAGCACAGTTTTGCACGATCATTGGCTGTGTAGAGCGGTTAGAGTTCTCGTGAATATACTTAGCAATCACTTCCTTACCCGAGCCTGTCTCACCGCGTAACAGTACATCGACAGGCAGTGAAAGAACCTTATCAAGACGATCCAGTACATTGAGCATTTCTTCACTCTCTGCAATAGGGCCTTGGTAGGTTTTTTGAGTTCGTTTTTTAAGCTGTGTGTTTTCACGAACTAAGGCTTGATTATCGGCGCTTAGGCTTTTAATCACTTGCCCGTACTGCTCCAACCAAACCGCTTGGCGAATGTGACTCGCGGCCATGCGACAGAACTCGGTTAGGGCAGTTTCATTATCAATGACACTTAAATCCAACAGTACTAGCAGACCGATGGTTTTGCTCTCATTATCGACAAGTGGCCACGCGAGTAGGTTCTCACTTTTTAAGCCTGACGTTTGTTCGCTTTGATAGACGCTTTCGCAGTCATAACCGTTGTACTTATACAGCTCGTTAATCAAGACTACTTCACCATTGCGAACCGCAAAATTAAATGGATCAGTTTCGCTGGCAGAGTCCAGTTGAAGTGCAGCCCAAGGATGGGAAACAATCACTTTATCGTTATGGTGAGCGGTACTAGGAATTAACGCTTGCCCGGTTTGGTCGAGTACGTAAATGATCCCGTGTTTTGCCAGCGTCATATGCCGCGCAGCGGTCAAGACTGCGTCCAAAGTCTGGGTTAGCTGGCTGCGATCAGCCAAAGACTGGCTGATCGCGAGTAACGCACTGCTTATTTCGCTGTGGTTAGCTGAATGCATAAGTTAGAGTCCCTTGATCATCCACAGACACTTCGATTTGCGTGTGTGAATCATCCTTATCATGCACCAATAACTGAGTTGAAAGTTGAGGCAGCAATTGACGGTTGATGACTGCATCAATGTTCCGTGCACCAGTCTCCGCGAGGCGACAGTTACCCAGTACGAAATCGACGAGACTGTTTTCGTAGCGCAGAGACAGCTTGTGGTGGCTTTGTAAGCGTTCAGATACCTTGTTCAGTTTATGGTGAATAATTTCTGTCATTGCTTCATCAGAAAGAGGCAAAAATGGTAGGACCGACATACGTGCCAACAGGGCTGGTTTAAAATGCTGATTCAGCGTTGGGCGAATAGCTTCTGCGATGATATTGGCATCAATGTCTTTAGATTGGTGAACCAGAGACTCAATTTCGTGAGTTGCCAAGTTGCTGGTCATGATGATCAGTGTGTTTTTAAAGTCGATCGTGCGACCTTCGCCGTCATTTAATGTCCCTTTGTCAAATACTTGATAGAACAAGTTCAGAACTTCCGGATCGGCTTTTTCAACTTCATCAAGCAACACAACAGAGTAAGGACGTTGGCGTACTGCTTCAGTTAGCATGCCACCTTCCCCAAAACCCACATAGCCTGGAGGTGAACCAATAAGGCGAGACACGGTATGCTTCTCTTGAAACTCTGACATATTGATGGTGGTCATGAAGCGTTCGCCGCCAAACATTTGGTCTGCTATCGCACGAGCGGTTTCCGTTTTACCTACGCCACTTGGGCCTACAAGTAAAAACACACCTGTTGGCGCATCAGGGTTACCCAAGCCAGCTTTGGCGGTTTGAATACCTTCTGAAAGAGCTTCGATAGCAAACTCTTGCCCTTTGATATTCTTAATTAGGTTCTCTTTTAGATTAAGTGTGGTTTCAGCTTCATCTTGAAGCATTTTACCCATCGGTATACCAGTCCAGTCTGAGATAACATGGCTCACTTCATCTGGGCCAACTTCGAAGTGAACAAGAGGGTTTCCATGACGAATTGCATCGAGTTGTTCCTGACAAGCTGAAATTGCGATACGAACGGCTTCTTCATCCATTTCAGTGTAAGGAGAGGCTTCTTGCTGTGGTTCTAATTCCTCGTCATCAACCATTTCCTGTTGTTGTGATTTGCCAGAAACCAATTCGTGAAGGCGAGAGCGTAGGGCAATCATTTCTTCGATTTGCTCTTTCTCTTTATGCCATTGCGCTTCTTGTTCAACTAGTTCTTCTCTTGTTGTTTCCATCGCCACTTTGAGAGCAGGAATGTTAGCAAGGCTGTGTTTATCGCCAGTTTGTTGTAGGGCATCACGTTCGAGCGCTTCTAATTCGCGTTGCTGAGCCGCTAGCGCTTGTTGAAGCGTTTCCACAGAGGCTGGAATTGCGTTAAGGCTGATGTTCACTCGTGCACACGCGGTATCCAGCACATCGATAGCTTTGTCCGGTAGTTGACGACCAGAGATATAACGAGCAGACAATGCAGCAGCTGCAATAATCGCGTCATCACGCACATAAACATTGTGCGATTTCTCGTAGGCAGGGCGTAAGCCACGAATGATTAATGCGGCCTGTTCTGGCGATGGTTCATCTAGTTTCACAAGTTGGAATCGGCGAGCTAAGGCTGGGTCTTTCTCAAAATACTTTTTATATTCTGACCAAGTCGTTGCGGCAATAGTTTTTACTTCTCCGCGCGCCAGAGCTGGTTTAAGTAAGTTTGCTGCATCACTTCCGCCGGCTTGGTTACCGCCTCCAACGAGAGTGTGTGCTTCATCGATGAAAAGAATGATAGGAGTAGGTGAATTTTTTACTTCATCCAATACGGCGTTAAGGCGCTTCTCAAACTCGCCTTTCACGCTGGCACCGGCTTGAAGCAATCCCATATCTAGGCCGTAAAGCTCGACGCCCTTTAGATTATCTGGTACATCGCCTTGAATGATTTTGAGGGCTAAGCCTTCTACGACTGCAGTTTTACCGACGCCAGGTTCACCGACAGCGATAGGGTTGTTCTTGCGACGACGCGCAAGAATATCAATGATTTGGCGGATTTCTTGGTCGCGACAAAACACTGGGTCTATCTCGCCGTTACGTGCTTTACCAGTAAAGTCAGTGGTGAATTTGCTCAATGCAGAGCCATCTTCACGAGCTTGTGTTTGTTCTGAGGTTGCTACTTGCGCTTCTAATGAATGAGCTGTTAATTCAGCAAAGCGTCGCTTTAGGCTGTCAGAGTTTACGCTCTCTAGAATCGAAGCGTAACCGTGTTGACCGTAACGTAACGGATTGCTCACAAGGGTAAGTAAAAGGGCACCGGAACGGATTTGCGTTTCAGACAAATCTAAAGAGGAGACTAGCCAGCTCTCTTGTAGCCATTCGATTAATAAAGCAGAAAATACAGGTTTGCTGCCATTACCTTTAGCATTGGTGTCGAGCGACGAACGAATAGATTGTCTTAACAAAGGCTCGGAACAATCAAAATGACTTAATAAGATGTCAAAATCACTATTTGGCCTTTCCAATAGACTCAGCAAATAATGCTCGATTTGAACTTCGTTCGCTTTTTCCGAGACTGCGAGCGCAGCTGCATCTTCTAATGCCACTTTGGCTAACGGGTGTAGACGTTGAATTAATGAAGAAAGGTTTATATTTATCATAGCCATATTATTCGTTTTAGGAGAAGAAACTTCACACATTATACTAAAATTGGCAGTTCTCTTTCACACCGGTGATATTATGACTGGCATTTGTTGGGCGAATTAATATACGTATTAGCGCTTTCGTTTATAATATTTTATCTCTGGCTGTTATTTTGAATTACTTACTAGTCAATTCACCTTAATTACCAGGTTTAATAACTTATTTTTCTATTTTGTTATTGGTTATTTTGACTTTATATAATCCAAGCAATTTATTATTATTCAAATCCAATTTTTTGGTTTATTTTCCAATAAGTTGTAATTAATAAATTAGAAGATTGAGTGTGAGTCATTCTAAGTTATTGTATTTTAATGAAATTAAAAGTTGGCATGAAGTTTGATTGATGGGTGGTAATCGCGGTGATAAGCGATTTGGTGATAAAACAAATTTGATTTAAAAAGGAAATAGCGATGCCAACTCCAGCATATATGTCTATCAACGGTGAAACTCAAGGCCACATTACTAAAGATACTTACTCTGCAGATTCTGTAGGTAACACTTGGCAAGAAGCTCACGTTGATGAGTTCCTAGTGCAAGAGCTTGATCACGTACTAACAGTTCCACGTGATCCACAAAGTGGTCAGCCAACAGGTCAACGTGTACACCGTCCAGTTGTTGTAACTAAAGTTCAAGACCGTTCTTCTCCACTACTATTTAACGCTCTTGTATCTGGTGAAAAACTGCCTGAGTGTGTGATTCGCTTCTACCGTACTTCTGTTCAAGGTAAACAAGAACATTACTACTCAATCAAGCTAATCGATGCATTGCTTGTAGATATTCAAACTCGCATGAACCACTGTCAAGACGCAGCAACAGCTGACCGCGTGACAGAAGAAGTACTTAAGTTTACTTACCGTGCAATCGAAGTTACTCACGAAAACTGTGGTACAGCAGGTAACGACGACTGGCGTGCTCCACGCGAAGCATAATTGCTTTTTGCGTAAAGACTCAGGGCCAACATTTGTTGGCCCTATTTCCATTATTTGTATCAGGTAAAAGATATGGTGAATGACGTAGAATTTAAATTTGAATTGCCTGGGTGCGGGCATGAATTTCGGGTCGAGAGCTTTCAAGTCACAGAAGAGATCTCTAAGCCTTTTCAGATCAGTCTCTCATTACTTTCACTTGATCCAGATATCTCGTTTGATTCCTTGATTCGTAAACCGGGAGCTTTGACTCTTTTTGGTCAAGGTGTCGGGGCTGCACGAGTATTCAATGGTGTTGTGAACGAAGTTCGTTACTTAGGCTCTGGTCGCCGTTTTTCTCGGTATCAATTGGTGTTAGTACCTCAAGCTTGGTTCTTATCTCAGCGCCAAGATTGCCGAATTTTCCAACAAAAATCCGCATCAGATATTATTGGTGAAGTGCTCGATGATGGCTCTGTCACTGATTACCGCTTTGAATTGTCGGGCACGTATCCTCCTAAAGAGTACGTACTTCAGTATCGCGAATCTGACCTTCATTTTGTGCAACGAATGATGGCTGAGCATGGCATGTGGTACTACTTTGAGCACTCAGACTCTACCCACACAATGGTTATTGTTGACAGTAATGATGCCATTGCTCCCCTAGCAAGCACACCTCTAAACTCTTCTTATTTAGGGCCTATTGTCTATCATTCAGATGGTGGTGGCATTGCAGATCGTGAACACATCACCAATCTAGAATTAGTGAATCGAGTTAGAACAGGACACGTTACTTATACCGATTACAACTATGAACAGCCCAAGCTCCCTCAGGAGATGACAAGCGCTGGTGAATTAGACCAAGACTTAAAACAATTCGAGTACCCAGGACGCTATGTTGATCCAGCAATGGGACAGGTGAGGACAACAGAATGGATGTCAGAACACACAGTTGATAACCAACAAGTGGAAGCGGGAAGTGATGTCATGCGATTGGCATCCGGCTACAGTTTTGACATAGGTGAACATCCGCGTTCGGCGATCAATCGTGATTACATCATGCTTTCGGTTGTACATACGGGGCAAGATCCTCAAGTCCATGAAGATGAAGCTGTCGGCATGCCAACCACCTATTTCAACCAGTTTACTTGTATTCCTCGTAGCGTCGAGTTTAGAGCACCGAAACTGGCTGATCCTGTTGTCGATGGACCACAAACGGCTGTGGTGGTTGGTCCGGCGGGAGAAGAGATCTATACCGACAAGCTTGGTCGAATCAAAGTACAATTTCACTGGGATCGCTACGGAGATAACAACGAGCACTCTAGCTGTTGGGTACGCGTAAGTCAGTCTATGGCAGCACCTAACTGGGGAGCGGTCTATCTGCCGCGTATCGGCCACGAAGTCGTCGTGACTTTCCTTGAGGGTGACCCAGATCGACCATTAGTGACGGGGGCTGTTTACAACGGTTTGCATTTCCCTCCATATTCATTGCCCCAAAACAAAACACGTACTACGTTCCGCACTCAAACGCATAAAGGGACTGGTTACAATGAGCTCAGTTTTGAAGACGAAGCAAACCAAGAAGAAGTGTATATCCATGCGCAAAAGGATATGTCGACTAAGGTGCTTCACAATCGTTACCGAGACATAGGTCAAGATGAGTTCCTAAAAGTGGCTCGCCATCAGACTAACGAGGTACATGGAGATCATAAAGAAACGATCCATGGCCACAAAACGACGCAAGTAAATAGCACCTTTACAGAAACAGTAGAACAAGACGTTAAAGTCACTTACAACGCCAATGAAAATCAATATGTTAAGAACAACTCTGACTTAGAAATTGGTGATAATCGCACAACCAAAATTGGTAAAAACGATGACCTTGATGTTGGAGAGAACAGCAATTTAACTATCGGTGCTTCAAAGAGTTCAGATATTGGCGCAGACGATAACCAAACCGTCGGCGGGAATCTTACTGTGTCAGTCAAAGGGAATACTTCTTACAAAGCTGATGGGGCGACTCAAATCATTAGCGGGGAGAAAATCGTGTTGAAAACTGGGGGATCGTCCTTAGTCATGAGCAGTGATGGTTCAATCAAGCTTTCGGGTTCTTCAATTACTATTGAAGGCAGCGATAAAGTTGTGGTGAAAGGTGGCAACGTAGCGATTAACTAATGATGGAAAAACAAACGCTTACAACAACCATCACAGAGCAGCAAGCCGAAACGAAGGCTTGCTTTTCACGTTTTGGAACTATTGTGTCAATTAATGAATCAACCGCCACTGTCCGAGTGGATTTTGAAGGAAACCCATTTCAGCAGCCATTGACCGCGCGGTTGGGGCGCGGTTTTAGACGTTCTGAACTACAGATGGCAATCGATAACAAATTAAGTTGTCGCATTGAGTTTCTGAATGAGGATTTGGGTCTACCGATTGTTACCGATATTTTTTTCTCGATGCTTGATGATTCTGACGAGTTCATTCTACGTGCCAAGAAGATGGTGATTGAAACGGAGCAAGAGCTTATCGTCAAAAGCGGCGAGACAGAAACGCGCTATAGCGGTCGAGACGGGCGTATTACCACTAAAGCGAAATACGTTACTTCGCAAGCGGAGAAAGCGCAAAAAATTCAAGGTGGGACGATCGCAATCAACTGATTGTGTTTAGGATTGGATACATAGATGCAACAAAGACTGGGTGTCGAACACCTTAATCAACCTATTACCAGTCAACTCGTTGAGACTGCGATTATGAATACCGAGCGCACCATTAATGAGTTGTCTGAACTGTCTCCAACGTGGCTGAGCTTTTGCAACGAAAAGTTGCAATTAGCGTCTGAGAGTTTAGGTTTCCTTCTTAAGCAACGTGTTCGTTTTTACGAGAAAGGTTACCCAAGCCGTGATCTTGACTACCTGAAGCTGATCGATCACCAAATAGAAGAACTTAAGCAGGTCTATCTCTCTTTTTATCGCTTTGCTCCTGGAGTTGTGCACCGACTGAAATATGAAGAGCGAGAAATCTACGCTTGGTTGATGCTACAGCCGGAGCTAGGTCATGATTTAGATAACTTAATGTGTGGCTTGAACATCCTAAACGACCTAGAACCAGCAGTGGCGAAGGTGTTTGCAGTGCAATCTCAAATTGAGAATTTTGATAGCGTACTTGCGGAGCTGATTGAAGGTCAATCAAAGAATAGTTCATTCTATTTAGATTGCTTGCGTTTGCGTCAGACCTTGAGTATTGGCCTCATCAAAAGATGGGTAAATGCAGGAAGTATTCCGCCTCAAGCCGCATTTCCGATTCTGGCGGTTCAAGACGTGGCAGAGGGCGTTGAGTGGATAAATGAGAACGCTCGAGAAGATCAATACCTATTTGAATGTTTGATTACCAAGAGTGATAGAGGTACTTGGTTTCGTCAACAATTCGGGATTGAAACGGGGAGCGTTTTGTCTACTCAAGCAGTTACCTATGCAAAGTTACTAGAGCTAAAAGAATGTATGGCATTTGATATCGACGCGCCAATGGCACCGGTGCACTTTGTGTTAAGTGGAGATTGGCAGCGTACTTCTGAAATAGTTGAGTATATTGAACAAATAGACGAGTGTGATGGGGAGGTTTGGGTTCAGGCGTTGTACGTGGTCTACGGCTCACTCCTGCCTTTAGGACCTAATCACGTTGGTGTCGAATATGAATGGCATGAGGTGGTGGATCTTCTTCGGGACTGGATTGATGAGGAGAAACACATACAAAACGTCGCGAGTCGACTCGGGTCTGCACTAAGCTTTGAATCTACCTTAGAAGCGATGCAAGATACAAATATCGATGTGCAATTTCGTATTTGGTTGTGGAGACAGCTTTGTATTCAATCTCGTGTTTATGTTCCATGGGATATGGCTATGTCAGTGGAGCAACAAGAACGTATTTTTAACGGCTTAAAACTTAACCCATCTTTAAGTGTTCGATTTAATTTGAGGGGCAGCAATGCAGTTGTGGGATATTGAAGAGAATCGGGAGTTATCACTTAAAGGACGCTTTCAACGCGATGAAAATGGTGACGAAGTTTGGGTTGTCGTGGCAAAACGCTCTTGGCAACTGAAAGGCTCAGACTGGTATGAGTTGGAAGAGAGTGAGATTTTCGATGACCCACAGTACTTAGGTGAGTCCGGTCACTCGGCAATGAAAGTCGATCATGAATTCTCGTATACAAAAGCAAACACAGATGTATTAATTTTTGGCAAAGCCCGAAGCCTTGGAAAAAAACCAGTGGTTTATCAAGAGTGCCGTGTGCTGATTGACGGCCATATCGATAAAACGCTAGCTATACACGGTGAACGTGTTTGGGTGGAGCATGGTAGTAGCGTTACTTTAAGCAATCCTCGCCCTTTCATTGAAAAGGATATCGATTATTCATGCTCTATTGGCGGCGATATTCGTAATCGGATTGGAGGAGGGATTGCCAGTTCCAATCGAGAATTACTTAAGCAAAAAGTGCCGTCTATTTTTTATCCAAGAGAAGATTGGAATGCTACTGGATCGAGAGTGCGCGTTGCAGGTTTTGGCCCAGTGCCCCCTTTCTTTGAATCTCGGCAAAAACTGGCTGGAACATTTGATGAAGAATGGCTAGAGAATCGGAAGCCGATGTTACCTTTAGACTTTGACAAACAGTTTTATCAGAGTGCGCCAAAAGACCAACAGTGTCAGGGCTACCTAGAAGGTGGGGAGCGATTGGTCATGAGTGGATTTTGCCATGATGATGCGATTTCTTTTCGTATACCGAAAGACAAGTATCAAGCAATAGCAACTTTTAAGGACGGCAGCTACCAAGCTGATATGGCGATCTACACGGTGTTTGTTGACTCAGAAAATAAAAAAATATCTATAAGCTATACCGCCTCTATCCCATGCCAAGGAAAAGAGCATCTATTGTTGTCCACGACGGTCATTAACCAGCAAGAGGTTTCGTGACATGGATAATTCTACGGGTCGCTACGTCCTTGGAATGGAAGTGGTAACTCCAACAGGTATGAATTTAGATATCGCTAGCTCTGTCGCGAAAGCGGATTTATCACGATTTGAACAGCGTACGGGTGATGATGGCATAGAACGTTTTACCTATGCAAAAATCGAATATACCCAGCATGATGTGCTATTCGAAAAGATCTGCGAGTTGTCGGGGTATTTAATTGAATCACTGCTAAAACAATTGCCGCGTGCGCTGAAATTAATTCCACTACTTATTGCGGTTCCTCACAAAGTCCCATTATCAAAGATGCAGCATTGGCTAGAACAAAGCGATTATTCTTCCTATTTGTCCACAATCGAAGTCGTACACGCAAGTGGGCCTAGCTTTATTCTCCATGCGATGAAATCTTTGGATAAATATGATGCATTGATATGTGTTTCATTAGACTCGCTTGTAGACTCTATAGATGATTTGATTGATAACGCTATGGTAATGAGTTCAAGTAACCCATGGGGAATTATTCCAAGTGAAGGTGGGGCTGGACTGTTACTTTGTCGAAGAAGTACGATAAGTACCTTAAACCTCGTACCGAAAGCGGAGCTAGGCTATATCGATATTGCTCTCGAAAGTATAGACCGACGCGGAATGTTTCGTTTGGTTCAGCGCGCTAGTAAGCAACTTGAGGCGTTTGGTGAGGTTTATTCGGATATGTCGAACTTACGCGCACATACCGAAGATTACGGATTTGCGCTAGGCGCGAAAGCAGAGCGATTTACTCATCCACAGCAACCTAATCTTATCAACGATTTGTGGGGGACAATGGGTTGCTGCTCTTCACTCGCTCTGATTGCATTTGCCATTCACAATCATCATTTCAAGCAAGAGGCAACATTATTAATGTTTGATACCAATGGTGATAAAGGGTTGTTGCAGTTGCTCGCCCCGTAATTGGTATTTTCTTATGAGTAGTCGCGAATAAATCGGGGCTATTGTTTACTCTGTTAGAAAGTTATTACATCAACACAGATAGCGCAGTCAAAGCGTATGTTAAAGAGCCTATTTCCTTAGGAGGAATCACTAAAGTGATAGGCTTATTGTTCGTTTTAAATATCAGCCTTGAAACACGGTTGCCTATATAAATATTATCTGCACCTAAGAGTATTTGTTCAATAAAAGAGTACAAAGTGTCTGATAATCAAGAGGCAGCCAAAAGATATATTGATCAATTGGTTGTTAAAGCTATTGAGAAAAAGAAACAGAACGAGTTGAAGTTGGCACAAAAAAATAAGCCAAAGCTTGAATATGTGCTCTTTTCCCAATTTGATGTACTAGACACGCTTCGCTCCAAAAATGGTAGGACGACGGTTTACCATCTCGCCAAAAAAGGCAATCCTGAGAAGCAAGTCTGCTGCAAAGTCGTTAATGAAGACGCACCAGACATTGCCAACAAAATGCTGGTTGATGAAGCCAGCAGGCTGGAACTCTCACAACATCCTAGCGTTGCGGAATTTATCAAGGTTGGCAACGAATTCGAACGACCTTATTTGATGTACCAGTGGATTCAAGGTGAAACGCTCGCGGAAAAAATGCAGCGTCATTATTCCAAGGGTTTCCGCCATGATCATATTGCATGGTTGGTTTACCAATTGGCTGGTGCACTTGAATTTATGCACACAAGAGGTATTTGTCACCTTGATATTAAACCTTCCAATGTTCTGGTGAGTGAAGGCGATTACGTAAAACTGATCGACTTTGGTGCTGCTTGTTATAAAGGTGAATCTGAAAAACATGCGGAAGCAAGTTTGAGCTATGCTTCTCCCGTTTATTTACAAACAGGCACTACTGAGCCACAAGATGACGTCTATTCATTAGCGCTGTTAACTGGCCACCTTTTCCTCGGCGCTGTCGTTGGAGATACATGGAATAAGCAGTTGTTAGGCCGTAAACGCCCAACACAAATTCCAAGTCATATTTGGACGTTATTAAAAGAGGTTACCGATAACCCTAGAGGTCATGGTTATACAACCATTTCTTTTGCTCAACAGCTTGCCCAGATTGATACACAATCTCTTGACTCGAACGCAAGTGCGCCAATTTTTAGCAATTTACGTAACGCGGATCTTGTGCTCACCCAGGGTAAGTCACAAGACAAAGCGAGCTCTGGGCGCTTTAAGGTGCTTGAAGCGACGTTGGTGGTGAGTATTGCTGCCATCGCGGGACATTATTTCTACACGCAGTATCTGTCATCACAAAAGTTGAATGCTCAACAGGATACTGTATCTACCGAGTCAGTGAGTGGGATTAAACCTGCTCAAACAGCGTCATTTTTAACTCAACCTCCTTGGGAAATAGAACTGGCTCTCAATGGAAAAGGAAACAACTTCTTCCAAACGGCTCCCTATCGTGAAGCATATGAGATTCAACAAACAAACTTATCTAAGTTTTATGAAAAGAATCAAGCAGAGTTAGAGTCCTATCAAACACTTGCGGATGAACTGCCGACTCAGTTGTTCGATGTAAGAAAAGAGCTCGTTGCATTTAGGGAAACATTAACAGGTGGTCGAGCTTTGTCTCCTGCTGCAGATAAAGCCTGGACGTCTGTGATGGCTGGGTTAAACACTGTGTCCGTGAATTCTTTAAAACTATCGGCAGTCGCGGGTAGTAAAGATAAACAACTCACTAGCCTGATTTTAGAAGGTGAGGCGACGTTAGCAGATAACGAATTAAAAGCAGCTTGGTTGCTCAATCAGTCAGAAACGTACTTTTATAGCCAAGTGCTGCCTAAAAAGGTATTGAGAAATATTAGTGACTCCATTGAGAAGAACGCGAAAGAGCGCTTATATGATAAAGCCATTGATGAAGCCGAGGCGGCTAGAGCATTTTTTGGTCACACGCCCGACTTGACACAAAAAGTCAAAGATTTGAAAGTTGCTCGAAGCGAATTCATTTTATTTAGTTCAGTCACGGAACAGTCCGTTTTCAATGATCAAGAGTTGTACGACGCATTATCAGACCTAGAACGGAACGCACCGAAGAAGTTTAATGAAATCATTGAACTGCTAAATAGCATGGCTGCGGACTCTATCAATAAAAGTCATCAACTTTCGACCCCCGCACCTGGCGCAATTGCGGTAGAGCGTGCCGTCAAAGATTATTTAGCGGCAGATCGAGGTTAATCATGTCTGTCATTGATATAGATCAACTACTAAATCCCATTGCTGATTCTTCGCCAGCGGGCCAAGATGCTCGTTATGAGCCATGCTATGAAATGATGGAAGCGGAAGTCAAAAAGTTTGGTTCTTTGTTCGGTGAAACGGTTGATTGGAGTTCTGTTAAGATTTATTCAACGGAAGTGCTAGGACAGCACAGTAAAGACCTAAAAGCGATTTGCTATTTAGTCCGTGCATTAACTGAAGAAGCTGGTTTGGAGGGCTTTGAAGACGGTTTAAAACTGCTTAATGAAGCGTTAACTCGTTATGGTTCTGAACTCTATCCGACAAGAAAACGTGGTAGAGAAGGGGCCGTTGACTGGCTAAATCATCAGTTCAAACTGGTCAGTAGCAAGCTAGCAGAAGAGCAACTCTCATGGGAACTTGTGTCTCGATGCGTCGCTACGATAGAGGAAGTCCAGCGACACTATGATGAAGTGTTCCCAGACTCTGAAGCCGATTTTTTTGAAATTCGTACTCAGCTTAACGGTCTATCGCAACATGCGGTAGTGTTGGAGCAACCAGCGCCGGAAGAGCAGGTTGTTGAAACGAATAATCAATCGAATACCTCTGAACCTGCTCAAGAAGACATACAGCAACCGACAGCAGAAACATCAGAAAAGGGTGTACAGAAAAAAACGGCGACGGAAAAAGCCATTCCACCGAGTTCAGCGAAGCAAACGCAGCGACCGCGAAAAAAAGCGGTAACCAAAGAAGTGGATGTTGATACTGATTTTTCTTCACCAACAGCGTCAAAGCGCACGTTGAAAAAAGTTGCAGAGGTGATGATTTACTCAGACCCAAGTGAACCTCTCGTGTATCGAATCTACCGTCATTTAACCTGGAATGATATTGAAGCTTTGCCTGATCACCAAAATAATGAAACGGCACTAAGCTTGGCGGTTTCATCGGATCAACAAGCCGAATATCGTGAGAAAGCCAACCAAGACAGCGATGTAGACACGATCAAGCGCTTAGAACGCACGCTGACTGATGCACCTTTCTGGCTTACAGGGCATTATTTTGTTTATTCAATGCTAACGAATCTTGGGTTTGACGAAGCCGCTCTGGCCGTTAAACAAGAGGTGAAGCGTTTCGTAGATTCACTCGAAGGCATTGAGCACCTTTCATTTAAGAATTCTATACCATTTGCAGATGAAGCAACGCTGAGCTGGTTGTCGACTAATGTCGCAGAATCATCGAGCTCTCAACCTGTTATTCAGACGGTTGTTATCGCTGAAGAAGATTCATCTCTGATGGAAGATATAACCCTCGATAAACTTGGGGAATGTGCAGCTGAACTTGCTCGAAAACTCGAACTCGATAGCTCAGGACGAGGGCAGTTCTTGCTGTATTTACAATTGATAACAGCTTACCAGTCAGTTGGATTATACCCTTTGTGTCTACCCTATCTTGAAAAGAATTGGGAGGTACAAAAGCAGTTTGATCTGGCTAGCTGGGAACCACACTTATCGCTTCAATTAGAAGATCTAATTCGAAAAACACTTCGTCAGTTATTCCGAACTAAGGAACTTCTACCCGCGAAGTACGAAGAGTGGGAAGCAATCTATAACTAATTACAAAATTAGATAAGGAATTCATTATGTCACGTGATGGCTCGGTGGCCCCGAAAGAGCGAATTAATATCCGTTATGTTCCATCAAGCGGCGATACGCAAGACGATGTAGAACTACCGCTAAGTATGATGGTAGTTGGTGATTTTACTGCTCGCGCAGATGAAACGCCAATTGAGGAGCGTACACCGATCAATATCGACAAAGAAAACTTTAACGAAGTACTGGAAGGTTTTTCGCCTAACGTTCAAGTGAATGTTGCAAACCGTCTTACTGACGATGAAGACACGCAAATGAGTGTTGATCTGACGTTTAAGAACATGAAGGATTTCTCGCCAGAATCGATTGCCAAAAGCGTTCCTGAACTAAATAGCTTACTTGAACTGCGTGAAGCATTGGTAGCGCTGAAAGGGCCTCTGGGTAATGTTCCTGCGTTCCGTAAGAAGATTGCTGCTGTGCTTCAAGATGAAGAAGCGAGAAAGAAACTTTTGGATGAACTAAGCATTGGCGACGTCCAAAACGCGAAAGAATAGTAAGGGATAGCATGTCTGTAGAAGCACAAGTGCCAGAACAAGAAGCAACCTTAGTAGAATCAGGTTCACTTCTGGATAGCATTCTTAATGAAACACGTTTAAAGCCAAGTGATGAAGGTTTTGATGTCGCAAAACGTGGTGTTGAAGCGTTTATTAGTGAGCTACTAAGCAGTTCAAAAACAGAGAAAGTTGATCAATCTCTTGTTGATCTAATGATTTCTGAAATCGACCAGAAGCTGTCTAAACAAGTTGATGCCATTCTTCACCACGAAGAAGTCCAATCGATAGAATCGACGTGGCGCGGTCTTAAATACTTAGTCGACCACACTGAGTTCAGAGAAAACATTCAAATTGAACTGATTTCGGCGAAGAAAGATGAAGTTCTTGATGATTTTGAAGATGCTCCTGAAGTGGTAAAGTCTGGCCTTTATAAACAGATTTACACTCGCGAATATGGCCAGTTTGGTGGTAAGCCTGTGGGTGCGGTAATCTGTGATTACCAATTGTCTGCATCGTCACCAGACATCAAACTGATGGAATACATGGGCAATGTGGGGGCAATGTCTCACGCGCCGTTCATTACGTCTGCGTCTGCTAAGTTCTTTGGTTTAGATAGTTATGAAGAGTTACCTAACCTAAAAGATCTTAAATCAGTATTTGAGGGGCCACAGTACGCGAAATGGCGTGGTTTCCGTGAGCACGAAGATGCGCGTTACGTTGGTTTATGTACGTCTCGTTTTATGCTGCGCACACCATACTCTGTTGAAGATAATCCGATCAAAGCGTTTGATTACGATGAAAAAGTGACAGATAGCCACGACAATTATTTGTGGGGTAACTCTGCTTATGCGCTTGCGTCAAAAATCAGTGAGTCATTTGCGAAGTACCGTTGGTGTCCGAACATTATTGGCCCACAAAGTGGTGGCGCGGTAGGCGATCTACCTGTCTACAACTTTGAAGCAATGGGACAAATCGAGACGAAGATACCGACAGAAATCCTGGTATCAGACCGTCGAGAATTTGAACTAGCGGAAGAGGGTTTTATCGCATTAACAATGCGTAAAGGTTCCGACAATGCTGCGTTTTTCTCAGCTAACTCAGTTCAAAAACCAAAAGTATTCGCGAATACTCCTGAAGGTAAGCAAGCGGAAATGAACTACAAACTAGGTACTCAGCTACCTTACATGTTCATCATTAACCGTCTTGCGCATTACATCAAAGTATTGCAACGTGAGCAAATCGGCTCGTGGAAAGAGCGTTCTGACCTAGAAATTGAGTTGAATAAATGGATTCGCCAATACGTTTCTGACCAAGAAAACCCACCAGCAGAAGTGCGTGGTCGTCGACCACTACGTGCTGCTAAGGTAGAAGTATCGAACGTCGAAGGTGATCCAGGTTGGTATAAAGTATCTTTGTCTGTCCGTCCTCACTTTAAGTACATGGGGGCCAGCTTCGATCTGTCACTAGTTGGTAAACTTGACCAATAATCCATTGTTAGCAGTATCAAGCAGCCAGTGAAGACTGGCTGCTTTTTTCGTAGGATTTAATATGGAAAAAGGATATCGCCTTCTAGAACGTATAGAGTTAGGTGAACCCAAGAACTGCTATGAGAAAATTGTTTCGCATAAGCACCTTATAGAGTCAATTCATCTTCATCTAGCCGATCTGCTAAATACGCATTCAGGTAACGCTATGATTGATAGTGAATATGGCTTGCCAGATTTCAATGATGTTCTGTCTAACAACACAAACCTTGTTCGCCACATCCAAAAAAACATCAAATCAACCATAGAACGTTTCGAACCACGACTATTGGATGTCGAGGTCCAATACCGCGAGGACTATCACAACCCACTTCAGTTGGGATTTGGTATCGATGGAAAAGTGTCACATAACGGCGGTAGGGTCCCAATGTCGATAGATGTCTACATGGGTATTGACGGCCAATTTAACGTTTAGTAGGTATCGCGTGAATAAAAGTAAGTACTTTCAAGATGAACTTGCGTATCTGCGTGAGTCAGGTAGCGAGTTCGCAAAATATCATCCGAAGTTAACTCACTTTCTCTCCGAAGGAACTTTCGACCCTGATGTTGAGAGATTGCTTGAAGGTTTTGCGTTTTTAACTGGTCGTATTCGAGAAAAAATCGATGACGAGTTACCAGAGTTGACCCAATCTCTTATGACCTTGCTGTGGCCGCACTACATGCGTTCTATACCGTCCCTGTGTATTAGCGAATTGACGCCACATACCGGCAGCGTAACTGAGAAAACTCAGGTTAAACGTGGCGTAGAGATGGCCAGTGAGCAAGTTGAAGGGACGCAGTGCCTGTTTAGAACTTGTTACGATGTGGATCTTTACCCAATTACCATTACACATATTGAGCAGACTAATAGTCGTAACAGCTCGACTATCGATGTCACCCTTTCTACGGAGCACGGTCTTGAACTATCACGCATTGGGCTGGATACACTAAGATTACATCTTCATGGCGAAATTCATATCACTCGAACCGTATTTTTATGGTTGTTCCGGTATTTAGATTACGTCGAATTGGATGTCGGTGGTGGCTATAAACATAGACTTGGCCCTGATTTTATTAAACCTGTCGGCTATGGAGATGATGAAGCGCTGTTGCCTTATAGCGAGAACTCATTTTCAGGGTATCGTTTGCTGCAAGAGTATTTCTCACTGCCAGATAAATTCATGTTCTTCGATATCAATGGTCTAGAATGGCTTAAAGGCATTCCTCAAAGAAATACAGTAAACATTAAATTTCACTTTAAGCGTGCGCTGCCTTCTGAAGTAGTGTTGAAGAACAAGCATTTAAAATTGCATTGTACACCGGCGGTCAATTTATTTGAGAAAGATGGTGACCCAGTTCGTTTAGAGCATAGGAGAAGCGAATACAAAGTACGTCCTCAGAGTACGACTCAAGAACATTACGAGGTCTATTCGATTAAGCAAGTTGAAAGTTGGAGTAAAGAAGAACGTCGGCGTAAGTCTTTGATTGAATTTGAATCTTTTGAACACCAAATTAACCAAAGAGACAAGCGAGAGTTCTACAAATCAAAAGTAGAGGAGCGTATCAGTGGGCGAGGGTTAGAGCGTTATATCTCGTTTCATACACACAATGGCAATATTGCAGATTTGGGTACGGAAACTGTTTTGATGAAGCTATTGTGCAGTAACGCAGATCTTGCGGAGAGGTTGTCCGTCGGGGATATTACTTACGCGACTCACAAGTCACCGACTTATGCGACTTTTAAGAACATTACTAAGCCAACACAATCAGTGAGTCCCCAAGTAAACGGTGAGTTACAGTGGCAGTTGATCGCCAATATGTCTTTGAACTACATGTCATTGTCAAACATTGATGTACTTAAAGTTTTGCTGTCGACTTATGATTTTCACTCCAGAGTAGACAGACAGGCGCACCGTGCTGCAATGCATAGGCTCGACGGTATCATCTCATCTGAGATAGAACCGATTAATCGTGTTTTCCGAGGTGTGTCAGTTCGTGGCAACCAATTTAAGTTGGTGACGAATTCAAAGTTCTTTGTTAATGAAGGTGATATGTTCCTGATGGCGAGCGTATTAAATGAATTCATTCGTCTCTATTCGAGTGTGAATTCATTTACAGAGTTACAAGTGTTTGATGAAGCGAGTGGTGAAATATACAACTGGGCAAGCTTACCTGGGCAACAAGCGATATTATGATCAACGTATTATCTGATAGCTCATATGAGTTTAGCTTCTATCAAGCAGTACTCTTACTAGAGAAACATTATCAACTAGAACCAAATTCTAACTTCGTTGCGGTAGGAGAGAACAAGTACTTCCACCAAGAGCGTATAGCGTTTAGCGTTTCACCCAGCTTAGGCTTTCCAAAAAGCGATATGGATTTTATTGTTCATATGGAGCGTAATGGGCAGCAGTATACACAGGTAGAGACGAACTTCCTTGGATTGCATGGCGCGAGTTCACCTTTGCCTGCTTCTTATACCGAGAAGTTGGCAGGACGTGACCCTGACGATAATCCAGTTAAAGATTTTTTTGATTTCTTCCATAATCGATACACTAGCTTGTTGTATCGCGTGTGGAAGAAGTATCGATATCATGTTCAATACCAAAGCGGTGCAAGCGATACGTTTTCTGGTCGAATGCTGCATTTGGCTGGGTTATCAAGTGTAATTCAAGAGTGCGAAGTAGCAGAGCTAGACAGAGCGAAAATACTTTCTTACGTAAATCAGTTATCGACACGTACTCGATCACCTAAGCTTATTTCAGGTATTGTTGCCCATTACTTTTCATTACCGAATGTTCGAGTTGAAGAATGGGTGTACCGTAGAGTAGAAATTGCTGAATGCCAAAGGAATAAACTGAATCGTGCGAATTGTGCTTTAGGAGATACATTCTTGCTTGGGAAGAGCATTGTAGATTTGAATGGCAAGTTTAACCTATGCATTGATGACGTTGATTTTGCCACATTTGAGCAGTTTAACAGCGGTGGTGAGTCGCATAAAACATTGGTTGCCTTAATGCGTTTTATTTTACGCGATCCGATGTCGTGGGATTTAAAAATGACTGTGAACTTAGACACGATACCGGACAATAAATTAGGAAGTGAGGAAGGGAATAGTTTGGGGCAAACTTTCTGGCTTGGAAAGCCAAACCCCAAAGATGCGACGATTAAAGTCATTGGCAGTATATAATAATGCCGCTCTGATGAGCGGCATTACTGTCTTTGGGTTCTTTTAAAGAGAATAAGTTAGCGACTGATTGGCTGGTGGAGCACTACAGTTGTATCTAACTTTTGTATGCCATTGAAAGATTCAATTTCATTACACAAGTGATGGATAGACTGTAAGTCTGGCGCTTCAATAAGGGCAATAATATTGAAGCTACCACCAACCACACTTGTCAAACGAACTTCAGGAATCTCTTTCAGGGCATTAGTGACTTCATTTTTTTTGCCTTTTTCACAAGAAATAAGCAGGTAGCTAGCTGCTTTTCGTCCTTCATTCTCCACTCGGATTTGTGCTGTATAGCCTTTAATAATCCCAGTTTTCTCCAATCGATTGATTCTTTCTGCCACAGCAGTACGAGACAAACCGATGTTTCGAGATAGATTCGCAATGGACTCACGCCCGTTAGATAACAGACTGGATAATATTTTACGATCTAGTTTGTCTAAGCCTTGTAAAGTCATGTTTGAGATCATGTGTTCTGCCTATTTAATTTTTATAAGTTATTTAATCGACTCTGGAAGTTTAAAGTTATACAACTCGGCCAGAGTAAATGGGTTTTTTCGCGTCAAAGGAGTGATAAGTACACTTAAATCCCTACCTGACACTTTTATGTCACTGACGAAGCTGCCGTCATGAGTGTTTGTCAGGGTCGATTCACCTAGCAATTTATATATCGCCCACTGACCACTCTTATTTAAAACGTGCTGTTTACCCTCATCTGTTACATCTTGTACCGTGATTGTGATATTGAAGTTGCCATTTCTTGGTGGCCACTCAACTTCACGAGCTCGGCTTGGACCGTGATAGTAGTTAATATATGAGTTAGCAATTTTTATGCTCGCTCGTATCGCACTAGAATCTAGGTCTAATACTTTTGCATTGAACGGAATATGGACGCGGTTTGTACTCTTATTGAACAATGTGTCTCTTATGACGTTATAATTTCGTAGTTGAGTCAAAAGAGTAGGGGATAATTGCATTGTTTTGCCATCCACCTGTTTTGGTCTCCACGAGTTTGTGTCATAAAAAGGTGCAAAATTCTTTTTGATGAATGTATCTAGTAAACCGCCAGAGGCAAGTAGTAACTCGAATTCTTCGACGGAAATCTCGTCGGTTGCAGAGAGATCAAACGGGTACTTACCCTGACCCATTTTTTTGAACTTAGTGTAGATCTCGCTGTACCAGCGGATTTGGATGCCATGTGATGCTTCAGTCATCAGAACCGACCAACTTTGATCGACGATTTCAAGCAACCAGTTTTTGACTGGCTCTGGCGATCTATGAGCAATTTGTTTTAGTTTGATGAGAGGATCGGCTTCTGTACTGCGCATACGTTTACGCGCAGCGGCTAACGCTGCCAACTGAGGGTTGGATGCATCGGCGATGTCTTTCATATAATTACGTAGATTGCCAAGCGCAGTGACCGTCTCATCCCATGGCGTTGGGGAGTTTGACGTTTCGCTAATCTGAAGCTGGTTTAACGGGTGGAAAGCTTGTTCAACTCGGCTCATCAGAAGGTAATCCGGTTTAATGGCTTCTTCCGCTAATTTCGAAACCGATTCCTCCGCGACAAGTAGTTTAGGGTTCACTCTAGAAATAAGCACATTCTTTTCACCCACTGGAGAAAACTGGGTATTGTCATAAACTTGTTTTAAAACAGTCGTCATAGGTGAAGATGGACCAGAGATAAGATCAATGGCATTTGCCAAGTCGCTGATATTGTTATGGTGCTGGATTTTTAGCTCACTTAAAGCGTTTCTCCAGTGGCTGATGTAATCGTCTGTGTATTTCTTACGTACTTGATCTTTAAATGCGTCCTTGTCTTGTTTGCTCGGTACGACATTGTCTGATAAGCCCAATACCCAATTGTCTGTAATGACTTGCTTAGATAAAAGATCAACGTGTGGGCGATAGAAGCTATTAAAGCCCGCCGACGTGTAGATTTTATCAATGTTCAACTCGTCGCTGTTACGTGGTGAAGCAAACACATGACTAAAATCAAATCCTACGGCACGAGGTAAATCAAGCGTGCCTAAGGCAATGGCGTCCGCTTGATTTAGAATTCCAGCGTAAACTAGATCGACATTAGAGTTTTCTAATAGGGAATGCCTTGTAGCACGGACCACATCCATGTTGATGTCCACAGGGGCAAACTGAGTGCTGAAATAGGTGTCTAGATAGAGCATTGCCTGATTAACAACATCCGGTTGAGAACTTAACCTGTTTAAAACGGTTAGCGTTTGATGACGCAGGAATTTAATGTCACGCTTTGATGGTTCACTGAGCATTAAATAGCCTTTCAGCAGTGGAAGAGGGTGAGTAGAGTCGTGCTGATTTTGTGTTAGCTGAGTTTGGTAGCCTTCTTCAATGACCGGCATGAGCTGTTTAGCCACGTCTTTCAAAAGTGACTCGTACGCAATGTTAGTGCTTTCATTCAATCGGCTGATGTGTAGAGGTAAGGATTCTTCTTCGAGTGCTGCTTTACCGCTTAACCAGGCACTGTAAGTCGGTCTAACCGAATGTGTTGCAGCGGACAGTAGCGAATCAAAGTCTGCTGATTTCGCAACTTGGTTATTGTCTTCTGCATCCAATAATTGGTTAATTACGTTAAGGTTGCTGCCGAGTGTCGTGACGAAGAAATATCCTCCTCCGGCAAGTAAAATGACTGACACGAGCATCGCCAAATGGCTTTGTCTTTGAATACGACGTAAGTAAGTTTGGTTTTCGCCTGCAAAATCACTTTCAGGTAAGATTTGAGAATTAACCAAAAACCTTGAAAAATAGGGAGTCTCTGTAAGCTGAGAGTGTTCAGACGCAATGATTGGCAAATTAAAATAGTTACTACAGCTCTTTGCTAAAAGGTTATATTTACGTCCGCCTTGCAAGCTAGAGCAGAAGAATATTTCTCTAATGTCTAGAGCATAAACGCCATTATTAACGTCACATAAGCGCTCTAGCACATAGCCGATTTCAGACTGACATAACTCAAATTGTTTAGGAAAAGAGAGGATTGCTTGCTTTTCATCAACATCGTGAGAATTTGCAGAAGCATCAAGTGCATTGCTCTCTAGCACTTTTACAAGATTACCGTAACCATCACGGTAACACTCTGTAATGACACCTTTCGCTTCTTTTAAGGGAATAGAAAGAAACTCAACACGCGTTTTTAACGTGCTGAAGTGCATGTACTCCTTGAAGCCCTCAAGCTTATCGAGTTTAGACATCATCATGTAAATAGGGAGTGCAGAAGATGTCTTTTCGCTGATTGAATTCAGTCGCTGCAGCAAAGTAGCAATTGTGTGATCTTTCTGCTCTGGTTCGGAGACAATTAGAAATTCGAAGTCTATAAAGAACAGGCAGCCTGAAAACGGCTTCCTTGGGTTGTGACGAATGACTTCTTCAATGAAAGTATTCCAGAGTGAACCATCACTGTTGGAGTCTTCTTGAAACGTAAGTCGGTGCTCTGGCTTTATGTATATGGCTTCATCAGACTCGTACCACTCGAAAAAGTCATTCTTATTCGTGCGAGATCGGTCTATTGGCTTTATTGCATTGGAATTGAATAGAAACTGGCGTCGTCCAGCCCCTTTGTTGCCAATGAGTAGGTAAACAGGCTTTGTGCCTGATTGAGAAAGAAGAGGCCGGATCACTAAAGAGAGTGTTTCTTCTTCCGTTTCTAATCTTACACTATTGGAATGGTTTTTTTTCTTAATCCACAAGGTTAATTGATAAATAAGATAAAAGGCTGCTACAACACCTAGCCCCAACCAAAGATAAAGTTGGTCAGTATCTCTAAACCAGACCAGGTATACGGTTGTCAATACTGTTGCTAATAGAAAAGCCACGACGCTGGAAACCATTAAAGGATTCCTAAGTATTTTTTGTTTGAACATAAGCCTATAGTTTCTTTATTTACATCTGCATTTTTAGTTGTTACCAGTCATTTTCTGATTAACATTATATTTATAGTGGTTAAGAAAAGGGTGAAACGTTCAGTGTCCTTTCCTGTTAGTGATTTCTCATACATGCCTTCTTATCTTCGTTATTAAAAAGGCTGAGCTAGCAAATAGAAAATACACTCATTTGACATTGAACACCGTTTTTGAGCTAGATATTTTATGAAAAAATTCGATCTAGTTACGAAAGTAAAAAACTGCAAACTGTCTTCTTTGTCTGTGCTTTTATTAAGCCAAATGGTTTTTATCTAGACAGTAAATGACTTTTCTCGTAATTCAGCTTTCAAACTATAATCAGTATCTTGAAGCGTTTTATAACTGTGGTGAATATATGGTTGTATATCTTGTAAAGCCTTATGTTTTTTAATGTTTTATTGAAGTGGCCAACTTTGCTCTAGGTTCATATTAGTCGCATACCGAAAATTTTTTAGATTGAACTCTTGAACGATTACATATGATGCCTGTAATTATTTTGTATTAAGTTGTTGATCTTAAGTTAAATTTTAAGATTTTCTTGTACTAAGAATGCGGAGAATACTTGGGCTGATTTGTGCTCTCACATAGTAGTTAGAAATCATAATTCTTCACGTTCAACGAAATAAATTAATTAACATAGTTTTGCCTTCCCGACAGTTACGCAGCGCAGTTCTTTGCAATCTGTAGGATTCTATATTTATTAATAAAAAATTGAATAAGATAAATATAACTAGCACGTCAATTTTGGTATTCATGCGGTAAAGATCTACATAATGAAGTTTGGTAATGATAATAGTGTTATTGTAGTTAGTGATGTGCGTTCCAAAACACGTCGGCGATGAATTTTATTGTCTGTATTGTAAATAACATCTTTTGCTAATAAAAATGGTTGAAATTGAAGTGTGGTTATTTTTTGATTTAACCCAATGTTTGTTTGGCACCCCTTGGTTATTGATGTCTTAATTGTATAAATTTAGAAAATACAATTGTGATAAAATGTTAATGCCTGGTTGTGTTTTGTGTCTGATTTTGTATTTCTTTGTTAAAGGCTAAACAAGTTGTGACTTCGGAGGTTATGTACGTATTGGTAGTTAATGTGTGGCTATTTGTAGGTGAATTGACTTATTTGACAGGGAGGATTTTTACCTTGTTGAAAAAGAGAAATTAATTGATATCTTTCGCCCTTAGGTAAAAAAGTATTCGTAGATGACCAAAGGCTAAGAGCAAGGCGGGCCAATTTGAGCTTTGGGTTATGGCGATGATCAGTACAGCAGTTAACTTAGGCCGCAACCCAGATGCATATATCCAAATCGTTCCAAATGCCGCCTTTATTCCCATGTTATCAATGAAGGAATCGGTGGAGTAGAACTCTCTATTTCAAAGCTATTTTAAAGGTTAGTAATGCGCTTAAATCAGCTAGTACTATTCATTTCCAAATGCCCAGAAGAATACACCGGCGCTAAACATATAGAAATGTCAGATGGTGGTGGTTCAATCGGTCGAGCTGCAGGTTGTACTTTATCCCTTAAAGACCACAACCGTTTCATATCCAGTACTCATTGCCTTGTCAGTGCCTATGGTGATACGTATTACATCAGCGATGTGAGTACGAACGGAACCATGGTAAACGGCCATAAAATATTAAAAAACCAGCCAGTCTCAATTTGTGATGGTGACATCATCACTCTAGGTCAGTATGAAATCGGTGTCGCTTTCGAGCGTGTTTCTGCAGAGCAGGATATAGCATCAGATATCGCCCCTGAACGTGTATCGAGCGATCCTTTGCTCACTTTAGGTGACGTTGTGACAAGAGACGAAACGCATAGCGACGACGTCGAAGATCTGTTTATAGAAACGAAACAAGATGATATTGATTGTCATGATCCTATTGAACACTTGACGTTTTCAATGCAGCGTGAAGATGACTATTTAATCAGGGATGAAAGCGAGTTGGATAGAGCATCGCCTAAACCGATTAAACATGTACGCCAAATCGCCGATGATAGCTTAAGTATTCATTCTGAATTTGATACACCAAACTTAATTCCTGAAGACTGGATGGCGGGAAGTGCTTCTAGCAAGGCAACGTTTACGCAATCTAATACGCTAAACGAAAATGAAATTATACCGGAAGACTTCCAGAAAGATCCGATCATTTCGCGTACAGATAAAACAAAAAGCTCATCTCAAAACTCGGCCCTTCAAAAAGCCCAACAAATCCATAATAAAGATTCCAACCAGAAGACGGTAGATAAAAATTGGGAAGATGTAACCCAAGCAATTACTCCTGCTAAGTTTGATGAACAGTTAGAGCAACCTGAAACACCGACAAAAGTAGGGCATTTAAACAGTACGTCAGATAAACAAAGCAGCACTATCCCAGCGAATGAAATTAGCCAAGCGTTTTTTGAAGGACTTGGGATCACGAACCCTGATTTGATAAGAACCGAAGCCTTGCTGTTTAGTCAGATGGGAAGATGTTTGCGCTTGTGTATGGAAAAACTGCAAAAGGAATTGCACGAAGTTGAAGCCTTAAAAGAAGAAAAAGACTTAACTCAGTCAGAATCTAACTTAATCGAATTGATGCTCACATTAAATAGTCAAAACTTGTTGGCACCGAACGAACTTATTGAACAAATGCTTGATGAAATTAATGATCATCAGTTGGTATTTAACACAGCACTCAATGAACTACTCCTTGAGCAATCCGAAATGAGTGACCCGGTCACGTTCTCTAATGAGTTTTCACAAAAATCAATATTCACAACCAAATCAAAGTTATGGGATGAATACTTGGCGTTTTATGCAAAAAATCGTAGCCAGTTAAACGAAACCTCTTTGAAAGGGTTGATCAGAAAGAACTACAACAAAGCGATGAGAGGAAGCCATGCGTAAGGTCGTTTTATTAATAGGATTTGCTTTGCTATCCGGATGCACTATGTGGGACCAGTTTAAAGAAACTACGGGCATTACGCCTGAAACCTCGTCTATTGAATTGTTGATTGAGGCGTCGCCAGTTCTCAATGAACGTGTCGGTGGGCAATCATCTCCCGTTGTTTTACGCGTTCATGAATTGAGCTCACCAGTACTGTTCCGTAGGTTAGATTTCTTTGCTTTGTTTGAAAGCGACAAAGCGTCATTGGGAGATGAATACATCAAACGTTATGAGTATGAAATTCAACCGGGTGAAAGTGTAGAGCAGTTACTGACGTTAGCTCCAGCGACAAGGGCTTTGGGATTCTCAGTGGCATTTCGCGATATCGACGGTTCTTCTTGGCGGAAAGTCGTCGAGATAGAAGCAAAAAGTAAATACGTTATGAAGCTTAATCTAGAAGGCAGCGACTTAATGACGGACGAAGATGGCGGCCTTGAGCAAGTTTACTTTTAAGGGAAACAAACATGTCTTTATACAACCCAGTTGTTTGGCAAGATGGAATGTTCATGAAGCCGCAGCATTTTCAACAGCTCGATCGGTCTCACAGTAAACGTTCTAGTATGCTTAGTGCTAATACATCACCACTTTATTGGGGTATTCAGCGGTTAGAAATTAATTCGCAACTGTTAGCACTTGGGAAAATAGGAATCACCCGAGCTGAGGGTATTCTTCAAGACAGAACCCCCTTTGATCTACCTTTGCAAGCGGAACTTCCAGAAGTGAAAGATGTTGATCCGTCTATCGCTAACAAAGTGGTGTATCTCTGTTGCCCATTGCCTTCTGAAAGGTCGAAATTGTTTGGCACGAAAAGAGATAGCGCGAGATATACGATGGAGTCTCAGGAAGCTGTCGATGCGTGTTATGACTCTGAAGATATGGCGAGCCTCGTTGTAGGTAAACTGAACTTCTGTTTGATGTTCGATCACGAAGACAAAAGTGCTTACACCTCGATTCCCATTTTGAAAATCTCAGAAGTTAAGCCAGATGGCAGTGTCATTTTGGATGAAAGCTTCATTCCTACATGCACTGACATTCAGGCTTCTAAAGTGTTGAGCAAGTTTACGACTGAATTTGCGTCTATGTTAAAGCACCGCGCAGAGTCTATTGTTCAAAGGTTAGGTGCTGTTGATCAGCAAGGCGTCTCTTCCGTTTCAGATTTTATGATGCTCCAGGCGCTGAATCGGTACGAACCTCTATTCTGGCACTTTGCGAATGTAGAAGGCATTCACCCCGAGGTGTTGTATCGCACTCTACTACAAGCGGAAGGAGAGTTGTCCACGCTTTGCTCTGCTTCACGTAGGCCAATCGAGTTCACCAAATATAATCATGGTGATTTAACCAGCTGTTTGTCGCGTGCACTTGATAGCGCGAAAATGACATTAAGCGTAATGTCTGAACAACGTGCTATTCCATTAGCACTAAAAGAGCAAAACTATGGTATTCGAACAGCGGCCATTCCAGACAGCAATCTTATTGGCAACACGACATTCGTTTTGGCAGTAAAAGCGGATGTGACGCTAGATGTGTTGCACACTCAGTTTGTTAGCCAGACTAAGATCGGCTCGATTGAAAATATCAGAGACTTAATTAACTTGCAGCTGCCAGGTATCGAAATTAAGCCAATGCCAGTTGTGCCTCGTTCGCTTCCATATCATGCAGGCTACACATACTTCGAGCTTGATAAGACTGGTGATGAATGGGCTGCATTGGAGAATACAGCAGCGATCGCCTTCCATATTACTGGTGACTTTGCGAACCTAACACTACAACTTTGGGCAGTACGTCTATGAGCTATGCAGAAACCGACGTTACCGTAGTTTTATTCCAACCGGAGCCAGGTAAGCCAATGGAGGTAATGCCCGCGCCGGACTTATCTCGAAATATTGCGGTACAAGACCTTAATATTGAAAGTATGGGTATCAACCCGTTGGTGGATCAGTTCTCTTGGTTGATCGCGAGCTTGTCCTGTATGTCGTCCATCCCTTGGCTAGATGATCCTATGCCATTTCGCGAGCAAGTAGCGCGTGAGATCCGAAAAGGCGAGCGTAAACTCAACGAAATGGAATTGGATCGCGCTTCGATACTGGTTATCCGTTACTGCTTGTGTGCTGCTATTGATGAAGCGGTTTTTCGTCAAGAGTGGGGCGCAAACAGCCCGTGGAGCCAGAATAGTTTGTTGTCAGAGTTCCATAATGAAACCTCAGGCGGCGACAAATTTTTTGTCATTCTAGAGAGAATAAAGGCTGATCCTAGAAAATATCGTCACGTGATTGAGTTTCTTTACCTTCTATTACAACTTGGTTTCCAAGGTAAGTATGGACGAGAAGAGCGTGGTGACGAGAAACTTGCAGAAATTGGTAACACCGTTTACCGGCTTGTGCGAGATGAGCGTTTGGCAGAACAAGAAAAAATCTCATTAGTAAACCTAAAAGCGAAATACATTAAAAAACCGCTAAAGAAGGTCATTTCGCCTAAGCGAGTTTTGGGCTTTAGCGCAGCCGCGTTTTTAATGATGTACGCCGTCACTTATATAGTCATTGATGTGAAGTTTCAGCAACTGCTTGATGTTTATCGATAAATAGTAAGTTATCAAAATGAGAACTTCTCCCAATATTAAAGCGAACTGTGCATTTTACTGGCTGTTTGGTGATATTAACTAGTTACTTAGAGAGATTGCAATGCGCAATCTCTTTTATTATTCACTTCATATTTATTCAAGTGGATTGGTCATGGGCGTAACAATTTGTGCAAATGGACTGAGTGTCGTTCATAAAGGCTCAGGCGGTGAAGCAAACGCAACACTTCCAGATGTTTGCTTAACTACCGTTGGTAAACCTGTTGTTCCGATTCCTTATGGAAACAACGTAAAAAAATAATATAAACCCAATAGATTCCACTACCATTGAAATATTAAGCGATATAGCATCTTTTGATTTAATGTTAATTTACAAAGGAAAGGGCTTGGAAGATGGGGAGGCCGGGTGTAATGTCTGCCAAAAAATGGGAGTAGGAGTTTACATTGGAAATAAAATAAAAAACTTCAAAAATAATTCAAGGAAATACCTACTAAATTAGAGATGGAATCATTTTCTTTCAAAGGTAATATAAATTTACGTGAACAAATAAAAAGGGAAAGCGACATGATGGATTTTTCAGTGATTTCTGAAGATTTAATGCGTAGTCCATCTCACTTCCAGTGTGTTGATAACCGAGAGTTCTTATATAGCACTAATAGCTTTCAACCAACAAGTAGCATAGATCCTATCAAGTGGTCTGATAGCAACACGCCTTCGAAGTATGTGCATCCGATCGCCAATAATGGTGATATATGTGTGACTAAAGAATTGGCGGAAATTATTATGAGTTTTGATCCTTATGGTATTGAGTTTTATCCCGCATCTCTCCTTACAAAGGATGGTGAGATTTTTGAAAGGTATATCCTTGCTATTAATAATACTCAAGATGTTGCTGACTTAGATAGGAGTGCGATTGAGATATCACCTTATGGAGGGGGTGTTATTATACATAGGTTATTTCTGAGTGCTGAAAAGTTGGAATCAATACCGGAAGAAAAGCGAGTCATTTACAGAGTTAAAGATGCAGGCTCGGCTGTTTTTTTTGATCCGAAAATTTATGAACTAATAAAAGATGATAGTAGGTTTTCGCTCTTAAGAAAACTTAAAAAGAATACATCTATGCGAGCGCCTAAATTTTAGGAAATAGTAATGAAAAAAGACTACGTAATCTTGACAAAACAAGACCAAACTAACTTTCCATTTCAAAAAACACCTAAGCCAATTGTATCAGTCGAGCCAGATTTGTTGTTGGAAATGACATTCTCACCAAAGCTATTTATTATTGGTGATATTGCTTCAAAGGTGGAACAGTTAGTACAGCATGGCGTAGAGTGGTTGGATGCGCGTGTTGACTGTTCACCTAGTCAACCGTCTGATGACCAGATTAAGGTATATGAAAATTATCGAATGCCCTATGTCCATCAAACGTACAAATTGACAGCGCAAGAAAAGCAGTACGGAAAATTAAACTGGCTTGATATTGAATGTACAGAGTTTGATTTTTCAATACTTGAAGGTGTTCCATTAGAAGAGCGTCTAATTTTCAAACTTGAAGAAGACTATGGATTGGTGTTCATTCATCGAAGCGTGATCGACTTGTTGAAAAAATACGTCAAAGATGTTTGGGTAAGAGATGTATAATAAGCGCCGAACGACGCTTGTTTTTTTAAACTGTTTGTATGTTTATACAAAACTAAAGTTTAAGGAGACGCTCTGAAATCTCGACCAGCAGTCGTTCATGTTTGGGCTGACAAATCGGCAATCATATTAAGGATTTCATATGGATTATTTCCTGTGATGATCAAGAGTGTAGTCGGATAAGTCCGGGTTTTAACAATGTTTATAGTCTCAATAGTTCTTATTGGACGATGCCTAGATACGGGAAGGATTATGAAACCATGACAACGAAGGGTAGGAACGTGAGCGATTATTTTTTTGCTAGGGAAAACAGCCCTATGCCTATGTTTGAAGTATCTGAAGAGTTTGAAGAAGCAGTATATAGCACTAGGTTCACTTTCCCAAGTAAGCCGATTCCTGTTCTCGCAAAATATAGACCAGAAGAAGATTATGAAATAACAAGTATCATATTGGAGCCTGAGTTTTCCATATCGAAAGTAACATACAATTCTATTGATATGAATAATATTTATGGTGTGAATTGGATACCTATTAAAGTTATAGATAAGGGTGAGCATGACTTCATGATGTTACAGCTAGCACATGAAATTGATATAATTGATCATGATCGGAGTGAGTTAAAAAGAGTTAAAAGAGGAAACATCTCCGGCATGAGAAAGTTAGTAATAGATGTTAATAAACTTTTAGCTTTGCCATTGTATAAAAGATTGATATTTAGAGATCAGTCTTGGGGGTTTCACATTTTTTATCATAAAAGTATTGTAGATAAAATAATGTCTCAAAATCCAACTGGTATCAAATTTGTCCCGATAGAAAATTTCAACGAGTCTTGGGCAGGATAAGATGTATATAAAATTTAATAAGGATAATTTAAGTACCCTATTACCAGGAAAAGACCAGTTATAGTGTCCCCAGCCCAGATCTGCTTATTTTTATTGAAGGTGAAGCTACATTTATAATTTAGGGGAATGTTTTAGAAAAGCTAAATGACTTTTGGCTGAAAGGTAAAGATCTCTGGAGTGGCAACTTCGATTTTGAAAGCCATTCTGATAATTATCAGAAGAAATTTAACGATTATAAGACAACTGATTTATTGCAGTTTCTTAGAAAAATGCCGGTTAGGCATGGCTAAATTTGTCAAAATAAACATGTGCTTACACAAATAATCACTAGGGGATAATTATGAATTTAAAATTGGATAATGACCATGTCAGATATTAACGAAGAATATTATGTACTAGTGTGTGGATCTGGAAAGGTGCCTTCGCCTTATGTAGCTGATACTAAAAGTCACTATTTAATGCTCCAAAGTCCTGCGTCACTTAAAAGACCGATTCAAGTTGAAACCGCAGCGGACCCTAATGATAGTATTCCGCTTATCGAAGCAATGGCAGCTCCAAGTGACCCAGTAATTTCGGAGAGAGTCAAGAAAGTGATTGAGTATTTTGATCTCTATAAAGTTCAGTTGTTTCCTGCCATATATACTCATAATGATGAAAGTGAGTATTCATATTATATTCTGGTGGTAGAGAATGTAATTAATGCCTATGACTTTAACAACGGCAAGTACTTTGAGAAGGAAGATGATGGTAGCGTTGATGCTATCAATTTTCGCTTAGATGCGAACAAATTGGCAATGATTCCTTTGGAAAAACGCTGCATTTTTACGATTAGAGGTATGTCTGAGTATTTAGTTCATAGATCTGTAGCTGAACCGTTAATGGCTTTAAATGCTAGCGGACTTCGCTTAGTACCGCTTCTTCAGTGGGATATTGGTTTCGAGATGACAGTTTAATAGAGTAAATAATTATGAACGATTATCAGGTTTTTCATCGCAGTAAACAGTATCAACAAAATAATAGCCTTATACAGGCGAGTAAAGAACGTATGATGGAAATGCAACCAGATTTGGTAGTGGATTTTTGTCAATGCCCACGTTTCTTCTTTGCCGAAAAATTTGCGGATATACTTTCAGCAATGAACCCAAAAGGGATAGAACGCATTAAAAATCCATTTCGTCCGCATTTGGATGACGAAGTGCAAATTGATATAGGTACAGACGATGAACTAGAAACGATTGATGACATCGACTACGTTTTTTTCCACATATTTAATCGCTATGATGTATTGGATCTAGACACGACGCACTGGAACTGCGAGGCACCTTCAATTGGCTCGATCTCCAAACCGGTATTGGATGAGAGTAAACTTAATACGATCCCTCTAGAGGAACGCTTAATATTCAAGTTAGATCAAGATCCTTCATTCGTGTTTATGCATAACAGCGTTGTAGATGCGATGTTGAAGGCGAATATGCAAGATATTTGGGTACGCTGGGGTGATTGAATTGATTCGTATTGTTCAAGGTTGAAACTTCCCCTTAAAACCATTTAAGTACACTTTAATATTCGTGAGAAGCTTAAGAAAACCTAAAAAGAACACGTCTATATGTACGCCTAAATTTTAAGAAGAAAACCATGATAGAAGATTATGCTATCTTGACAAAACAAAATTCCATTAATGGGTATCAGTTAATCTGACGTTAACAACTTCTGTTAGAGCAGCGTGTTGTTGAAGACAATAGCGGAATAAATTAAAATCATGCATTTCTCAATTATTAGTGAAGATTACCGGGCTCCGAGCACTAGCTTTACATGTATAGACAATAGAGAGCCCTTATACAGCAAGTCGACCTTAGAACCGACTAGTTCATATGAACCTATTGTATGGGAAGCAACGGATGGTTCAATCAAAGGGGTTGGTAACATTGCTGACAATGGCGATCTTTGTGTAAGCAAAGAGTTAGCTGAATTAGTAATGAGTTTTGATCCTTACGGTATTGAATGTTATCCCGCAGAGCTTAGGTTCCGAGATGGAACATTAAATAAGCGATATATACTTGCGATAAACAATATTGTTGATGCGATGGATGAGCTTAAGTCTAGAACAAGGAAATCGCCGAAAAGAAATAAAATTCTTGTTATGGAGTTATATTTATCTGAAGAGAAGCTCAGACAAGTCCCTTTTCATAAAAGAGTGCTATTTAGAGTACATGGAGCGGAAACAGCTACGATTTTTTGTGAGGAGATTTATGATCTTGTGAATTGTGGAAATATGTTTAATGATTTAAGAACGTTAAAACTAGACTGTGACAAAGAAGTTCCAAAGTACTAAAAATGACACATAGAAATTCAACGACAAAAAATATCAGGGTGAGGCTCACATCAATCCAGAAAAGAAGATGACATGTAAGCGAATAATCATGAAGGACTTGGAATTCGACGTACTTAAGTGAAAAATGTCGAAGTTAGGATACTAATATGAACTATTACTTACTATATAGTAAATTCGAAGAAGATGAAGGGAGTTTTAGTGTTCAAGAGCCATGGGATAGTGTGCTAAATTTCTATACTTCACAAGAAAAAATGTTTAACAGCAAGCCCTATATAACAGTTGATCGGTGTTACGCTGAAACAGGTATGTCTGACTATTTAAAAATAGGAGTAGGTATGCTTGCTAGTAACAGGGTTCAGAAAATATTTTTTGATAATGGTTTTTTAGGGGCTCAGTTTATTCCTGTCACTGTAGAAAATGATGGCTTATATCATAGTTATGCTTTTGTGAATGCTATAGCAAATTATGATCTTCTAGAGCCGGAAGCTTCGGAAGCAAGCCGTTTCAACCGTAGACTAGGTGTATATAGAAATGTTTATGAAGAAAAGATCGATATAGAAAAATTCAAGTCAACTTCTATTACCCATGACTGCTTTACTTTGTCTAGTTATAAAACTTCTTACTATGTTAATGAAAATGTAAAGGATGCTTTAGAAGCTGCTGGAGTGACTGGCGTTGAATTTATACCTATGGAGTTTGCATGATTGAACAAAAGTACAAGCAAGATGGCTTGCTCTCTGAGACTAGATCTAATTCATTGTTTCCAAAACTAGCAGATTTAGTTTTAGTGTTCTTTCCTTCACCTGGTGTTTTTGTCAAGGATTCACTGAAGGTGCCGGATACATTTACGGTTGAAACCGCTATATATTATGAGGCAAATGGCGAGCCCTTTGACGATATGTATGTATTCTTACCGGCTGTCTTACAGAGGCAGTATGATTCAGGCCAAAGTGGCTCTGGTGTTGTTTATGAAAAAAATACACTAAAGCTTGAACCTGAGTTAGTTCAAGCTTTAGTTGAACAATCACCTAGTACCATTGAACATCGTTCAAACTAATTTCTGTATGGATGCACTAACTAACTGCATCCATCACGTTTCTATGCTTTAGGCCAGATCTTTATATGGCAGATTGTTCGCTAGTATATTTCTTCCTTAATAGCTTTGATTCTGGGCACTAGGGCCTCTGCGAATACGACTCAAAGAGAAAAAGTAGGGCATATATGTGCTGTGAATTTCCCACGACACTATCGTTTAAGTAGGCCTTTCTCGTTCAGATAAGGCAAGATGTGGGGGCGTGACTCGCCAGCTAATTTGGTCGTCACTTCTTGCGACCAAGTGCTTTGTTTTTGGTTACTTGAACGGTTTGCGTAGTAATCGTGCATCTTTTGATCGTAGCTTTCAATATCAGCTAAGTTCAGTGTTTTGTATTGATTTTCGTGTACGATGACGTGCGCAGGTAAACGAGGTTTAACCTCAGGGTTTTGATCTGGATGTCCAAGGCACATACCAAATAGAATCGCAGTATTTTCAGGTAGACCTAACAATTCATCTACGTGTTTGGCATTGTTTCTTAAACCACCAATATAGACACCACCTAATCCCATAGACTCAGCAGCGAGTAGACAATTTTGCGCCATAATGCCAGAGTCGACCGCACCAATCAGCGTGAGTTCTGTAAAGTCTGCTTGTACATCCGGGTTGATACTGGCGTGGCGTTGATAATCAATGCAGAACACTAAAAATTCGGCGGCATTTTCAACATAAGCTTGGTTGCCTGCGAACTGAGCCAAACGTTGACGTTTCTCTTTATCAGTTACGCGGATGATAGACACCACTTGCAGTAGGCTCGATGAAGAAGCGGCAAGGCCTGCTTGCAAAATAGTATCCAGTTGATTGCTGTCGATGGGCTGTTGAGTAAACTTACGAATTGAGCGATGAGCTAATATGGTTTGAATAGTGCTATTCATGCTGATTTAACATCCTTTTGATATTGTTCTGCCATAATACTGACGACTCACCTTAACGGTATTTAGCGACTAGGTAAACCATCTCAAACCCGTGTACTCGAAGCTTCTAAACAGCAGGGCTCCGATTTAAGAAATGCTAAGGATTCATTCTTTGGCTTTGTTTTGACTAATCTCTCTTTTCTTAACATTATCAATTGTTGTTTTTCCGAATTACCCCAGAATGACGCCATTCAACGCGCAACGTCAGATTGCCGTGAACTAAAATCATTATAAAGCTGCTTATCTGGAAGTATTATGAAAATCAAACCCCTCCCACCCTTGAACAGCTTAGTTGCGTTTGAGGCCTCTGCTCGACACCTAAGCTTTACCCTCGCGGCTGACGAACTGAATGTCACACAGGGGGCAATTAGTCGCCAAATTAGACAGCTAGAAGAATATTTGGGCAAAGCGATGTTTACACGTGCGAATCGTAGTATCAACTTAACGCCAACTGGGCTGCAATATTACCAATCGATCAGCCAGTCCTTACTCGATATCGCTCAAATCACTGGCGAAGTGAAAAAGTGGCAAGGTGAACAAAAAATTACGGTTGCGACCACCAACGCAATGGCGGCACTGTGGTTACTGCCTAAAGTGGCGGAATTTCAAAACGAACACGATGACATTGATATTCGCATATTGGCCTCAGACAACATCCTCGATTTGCGTCGCTTAGATTGCGATATTGCGCTGTTCTATTGCCGGACGCCGCCTGCGGAAATGGAAGTTACCACGCTTTTTTCAGAAGAGGTCTTTCCGGTTTGCAGCCCGCTTTATCTGGACAAAATAGGGCACCCGACGGAACCCGAAGAGCTTTTCAGTAAAACCTTGCTTTATTTGGAAGATTCCCAGCGAGATTGGGTGAACTGGGAGCAGTGGTTTAGTGGTGTGGGATTGCCCAATATGACGCCACGGAATCGCATGAATATTAATAACTACCCAATGTTGCTACAAGCGGCAATCAATGGACAGGGCATCGCCTTAGCCTGGGGTTCTCTGGTGGATGATTATCTGCAAAGTGGCGCTTTGGTTAGGCCAGTTGAACACGTGTTGTCTACGCCATCTAAGTTTTCGATGCTAGAGCCGAAAGGAAGAGGACTGATTCCTGCCAGTGTTAAACGCTTTCGTGAATGGTTACTACAGCAGCTTCCAGAAGAAGTTGGGGAAAGGGGATTGGTATAGGCGACAGTGTATCTGTCTCGTGTAAAGGTAAGTAAAAATGAAAAGCGGGAATCAAAGTTCCCGCTTTTTTATTTTAATGACAGTGGCTTATGTGAGAGCTGGTTTTTGCTCTAAGCTACTGCTTTGCTCTGATTCCATTGCAGCCTGTGGCGTTGCGTCAACTTTTGCTTCAACCAGTGGCTCGACAGGGCCATCTAGCTTGTCTTGCTCTGGGTGTACGTGCTCAGGGAGCATCGCCCAAGGTTTTGGTTCGCGTCGGATACTATGGAACAGTGTCAGGCTCATTACTGCAATGAAGATCGCAATAGGGAAGCCCGCAATAATAGAGGCCGTTTGCATCGCTTTTAAGCCACCCGCATAGAGTAGTACGCCTGCAATGGCCGCAATCATAATGCCCCAAAGTACACGAATGGATTTGGGCGGTTCACTGTCCCCCGCAGCATCCAACGTACACAGAACCAGTGTTCCAGAGTCGGCAGAGGTAATGAAGTAAGTGCCAAGCAGCATACAAGCTAGCACACTGAGCAATTTACCGAACATGCCCGTATCTAGGTTATCAAACAGAGTAAACAGTGCGCGTGTGGTGTCTGCTTTGGTCGCTTCTAAGATCGGGCCACCTGTGTAGGGTGCCGGTGCCGCTTGACCTGCCTCTTGAGCTGCAACCACTTGCGCTTCGTGTGCTATACGCGCATCTTGTTCTACTTTCAGTGCTGCGCCGCCGAACACAGAAATCCACAAGAAGGTGATCAATGTTGGCACAATCAACGCGCCCCCAATCAATTCACGGATGGTGCGGCCTTTTGAAATACGCGCAATGAACATGCCCACGAACGGTGCCCAAGTCATCCACCAAGGCCAGTAGTATGCTGTCCACCAGTTTTGCCAGCCTGAGTCATTTTGTGCATCGCTCCAAAGGCTCATTCCCACAATATTCTGCGCGTATAAGCCAGTGCTTTCGAGCAAAGTGTTGAGAATGTAGCGAGTAGGGCCGATGTACAGCACGACAAGAACTAGCATAAGTGATAGCAGCATGTTCCACTCTGACAGGCGGCGAATGCCTTTACCCACACCAGACAGCACTGAAGCGACGGCACAAGTACACAAAGCAACGATGATAAATAGCTGTATGCCTAAGCTGATATCAAGCCCGAACGCTTGGTTGAGGCCAGAGTTAATCTGAATGACACCCATCCCCAAGGTTTGAGAAATACCAAACGCAGTAACCGCGACAGTCAGGATATCGACGGTGTGACCAATCGGGCCATAAATGCGATCGCCGATCAAAGGGTGCAGGATAGAGCGTAGCGTAAACGGCAAATCTTTACGGTATGAAAAGTACGCCAAAGCTAGCGCGACAATAATGAAGACTGACCACGGGTGCAGGCCCCAGTGGAAAAAGGTCAGCTTCATTGATGTAGTGGCTGCTTCATTGGTCAAACCCTGAGTAAATGGGTTATCGGCGTAGTGCCACATAGGCTCAGCCACAGACCAGAAAATCAAGCCAATCCCCATACCACCAGAGAAGAGCATCGAAATCCAAGACAGATAGCTAAACTCTGGCTTTTCATCGTCTTTACTTAAGCGAATATGGCCGTAACGGCTGACCATTAGATAGATTAGAAACCCGACAACCAGAGAGACGAGTCCAATATAAAACCACTTCATATTCTGCAAAAGAATACCCGAAATAGTCTCAAAGTATTGACCCGCTTGGTTGGCGAGAATGGCACAGAAAAGTACAAAACCGATCACGACGATCTTAGATGCGATCGTTACGGTCGGATTGAGTCCTTTCAAAATCCCTGATGTTGCTCTCATTGGAGTCCCTCACATTGCTTTTGTTTGTTGCGCTATTGATTGTTTCTTTATTGTTAAATTTTTGAAAAGAGTAGAGAGAGCCCACCTCTGTTTCAACTGATTAATACTCATCGATTGATGAGTATTAATCATGCAAACAATAATCTTGTCAATTACGAGGTCACTTTATTGTTCTGGATCAATGCACGGATGACAAAAACTCATCCATGCCCTTCGAAAAAGTCGTTTGTTTGTTGCGAGGTTGTTAATCAATATAAGCATCACTAACACAACACGATGTTGTACGCACTGGATGCAACTCGACTTTCGGAGATAAGAATATGAGCAATGTCAACCAAACCATTATTCCTGTTGAACTTGTTGATAAGGTACTAAACCCAATCAGCGAAGCGACTGGGATGCCAAATGAAGCCTACACAAACGCAGAATATTTTACATTCGAGCGTGACCAGGTATTTGGTAACACATGGGTATGTATTGGTTTTGCCTCTGACCTTCTTAAAGATGGTTATGTGATGCCAGTTGACTTCATGAACCTACCACTACTGATGATGAGAAATCGTCAAGGTGAGGTTCAAGTCTTCCACAACGTTTGTAGCCACCGTGGTATGAAACTTGTGCATGAAGCGGGCGAAGTGCAGGGCATGATCCGCTGTCCTTATCACTCATGGACATACGATCTAGACGGTAACCTAAAAGGCACGCCTCACATTGGTGGTATCGCGAAACATAAAGATGACCGTTTCAAATGTGAAAAGCATGGTCTGAAGCCACTGCGTTCAGCAGTATGGATGGACATGGTCTTTGTTAACCTGTCTGGTGACGCAGCGAGCTTTGAAGAACACATTGCACCGCTAGAGCAACGTTGGAAGCCTTTCCTTGGTGAAGACGGCATGGGTCTACTGCGCCGAGTGAATATGGGCGGCAACCTAGAGATCGAAGTGAACAGTAACTGGAAGCTGGCGGTAGAAAACTACTGCGAAGCGTACCACCTGCCTTGGGTACACCCAAGCTTGAACAGCTACTCGCGTCTGGAAGATCACTACAACATCATGTTTGACGAGCGTTTTTCTGGTCAGGGCAGTCTTGCTTACAACCTGTCTGACACCGCAGGTACGCACTTACCAAAATTCCCAAGCTGGCCTGAAGACAAACTGCGCCACGCAGAATACGTCGCGCTATTCCCGAACGTACTGCTAGGTATTCAGGCAGACCACGCGTTTGCAATGATGATCGAACCAATCAAAGCGGATAAGAGCATCGAGCACCTACGTGTTTTCTATGTGGGCGATGAAGCAACGAGCGATGAATATGCGGCTTGTCGTACTGCTACGGTTGAATCTTGGAGAGTGGTATTTGGCGAAGATATCGGTGCGGTAGAAGGCATGCAACAAGGTCGTTACTCACCAGGTTTTGGTGGTGGCGTATTCTCACCTGAAATGGATGTCCCAACTCACTTCTTCCAAACATGGCTAGCGAAACAAGTGAAAGCGGCAATGGAGCAGTAATATGACGCATTACCTTAATTATATTGACGGCGAGTGGTGCGATTCCGAACGCGCACTGACGGTCATGAACCCCGGCACCGCCGAAGCGTACGCAACCATTGCCGAGGCAAGTATCGAAGATGCTGACCGTGCGATGGCAGCTGCTCGCCGAGTCGTGAATCAAGGCCTTCTGTCGGACGTTCGTCCGGCAGTAAGAACCGAGTGGATGCTAAAAGCCGCTGCTGCAATTCGTGAAATTGTTGATGAAGGTGGACTGGTAGCATGTCGCGAAAATGGCAAGTCACTGCAAGACGCGAAAGACGAGTTTTTGGAGTCCGCACGTTACTTCGAATATTACGCAGGTATGGCGGATAAGCTGGAAGGCACGTCGATCCCATTGGGCAAAGACTATGTTGATTTTACTCAGTATGTCCCGTTTGGTGTTTCTGTGCAGATTGTGCCTTGGAACTTTCCAGTCTCAATTTGTGCACGTTCACTAGCACCTGCGCTAGCGGCAGGCAACGCTGTAGTCATTAAATCGCCAGAGATTTCTCCACTTGCAATGACTGTATTGGTTAAAGCGATTGAAAAAGCAGGCTTCCCTAAAGGTACGATTAACCTGTTGTGTGGTAAAGGCTCGGTTGTCGGTAGTCATCTTGTAAAGCATCAAGATGTTGACCAAATCGTATTTACTGGCTCTGTACCGACGGGGCAACGCATCCTCAAAGATACAGCGGAACGCGCAACACCATCGGTTATGGAACTGGGCGGTAAATCGGCGGCTATCGCACTGAAAGATGCAAACCTAGAGACACTGCTCAAGAGCGTACAAGTCGGCATCTTCTTTAATGCGGGCCAAGTGTGTTCGGCAATGTCTCGACTGCTGGTGCAAAAAGAACGCTATGAAGAAGTGAAAGCGGCTGTAGTGGAAATGGCGCAAGGCCTAACTATTGGCCAAGGCGAGAGCCAGCCAGATATCACACCAGTGGTTTCCGCTGATCAGCAAGCCCGCGTACTTGAGATGATTGAGCAAGCGCGAGCAGAAGGCGCAAACATCCTAACGGGTGGCTACGCTCCTGAACTGTCTGGTTACTTTGTGGCTCCGACAGTCATCGAAGCGACACCAGATATGAGCATTGCGCAGGAAGAAGTGTTTGGTCCAGTGCTTGTTATTACACCGTTCGAAACCGAGCAAGAAGCCATTGAGATCGCTAACGGCACTGACTTTGGCCTAGTTGCGGGTGTCTTCGGTGAGAAGCTAAACCAAACATTACGCGTCGCTCAGCAACTGCGTGGTGGGCAAGTGTTCATCAACGAATGGTTTGCTGGTGGCATTGAAACACCATTTGGTGGAGTAGGATTATCTGGCTTCGGCCGAGAAAAAGGACAAGAAGCGATTTATAGCTATGTCCATACGCGCAACATTGCCATTCGTTTGCAGCAAGAAAGCGACGTATAGCCACCGTGTAACTCGTTTTCATCACCTCGCACTTGCTTGGATTCAGACCACAAGACAGGGCGAGGTTGATGAAAACAATTAACCCCAAATATGGGTTAAACACACGGGAATTCAGAACAAGGTAGTTGGAGTAAAAGTGATGAAAAAGTGGCTCTGTATTATTTGCGGCTTAATCTATGATGAAGCACAAGGTTGGCCATCAGACGGGATTGCACCGGGAACAGCATGGGAAGATGTGCCAGATGACTGGTTATGCCCAGACTGTTTAGTTGGAAAGGCTGATTTCGAGATGATTGAAATCACCGAAAGCGCGACAGAAGAAGTCGCTGCGGTGTCTTCGGTATCAGTAGATTCGCCGTCTCAGGTTCAACCAAGCACGGTTCAGCCACTTCCATCCGAAGTTAGCCAACCTATCTTTTCGACCGATCCTATCGTCATTATCGGCAGTGGTCACAGTGGTTATCAGCTTGCAGCCGCACTTAGAGCACAATCTGCGACGGTTCCTATCACCGTATTTACTGCTGATGATGGTGCACTGTATAGCAAACCTGCTTTATCGAATGCGTTTGCGATGAATAAAGACGGAGACGCCCTTCAAAGTGAAAGCGCGTTGGAGTGGGAAAGCCGCTTGAACATTCGCGTTTACCCGCATACCCGTGTTGAACATATTGATCGTGCAAACTCAACCTTGCACACATCGATTGGCAAATACGCCTATAGCCGCTTGGTGCTGGCAACAGGTGCATCGCCGATTGAAATCCCAATTGAGGGTGATCGCTCTTATGTGGTGAGTGTGAACGACTTAGTCGATTACCGCCGCTTTAGAGCAGAACTCCAAGGCAAAAAACGCATCGCGATCCTAGGTGATGGCTTAATTGGCTGTGAATTTGCTAACGACCTTATCGAAAGTGGCTATGAAGTGACTGTAATCGGGTTGGGTCAATGGCCAATGGAACGTTTAATCCCGCAGCAGCTAGGTGAATCATTGCAAAATGCACTGAGCCAACGTGGCGTTAAATGGCGACTTCAAGACAGTATCGCAAGGATCGAACCAATGACGGAGTCCAGTGCGGTATTACATCTAACCAGTGGCAAACAGATCGAAGCTGATATGGTGTTAAGTGCTGTTGGACTTAAGCCAAACGTTGCGCTAGCGCAGCAAGCAGAATTAGAAATTGGTCGTGGTATCAAAGTGAATCAATTCGGCCAAACGAGTGACGAGAACATTTATTCATTGGGCGACTGTGTTGAAACTGAAAGCGGTTGGCAGCCTTATATTGCGCCTATTAATCAGATGATTCCATCGTTGGCGAAAAGTTTACTGGGTGATCTATCTTCAATTTCACTGACACCTACCCCCGTGATTGTAAAGACACCGATACTCCCGTTGACGATTTTCCCTGCCGCACCTAATGCACAGGGTCAATGGCACATCGAGCCGCAAGCCGATGACTTAACAGCCGCTTTCTATTCTCCAGAAGGCGTCATGCTGGGATTCGCCCTGTTAGGCAGACAAGTCCAGTCACTACGTGGCTCTTGGATTGAGCAACTATCACTTAAGAAGTCTGCGGCTTAAGCTGTCTGCAGAAAGTGGAGACATAGAAATGATTCATTTACCAAACGATGACGCAACATGTGGCTGGTATCACGCGTTGCCGGCACTCCCAGAAAAATCGGTTCTAAAAGGTGAGCAAAGCGCAGATTACGTTGTGCTTGGCGCAGGTTTTGCGGGCCTTGCGATGGCACGACGCTTAGCGGAACACAAACCTAATGCACGCATTACCTTGATTGATGCACAGCGTATCGGGCAGGGTGCATCAGGCAGAAACTCAGGATTCGTCATAGACTTGCCGCACAAGTTCTCGTTAGAGCACCCAGATCCGGCACACAAACAAAAGCTACTGGGGTTAAACCGTTCAGCGATTGCTCAGTTAGACAGTTTGATCAGCAAACACAATATTGATTGCCAGTGGTCAGCTAAGGGCAAATATCAAGGTGCAGTTGGTGCTCGGGGTGAAGCTTATCTCGATCACTTTGAACACCTAATGAAAGACCTTGGTGAACCATACTTCCACGTTGACGGCTCTGAACTGGCAAAAGTATTGGGCACCAATTACTACAGCCGCGCGATCTACACGCCGGGTGGCTATTTGATGCAACCTGCGGCGCTGGTTCGTGGGTTAGGGGAAAGTCTGCCAGAAAACGTACAAGTGCTGGAAAACTCACCCATTAGAAACTTAAGTAAAGAAAATGGTTCTTGGGTACTGCATGGTGATTCGGGCACCATCAGAACCCAAGAGCTGTTATTAGGAACCAGTATTTTTACACGTGAATTTGGTTACTTGAAAAATCGCCTGCTTCCAGTGATGACATTTGCAAGCTGGACACGACCGCTGACAGATGCAGAAATGCAAAGATATGGTGGCGAGCTTAACTGGGGACTAACACCAGCAGACCATGCGGGTACAACACTACGCATGACGGCTGATCGACGCATTTTGATTCGTAACACCTATAAGCATGTGCCGAAGTATGGCTCAAGTGTTAGCGATAAGATGCGACAACAGATCCGCGACGATCATAGACAAGTGTTCCTAGCGCGTTACCCAGAGTTGGCGGACGTACCTTTCACTCACACTTGGGGTGGTGTATATGCGATCTCGCGTAATTTCACCAACTTCTTTGGCCAGTTAGACGAAGGCGTTTACGCAAGTGCTTGTGACAACGGAGTCGGAGCCGCTTGGGGAACGATCTCGGGGACACTATTGGCTGATTATGTTGTGGGCGCGACGTCAACCTCTCTCGATGATATTCAAAAAGTAACAGGCATGCCTTGCTTGAACCCACCTGAGCCTTTCTTAGGTATGGGTGTGAAAAGTCGCATTCAATTAGCGAAATGGCAAAGCCGGAGCGAATTATGAAACAAGTAAAATTAGTCGACAGTAAAACCCTAGATTTTAACGTACGTGGTGACACACCAGGTATGGCATACGTTGCACGTGCACTTAGTCCAGAAATTTCGCCAAACATCGGCGTTGGCTTTGCCAAGTGGGAAGGCGCTAAAGTGGCGTGGACGGTTTTGTACGACGAAGTCATTTTTGTGATTGAAGGCTGTTTTGAGCTCACAGCAAATGGTGAAACACATTTTGTTCACCCAGGTCAGATGCTTTGGATCCCAGAGGGAACCGAACTAGTCTACGGTGGTCATGCATTGTTTGGTTATGTGGTTCATCCAGGCAACTGGAAAGAGTTACATGGCATAGAGTAATCACCCTCCCTTCATATTTACAAAGAGTTACCCACGCCTTATCCGCCATGTGGGTAACTCCTTTTTATTTCCGAACTCTGCTAGATACAATTTTAGTTGACCACTACAACCAAAGCTCTTCGAACAGAGATTAGAGAGAATACTGAGTAAAGAACATGAACTGCCCGCTATCTACAAGGCAAAGAAGTTATAGGGAATGCTTACAAATAATAGGTATGTTACAGAGACTAATATGATAGGCATGATCGAGGAACGCCCGAACATTAATGACTAAGAATTGATTGTGAAGTGTAGATTTTGGGGCATGTTTACCACTAAAGCACAACCACTTTTCAAAGTGGTGGCAAGAGTTTCGTTCTGAGGCGATTTAGTTTCCCACTACCAAACACATAGATTGAAAGGTCATGCTTTCTAAGAGGGCTTCATTTCCTTATTCGATATATCAACACACCTAGAGCCAGTAGATTTTGTTTCGTTAGTGATCGAGCTCTTTGAATTCAAGTTATCAGAGTACAGCGATTAAATGTTCGCAGCCAGCTGAGTAACTTTTTTGTGCCATTGTTCGATATCTTTCTCTTTGGAAGAGATCACTGGTCCAAAATAGGTAGCTCGTTTGTTTTTGATGCCAGAAAAATCCAATACCGTTTTCTTTAGGTGCTTGTAGATAACGTTGCCTTGGAAATACTTGTACCAAAAGACAGGGGTATCAAGCGTTACAATAATTTCTGAGGTTTTCCCTTTTAGCAGCTTTTTAGGAATGGTCTTTCCTTCCTCATACTGAAAAGCAAACCCAGGAAGGAAAGTTCTATCAAGTAGCCCTTTGAACTTTGCAGGTACCGTTCCCCACCAAACAGGAGAGAGAATAACGACATGATCGGCCCAAGTGATCTGGTCTTGTACGTTAACTAAATCTGGCTCCAGCTCTTGGATTGCGTTGTATCCTTCATGTAAGTTCAGCTCAAAATCTAAATCCCCAACATGTATGACTTTGACTTCATGTTTGCTACCAACGGTTTCACGATATTTGTCTGCTAGAGACTTAGTTAAGCTATCCGTTTTAGGGTTGGCATTAATCACAAGTACATTTTTCATGGATTACTCTCTCACATTATAATATTTAATTGGGTCATATGACCCATAAATGCGATGCTAAAGATTAAAAACTGACCTGTCAACAAGATTGTGGGTCAATTGACCCATGGTTAGCTACTGATATAATTTGAGTTTCCATCATGGACTTCGATATATGGGGTTATACATTTGAACAGTCGTAGTATTGAAACAAGAAACCAGATTATGGAGTCGGCTTTAGCTATCTTGAAGGCCTCCGGTGTAGAAGGGCTTACCATGAGAAAGGTGGCTTCAACGGCAGGTAAGAGCCTTAACAATGTCCAACATCATTTCAAGAATAAAGACACGCTTTTGAATTACTTAGCGGATTTTTACTTTGCTCAATGCTATGAAGGAGTTGAGCAATATGCCCCAAGCAAAGATGTCAGCGATCCAAAACAAGTGCTTTATGAATTTGTCCTGTTTATATTAGGGGAATCTGAACACATTAGTGACGCATGCCTTGTCTTAAGAGAGCTTTGGGCTGTTTCTACTCGAAATAAAGAACTTGAAGATAAGCTCAATCAATTCTACGCCTCTTCAGTAGATAGGGCATGTGTACTTTGGGAAGGCTATGGCAGAGCCAATGCTGAAAAAGCAGCGTCATTGCTTCTGCCTTATATTGAAGGCTACTCGATTCAACACAAAGCATTGCCTATTGATAGAGAAAAGATCGCTGAATTACTCTCAGAAACGCTTTACGCTCTGCTGACTCAGCCAGTAAATGATGAGTCCTGAAAACCTACAAGATAGGTGTTTACGCTTTCCACAAGGTTTTATGAAAGTCGAGGTAGGGTTTGAGGCAGATGTATTTTAGGGATGAACGAGATTGCATACTTTTTAGCAAATACAGCTAGAGCACAGTACAGAGTTTTCCCTGAATAAAATACCCAACACTCAGAACTGTGTATTGGGCATTTTACTGGCTTAATACTACTTCCGCAAAGAGATGTCCGAATCTAAGAACCGGCGTAATTCACCCATAAAACAACACCCCAAACCATAAGTGAGCACACCATGCTAAGTAGCACTAGTGCCGACCCTATGTTTTTCGCCACACCGGAAAGGATGTGGAACTCCAAGCCGACTCGATCTACGACGGCCTCAATCGCGGTGTTGACCATTTCAGCAAATAGGACGAATACCATAGAAAGTATGACCAGCAATGTATGTAGTGCGGGTAAATCTAACCAAAATATGAAGCCGGTCAGCGGTACAAATAGCATTAATTCTTGTTGAAATGCAGCCTCGTTTCGACAAAGCCACTTAAACCCATTGTAGCTATGAGCAAAGGTATAAATAATGCGTTCAATACCTGTGCGTTTAATAATCACGTCTTGTTGCATGTTGCGATATCCGATTTATGAATTAAGGGAACACGTTTGAGTGATATCTAACGTGGAATTTCGTACCGATGACTGTATGCCGTACAAGCCTAGCAGACTATCGAACAAGTTATCATGTGACAGATGGCCGTGATTGGCTTTATCGACCAAACAGTCGACTTTAAGGCTTTTTTGTTCTGCATATTGTGTTGGCAGCCAAAGCAGCCAAGGGACTTGAGTCTGTTCTTTAGGGGCAATCGCGTAAGGGGTCCCATGTAAATAGAGGCCACTTTCACCCAAAGACTCGCCGTGGTCGGAAATATACGTGAGCATAACGTTGTATTTTTCGGACACTGCTTGTAGCTCATTGATCACTTTCGCGAGTACGTAGTCCGTATAAACGAGCGTATTGTCATACACATTTAAGATCTCGCGATCATTGCAATTCTCAATATCGCTACGGTTACAAGCTGGTTGAAACGGCGCAATATTATCTGGGTAACGTTGCCAATACGTTGGGCCGTGACTTCCAATCGTATGTAAAACCAGCAGTTTGTTACCAGAGTCATCATCAATAAACGCCTTGGCATACTCCAGCATTGCGTCGTCAAAGCAGGTATTGCCGTCACATTTACTGTTGTTGAGTGAGGCGTCGACGCGTTTAATGGAGAGTCTGTCTGCTACGCCTTTGTCACCGCCATCGTTGTCAATCCAAAGCACATCTACCCCCGCATGCTTGATGACATCAAACACATTGTCCTGATTTTGTGCGCGTTGCTTATCATAAGTTTGTTGCGATAAGTTGGAAAACATGCAAGGCACAGAGAGCGCAGTGTACGTACCGCAAGATGACACATCCTGAAAAGAAATCAGCCCCATATCTTTAGTGTAAGGATTGGTGTTTCTTTCATAACCATTGTAAGCAAAGTTCATGGCACGCGCAGTTTCACCCAATACCACAACCATTAAGGTGGGTTTACCGTTGGATGTTGGGATGACTTTGGCGTCTTCCCCTTGTGTTTTGTAGGCCAATTTTTCAGTTAAGTAAGTCTGCTTGAGGTACTTAACTCCGCTGTAGACGTGCGCGGGAATGATCATTTTATTTAGGTAGTGATTATTGCGGCCAACAGAGGCGTAGTCTTTGTAGGTTGTCATAGCAATAAGAGCAATACCAGCGATAGAAACCACCACAATACCCACTCTTGAGGCTATTGCTCCTAGCCAAGTTTTATGTGGAACAATCTTTACCATAAAGACAAAGATCGCCGGAACAATCCCTAAGCCGATTAAATAAAGAACCGTGGATATGTTGAAGTAAAAGAGTACCTCCGATGAATTAGTTTCAAAAATACTCTCCATCATTGTCATATCAAACAACGTGTGGAAATTGATTTGAGCGTAAAGTGCGCCTGCAGAAGAGATGAGTAAAAAAGCCATAAATGGCTTAAAGAAATATGGCCAAGCAAAGAGCGAAAAAATAATAACAAACGCACAGGCAAGAAGAACAGGAGCCGTGTATGCGAACCACGGGTCAGGAACGGTTGTACTAAGGGAGAATATTTTGCTCAGTACGGGATAATTCAACACGGTAGCGAAATAGGCCGCGCATATAAAAACTAATCCTGGCATATTCATGGATAGGCGAGGAAGTGAGAAAGTTCTGTTACCCAACATATTCGGAGTTCCTTAGTAAACTATGCACCTATCTTCTCAATCGAAACTTAAGATTTACTTAAGGAATATGATAAATTTCATAAATACTATGGTTGTAACAGCAAGCTAGTTATTGGTTTTATTCTAACTAATGTCAGGCTGGAAAATTGACGATGAGGGAGGAAAGCGCTTAACCAAAGATCAAGCGCTTTATTGTTTAGGGTGATGTTATCGCTTAAAACGCACACGGAACGTGTTTTTATCTTCGCTTCTCGGAAGTAACTCGATAGTCGCGCTGTGCAGTAAGGCGATGTCACGAGCAATCGACATTCCAAGCCCCGCACCATCGCCTTTTTCGGTGTTGGCTCGATAGAAATTATCAAACAACTTCTCTTTAGCTTCATCACTGATGTCAGGACCGGTGTCACTCACATAAATGTCGTACCACATGTCTGAGGCCAAAATGACAACATCAATCTTACTGCCAGAGCCGGAATAGCGAATCGCATTGTCAATGAGGTTACGGAACAAAAGTCCGATCAAGAGCTCGTCACCTTGGACGGTGCACGCATCTCCCTCCAAGCTGAGTTGTTGACCATTTCGTAACGCTAACAGTGCTAAGTCGGAGAGCGCCGATTGCAGCACCCCGTTAATATGAACGTCTTCACGTTCTAAATCGGTGATACTCTCAACCTTCGCTAACGTCAGTAATTGATGAAGTATCCGGTCTGTGCGGTCAATGCCTTGAAGGAGATTCGACAAGTCCTGTTCTAGCTGGGCTTTATCTTGGCTATTGAGGGCATTTTCTGCGTTTAACCGTAAGATAGTGAGGGGCGTTTTAATTTCGTGCGCAGCCATGCGAGTAAAACGTTTTTCACGCTGCCAAGCCTGTTCGAGTTGATCCAATAAATTGTTTAGTGTGTCTACCAGAGGAGAAAGCTCCAACGTTTGTCTGGATACATAGATGCGATCCAGTTTTTGGATACTGCGCTGAGAGATCGCTGTTCTTAGCTCAGAAATGGGTTGGAAACTCTTGCCGATAACATAGATAAGAATACCGATAAAAAGAGGGAAAAGTACAATTTGCGGCAGTACTGAAGAGAGCGTAACTTCACTGATGATTTCTTGACGTATACTGTGTTTTTCTGCCACTAAGATGTAATCGTGCTCAGAGGCGTGAAGCTGAAATACACGCCATTTGTCTTGGTTTAGTGTTTGATCGTCAAAACCAGAAAAATCAGGCGCAGGCGATAAGCTGCCAACGCTTTTATCGGAACTCCACACCATCTGATCATTTTGGAAAAACTGAAAAATAATATTTTGCTCATATGGGTGTCCATAAGGCGTATCTTGATCGTCATCCGTTCCGGAAAGTTGGCGAATGTTATCCATCCAAGATTCAAATTGATTTTGGATGGATGGATCGGTTAAGTCTGCTCCCACAGAAGATGTCGTGAGCAAAAACAACTTCGCCGTTTGTCCCAACCTTGCGTCGTAGACTTCTTGCGTTTCATGTTTTGCAAATAGGAGACTGAAGTAAAGCGAAAGCGCAATCATGACGAGGGAGAGGAGGCTAACCGTAATGATAAGGCGACGCTTGATTGAGTAGGGCGTATTACTTTTCAATGATGTACCCCACGCCGCGAATGTTCTTGATCAACATGTTAGGGACTTTTTTGCGTAAGTTGTGAATGTGAACTTCAATGCTGTTGTCGTTTGTACAATCGTCCCAACCATGTAGAGACTGCGCAAGTTGCTCTTTACTCATGACTCTGCCTGCATTCGTCATTAAGCTGGCGAGCAACTTGAACTCTTTACGAGTCAACTTCAAAGGTTCCTGTTGAAAGGTGATGACCTGCTCAGATAACGAGAGCGCTAAGTCGCCAACTCGGATTTGCTCATTGGCACTGCCAGACTGGCGGCGAATCAACACTCTTAAGCGCGCAAGCAACTCTTCTAGCGCGAAAGGCTTTCCGACGTATTCGTCTGCACCGCCATCTAATCCCTTTACACGATCTTGAATATCGTCACGTGCGGTTAAAATCATAACGGGTAGCTGAAAGCCAGCGCCACGAAGCCGTTTTAGCACCTCCAGCCCGTCGATATCAGGCAGCGTTAAATCGAGGATAACGGCTGTAAATGTCTCGGTTTTCAGGGCTGCATTAACGCCGCCACCATGGGTCAGCCAGTCTACGGTAAAGCCATGGCGACTTAATGACGTCACCATGGATTGACCAAGTAAGTTGTCGTCTTCAACCAGAAGTATTCGCATTGTTATTGTAAGCTCTTAAGTCGTTTTGCTATCTCTTGCTGACGGCCTTGATCGGCGAGTGGACGACCTGGACGCGGCGCAGCTTGTTGCGCTTTGGTCAGGTATCGAATCGCTTCACTTTTTCGACCTTCTTCGGCAAGGAAATCTCCATAGAAGTAGTTAGGATCAATGCCGTTAGGGTTAATTTCAAGGGCTTTTTTGAGCATCTCTTCCGCTTTTTCATCGTCACCGAATCCAAGTGGCCACCCAGGTACTTTATAGTATAACGAACCTAAGCTGGTAAATGCGGAACCATCGAGCGTTTTGGGTGCTGAATCAATCACTTTTTCAAGTAACGCTTTGGATTCTTTGACGAGTGGTAATGCACCTAAACCTCCTTTTGCGCCCGCCAAAGACGCTTTGTTTATGGCCATCCAGACCATCAACTCAGGATTACTAGGATTAATATGCATGGCTTGTGATGTGTGCATAATAGCGACTTCTAAGCACTGTTCTTGCTCATCACTATCTTGAACTTGGTATTGGCAATGTGCCCACTCTTTTTGAATGCTTTCTAATGTGGGAACGGCCGCAAAAGCATGGCTGCTAGCAAGGATTGCGCTGATTCCGATACTTGTTATTGAAAGTGCTTTCATGAACTTTACCTCTACTCTTCGGCTTGTTTTACGAATTTATGGATGGTTTCTTGTTGTTTGCGAATCGAGCTCGTGACCAAATTGGGCAGCAGTTGGTTGATGCGCGCAAATAGCTTTTCTGGCCATCCTATCCATTTTGCTGGCGTTTCTTTTTTCAGCATTTTGATGACGTGCTTAGCGACCACTTGTGGCTTGTCGCAATGGTTCCCCAGCGTCTTATTCATTTGTGTAACAAGGTCACTATTGAGCTCGGTGTTAGTCGCTCGGGGGGCAAGGTAGAGCACGCGAATGCCTGCGCCATCCATTTCCCTATCCAGAGCTTCACTGAACCTGTGTAATCCAGCTTTTGCGGCGCAGTAACTGGTGTAACCCGGGTAACCAATCGAGCCAAATGTTGAACCTATGTTCAAGATGATCCCAGGTCGGTCTAGCCACGCTAATGCGCTTTGTGTGATAAGAATCGGTGTGGTTAAGTTAAGATTGATCTCATGTTGCAGTGAATCCGCATCTCGTTGAGCCAGAAAGCGGAACTGGTTTGTCCCCGCACCATTGATCACAACGCTGATTTTTTTGTTTTGCTGCAAGTGATCTCTGGCTTTGTTGCGCAGTAACGTTAGGCCTTCGCGTGTTGTTAGGTCAGCACATAAATATTGGTGCTCGCTAGGATTGGGCAGCGAGTCGATTACTTCTTTCAAGCGCTCCTCATGGCGTGCGACTAATATCAGTTTCGCGCCTTGTTTGGATAGTTCCTGAGCGATGGCTTTACCGATGCCACCAGAAGCTCCAGTGATCAACACGTATTTATTCTTCAGTTCCATATTCGTCTCCTAAGCCGCTTCAGACACGGTTGCATCTGAGAGGCTGGTGAGCATCTGGCCATAAAGTTTGTAGACCATATTGGCCGAATCTATGATGGCTTGTTGGTCGCGGCTGTCTGTCACTTTGTCCATAAGAGATTCAAAGAACTGGATATGGTCTTGGTCAAGCACGCTATGGGAAGTGAGGTACGTCATTGCTTGATCTGGAAGACCGAGTTTATTCTTCACAAGCTGGGCAATGTGGCCACCCACACCGACACTGGTTCCTTCCAGAACCCACACCATACCAAAGAGCGCCATCGGGTTGTGGCGGTCGATCTGGTGGTAAAGATAAGCAACCATCAATTCAATCGCTTCACCAGTACGGCCGATCCCTTGGTTGTGACGAACGAGTTCAGAATCAGCGCCACAGGCGGCAATGTCATTCAGAATCCATTCATGGTGACCTTTCTCTTCATCAATGTACTCAGCTAATGCCTCACGTACCCATTCGTGCTCAGCATCTAAGCGACCACCACATGCCATCAATAGGGGAACGGTATGTTTCACATGGTGAAAAGCCTGAGTCAGAAACTCAATGTAAGTCGACACGTTGATCTCACCACGCTCACACGCTTGAAATATTGGTGCACTCAGCATGTTTTGTTGGGCTTCACGGGTTTGTTCTTTAAGAGTGTTAAAAAAGCTCATGATTGATTCCTTAAATTCTTATCTACTGGAGGTTATTTCAATTCGATTAGCTGGTGGCTGGAGTCGATCTCTTCTCCAAGGAGCAATTGGTTCGCCCAAATTTCGATGACATCACGCTTTGGTCGCCCGTTTTCCGTGTACCAGTGGGAACATGTGCCTAAGTTGTTGGTGATGATCAGCCTTTTTATGCAGGCATAGTCGGGCAAAGTGGCATTTAACTCATGGATGTGTTCGACGATATTGTCAAAAGGCTCGACGATGGCAGAGAGTGAAGTTTGAGCTTCACCGACAACCAGCAATTTTAAACCGGGTACAAACACCTGAGCCTGAGATTCGATCCATTCAGGAGAGATGTTTCGACCGTAGCTCGTAATAATTTGGTTTTTCTTACGCCCTAGGATATGAACAAATCCTTGCTCGTCGACTTGCCCTAAATCACCGGTTTCTAACCATTCTTGATCAAAAGGGTGGCCTAAATATCCAAGTGCTTGGTTGCCTTTGACAAGCAATTCACCATCGTCCGCCACTTTGATTTCAATATGCTCAAGTGGCGCACCGCAACTGCCGTGTTTTACTTTGTTCGGTGTGTTGAGCGCAACGACAGATGCGCACTCTGACAACCCGTAACCTTCATAAGCAGGAATACCTAAAGCGTGCGCGGCTGCCATAATTTCTGGGGCAACTCTTGCTCCTCCTACTGCGACAAATCGAAGTGACTCTGCGAAAATGGGATTCGCTTTCACCACTTGGATTAATGCCATAAGAAGTGCAGGAGTGAGCACTAAACTATTGGGTTGGTATGTGGCGAGCGCTTTTGTGAACGCTTGTGGATCGAACTGGCTTGAGCCTGTAAGCCCAACGTGTTCCCCTTGGAAGATAAAGCTTGTCACACCAAGCATCAATGGCACATAAATCCCGGTGATGTTTTCTAGTAACGTGGACAAAGGCAGTAAAACAAGATGACGCTTAACATCGACGTTCAAAGCGGAAATCAGAGAACTGGAAACGCGAAATAGATTCTCTTCACTCAAGCAAACCCCCTTTGGCGTGCCCGTTGAACCGGATGTAAACGTAATTTTAATTGTGTTCGGAAGTCGAGATGTGGTTCCAGCCGCGTATAAGCGGTATACGGGCAGAGCCTCGATTTGGCTAACTTGATCTTCCAACTCGAACATTTCCTGCCATTCACCGATGAGTAAATCAACACTGGATTCGGAAATAATGTGCTCTACTTGTTTATTCGAAAAAAAGGTTGGAATCGGCACAATCGGTATCTCAGCGCGCATGGCTGCCAAGTCAATCAGTGCCCACCCGACGCTATTTTCTGCACGCAGCCCAATACAGTGACCACCAAGGTTTTGTAACTGCGCCGCTATGCGTTCAATGCGTCTTACCAGGTCGGAATAGGTGATAGAAGTAGAACCATGATTACGACTGTATCCACGCAGGGCTATATGCTCAGGTGTCATCTTTGCGTGGTGATAGATTTTTTCGAGAATCCTGCTCATTTTAGCCTCCGACTTTCTTATTCGCTTCTTGCTTATTCGAATCGTGGAAAATTTGGCGTAGTAGTTGGTATCCTTGGACTAAATTCCCTGCCATGACTCTCGGCTTATGTTGGTAGTAGGTTCCCCAGATTTTTTCCGCTTCAGGAACGCGATCTGCGCTTGCGTCTGCAATGACGACAGGGGTTAATCCGAGTCGCTTCATTAACGCGTGCAATGGGTCCGTTGCAGTGAAAATGCACCATTTGTAACCTTGTTCGACGAGCTTTTCTGCCATAAGGAAAAAATGAATAGGTGAGTTACCCTGCGCAAAAGAGGCAAGCTGACCGAACTCAATGACGCTAGAGCGTTCGATGTTGACTTGAAAATGCTGGCTAAGAATGACTTCGGCTTTTTCATCAAGGTATTGCTCAAGAAAGAGTGCTTCATCACCCGCATTTCTAAAACCACACAATGATGTGATCTTGCCGTCAATGAGTAGCGTCATAAACTCAGGCATAAAGGTGCCTAAATGGGCGTCAAAAGCTTGTTCATACCTTTTGGTAAGCTGTTGTGTAACTTGAGGCCAGAGTGGATGGTTTGGTGCGACAATTTCCAGTTTGTAATGAGATGTTGTTATTGGATGTCTCATCGGATGCCCCTTAACTTGGTTGATAATGACAAATTAAGGTACAAAACTTAAGAAACGCTTAAGGAAGCGGAAAAAAGCGAAAATATTATGGGCTATGAACGTGTTACAACAAGAAAAGGCGAGCTTACGTTGCTCGCCTTTGAGTTTGATATGAATGTTTATTGTAGACGTAGTTTAGCCGTACGCGACGCTAGGGAACCAAAGTACGAGCTGAGGCCATGCGACTAAACACACCAATGCGATAAGCTGAATTAAAATGAATGGAATCACGCCGCGGTAGATGTCTTTTAACGCCACGCCTTCTGGGCATACCCCTTTTAAGTAGAATAAGGCAAAGCCAACAGGTGGTGTTAAGAAACTGGTTTGCAGCGCCATAGCGACCAGCATCACGAACCAAACTAAGCTAGGGTTATCAACGACACCGTGTCCGTCCAGTTCTATCCCCAAACTTGCAATCACTGGCGCGAGCAGCGGTAGAGCGATTAAGGTAATTTCAATCCAATCTAAGAAGAACCCTAGTAAGAAGACGATCATCAGAATAAACGCAATGATACCGTAAGGGCCGAATGGCAAACCGCTTAAGAACGATTCGATTAGCTCATCACCACCAAGCTCACGAAGCACTAAAGCAAAACACGAAGCGCCCAGAAAGATCATAAAGATATACGCTGTTGTGCCATAAGAAGCGAGTACCACTTCTTTCAACACTTTCACGTTGAGCTTTTTATTGTAGGCCGCGAGTAAAGTTGCACCCAGCGCACCAATACCTGACGCTTCGGTTGGCGTGGCAACACCTGCAAAGATAGAGCCAAGCACTACAAAGATCAGAATCACAGTCGGAGTGATGTCTTTGAATACCTGAAGTATCAACCCCCATTCGACAGGCTGGACGTCTTCAGGCACTGGCGCTTTGCTTGGAGAGGTTTTACCGACGATGAGAATGTAAAGGATGTACAACGCACCGAGCAATAGACCCGGAATAATCGCCCCCATAAAGAGATCGCCAACAGATAGGCCAAGCTGATCAGCCATGATGACTAACATAATCGATGGTGGCAGCAAAATACCCAGCGTACCCGCAGAGGCAACTGTACCGAGAGCCAAAGGTAAGTGATAACCTTGACGCATCATACTCGGCAGTGACATCACTGTGAGCAACACGACGGACGCACCGATGATGCCTGTCGACGCAGCGAGAATAATCCCGATCGCCATTACCGTAATCGCTAAACCGCCGTGAACTTTACCAAACAGGGCTTGCATCGAAGACATCAGCTTTTCGGCAATGCCGGATTTATCCAGCATATTCCCCATAAAGATAAACATGGGAAGGGCAACCAGAATCCAGTTATCCATGATCTTGTAAATACGGTTTACCACTAAACCTATGCTGGTGTAATCAAGCCCGGTAAACGTGTCGAGATACAGATCCGCATAGTAGCCAACTGCACCAAAGACAACACCAATGCCACCCAGCACGTACGCGACAGGGATGCCGGTAAACAGCAATAAGATGAACGAGCCAAACATGGCGATGACAATCCACTCATTTGGTTCCATGATTCGCTCCTTTGAAAATGATTTCTAACGACCGTAAGATTTTTGCCAGCATTGAGAGCAGCAATAGACCAAAACTGAGCGGTATGACACTTTTGATCAGCCAACGAAATGGCAACCCAGAAGGAGAAGCCGAACTTTCATTTACGCGCCAAGATTCATAGGCAAAGTCGTAAGAATGCAGTATCACGACGATGACAAATGGGATCGCTAAAAACAGCAACCCAAGTAGATCGACAACCGCTTTAGTACGTTCGGAAAACTTATGATAGAAGAGGTCGACACGCACATGCAGATTGGTGACTTGTGCATACGCCGTACCAAACATGACCGCCGTTGCGTATAAATGCCACTGCAACTCCTCAAACGCTATCTGGCCGTTAGAAAAGACTTTTCGCAATACGACTTGCAATATGATCACGCCAATCAAAACCACGTTCGTCCATGCAAAAAACTTACTGATGGAAGTGATGAACTTTTCTAGTTGATCATAAAACGGGACAGTGGGGGTAGAATATAACACCTTGCTCATTGGTGACTCCTTATAACCTATGGCCGACATGACAGCCGGCCAAAAGGTCCAATTCACAGGGATTTATTGAGTTTGTGTCGCGCGAGGTAAGAAACCATTCGCTTGCCACAATGCGTAACCTTTACGGAATTGAGAGAGGTCTTTCCACACTTTATCGAAGAATGGGTCAGCCGATTTTTTCTCTTCCACGACTTCTAACCAAGTGGTTTGGAAAAGGTTTAACATTTCGTCGTTCCAGTAGCGGATTTCGACACCGTTCTCTTTGGCTTTTTCCATTGCTGAGTACTGCATCGCTTCACCTTCCGCAATAGAGTAGGTCATGGTTGCCATACAGGTGGTTTCAACTGCCGACTGCTGAGTTTTGCTCATGCCGTTCCATGTGTCTTTGTTGATCAACAGCTCAAATACCGTTGACTGCTGGTGCCAGCCAGGGAAGTAGTTGTACTTAGCGACTTTGTGGAAGCCCAAGCGTTGGTCGATGGCGGGTTGAGAGAACTCAGAAGCGTCAATTGCGCCTTTCTCAAGTGCGCCGAAGATTTCGCCCCCCGGAAGCTGAACCGTACCCACACCCAATTTTTCCATTACTGACGCACCTAAACCGAAGAAGCGCATGTTCAGGCCTTTCAGGTCTTCGGGTTTTTCAATTGGCTTTTTAAACCAACCTGATGTTTCAGGGGAGATGATCGCACAAGGAAGAACTTTGACGTTGTAACCGCCTTGGTCATACATTTCTTGATAGAGTTTCAGACCATTACCAAAGTAAAGCCACGCCATGTATTCGCCCGCTTCTGGGCCAAAAGGAACCGCAGAAAAAAGTGCCGAAGCGGGCAGTTTACCTTGCCAGTAACCTGCTGTTGCGTAACCAGAGTTCACTTTACCTGTTGAAACCGCATCAAGGATTTCTGCTGGATTCACCAATTTACCCGGCTCGTAGATCTTCATCTTAATCGTACCGCCGGACGTTGTTGGAATGTGGTCAGCGTACCATTGAATCGGTGTTCCCAATGCTGGCAAGTGGCTACCAAACGCGATCGGTGTCTTTAGCAGAATTTTTTTGTCTGCCGCGTGCGCACTGACTGACATCCCTGTAGCCGCAAGTGCAAGCGCCGATGCGATAGCAACTTTCTTGAATTTCATAACCTTCTCCTTGTTAGGCATTATTCGCGTAGATATCAAGAAATGTGAACATTGGTCAGTAATTGATGTTAACGCAATGTTACATTTGAGCCTAAGTTTAGTCAGGAGGGGTTTGACACTCTATTGTTGAAATTGCGCAAATTTTGTCGGTATTTCATGCAGTTTTCCGAATTCAATATCCGTATAACTACGTACTTAATCTGGAAGGATACATGGGATTTGTCAGGAACAGTCGATTAACAATAAACATTATATTGCTGTCAGTGGTGCCGTTGATCGTAGTGGTGGTTATCGTTGCGGGAATTCTATTTAGCCAAGCGAAACAATTAGTTGAAGATCAAGTTCAGTTGACGCGTAACAACATCATGGCGGCTAAAAAGCAAGAGCTAAAGCAGTACGTAGAAATGGCAGTGAAAAGCATAGCCCCTTACTACCAAGATGAGTCGTTGACTACCGAACAAGCACAGGAATTAGTTGCTAAAAAGTTGAGTCAGCTCACGTACGGGAGTGACGGCTACTTTTTCGCCTACACTTGGGATGGGGACGCATTGGTGCTTCCGTATCAACCGGAACGGATTGGGCTGAATTGGTGGGAAGTTGAAGATGTTCGTGGGAAAAAGCTGTTACAAGAATTGATTCGCGCTGGGCGAGCAGGCGGTGGTTTTGTTGATTACTTATGGCACAAACCCTCGATGAAAGAGCCGTCACCCAAGCTGAGCTACGCAATTTCTCTCGATAAGTGGCAATGGATGGTCGGAACGGGCGTTTATATCGATGACATTGAACGTCAGGTTTCTCACATTGAAAACGGATACGATCAGAATATAGGGAAAACCAGTAGTGCTCTGTTTGTCGTCATGTTTATTGCGGTCTCCGTCATCGCTTTGCTGGGGGCTTCTTTGAACTTGAACGTACGCAGGCTGGCGAACGAACAATTAAGTGTACTCAACCAACAAATTATCGATTCTCAAGAAAACGAACGACAACGCGTATCCCGTGAATTGCATGATGGCGTCAACCAGTTGTTAGTCGCGGCGAAATACCGGCTCGATAACGTCAATAAAGAGCAAAATCAGTTCGAAAAAGAGATAGAGCTGGATGCGAGCAAAAACGCCATGGAGCAGGCGATTGTTGAATTAAGACGCATCTCGAAGGATTTAAGACCCCCGCAGTTGGATGATTTAGGGCTGGTGGCTGCGATAGAAGCCTACATCAATGAACTGCGCCAGCGCACGCAACTCGAATTGGTTTTTGAGCATGATATTGACGGTGTCGGCATGCTACCTGAAGTGGAAACAACCCTATATCGCGTGGTTCAGGAAGCACTACACAATGTCGAAAAACACGCCCATGCACAAGGTGTTGACGTCATCATGCAACGTGAAGGGCGATTACTTATTTTAACCGTCAATGATGATGGAGTGGGTATTCCCGCTAAGCAACTAAAGTCGGGTAAACGGAACGAACCTACGCTAGAACACATGGGGTTACAGAACATGAGAGAGCGTATCCAAGCGATTGGCGGTTCTTTCGCTGTATCCAGCACCGAAGGAGAAGGCACGGAAGTGCGGGTGACATTAAACATGGAGTTTATATGATCAAACTAGTATTGGCCGATGACCACCGACTGATGCAAGACGGATTAAAGTCACGACTGGAAAGAGAAGAGAATCTGGATATTTTGTCATGTGTAGGGACAGGTACAGAAGCTCTGCAAGCCACACTCACCCTTAAACCGGATGTGTTGTTACTGGATATCAATATGCCCAACCTGAATGGCATTGAAGTGTTGGAAAAACTTGCAGTATCCAAGTCAAATACGGCTGTTATTATGCTCTCAATGCATGACAGTCGAGACTACGTTGTTCGTTCGGTTAAGGCAGGCGCGAAAGGTTATGTATTAAAAGACGTGGGTTCTGAAGAACTGGTGATGGCAATCAATCAAGTCGCCCAAGGACGATCTTATCTGTGTCCTCAGGCATCAGATCGATTGTTGGAACAAATCAACGAAAAGCCAGAACCGAAGGACGATACTCTGTCGAAAAGAGAGTCGGATGTTCTAAAAGAAATTGTGAATGGTTCTTGTAACAAAGAGATTGCCGACGCATTGCACATCAGCGTTCGAACAGTGGAAACGCACCGGCTACGAATCAAAAAGAAACTAGGTGCCAACTCCACAGCAGCGCTGGTTAAGCTGGCGTTAGAGAAGGGCTTGGTGAGTTGATGTCGCTTAATCTATTGTCGAGTCGTCAACCCATTTTAGATAAGATCGTATTCTTTTGTGCGGTACTTAGAACGGGATCGTTTCGCGAAGCCGCCCAAACTCAGGGGATCTCTGCGGCAGCGGGCAGTCGCTGGGTAAAAGAACTGGAAGAGACACTTTCGGTAGAACTAATCAAGCGCAGCACTCGACAATTGGTCGCAACGCAGGCTGGCCAATTGCTGTATGAAAATTTTTCGCCACTACTGCCTGATATCAATAACCTTTGTGAACAAGTACAAAACTTAGCGGAAGAGCAACTGGGTGAAATTCGGCTGTCGTCGACCCCACTTTTTGCACGGCAATACTTAACAAAAATTGTTGCCGAATACATGGAATTACATCCAAACGTCAACTTTCGTATTTTCATTGAAGCTGGTGAGTTTGATCCGCTGACCATCGACTTTGCATTCCGAGCCAGTGCCAGTTATGAAGGGGAGCTTTCTCCCGATTCACTGCTAGTTAGAAAGCGTCTACTTAGAGAACCTCTCTACTTATGTGCTTCGCCTAAGTATCTCTCTGAATACGGTACACCTCAGACTCCACAAGAGCTCAGTCAACATCGCTGCCTTTATGCGCGTACCTTACTTGGCGGAAACCGATGGTGTTTTGAACAGCATGGTAAGCAGGAGATCGTCACGATTCGCGATACGCTTGAATGTGACAACAGTGAAATGTTGCTCGACCTAGCGATGGAAACTGCTGGAATCGCCTATTTGCCTCACTCTTTGGTTTATCAATACATCGAGAGAGGGGATTTAGTGCAGATAATGGATGATTACCAGTGCGCCAGCTTCGATATAGACCTGTTCTACAGGCCAAGAACGCCTATGCCTGAGCGCTGCAATGGCTTTAAACAGTATCTAATTCAACGAGTTGAAGACATTAATACAGCCAAGGCGCGTAATGAGGATTAATAGTGACAATGTCACTTACTTCTATTTCAGCGACATTAATCGGAGCACATTCAATAATTGCATATATGCAATTCATAATCTCTGTTTACGCAATTAACAAGGGTGCCAGCAGCGTCTAATCTAACATTCAGAACTAAGGAAGGTGAATTGTGGTTACGAGACTTACGGCAACACAAGCGGCAAAATGGATACAGGATGGTCAGTCCATATTACTTGGCGGATTTATTGGCAGTGTTGTTCCTGAGGCAATAGAACGCGCCATTGGTGAACGATATCAAGAGACAGGCACGCCTAAGGATCTCACTTTGGTGTTTGCCGCTGGTCAAGGTGACGGAAAAAGCCGAGCGCTTAACCACCTAGCCAAACAAGGCTTGGTCAAGCGTGTGATTGGTGGTCACTGGGGGTTGGTCCCTAAGCTCCAACAATTAGCCGTTGATAACCAAATAGAAGCTTACAACTTACCACAGGGGATTATTTCTCATCTTCTTCGTGACACTGCAGCGGGTAAGCCCGGAACAATAAGCAAGGTCGGGCTGGGAACGTTTGTTGATCCGCGTATTGAAGGGGGAAAAATCAACGAGATTACCGAGCAAGATTGGGTTGAGTGTATTGAATTAGCGGGAGAAGAATATCTCTTCTATCACAAACTCCCTATAGATGTCGCCATCATTCGCGGCACAACCGCAGATGAAAACGGCAACATTACGATGGAAGACGAATGCTTGATTGTAGAGAGTTTAGCCGCCGCTCAAGCCGCGCGAAATAACAACGGCAAAATTATCGTACAAGTAAAGAGAGTGGTTGAGGCTGGGAGCCTTGACCCTCATGCCGTAAAAATCCCAGGCATATTCGTTGACGCCGTTGTCGTATGCGAAGATCCAAACGAGCATATGCAAACCTTCGCCAGCATGATGAATCCAGAATTTGTTGGTAAAGGGAGAAAATCCACATCTAACATCAAAACCGACAACCGCGTAATTGACGCGAAAACCATTATCGCCAGACGCGCGGCAATGGAGTTAAAGCGACATTCCATTCTGAATTTGGGAATTGGTGCACCTGAATACATCGCTCAAGTGGCGCAGCAAGCAGGTGTACTCGATAACTTTACTCTCACGGTAGAGCCGGGTGCAGTCGGAGGTATGCCAGCAAGTGGTTTGGACTTTGGTGCGTCCCGTTTTCCCGATGCGATTATCAGTCAGGATCAGATGTTTGACTTTTATGATGGGGGCGGTGTTGATCAGGCATTCTTGGGTTTAGCTCAATGCGATTCACAGGGTGATATCAATGTCTCTCGATTTGGTAGCAAAATCGCGGGCTGTGGAGGATTTATCAACATTACACAAAACGCAAAATCGGTCTATTTCTGCGGAACCTTCACAGCAAAAGGACTAGGTGTAAGCGCCGAAGCCGGGGAATTGGTGATATACAGTGAAGGCACTCAGCAAAAGTTTATTGAGCAAGTTGAACAAATTACTTTCAGCGCAGCGCAAGCTCTAAAGAATGACAAACCCGTTTTATATATCACCGAGAGAGCGGTGTTTCGTCTGACACGGGATGGGCTCGAACTCATCGAAATCGCCCCCGGCATTGACCTAACGACCGATGTACTCGAGCACATGTCATTTAAGCCGAAAGTTTCTCAACGTTTATCGTTAATGGATCGATCCATTTTTCAACCGGACTTTACGCTGACGATGGATTAACCTACTGCACTCGCAGCACATATAGACTAGCGAACTAAGATATGTTCGGGGACAAAGCCAGCACTACGAGAGTGGTGTTGCTATTCTTTGTCCCACATTACGTTGCATTCGTCTCGTACTGCAGTGTTGAGCAACTCTAAGATGGGCAAAGCACGATTCACGATACTCACAGGAGGATCAACGTACTCGTCATACTCGTCGTCATTATCGTCTTCAGGCTCAACTGGTTTGGCTTTCATCTTTTCCAGCTCGATGGCGGAATTTAATTGATCGAGTGCCTGTGGAACATCCTTAGCCAAAATCGCGCCTGGAACCGCGCCACTGTGACCCATCATGCTGAGTATTTTTAGGGCGACATCTCCAAACATTGTCACGTTGTGAGATTTGCTGCGAAAGGTAATTAACATGTCTGTTGTCCTTTGCTGTTTATCTTTACTGTTTGTTTTTTTCCGTTTTGGCGTTCAAAACTAACTCATGCTCGCGAGCCTAGCGGCAAATCCCATGAAGAACAAACCAAGTAGGCCGTTTCCAAGTTTAGCCAATAACGCATTGTTCTTAAAAAGCTTCGTGAGCGATGTTCCTACAAATATTAGAACACTTAAGTAAACAATACTGAATATCTCTAAGATAGTTGCAAGGATAAGATACGAGATCCACGTATGTTCATAGGTGTAATCAATAAACTGAATGAAGAAGGATACGTAAAACAAAATGGCTTTAGGGTTGGTCAAACTCAACGTGAGCGCTTTTGCAAATACGTTCTCAACTTTATGAGGTCGAGCTACGCCATAGTCGCCTGCGTCTTTGCTTCGCCAGTATTCATAGATAATCTTTAAACCTAAGTAGAGTAGATAAGCAGCACCAAGATAACGAATGGTGGTAAATAATACTGGCGATGTTTGGATGAGAGACGCCACACCCAAGTAGGAAAGTAGGATCAAGATGGCATCACCAATGAGAACACCCATTGCGGCTTTGTAGCCTGTCTTCACGCCCAATGAGGAGCCAGACTTCAATACGTAAATCGAATTTGGACCGGGAGCGAGAATGATCATCAAAAGCCCTGCCAAATACGTCCAAATATTGATTACGCCAAACGTTTCAAACATGCGGTCCCTCGCAAAAATACATTTTTATAATTTAGAGATGTATAACGTAAACCGTGTCTAAAGTCTATCGAAGAGTGACTACCAAGTAATGGAATGTTATAGACAAAAATGTAAAGATTGGGCTCGATGAAGGGTAGGGATAAAGATAAGTATATTGATGGGTACAAAAAAGCCTCGCAGTTTATAGCGAGGCTTGCCATTTGAGAGATCTAGCTAATGATTAAGCCAGTAGCTCTTTCGCTGTGTTTACTACGTTTTCAGTAGTGAAACCGAACATCTTGAACAGTTCGCCTGCAGGTGCAGATTCACCGAATGTCGTCATACCGATGATCTTGCCGCCGAAGCCTACGTACTTGTACCAGAAGTCTGCGATGCCCGCTTCGATAGCGATGCGTGCTGTTACGTCTGATGGTAGTACCGCTTCGCGGTAAGCTGCGTCTTGCTTGTCGAATGCATCCGTTGATGGCATTGAAACAACGCGTACTTTCTTACCTTCAGTTGTCAGTTGTGCTGCTGCTTCAACCGCTAGCTCAACTTCAGAACCTGTTGCGATAAGGATAAGCTCTGGCTTGCCTTCGCAATCTTTCAGAATGTAAGCACCTTTTGCGATATCTGCAACTTGCTCAGCACTGCGCTCTTGTTGCGCTAGGTTTTGACGAGAGAAGATAAGTGCTGTTGGTGCATCTTTACGTTCAATCGCTAGTTTCCATGCTACGGCAGACTCAACTTGGTCACATGGACGCCATGTGCTCATGTTTGGAGTCAGACGTAGAGACGCCATTTGCTCAACTGGTTGGTGAGTTGGGCCATCTTCGCCAAGACCGATAGAGTCGTGCGTGTACACTTGGATGTTCTGAATCTTCATCAGAGCAGCCATGCGCATCGCGTTACGTGCGTATTCCATGAACATTAGGAATGTCGCACCGTAAGGAACGAAACCACCGTGTAGCGCGATACCGTTCATGATTGCTGTCATACCGAATTCACGTACACCGTAGTGGATGTAGTTACCAGAGAAGTCCTTTGCTTCTAGAGACTTAGAACCAGACCACATGGTTAGGTTAGAAGGCGCTAGGTCAGCAGAGCCGCCCATGAATTCAGGTAGTAGCGCACCAAATGCTTCTAGAGCGTTTTGAGATGCTTTACGTGACGCGATGTTCGCTGGGTTTGCTTGAAGATCCGCAATGATTTGGCTTGCTTTCTCTTCCCACTGTGCAGGTAGTTCACCGTTTACGCGGCGTTTGAATTCTGCTGCAAGTTCTGGATATGCTGCTTCATAAGCTGCAAATTTCTCGTTCCACGCTGCTTCCTTAGCTGCGCCTGTCTCGATCGCAGACCATTCTGCGTAAACTTCCTGCGGAATTTCAAAAGGACCGTGCTCCCAACCTAATTCTTTACGTGTTGCTGCGATTTCTTCAGCACCTAGAGGTGCGCCGTGACAGTCGTGAGAACCTGACTTGTTAGGAGAACCGAAACCGATGATAGTCTTAGTACAGATTAGCGTAGGGCGAGGGTCTGCTTTTGCCGCTTCAATTGCTGCGTTGATTGCTGCAGAGTCGTGACCATCTACCGCTGGAATTACGTGCCAGCCGTATGCTTCAAAACGCTTAGGCGTATCGTCAGAGAACCAACCTTCAACGTGACCGTCGATAGAGATACCGTTGTCATCCCAGAATGCGATCAGTTTACCTAGACCTAGCGTACCAGCTAGAGAACACGCTTCGTGAGAGATACCTTCCATCAGACAGCCATCACCCATGAATGCATAAGTGTAGTGGTCAACGATGTCGTGGCCTTCTTTGTTGAATTGTGCTGCTAGAGCTTTCTCTGCTAGCGCCATACCTACAGCGTTAGTGATACCTTGACCTAGAGGACCTGTCGTCGTTTCGATACCTGGCGCGTAGCCGTACTCTGGGTGACCCGGAGTTTTAGAATGAAGCTGACGGAAGTTTTTAAGCTCTTCGATTGGTAGCGCGTAGCCAGTCAGGTGAAGCAGAGAGTAAATTAGCATTGAACCGTGGCCGTTAGACAGTACGAAACGGTCGCGGTCAGCCCACTCTGGGTTTGCTGGGTTGTGGTTTAGGTGAGAGCGCCAAAGAACTTCAGCGATGTCAGCCATACCCATAGGTGCACCTGGGTGGCCAGAGTTTGCTTGTTGTACACCGTCCATGCTTAGGGCACGAATTGCATTTGCTAGCGTTTTGTTTGATAAAGAGGAACGATCCATAGTGATTACTTCTCGATAAGTGTTTAATTAGAAGGAACTCGTGTAAACAAGTTCAAATAGAAAATTTTGATTTATCGCTGATGGTAAAAGCGAGTAGACGGGCTACTCGCTTTTGGTAAGCAATTACAGCTTAGCTGCGATCATGTCTTCAAGTTTACCTTGGTCGATCGCGAAGTTGCGGATACCTTCAGCAAGCTTCTCTACTGCCATTGGATCTTGGTTGTGATCCCATAGGAACTCAGCGTGAGTCATTGGAGCAGGGCGATCTGCCGCACCGTTAGAGTCAACTAGCTTCTCAACGACTTCACCTTCCGCTGCTTCTAGTTCAGCAAGTAGAGCAGGAGCGATAGTTAGACGGTCACAGCCAGCTAGCTCTAGGATCTCACCGATGTTACGGAAGCTTGCGCCCATTACGACAGTTTTGTAGCCGTACTCTTTGTAGTAGTTGTAGATGCTAGTTACAGATAGCACGCCTGGATCTTCTGAAGCTTCGAAGTCACGGCCTTCTTTCGCTTTGTACCAGTCCATGATACGACCAACGAATGGAGAAATTAGGAATACGCCAGCTTCAGCACATGCACGTGCTTGAGCGAATGAGAATAGAAGAGTTAGGTTACAGTTGATGCCTTCTTTCTCAAGGATTTCAGCTGCGCGGATACCTTCCCAAGTAGACGCTAGTTTGATTAGGATGCGGTCGTTAGTGATGCCAGCATCGTTGTACATTTTCACTAGCTGACGAGCTTTCGCTACGCTGCCTTCCATATCGTAAGAAAGACGTGCGTCAACTTCTGTAGAGATACGACCTGGAATAGTTTTTAGGATTTCTTTACCGATGTTTACCGCAAGCATGTCACAAGTGTCTTGAACTTGTTGTGCTTTATCATCGCTTTGTGCTTTCGCGTATTCGATTGAAGCGTCGATTAGAGGCGCGTACTCTTCGATTTGAGCAGCTTTTAGAATCAGAGAAGGGTTAGTTGTTGCATCTTCTGGCTGGTACTTTTTAATTGCGTCGATTTCACCAGTGTCAGCTACTACAGTCGTGAGTTTACGAAGTTGCTCTAATTTGTTGCTCATTTCGATCATCCTATTTCATGGGGTTCATACTCTTTGTGGAGTATGAAAAGTGCATTTGCAAGCGTGTTAGCTAATAGCAGCATAAATTTGTCTACCAGCCAACTTTTAACTTTTCAGCGTCAGAGTATTTGTTGTGAACATTTGTTCTAACGCTGAGTAAATGATGGGTTCATAATTATCTGTTCTGACCTGAAAGTCAATTGCTGATTGGGGGTGAAAGTGACATTCATCAATAAATTTTTCGATCTAACTTAAGCTATGTGCGAAATAAACGTTTGCCTATATGGAGTAAAGGTTGCGGGAGATGAGGCTCGTTAGATTTTTATGCTGAGAATTTGTTTTTGTGATGAGCAAATGTTGAAGTTCTATAGGGGTGTGACATATGCTACGCATGTGAGCGCTTGTAATAGCATTAAGTATTTGCCCAACTAATATGGGTACCATTCAAAGTGGGTCAGTTTGAATATGAGTAAATCTATGAGTGATATGTCTGATGACAGTACAGACCTTCTGACTGAAATTTCGGTTGCCTATTATCAGGATGGGGCGACTCAAGAAGAGATATCTAAAAAGTTCTCGGTATCGCGAGCAAAAGTTGGCAGGATGCTCAAACAAGCCAGGGATGAAGGCATTGTAGAAATTACCGTAAAATACCACCCAGTGTTCAGTGCCAAAATCGAGCAGAGATTGATCGAGCGCTTTGGCGTAAAACGCGCTTTGGTGGCGCTAGACCAGCCTAATGAAGAGCAGCAACGACTTCAGGTTGCGGGTTTAGTCTCTAAATACATGGCGAGCACGTTACAGAATGGAACAGTTGTCACGGTTGGTCAGGGACGTAATGTGTCGGCTGTCGCGCACCATGTTGGTGTCATCCCACAGAAAGACGTGAAATTCGTTTGTGGGATTGGCGGCATTCACCCACGCGGAGGGATGTATAATGCTGACCATATTTGTCGCCAGTTCGCCAAAAGCTACGGCGGTACGTCAGAAACCTTGTATGCGCCAGCGTATGCAGAAAATCGCGAACAAAAGATCGCCTTTATGCAAAATGCTACCGTCAAACAGACTTTAGACCTCGCGCGTAAAGCTGATGTGGCCTTGGTGGGTATCGGCGACATGAGTGAAAACAGCTACATGGTGGATTTAGGGTGGTTTACCGCAGAAGAAGTGGTTCAGTCGCGCATGATGCAAGGTGTGGTTGGTGACTTCGCGGGCTATGACTTCTTCGATATCAACGGTGAAGCGGCCAAAACAGTAATGAGTGACCGCATCATTGGCTTGGGAATTGACGAGTTTAAGTCGGTGTCTGAAGTGATCGCAATTGCAGCAGAAAACAGTAAACCGCTTGCACTATTAGGCGCATTAAGAACGGGTGCGATCGATGTGATCGCAACCAGCGTGAGTAACGCACTTACGGTATTAAACCTAGATGAGCAGATGCACGACGCTCAAGCAAGTGCCGCCGAATAAGATTCAGTCGGAAAATCTAAACCCATTGTGAGAGACCCTAACGACTTTCGTGGTTAGGGTTCTTCTTTCAACACCGGTGACTCAAACGTATCTGGCTTGAGAGTGAGCACAGAACAATTCAATGTATTGAGCATGGATTCAGCGGTGTTGCCCATCACAAACCCTGCAATTCCCGTTCGAGACATTGAACCTAAGATCACTAAATCGACACCATTTTCGTTGACGTATTTGGGCAAAACGTCTCGCGCTTCCCCTTCCAATAATTCAACGCGGATTGGTACCTCGCTTTTTTTATGCGGGGCGAGTAGGTCGGTAAGACGTTGCGTGCGTTCTTGACGCATATTCTGAGAAAGTAACGCGACCTCAATGTCTTTATACCCACTCCAGTCTCTTAAAAATCCCTCATATTCGAGTCGCCACGCATGGCAAAAGACAAGCTCTGCTTTAATGGAAGCACAGAAATCTATCGATAAAGCAATCAGCTTACTATTGAACGCTTGATACTCTTGGTTGGTCAGATCAAGGGCCACGACAACATTCTTTATTGGTTTGGAATCTGTACTGATGGCCCAAATGGGTATTTCAGAGTTGCGCATTAAATTGAGTGTATCACTGCCTCTCTGACACGCTTCTTCTTTGCCTTTTCGATGAGAATCTATAATCACCATTGACACTTGAGAATCATGAGCCTCTTTGATGATTTCAATATAGGGAATTCCCACTCGCACTTTGGTGGTAAAGGTGACCTTTGGATATTGTTTTTTCAGTGTTTGCGCGTGTTCGTCCAGAGATTGCTGATAGTACTGGGTGGCATTATCAAGAATATCTAACGCTGACCCTGAAACATTATAGTTCTGTTTAAACTCAGCCAATTCTTTAATCACCACGAGCAAAGTGACGTTAGCTGAGCATTGGTTCGCGAAGACAAATGCCTCATGGAAGGCTTGAGTGATTTGTTGTTCAGGAGCAATGGGAACTAAGAGTTTAGTAAAAGCCATGCGATCTCCCACAGTCATAGAATAGTGAATGAACTCAATTAACTATAGATAAGCGGCTATGAAATACCATTTTTGGCTTGTGCAAACTTAAGAATATGGGCGAAGTCTAGGATGGTAACGTGACGGTTTAAGATTAGGAAACGCCCTGTACTGAAGCAAGCAAAGGGGGTTTCCTTGTCTAAATCTACTTGTCTAAATCTACTTGTGTAAAGCGACTTGAATAAAGCGAAGGGTGTTTATTCGATTGGTAGCGATTGGTTTCCGCCCCAATCTGTCCATGAACCGTCATATACCGATAGATTCTGGTACCCACACATCTGCGCAGCGAGCAAGATAATGCAGGCCGTCACGCCAGAACCACAACTGAATAGATATTGGTCTTTGTTTTTTGGAAGCACCGGTGACAAAACCTTGTTTAACTCTTCAGGTGATTTCATTCGGTATTTGTCCATCACATGAGCGAATGGCAGGCAAACAGAGTTAGGAATATGACCGCTTCGAATACCTGCTCTTGGCTCTGGCACTTCTGCGTTAAAACGTTGATGAGATCGGGCGTCGACCGTAAGGCTGTTAGGCTCTGTGATTTGTTTGTGAACATAAGTGGCATCGACAAAGGCATTCGGATTTAGAGTGCCTTGAAAATTACCGCGATGCTCTGACTCTGAGTAAGTCTGCACGAGTGGGTAATGTTGCTCCTTCCACGCAGTTAAACCACCATCGAGTATGTACACTTCTTCGTGTCCCATGGCTTTAAACATCCACCACGCGCGGGGAGAGGCAAATGTGCCGCTGTTATCATAAACCACGATGATTGAGTCGTTATTAATGCCTATCTCCTGAGCAAGCAGGTTAAACCGCTCTTCACTGGGCATCATGTGAGGTAGGGAAGACTCCGGATCACAGAAGACGTTGTCGTAGTCGAACCTAATCGAGTTTGGAATCAAGTTCTCTTTGTCTTTTTCCGTCTCAGAAGGAATTTGAAAATTGATGCTGGCATCGAGAATGACAAGATTAGCAAGCGAAGATTGAGCTCTAAGCCATTGTGGGGTAACCAGTGGAGACATAAACCATTCCTTTTTCTTTTCGCTATTTTCATTAAGTATGATTGTCATTCATCAAGGGGAACAACTAACAAATTTATAGGACGTGATTGCCGTCGCGGGATCTTGTTTTACTTTAAAGGTGACATTGTAACCTTTTGGGCATTGAGTTGCTTCAGGGGCCTGAATAAGAATGAGCTTATCATGCTGAGTACGAACATTCAGATAGCGGCGGTGACCGTCTAAAGATTGAGTGAGCGTTTGAGAAATGACAATCCCTGAATCAACCTCACCGTTGTCCTTTGGCTGGATGAAGATGACGAGAGTTAAAACAAGAATACTGAGAATAAAGGTGGCTAAGTAAATCTTGGGATTGTCCATCATAAATAGAAACTCCTGCCACCTGAGTGAGGAAGTCAAATCAGCCTAGGAACCGCACACCGGACAATTAGGAATTTTCATCAGATTCATTTCTCGCCATGACATCGTCAACGCGTCTAGAATGAGAATCTTTCCTTGTTTTGGTGTGCCATAGTTAGCGATGACTTTAATTGCTTCCATGGCTTGCACTGCACCAACAATGCCAACGACTGGCGCCATAACTCCTGCTTCTACACAACTTAAGGCTGCGTTGCCAAATAGAGTACTTAAGCATTGATAACATGGCTGAGAGGGATCTTGGTAGGTAAAGACGCTAACTTGGCCTTCCATACGAATGGCTGCACCTGACACCAGTGGCGTTTTTAGCTCAAAACACAGTTTGTTGAGCTGATTTCTCGTTTCAACGTTATCCGATGCGTCCAATACCAAGGTGTGCTGGGCAATCAGATCTTTCAGCTCAATATCTGACAAACGTTTGTCGACAGTGGCAATCTCTAAATAGGGATTGAGCTGCGCTAGCGACTCTGCTGCTGAGTCGACTTTCTTTTTGCCTATATCAGCATCATGGTGAAGCACTTGGCGTTGCAGGTTTGATAGCTCAACCACATCATCATCAATCAGGGTCAATTTACCTACGCCAGCGGTCGCAAGGTATTGGCTGGATGCACAACCCAAACCACCAGCGCCCAGCACTAAGATAGAGCTCTGTTTCAGTGCTTCTTGACCGTCAAAATCAAACTGCTTGAGAATGATCTGTCGGTTGTAGCGAAGCATCTCTTGATCAGACAGGATCTCCAAAGTCAGCTCCTAGTAAAGGGTTGAATTGAATAGCTGGATATTGACGGTTTCACCGACTTCTACACGACCACGTTCACGTTCAAGCACGACAAAGCAGTTGGCCAAACTCATAGAACGGAATGCGCCAGAACTCTGGTTACCGGTAGTTTCAACCACAAATTTACCGTCTTCAATCGTGTATATACCGCGCTGGTAATCGGTTCTTCCCGGTGCTTTCTTAAACGCCGTTTTGGTGGTTGCAGGAATCGATTCTGGCGCTTTCCATTCTGTATGGCCTGATAGTTTAGCAAGCATAGGCTGAACCAATACATACATAGTCAACACAGCGGATACTGGGTTACCCGGTAGGCCACAGAACCAAGCCGTCGATAGTTTGCCAAACGCGAACGGTTTACCCGGTTTAATCGCTAATTTCCAAAAGCCAATTTCCCCCAGTTCTTCAAGGATGTCTTTGGTGTAATCGGCTTCACCAACGCTGACACCGCCTGAAGTCACAACAACATCAGCTAAAGACTGCGCCTGTTCAAAGGTGGCTTTTAGCGTTTCAGGGCAATCTGGAATGATACCTAGATCGATAGGCTCACAACCAAAATTTTCAATCAGCGGTTTAATGCCGTATCGGTTGCTGTCGTAGATTTGACCTTCAGCCAAAGGTTGACCTAGAGGTTTTAACTCATCACCGGTTGAGAAGAACGCGACGCGCGGTTTGCGCACAACCGTCACATGGCTAATACCTAGCGTGGCGATCATTGGAATATCACGGGATGTAAGACGTGCACCTTTCGGCAAAACAATGTCACCTTTACGGATGTCATCGCCAGTAGGGCGGATATTGTTTTGCGGCTTTACGTCTGTTTGCGTGAAAGTAACACCATGTTCAGTGACTTCGGTGTTCTCCTGCATAATGACCGCGTCACATCCATCGGGGATCTTTGCGCCAGTCATAATGCGTACGCAGCTGCCTTGTGGCCATTCACCGTCAAAAGGCTGGCCAGCAAAAGACTTACCCGCGACAGGCATAGTGGCATTGTTGTTCAGGTCGGCAATACGAATTGCATAGCCGTCCATTGCAGAGTTATCAAACGGAGGTACGAAAATAGGAGAGAGGATGTCTTCCGCCAACACATACCCAATGGCATCAGCAAGAGGTAACTGTAATGTGGTTTGAATTGGTTTAATACGCGATAGCATGTTCTCCATCGCATCTTCAAGTGGCATCAAGCCTGGCGCATCACAACAGCCCATAACAAAATCCTAAGTGTTTATAATAATTTGTTTTGGCCACTCTACCACATAATTGATAATGGCAATAATGACCCCCCATAAAATATGGGTGTAATTATTCAAAAATCCGAGTATCCTTGTCTGCCATCCTAAAGGGGTAATCTCGTATTGGGATTCTTGACGAATAAGAGGAAGTGGAATGTCAGGTCTTAGCGAATCAGCAATGTTGGTAAAAGATGCGCTAGAACGTCGAGGATTAGAGACACCAATGGTGCCTAATCAGTTCAGCAGAGAAGAGAAAAAAGAGAAGATTCAGTATCATATGCGTGAAATCTTATCTCTGTTAGAGCTCGACCTCACTGATGACAGCCTAGAAGAAACACCGCATCGTATTGCAAAAATGTACGTCGATGAAATCTTCTCGGGTCTAGATTATTCAAATTTCCCGAAGATCACGGTCATTGAGAATAAAATGGACGTGAGTGAAATGGTGCGGGTGAAAGACATCACTGTGACCAGCACTTGCGAACACCACTTAGTAACGATTGATGGTCGTGCAGCGGTGGCTTACATTCCGCGTGGCAAGATCATTGGTCTTTCGAAGATCAACCGCATTGTACGCTTTTTTGCTCAACGCCCTCAGGTTCAAGAGCGAATGACGCAACAAATTTTGGTGGCGCTACAAACGTTGCTGGAATCTGATGATGTGGCTGTTACGATTGATGCAACGCATTATTGCGTGAAGTCCCGTGGTGTTATGGACGCGACAAGCGAAACGACAACCACAGCTTTAGGCGGAATATTTAAGTCCAATCCAGCGACAAGGCACGAATTTTTACACGGAATTCGTTGATACGCTTCGATTGACAACAGATTGATTTAAAACCGCTTCCCAGTCGAAGCGGTTTTTCGTTTCGCTGAGTTCACACTGTAAATTCAGCGTCTCTTTGAAAGGTATAGATGTGACTACTTCATTTAAAACACTGGGCTTGCGAGCAGAATTATTAGAAACACTAGACTCGCTAGGCTACACAGAAATGACCGCGATCCAGCAACAAGCGTTGCCTATCGTTTTGGAAGGCAAAGACGTGATCGGTCAAGGTAAAACGGGTTCTGGTAAGACAGCGGCATTTTCGCTGGGCTTGTTAAGCAACCTAAATGTACAACGCTTCCGCGTGCAAACACTGGTACTGTGTCCAACACGTGAATTGGCAGACCAAGTAGCAACAGAGATCCGCACACTGGCTCGCGGCATTCACAACATTAAAGTGTTAACACTGTGCGGCGGTATGCCAATGGGGCCACAAATCGGTTCACTAGAGCACGGTGCGCATATTTTAGTGGGAACACCGGGTCGTATTTTGGATCACATGTCGAAAGGACGTATCAGCTTAGATGAGCTAAATACCTTAGTTCTTGATGAAGCAGACCGTATGCTAGACATGGGCTTTGAAGACGCGATTGACACCATTATCGAACAAGCACCGACAGATCGTCAGACATTGCTGTTCAGTGCAACTTTCCCGCACAACATCGAAACACTCGCTGCGAAAGTGATGAAGCAGCCAGAAATGGTAAAAGTGGAATCTACCCACCAACATAGCACTATCGAGCAGCGTTTCTTTAAACTGAACACGACCGAAGAACGCGATGATGCATTGGAAGCGTTGTTACTGACGCACAAACCAGAGTCATCAGTCGTGTTCTGTAACACTAAGAAAGAAGTGCAGAACGTCACTGATGAGCTAGGCCATCGTGGTTTTAGCGTGGTAGAACTGCATGGTGATATGGAACAGCGTGAGCGAGAACAAGCGTTAACCATGTTTGCTAACAAGAGTATCTCTATTTTGGTTGCAACAGACGTCGCGGCACGCGGCCTTGATGTTGATAACCTAGACGCGGTGTTTAACTTTGAATTGTCACGCGATCCAGAAGTGCACGTGCACCGTATTGGTCGTACTGGTCGCGCGGGTTCGAAAGGTATCGCGTTTAGTTTCTACAGCGAAAAAGAAGAGTATCGCGTTGCGCGTATCGATGAGTACATGGACATCGCTATTTCGCCTTCAAGCCTACCAGAAAAGCCAGTTGAGCGACCATTCTACCCAAGTATGCAAACGATCCAGATCCTTGCTGGTAAAAAGCAGAAAGTACGCGCGGGCGACATTTTGGGTGCGTTGACTAAACAAGCGGGCATTGATGGTAAGAAAATTGGCAAAATCAATATCTTACCTATGGTTTCCTATGTGGCGATAGAGCATGAAGTTGTCAAATCAGCACTGAAGCAACTGCAAACTGGCAAAATGAAAGGTCGTAACTTCAAAGCGCGTGTAATGAAGTAAACTGCCAATACAGCGATTGTAGATAAACAAAGGCCAACGAATTCATCGTTGGCCTTTTTCTTGCCCGACATTTGGATGGATTAACGGTCAAACAAATAGAGATAATCGGAGTAACCTTCATTACTCATATTTTCTTTGGCAACGAATCGCATCGCTGCGGAATTCATACAATAGCGCAGACCTGTAGGTTTAGGGCCATCTTTAAATACATGGCCTAGGTGTGAGTCGGCAAACTTACTGCGTACTTCGGTGCGTGGGTAAATCAACTTAAAGTCAGTGTGTGTGACGATATACGCGTCGTTGATTGGTTTGGTAAAACTTGGCCACCCTGTACCTGATTTATATTTGTCTGTTGATGAAAACAACGGCTCACCAGAAACAATATCGACATAAATCCCTTCGCGTTTGTTATCCCAGTACTCGTTTTTAAATGCCTGTTCTGTGCCATCTTTTTGGGTAACGTAGTACTGCATTTCTGTCAGCTTAGCTTTTATTTCAGCGTCGCTTGGTTTTGAGTAAACTTTACTATTTGATACCAATGTATTTTTATCAATTAACTGGCGCAGCGTAACAGGGTGGTCATTACGATCGTCACCAAATATTTCATCTAAATATTGGTCGCGCCCCGATGCGTAACGATAGTAGTTGTAGCGGATTTTATTACGCTTGTAGTAATCCTGATGATAATCCTCAGCAGGCCAGAACTTGTCGAATTTAATCAGCTCTGTTTTTAAAGGCGCGCGAAAAACGCCGAGTGCTTCGATCTCTCCCATGAATCGATCAGCAACCTGTTTTTGCTCAGCATTGTGATAGAAGATAGCCGGGCGATATTGAGAGCCTCGATCGACAAAAGAGCCTTTATCATCGGTTGGGTCGATATGGCGAAAGAATTGGTCAAGAATCTGCTCATAGCTGACTTTCTTAGGATCATATTGAACTTCGATAACTTCAATGTGACCGGATTTACCAGACGAGACTTGTTTATACGTTGGTTTTTCTAAATCACCACCCGCATAACCGGAAATGACATCCACCACGCCCGGAAGTTTTTCTAAATCGGATTCGGTACACCAGAAACAACCGCCAGCAAGTGTGGCGACTTCCAGCTTTCCTGCCGCTTTGCTCTCAGACATATCACTGTCCGCGACACCGATAAACGAGGATAGCAAAGCGATCACAGCTACAGCAGGCAAAATAAACGTTAACTTCATATCAACCTCATCGATTGGACTTTTGTTATCGCTATATAAGAACGAACAAGCGAAAAAAAAATTACATCCACAGATAAGTTTTATTTATTTTTTGGTCAGCAGGATCAAAAAAGCGGCTTCAATAAGCCGCTTTGTAAGTGGAATATGGGGAGTTAGCCAAGGGCAGGCAGCACACCGACAGTAATTAAGATCTGTGCGCTGATAATAACAACACCGATAACACTACACGTAACAAGACCAGCGTTGCCACCAAATACTTGGTAATGAGACTCTTGAGCGTGAGCACGTGCTTTCTTTGCCATCATGATCGGAAGGAAGATAGCCAGAACCGCTAACGCAATAGCAGCGTAGCCAAGCGCCATAATAAAGCCTTGCGGGTAGAACAGAGCAAAGCCCATTGGCGGTACAAAGGTGACCAAGCCTACAACCAAACGCGAATTGCCATTTGTGCGCTTTTTGATGGTATCGCCAAGGAACTCAAACAAGCCTAGGCTCACACCCAAGAAAGAGGTCAGAAGTGCTAGGTCTGCAAAGATGCCGATCGTTTGACCTAAGTTAGATTCATGCACAGTGATTGAAAGTGTCGAAATAAGCGCGCTCAGACCTTGGTTTTCAAGCAGTGTCGATTGATTAACAACACCAAGAGTCACAACTTGCCAGAAAATGTAGATGATCAATGGAATAGCAGAACCAACCAAAATCGCTTTACGCAGTGACGGCGTGTGACCATCTAAGTAGTTCACAATTGCTGGAATACTGCCGTGAAAACCAAAAGAGGTAAAAATCACAGGGATAGCGGCAATGACTAAGCCTTGTTCTACAGGCATGCTCAGAAGGTAAGATTCCGTCACGTTTGGCGCAAGGAACGTTAACACCAATGCCATCGCAACAATTTTTACCAAAAACAGCACGCGGTTGACTTTGTCTACAGTGGCCGTGCCAATGGTTACCACAGAGGCAACAATGAAAGTAAACAGCAGAGTTGCCGTCGTTGAAGAAACCTCAATGCCAGAAAAACTGGTGATACGGTCAGCAAACTGCGCGCCACCACCTGCGATGTAGGCTGCACAAAGAGCGTAGAATAAAAACATCATAGCAAAGCTTGCTACCCACTTTCCTTTCGTACCAAGAAATTGCTTTGCGAGTGTGTGCAACGTGGCATCTTGTTCAGCATGCTGGTGGACTTCGATCATAAGCAAGGCGGTGTAAGCCATAAATGCCCATAAAGCGATCATAATGACCAATGAAGTAGAGAAGCCGATTCCGGCAGATGCGAGGGGCAGAGCGAGCATGCCAGCACCAATGGTTGTGCCAGCGATGATCAAAGTACTTCCTAAAACCTTTGATTTTGTCATGTATAAAATTCTTTACGTTTATAGTTTTTATCTAGTGTATCTGACCGAAATTCACACAATTAATGGTTCAGATAACCGCCAATGAGCCTATTGTGTAAAATAAATCTGTCATATTCAAGCGAAATGTACATATAAATTACCGATGGTGTAATCTAATGTTTACACTCTGGGTTTGGCTATAAAAGAAAACGTTTGCATGAGATAAAGCTCAAACCAGCAGGATTTTTCACTTTGCTCTTTCAAAAAACTGTCATATAAGTGATTTAAAAAGGGAAAATAGCCCGCGATATTTACGTGGACTAAAGTTAAACACCATAAAAGGAGGTCCAGGATGAGTGACCATATAAAAAATGAAGAGAGCCTAGAGCTACTAGATGCAATGGAGATTGGCTTCGATTTGTCTGACTACGAGCAGTCAATCGAAGAGCTTGCAGAAGAGATCTTCAATAACTAACAACTCGCCTTTGGGTTAAACCAGAAAGAGCCAGTGCAATTGCACTGGCTTTGTGCTTTTATGAAAAGAGAGAAATCAACAACACAATTGATTGAATGAACTTTCTTGCACACCTACATATTGCGGATCACTGTGACTCTAGCGCTCTGGGAAATCTACTGGGAGACTTTGTTAAGGGCAATCCAGATACTCAATTTCCTGAGGAGATAGCGCAGGGAATCAGACTGCACCGATTCATTGATTCCTATACCGATAGTCATGAGTTGGTTCGTGAGGCTCGTCGACTGTTTATAGGCAATCAGCGGCGCTTTTCGGGGATTGCTCTTGATATGTTCTGGGATCACTGCTTAGCGGCAAATTGGAGCGATTACCACGATAAAAGACTTAAAACATTCTGTGACCAACAACGTTTGGAGGTGACTCGCTCTCGCTCTCAACAACTGCCTGAACGTTTCGTGTTTGTCTCCAATGCGATGTGGGAGGGAAGGTGGATGGAGTCTTATCAATCTATCGATAATATCGAGTATGCGTTACGCAGAATGTCGCGCCGCACGCCAAGAATGGGTGAACTGGCCAACTGTTTTAGTACATTAGACTGCCACTACGATGAATTGCTCAAAGTATTTAAGCTCTTGTACCCAGATGTACTAAACGCTGCGCAACGATTCTGATAGAATCAGCCGTCCTGTTTTATTCGGAATTTATCGATGTCTACATTTCAGCAACTGGGTCTTTGCCCATCACTACTAGATACGCTTGAAAAGCTGGGTTTTAATCAACCAACCCCTGTACAGCAATACGCGATACCTCATGTTTTAGAAGGTAAAGACGTATTGGCTGGTGCGCAAACGGGTACGGGTAAAACAGCGGCGTTCGGTCTGCCGTTAATCCAGACTTTGTTAGAGTCCGATGTAAAACGTGATCCACAAAGTAATGATGTGCTTGCACTCATATTGGTGCCTACACGCGAGTTAGCGCAGCAGGTCTTTGATAACTTGATTGAGTACGCGTCAGGTACAGATCTAAACATTGTTACCGCTTATGGTGGTACAAGCATGAATGTTCAGACAAGAAACCTGGCGAATGGTTGCGATATGTTAATTGCCACGCCAGGCCGACTTTTGGACCACCTTTTCTGTAAGAACATTAATTTGCGTAAAACAGGCTATCTTGTTTTTGACGAAGCGGATCGAATGCTAGACATGGGCTTCATGCCGGATATCCAGCGCATCTTGAAAAAAATCTCGCCTGAGCGTCAAACACTGTTCTTCTCGGCAACGTTTGATAAGCGCATTAAAAACATTGCCTACAAACTCCTCAATGAGCCTGTTGAGTTGCAAGTGACACCAACGAACAGTACCGCAGAAACTGTTAAACAGCTTGTTTATCCGGTGGATAAAAAACGCAAAGCTGAGTTGTTGGCGTACTTGATTGGCTCGCGTAACTGGCAACAGGTATTGGTATTCACCAAAACCAAACAAGGCAGTGATGCACTGGCGAAAGAACTCAAACTAGACGGCATCAAAGCAGCTTCGATAAATGGAGATAAGAGCCAAGGTGCACGCCAGAAAGCGTTGGATGATTTTAAAGATGGAAAAGTGAGAGCACTCATTGCGACAGATGTTGCGGCTCGAGGCTTAGACATCAACCAACTTGAGCAAGTCGTTAACTTTGATATGCCATACAAAGCAGAAGACTATGTGCACCGTATTGGGCGTACTGGTCGAGCAGGTAAAGAAGGCTTTGCCGCGTCATTAATGAGTCGTGATGAAGAATATTTGCTTGAAGCGATAGAGAGACTGTTAGATACACGTTTGCCTCAAGAATGGCTACAAGGCTTTGAACCCAGTCTGATTGAAGACATTGAACCAGAATGCGCATCGAGCAGAAAAAGTCGTTCATCTGACAAACGTAAGATGAAGGCTAAGCTAAAAATTCATGCAAATCGTGGTAAAAAGCGCTAATTGAGTCAAATGCTGGGAGAGATTGATAAATAGTATGGATACACAAGAATTAACCCTAGAGCTGTTAAGCATCGAAGATGCAGAGCAACTATTGGCGTTTGAGAAACATAACAAGGAATGGTTTGATCAGTTTATCCCGCCACGAGAAGCTGACTTTTACTGCATAGAGGGCGTAACCGAACATATTCAAGAGTTTTTGCTTGATTATAAGTGCCGTCAACTTTTGCCTCTGCTGATTAAGAATCGCGAGCAGCAAATCATGGGTAGGATTAACTTTACCAGTATTGATAGTAAGAAGGGCACAGCACACGTTGGCTACAGGGTAGGAAAAGCGTTCACTTCAAAGGGAGTGGCTAAGCGCGCGCTTGCACTGGCTAAGGCAAGGCTAAAGGATCAGGGAATTAAACGATTGTTTGCCTATGCAGAGAAGTCAAATGTCGCTTCACAGAGAGTTTTAACATCCAACGGATTTAGTCATATTCGAGTGGTCAAAGACTTTGCTGAATTGCACGGAAATTCAATCAGTTGTATTGAATTTAGCTGCAATCTTAAAGAACAATAAAGACAAGAAGGAGCACAATTGCTCCTTCTTGTTATTTAGATATAGGATATTTTATACGTACTGGGCGACGAGCGAGTTCCAGCTTCGGCGCTGGTTTTCCAACTCTTGCTTGAGTTGCTGGTAACGAATTAACAGAACAGAGTGCTCGTACTTCTTAGCTAAGTCACTTTTCTTCGCTTCGACAAGCTGCTTTTTCAGCTCGTAGTAGTCCGATAGTTTACTGACGAATGATTCAAACTCCGCATTTAACGCCTCGTTCAGCTGTGATGCATTAGGCAGCATTTTGATGTTTTTCGTTGCAGTAGTTAGAACTTTCTTCGCCTTCGCTTTTTCAATTTTAACCTTCGGAGTCACGCGTAGTTTGTGCGCAAGCCCAAGCCAAGCACAGCTTTTGATCAGCCATTTTGTTGGATCATATTGCCACCAGTAGATACCGTTTCGGTAATCATTTTCGAAGATATGATGGTAGTTATGATAACCCTCTCCAAACGTAAACACTGCCAAAACCGCATTGTCTCTTGCCGTATTTTTATCAGTGTAAGGCTGTGAACCCCATATATGAGCAAGGGAATTGATGAAAAATGTTGAATGGTGGCTAAGAACCAGCCTGACTATCCCGACCATCAACAACATACCGATGATATCTTGGTAAATGACCCCTAACAGCAAAGGAATACCTATGTTAGTTGCCAATACCAGAGCGAGATAGTGCTTGTGTTGCCACATCACAATCTTGTCTTTTTGTAAATCGCGGCAGTTAGAGTAATCCGCATACGATTCTTGATTGTATTGTCTTAGCATCCAACCGATGTGAGAGTACCAAAAGCCGCGTTTTGCCGAGTAGGGATCTTTGTCGTTGTTATCGACGTGCTTGTGGTGAACACGGTGATCAGAACTCCAATGAATGGCACTATTTTGAAGTGCAAACGCCCCGCCAATAGCGAATAACACACGTAACGACCAATGTGCCTCGTAAGTTTTGTGTGACCACAATCTGTGATAGCCAGCAGTAATGGAAAGGTTACAAAATGAATAGGTGATACCAAGCCAGATCCAATGCTCTGCAGAGTAGCCAAATTCATAGCCGTACCAAGGCGCAACAATTACGGCCAGCATAAAGCTGACTAAAAACAACAGAACGTTCACCCATATCAGTGGCGGTTTTTTCCCCGAAGACATTTCATATTTCCATTTGAGCTAACACTTGTACGCTAGAATATCAGCGAACACGTGTAAGTCAAATTAAATATCAAAGACTGTGATTAGAATGTTTGGCTTTTCGATAGTTAATGAATAGTATGAAAGAGCAAAGCATCCTTACAGGAAGTAACAAGGAACTAATAATGGAACTAAAAGTAGCGGAATATAGTGATTATCAAAGGATCGCTCAGCTGCATGTGAAAAGCTGGGAAAAACACTATCAGGGGATTCTTGGTAAAGACTATCTAGAGAATGAAGCACTGGATGATCGACAAGTCATATGGCAAACCCGGTTGACGAATCCTCCTTACAATCAGCACGTCTTAATGCTGGAAGACAATGGCGTGCTTTGCGGCTTTGTCTGTGCGTTTGGCAACCATGACTTTGAGCGCGGCACAATCATAGATGCCTTGCATGTTGACGATGCTTGTCGCGGACGTGGGCTAGGGGCGCGCTTACTGGAAGAAATTGCAAAGTGGATCGAGCAGTATTTTCCTGATACGGGCGTCTACCTTGAAGTTCTAAAAGAGAACGTTCAAGCGATCGAATTTTACGAACACATAGACGGCGAAAACGAAGTCGAGCGACTATGGAATGCGCCTTGTGGTAATCAATTGCCTGAACTTGTGTTTACATGGCGCTCAGCAACTGACCTACGTAAAGCACTTGAATCACATCGAAAGTGTTCTGTGGAAACAGACTGACAAATCGGTATAGCAGTGATCACAAAAAAGCCAGCGTTTGTTATGCGCTGGCTTCTTATTCATGTGGGGATTAGTTGAATCTATGACGTTTTAAACTCTGCAACCGCCAGATCCATATCCTTAGCTTGGACAGACACTTTATCGACTTCGTTCATACACTCTTGCGCGGAATGCATATTGCCCTCTGAAATGGAACTTAGCTCTGTCACTGACTCACCAACCTGACTCATAACGATGCCTTGTTCTTCGATTGCAGAAGCAATGCGTTCCGAGTTCGCCTGGATATTCTCCATATCTTGCAGTATTTGAGTTAGGCTCGAATCTAATGTTTCTGAGGCCTGCATGGTTTGTGCACCTTGCTCGTTACACTGCTCAATGTCAGAAACCACATTCGCCATTTGGGATTGAATGTCAGTGACGACTTTCGTGATCTCCTCAGTTGATTGATGCGTGCGGCTGGCTAATGCGCGAACCTCATCAGCAACAACTGCGAATCCTCGACCTTGCTCACCCGCACGCGCTGCTTCAATGGCTGCATTTAGTGCCAACAGATTAGTTTGTTCTGCGATATCTTGGATGATGTTGACCGCATTACCAATCTTCTCTACATGCGTGTTTAAAGAGCGGATGGATTGTTGGCTATTACCTAAGATAGAAGATAGCTGGCCAATATTTGTTACCGTCGTTCTCACTACATCCTTACCGCTTTGGGCGTTGAGCGATGCTTGCTGAACCCCTTCGACTGCAACGGAAGTGCTTTCTGAGATTTCACTAATGGTAGATACCATCTGTTGAACGGCAGTAGCCATCCCTGCGGTGTGATCTGCTTGGACATGGAATTGATGGATAACATGCTCGAGCTCATTGTGCATGCTCATAGTACTGCGAGAAAGTGCCGATGACTTCGTTTGCGTGCCAGAGATTAGGTGCTCAAGTTTATCTAAAAGGTCATTAAAGTATTTACTGATCGCGCTAAGTTCATCATTTCCTTTGAGGTTTGCTCTAAGTGAAACATTATTTGAGCGAGAGATTTCTTTAATGATCGACAGTAGGCTAGAGACTTGTCGATTGATAGAGCGAGAAATCTGCCATATAAACAACAGAATCAGAACAATAACCGCAGAAGTGACCAGCATTTTGAACGTTGCTAGTCGAGACTTGGTGTTTTCAGACTGCTCATACAGGGACGAAGAGAAAGACGAAAACTGTTCTTCTACTTTATGAGATAACTGTCTTGTCTCACCCAGTAAGCCTACATTGTACTTAAGGCCAACTTTGATTTTTTGGGTCACCAACTCTTGCGCAGAAGCGATGAGTTTATCTGATGCCCAAGGCACGAAACTTGAGTCTAATTCACCAAGTTGCACTTTCTTATCAAACTCTAGGAGTTCGATGAGTTGCTGATGGGTTAAGTTTGCTTTAGAAGTATAAAGTTGAGCGTAGTACTTGCCTTGTAAATTTGCATCTGGCTTCAGACCGAGGGTATTGAAACCATTAGCAAGAGCGGTAAACCCTTGTTGATAAGCAAGGATGTCTTTTCGTAGTTGCTGGCTAGATGGTAACTCATGCGCAGTCAGAATCTGAGACAGTTCTTCTTCCGTACTTAAGAAGATATTCATGTTTTTATTGAAGGTATCTAAATACTTCAAATCTTTACGTAGCAGAAAGTCTTTTTCGTTACGACGCAAATTCAAAAGTCGCACTTCTAAATGTGCGACTAGAAGGTTAGCTTGGTTGAGTCGGTAGGTTGTTTGAGCAAAATGAGAAGTTGAAAACAGTAACGCAACAACCCCGAGAATGGCTACAACACCCAATGAATACACTTTATGCTTGATATTCATGAGATCACCTTAGTATAAATAAAGTAAATAAAAATCTGTCCGTGATGGTAATCACGAATGATTTTTTTATCAATTACTTGTGCGGTAAAGTGATTGTTTGCAAAAGAATGTGTGGCAGAGAGCTATGATTGATAGAGTCGAAAATTATCTGGGTATTATATTTGATATGGATGGTACGTTGATCGATACCATGCCTGCTCATTTGAAAGCATGGGAATTGACAGCAGAAAACTTCCGATTTCCGTACAACAAAGAATGGCTTCATAGCCTTGGAGGGATGCCGAGCTTTAAGATCGCGGCAGAAGTGAACGCAAAGTACGGAATGGCGCTGGACCCTATGGAAGTCTCACGCTTTAAAATGGCGACTTTCGCTTCGCTAAAACATCTAGGTGATCCGATAGAGACAACAAATGAAATACTCAATCATTTCTACGGTAAGAAAAAACTGGCGGTAGGGACGGGTAGCCAACGTCAGGGTGCGACAAGAATATTAATGCTAGCTGGTTTAGTCGAAAAACTGGATGCGATCGTAACGGCCACAGATGTTGAGAATCATAAGCCACACCCTGAAACATTCTTAAAAGCGGCAGAGCAACTGAAGCTAGCACCGTCTCAATGCGTTGTATTTGAAGATACTGAACTGGGTATGCGTGCTGCCCATGCAGGGGGCATGGATTGCATTATGGTTGAAGGGGATGAACTGGTGTTCTATCCGTGTGAATCGTAAGACTTTCAGTTTAGTGTTAGAAGTTTGAAACTTGATGTCTAGGATAAGAAAAGAGCCGCTTTCATTCGTTGCGGCTCTTTCCAATTGGGTTCGCTTTAACGGTCCCAGTATGCTTCTTCTAAGCTATCTTCACGTTCAGGAAGCGCACGCCCCAAGCGAGGGGAGTGTTGAGTAAGAACTTCGTAACTGACTCGGTTCGCGTACTTACAAATCTGAGAAAGAGAAGAGTACGTCAGATATGGTTGATCATGTTTAGACGAGTTAGGAACATTATTTAAATGGTGTCTGTTTGCCGCCATATCATGCAGCAATGCAGACAGAGCAGCATCACCTGCACCATTGGTGTTTTTGATCTCTAATGGACCACCAAGGTAAGGGCCAATGTGTGAGTAGACTTTTAGTGGGTTAGCGCAATCGTCTTTTCGCATTGCTCGGCTGAATTCATACTTGTTAAATTCAGGGATGTTACCTGGTAACAACGTAAGCTCGGTTTCACGCTTAACGGAATCTTCCGTATAACCCGCCATGTAAAGACCAACAGAGCCAGCAGTACAAAGTACAAGGTCAACCCACTCTAGAGCTTTGTCGGCTGCAAGAAGAGGATCTTTTTCGCCAGTCAGCGCTTGCCCTTCTTCTTCGTTCATCGCGACAACAGAAATATTCTCTTTGATGTATTCCTGCCACCATTCTGCATTGCCTTCGATGACCCACTTAGTACCAAGAGTCAAGACAACAGGAACATTGTTCTGCTTGGCGATATCAATGGCACGCGCGACTGCTTTAGGCATTGGATCTTCGGGCTTGCCACGCATTAGGTAGGAAGAGACAACCAGAGCGGAAGCTTTCTCAAATACATCACTAGGAATGCTCTCAGGACGGAGGTTATTCATTTCACCTTCGTTGATTGCGAAAGTACGCTCGCCATCATCCGAGATCAAGGTATAGCATCGGCCAATCGAACCTTCTACAGTCTGCAGATGGTTTAAGTTCATACGAGAAGAGGTACGGCATAAGTAGCGATAGGCAAATGAACCCACTTCAATATTGCGTGACATTACGCCGAGCAGTACCGATTTGCTATCTGCAAGTACAGAGTAGTTATGTAGGGTATTACCAATCGTATCGCCAGGGTATTGGTGAGTGATCAAACCGCGTTCAACCAGTTCATCATACAAATCGTCGGCTTTGCTTTCTTCTAAGACTAGAGAGTGTCCTTTACTCAAGTCGTATTTTGCAAGGAACTCATCATCTACACGTGCTTCGATATCCACAATGGTTTGACCAACACCAACAATGATCGGGCGATACAGTTTTGGTGTTTCCTTCATCTGACTGATAAGTGGATCACGAGCGTGTGTAGGGAAGTAGTGCTTAGATTTGCGCTGTCCGGGGAACTTCATAGTGACATGTAAGTAGGAAATTTTCGTGCATGATATCACATAACTTTAGTAATGCTTTCATTTTTATTACACAAAAAAGTGCCAGAGAACTTGCTCTGGCACAGGGTAGCGTTATTCCTTACTTGGAACAGCGTTGTATGCTTGGGTGCCCCATAGAGGTACGGTAGAGAGGCTGTGCTTGAAGCTGCCTTCCGTTTCTTTGGTGGTGTAAGACAAGTAAAGCAGGGTTTGGTTTTCCGCATCATAGATGCGTCTGACCTTCATGGATTTGAAGAAGATACTTTTTGATTTCTTGAATACGACTTCTCCAGATTTACTCTTATCAATCTTAGCAATCATCTCTGGAGTAATGTCGCCGGTTTGACGGCAAGAAATGGAGCTGTCACTCGGGTCTGCAAGGCTGAAGTCTGCTTCAATAGAGGCAATGTGACAAGTGACACCAGTAACAACGTCATCCTTTAAATTTTCTACTTTTATGTCCTTAAGCGTAAACATTCCCAAGCTTACGTCACCCACTTCACTGCTGTCGCAGGCGGTTAAACCTAGTGTCAACAAAGCCACTGCGGCTATTTTTTTTATCGTCATAGTGTTGTCCTAATGTAGAGATTACAATCCGCCAAACAAGTTTGTTAGAAATGCATATAGCCAATAAATTGTATATAGCATATCAGCTTTTTCCGGCAGACCGAACAATCCCTACGATTATGACGAATATGGTAGCCATCTTGTTTCATTGGCTGGTTTGACGTGCTATGTATGCGGTGACTTTAATATAAAACACTTGAGCCAGTACGGTGTTACCGCTAAGCTGACGGCAAATGCCAGAGCTTGTAGACATAAATGACAGAATTAACTCCAAATATCTGTAAAGCTAAGAATCAGTGGTTAGCGCAGCAGGTCGATGTAGAATACCCAACGAAAGAGAGTATCGAGGGTCGTAAGATCTATCTTGAGAGTGTGGAAAGCGCCGAATGCTTTAAGATTGATCCCACTCAGCTGCCAAGCGGAAGCTACGCTGATGACGAAATATTCTTAGTGGATTTTCATCGCTTAACGGTCATGTTTGCACTGCTTCAATCTCAGCGTTGGCAATCTAAAAGTGAACAAGAGCTTATTGTTGAGTTCCTCACTCAAATCATCTATTCAGAACCTTGTCAGCTTTATATTGGCTTCAAAAATGGTGAGCCTTCAGCTGCGGCGATGGTGACTGAAACGGGCGGCGAACTTTTAATTTCGGACATCATCGTAGCTGCAAATAATAGCGAAAGTGAAAAACGCCAGTTTGCTGCGTCTGTTATAGCAAAACTTCCGTCAGACACAGACCAGTTTGAAGCTGTATATCTAGAGATATAGTGTTTCCCCCTTATTTTCCTCATTTCTGCTAGTCACCAGCATTCATGACACGATGCAAAAGGTGACTAAGCCTAAAGTTTTAGTCTTATTTTCCATATCCGAATGCAAACTGTTAAGCGGGTCATGATAAACCGTACGACTTCGATTATTGTTTTTTACAGCTAAGTAAGGAAGGTGTCGATATGTCAAATACGCAAATCAAGTGTGTGATTTTTGATTGTGACGGGACGATCGTGGACAGTGAGAAATTGTGCTGTGAAGCGCTTCGCCAAGTCTTTAACAAGTTCGGTGCCGACCTGTCAGTTAACGATGTGGCAGAACACTATGAAGGCGGAAAGCTTGCCGATATTTTGTTACGTACCCAAGAGCGTTTGGATTTGAATATCTCTATCGATTCATTAGAGCCACTCTATCGAGAGTCTTTAGATCGTTTGTTCGAGAAAGAGCTTAAACCGATGGACGGTATTTTTGATGTGTTATCACGGCTGAAAGATCAAGGCGTAGAGTACTGTGTTGTATCAAATAGCCCTATAGATAAAGTGAAGCGCACGCTCGAACTGACGGGGTTATTGCCTTATTTTGAAGGGAAGATATTTTCAGCATTCGATGCCAATAGCTGGAAACCGGAGCCAGACCTAATTCTTTATAGTGCAATGAATATGGGTTTTCGAGTAGAAGAGTGTATCTATGTGGATGACACTCCAAAAGGCTTAGAGGCTGGCGTTAGAGCTGGGATTAAAACAATACACCTTCTCGGGTTGAACGAAAAAACGCATTCGTTGGACGTTCAAAAAATTCACTCATTACACGAGTTAGAATTGTGTATTTGAATGTCCAACTTCTACTGTTAATGGAAGGCTCTTAGTACTTCCATTCGACCTTTGCTTCTCATCGCAAACTGGATTTGAGGCATAGCCGCAACGACTTGGTCGATATCTTCAAAAAATGAACCACACTCAGCACATAGCATGCTGTTTTTGTCAGACAATAAATATTCGTCACTTCCGCATAATGGGCAGCATAAAGTTTGTGATTGATCATTCTGAGCCATAGGGGTTTTCTCCAGCAGCGATAATATGGAACGTTTATTTTTATTATAAATATTTTATGAATACAGCTAACTATGAATAGAATTGGTTAGTTAGCCAACAGGGCCTAACGTACCTTTAAGAGCTTAGCGCGGATAGTGAATTGTTTTAATTGTGAGAAGTGATTCATATAATATCTAAAGACTATTGAAATTTATTGTTCAATTTCTTTACCTGAGTGTGTTCAGATACGATTTTTGTCAGTTTTCTTACCGCAGGTTGCCAGTCAGTGTCACTGGTTAAATTTGCCACACAAATCCTAAAGCAGTGTTTGAACTGGTTCTGTGTTCCAAATACGGAGCCAGGCAGAATACTGATTTTTTGTGTTTTGCACGCATTGTATAGTGCGTCGCAGTTTGTACCTTCTGGTAGTCGAACCCACAGTAAAAATGACCCTTGTATGCAGCTAACATGGTAATGATGTTTCAAATGCGGGTACTCATCCAAAGATTGTTTGAATAACGAGATGAACCGTTTGGCGTTGCTTTGATAAATCCGCCTCATCCGCGCTAAGTGCATTTTGTATTTACCTGAAGTGAAGAAAGCGGCCACTGCAGATTGCATCAGATTAAGCCCGCCCATGCTATCGCAAAGCAAATACTTTTCTATCTGTTCGGTATAACGACCAGCAAGCATCCAACCTATTCGTAATCGAGAGTCCAACGTTTTAGATAGCGAGCTTACGTAGATGACACGCTGTTTTTTATCTAAAGATCTAAGGCTTGGAATGGAAGCAGAGTAGCTCAATGCACCAAAGACGTCGTCTTCAATGATGGGGATATTGTCTGAAATGGCTAACAACTCCTTTCGGCGCTCTAGGGGCATCATTGCGCCTGTCGGATTGGCAAAGTTAGGGGTGACAATAATCACTTTGATATCCCACTGGTCTATTGCTTTTTTTAGAGCTTGGGGGTCAATGCCATCACGATGACAACTTGGAATTTCTACAACCTCCAAACCTAATGACTCAAGAAGCAGAAGGTTGCCAAAGTAACAAGGGGATTCCACGGCAACGATATCGCCTGGGTTTGTCGTCGCTCGCAATGCTAAGCTAATGGCTTGTTGTGCACCGTGTGTGATCAATAACTCATTTGGTGGGGCTGGTGTGCCCAAATCACGAGTGATCTTGGCAAGTTGCTTTATCAGCAGTGAATTACCCGGGGGCAGTTGATAGTGGCTAGATGTATGGGTCTGTCTACGGCTGTGTCTTCCGATTTCCGCATAAAGGCTTTTTATTGCAGGCGCATCAATATTGGGGTGAGCAGAGCCTGTCGGTAAAAGCTCTTTATGTTCAGGGTATGCAAGAAACTCTTTGCAAACTGAAAGTAGGTCAACACGCAGTGGTTCCACCTTGGGTGACAGGGTCACGGAAGATGGGCAAACCCGATATCCAGATTTGGGTACAGAATAAATAACGCCTTGCGCTTCTAACTCTTGGAACGCTCGAATCACCGTATTTTTACTGACATCAAGCTCTGAGCTTAGCTCGCGTATAGAGGGCAATTTATCGTCTGTCTCATAAACGCCGTTATTGATCGCGCTTTTTAGCAGCGTTTCAACTTGTTGGTATTTACCTAGACCATTTATCTTTACAAAATCTGTACCCATTTAAATGCTCTTATCTGTCTCTTAACGAATCATCTGTGCCTAACTACATTAACAGTATTCATCGATAAAAACAGAGAAAGAGCACAAGTATGCTAGTCAGAGCCATTCCTTTTATTTTTGTTATTTTGTGGGCGTCCGGGTTTGTTGGCGCACGGTTTGGTCTTCAATATGCCGAGCCAGCGACGCTGCTTTCGATACGTATGCTGGGTAATGTCATTCTATTTTTGATATTGATCGCCTTCTTGCGTCGACGCGTCCCCACTGGTATTGATTTTTTCCATTGCTGTGTCGTTGGGGTATTCATACACGGCTTCTATCTTGGTGGTACATACATTGCGATCGATTTAGGAATGCCAGCGGGTTTAAGCTCTCTTTTAGTGGGAATTCAGCCTATTCTGACGGCGGTGTTACTGGTGTCATTTACGCGCGAGTCGTTTCAACCCATTCAGTGGATAGGGCTTATTCTCGGTTTTATCGGTATATCTTTGGTGCTTGGCGGAAAAATGGAGTGGCAATCTGAAACGGACAAAGCTCTGGCGATAGGTGTGTGTTTATGTGCATTGATTGGGATTACATTAGGAACGCTTTACCAGAAGAAATTTTGTCATAACGCAGATATGATCGGCAGTGCAATGGTTCAATATCTCGCAGCCGGTGCTCTATTTCTGCCTTATGCCATGCAATTCGAAACAATGGAAGTACAGTGGACAACCGAGTTTATATTGACTCTCATCTGGCTTGTTGTTGTGCTCTCGTGTATTGCTATTTTGTTGCTTCTTTTCATGGTGAAAAATGGCGCGGCATCCAGTGTTGCTTCTGTATTCTATCTGGTTCCACCAACAACGGCGATTCAGGCATGGTTGGCTTTTGGAGAATCATTTGATGTGATGGGGATTGTTGGGTTTGGTTTCGCAGCAGTGGCGGTTTATCTGGTGGTTAAAAAGCCAAGGCTATTTCCGACTAGAACCATTTCGGTATGCCCAAACGAGATAAAGTAAGAACAAAAAACGCCTGCTGATGTCGCAGGCGTTTTACTTAATCAGTGTGTTTTTAAGTGCGCTTCGCCAAGTAGGCTTGGTAATCGGGCACTTCGATATCGACTTCGCGTTCCATCAGGTTAGATTCGAACAAAAATTTCGCTGACGCGCGGTTTGTTGCAACTGGAATGTTCCAAACGCTAGCAATACGAAGAAGCGCTTTGACATCAGGATCGTGCGGAACGGCGTTAAGCGGGTCCCAGAAGAACACCAATACATCAATTTTACCTTCAGAAATGAGCGCGCCCAATTGTTGGTCTCCACCCATTGGGCCGCTAATCAAAGTTTTGATGGCTAGGCCTGTTTCTTTGCTTAAGATCGATCCCGTTGTGCCCGTTGCATAAAGGAAATGGCTTTGAAGCTTCTCTTTGTTTTCTGTTACCCAACGGAGTAGTTCAGGCTTACAGTTATCGTGTGCAACGAGTGCAATGTGTTTGTGTGCAGGGATAGTACGGATTGTTGTTTCCATTCAAACTTCCTAATTGTTTTCTCTATAAACGTAAAATGTTGGTCGATATTTAGAAGGTGACAAGGAATCCCTTATCACCTGATTATCTAGCTTTTGCGGTGTCAGTGGCTCGATGTTGGGTGCCGAAATTCGATCATATGGCTCACCTTTTAGGTAATTCACTGCTTGTTGAACAGAGAGCCGTCCTTGTTTAACCATTTGGTCTGTGGGAGCAAACTCGACGCGTCCTCTCAGTAAACCGCGGTACACACCATGACTTAAATAGGTTGAGACGAGCCCAATCTGATTGGATTTACCCGCTGTGCGCAATTCGCTGATAGCGGCTTCAATGGCGACAGCGCTGCCTACGATATAATGAACTTTATCATTTTCGATCGCTTTTTGAACAAGGTTTCTCTGAAGCTCTTTGTCGTTATCTGCCCATAATGTCTCAACGATGCGTATATCACTCTCTTCTATCGCAGTATAAAATCCTCTGAGTACCGGATTAGTGCCTCCGCTTGATTTAGGTCCCGGTAAAAAGGCGATGTTCGCGATGCCAGAACCTTTGGGGTGCTTCTGTTTCAAATATTCGCCAGCATAATGTCCCATCCAGTACCAATCAACGCCAACTTTCCCCTTTAATAAACTTTGATTTTGCTCGTCGAGTACAAGCTCATTCACGGTCGCAAATACCGGGATTGAGTCGGTGTACTGCTTTAAGGAGTTGCCATACAGACCGGGGGCGACAGTACCAAGGATAATCGCATCGGCTTTCCATCGGGCACATAGCGATAGTTGTTCTTTCTGCTTGGCGATATTTGTATATCCACCAGCTTCTAGTACGCGCAAATTGACTTGTTGTTTTCTCGCTTCGTCTACCATGCCATAGTTAACTGAAAGCCAATAAGAATCTTTAAGATGGGGATAAATAGCACAAAGACGTAGAGGTTCAGAGGCCAAAGCCTGAGTTCCAATAGCGAAAAACGGTAGCATTACTGTAACCGTCGAGAGTTTTTTTAAAACAGCGCTTAAAGACATACTGTATTTCATTGATAAAGAGGGGCTAAACACTGCAAAATATACGTCATTCTATCAGACTTAAAAAGTGAAGTATCTCGATGTTATTAGCGAAAGCCAGTATTGGGCGCAAGCTTCTGCTCGCATTTATGGCGATGGCTCTGTTGGTTCTGACATCAGCACTGATTGGTGTATTTGGTTTTAGTTCCGTCGCGAAAACTGAGAGAAACGTGGTCAATTCCGCTATTCCATCCATGCTAGAAGCTCGGCAGGTATCAGAGCTAAGCTCGCGTATTATTTCTTCCGTTCAAGCTCTGTCCAACGCGAAAACAGAACTGCAGCGCCAAGAATCCGGGAAGGTATTGTTTTCTCAGTTAGAGTCGCTATTAGTAAGCATAAAGCAATTAGGCTCGGACTCTTTTGATACCAAGGTATTAACTAAGTTGGAGTCTGATGTGCAGGTGGTGATTGATACCTTAGCTCAGCTTGGTTTAGTTGTCGAAAAGCGTCTTTTGTTGGTAGAAAATTTGTCCCAGCGGACGTCAGAAATGCGCAGTTACGCGTCCGAGCTTGAGCAGCTCACCCGAACACAAGTGGCAAATACATCAACAATCGCAGTGGCTAACGTAACGCACATTTACGATCTTCTTGAAAATCGAAATATTGATGAGACCTATCAAGCCTTAGATGCACTGGTAGAGGTGGATCTCGATTTGGCTGAAAGGCTTCACGAACTTCACCTATTGGCGTTCAAAATGCTCAATCATATTGAAGAAGTTCGTACTATATCGGATGCCACGCGAATTCGAACCATTCAGCAGGAGTTCAACAATAATTTAGAGATCATGAAACGACGAGTGAAAGCGGTTGAAGACCCAACCCGTTCGGTACAAATGACCCAACTCTTACTCAAGCTTGAAAAGGGCGCGGAAGTGTTTGATGTATCGCTAGAACGCGATCGTAATGAACTGTCTGCGAAGCAACTTATGGAAGACACGCTAAGCCAGTTTGCAGAGCTTAACACCACGGTAAGCCGATTAGTGGATGAGTCAAATGTAGCCACAACGCGTGCTGTCGAAGAGTTAAAAACAACCTTGGAATACGCGCAATGGACGTTAACCATTATCACACTATTAGGTTTGTTCATCGTTGTGTTTATTGTTTGGAAAGTGGTGTACGTGTCGGTGGTAAAACGCTTAGCAGAATATTCTTCGGCGCTTTTATCTATCGCTCAAGGTCAACTGAAGGTGGATGTGACGGTACAAGGTAATGATGAGCTCGCTCATATGGGGCAATCTATCATAACTGCGCGTAATACTGCTCAAGCATTAAAAGTCGTGGCAGAGAGTGAAGTCAAAGCCAAGCGTGAGTTAGAGCAGCACAAAGAACATCTAGAAGAGCTCGTCACAAAAAGAACACATCAGTTGCAACAAGCGAACGAACGTTTGAACAAAGAGGTGGTTAATCACGCTGTCGCACGAAAAGAAGCGGAACAAGCCAACCGTGCTAAGTCGGCTTTCCTTGCGACCATGAGCCACGAAATTCGCACACCGATGAATGGAGTGCTTGGAACTGCGCGATTACTAAAAGATGAAGGTTTGAATGCCAAGCAGAGTTTCTATGTTGATGTCATTAACCGCAGTGGTAAAACCTTGCTAGCCATTTTGAACGACGTCTTAGATTATTCAAAAATAGAAGCAGGCCATTTGGAAGTGAGGCCAGTTAATTTCAGTTTGCATGCAATGGTTGAAGACGTTAAGCAGTTAATGGACGGAAAAGCGACAGAGAAGAGCTTGCAGCTTAGTGCCACAATTGAAAGTGATTTAGCGCACTTTTGGTATGGTGATGTCACGCGAATCAGCCAAGTGCTCAATAACTTGGTCGGAAATGCAATCAAGTTTACGGACAAGGGGTTCGTAGATATCTATGTGGCAGTTGATCCAGAACGTGACGGTCGTATTTTGTTTGAAGTTTCTGATTCAGGGATTGGGATTTCAGAACAAGAACAGCAATCATTGTTTGACGCTTTTACTCAAGCATCGGGTGGCTTTAATTCCAAGGGTGGAACTGGGCTTGGGTTAGCAATCAGTAAAAAGCTGGTTGAAGCTATGGGGGGAGAACTAGAGGTTGAATCCAGTCTGGGTGAGGGCAGCCGCTTTTGGTTTTCTATCCCTCTTGAGTTAGGTGAACAAGTTGATGAAAGTGACACTGTCACGGTTTCTAGGGGCAATCTCAGGGCAAAGATCCTACTGGTTGAAGATAATCCTGTAAACAGTATGGTGGCAGAGGGCTTCTTACACAGTATGGGGCATGAAGTGGTGATTGCAGAAAATGGCGAGACAGCCAAGGCGTTGTTCAATAGCGGAGAGTACGATATCGCTCTGCTAGATATCAACTTGCCTGATATTGATGGAGTTTCACTACTTGCTGAGTTGAGAGTGATGGAATTCGATCAAAAACGCAGCCACATCACACCGATGGTTGCTGTTTCTGCCCATGTGTTCAACGAAGAAGTGGAAGCGTATCTTCAAGCAGGATTTGACGGCTATCTTCCTAAGCCTCTGGATAAAGATGAGTTATCCGTTTTAATTCAACATTGTTTAGATAGGCATACTTTATTATTGCCTCAAACGGATGTCACACAGGCATCGAAATCCGATGATTCTAACCTCATCGACCCGAGTATTATTGAAGCGGATACTGAGGTGCTTGGTAAGGAAAGGATGTTAAAAATTTTGGAGTTGTTTGAAGCAGGTTCCACTGAGATCTTGAATCAACTTAAAGCAGCCGCACAAAACAAAGACGAACACGAAGTAAAGCAACTCGCTCACAAGCTGAAAGGCTCTGCGGGGAGTCTTGGTTTGTTGGCTTTATTTGAGCTTTGTAAGCGCATAGAAACGGACAAAAACTCCTTAACTTGTTACCTTGAAACAGAAGAGCAACTTGGCGAGCTCGTCTATAAATCAACACAAGCTCTAAAATCACTGCTTCATACCTAATCCCTAAGGCTTAAAGCCTATAGAAGCGTAGCTTATACCCAAGGCGGACAAAGTAAGAAGAATTTGTGCGGAGTAGTAAGTGATCATAATGACATGGCGCGAAAAAGCTGAACTGGAGCGGAATCTGTCTATTGCGAGCACCAAGTCTGATACGATGAACGTAAATGCGCCCATGACAGCATAAGTGACGGTTGGACTTTGGACATGAAGCCAAACTTCAATGGCTCCCCACGCCATAGCTAGGATCGCACTAGTATACATGCCTACCGCAAGCTTCGTATTTTCCAATGCCGGAAGTAAGAGTAGGTAGACAATTAAGCCAACGCTGAACAATATTGCTGGCACCCAGAGGGTGAGCGGTGAATCGACTTGGCTGAAAAAAGCGTAACTGTACATGATGTGTGCAATAAGAAAGCTTGTCAGTCCTTCAACAAACTTATCTTTCGGGTGCATGAGGAACAGATCACCAATTGCGGACGCAATAAGCCCAATACCAATCCAGTAAGCATACTGTTTGGGGTCGGGAGAACCAGAAAAAATAAGTGCAGACATCAACAAGATTGGGGCTGCTTTAGAACAATAAAATATCCACCTAGGTTTGCGGTCAATACTCCACACGTGCAGTACACACAAAAAAACAATAAGAAACCACATAATTCCAACTCAAAAAAATAGCAGCAATATTTTGCTGCTATTAGAGTAATCAGAGCTTATCGGCTAGGCAATAGCTTGCATTAAAATTTGACGGCTACGATCGAGTGAAATTGCCTGTTTTTCACCTAAATTCGTCATTCCGTGCGATTCAAGCTGTCCAACAACGGCATCAACGGCTTCTGATTTCGTACCTTCATAACCATTAAAATGCGTGTCTACGTCAAGAGAGTGGTAGAAGCTCTCAATAGCTTCAATGGTACGCATGGCAAGATCATCACCTTGCTCAAGACCAAAGACGTTTTTGCCCATTTGCTCAAGTTTGGCTTTCTTCGACTCAATTTGATTGCGAAGAAGAGACGGTTGAACAATAGCAAGTGAGCGTGCGTGGTCTACGCCCCATAGAGCAGTGAACTCATGTCCAATCATGTGCGTTGCCCAGTCATGCGGGACGCCACTACCAATTAAGCCATTTAACGCTTGGTTTGCCGCCCACATAAGGTTTGCACGCCATTCGTCACTATCGCGGTCATTGAATGAATCACCTAGTGACTTAAGTGTACGAAGTAGCGTTTCTGCGTATCCATCTTGAACCATAGCATTGTGATCATATGTCAGATATTGCTCACATACGTGTACCCATGCGTCAACGATACCATTAAGCAATTGTTTTTCTGGTAGGGTTTTCATTACATCTGGGTCAAGCACTGCAAACTTAGGCTGAATGAGTGGCGACATAAACGCTAGTTTGTCTTGCGTCTCAGCTTTCGTAATCACCGCACCCATATTCGATTCAGAGCCAGTTGCAGGCAAGGTAAGAATTGCACCAAGAGGCACAGCTTCCGTTACCTTATGCGCTCCAGTTAGGATGTTCCAGCCATCGCCGTCGATTTTCGCAGCAGCCGCTACATACTTCGAACCATCGATCACTGAGCCGCCACCGACAGCAAGAATTAAATCGATATTTTGTTCTTTTACAACCTTAACCGCTTTATCTAGTGTCTCTTTGGTTGGGTTTGGCTCAACGCCGCTGAATTCGAACCAAGATGTACCTTCAAGTGCTTCAACAACTTGGTCATAAACGCCATTTCGTTTAATCGAACCACCACCGTAGATAACAAGGACGTTGTTTGCATCAGCAATCGCTTGTTTGATTGATGAAATTTGGCCTTTCCCAAAAAAAATCTGTGTAGGGTTAACGTAAGTAAATTGCATTTGAGCCTCTATCTTGCGTAGTGTGCGTCTAATCTAGACTTTATATTTATCACCGTCTCAGGTGATATCGAATAAATGCATAATAGTATTGTTTTATGAAGCAATATAGGCCAATTTCTGTAAATTTATTGCCTAATCCTACTTTTGGTATAAGATTGAGCAAAACTTCGGGGGTTGTATGAGTCTTGCACAGGCAATGAGGCAGTATGTTGAATATCAACAACTGCATGAGCTGGAAGGAATTTATCAGACACAAATAGAAGGTGTTTGGTTTTACAGAAGTAGCAAAGGTAACGATCGAAAGCCTTTTGTTTATCAATCGGGCATTATTGTGCTTGGTCAGGGAAACAAGAACATCTATATGGGAAGTGACCCCGTGCATTATGGGCCAGAGGATTACTTGGTGGTGGGCGTTCCCATGCCTCTAGAATGTGAAGCGATAGCGACAGATGGGGAACCTTTATTGGGCCTCTCCGTGGATATTGATCCTCAGTTGTTGCATCGACTGGTCCATAGATTGGACTCATTAGGCTTTCGTCCTGCGAAATCATGCAGTGAACAGCGTTGTGGTTTGAAGTCTGTTCAAATGGATCAAACCATGCTGGATGTATGCCAGCGTTTAGTCCAAGCGCTGTGTGACCCTTTAGATACTGTCATGCTATCGGAATCGCTCAAAGAAGAGCTGGTGTACAGGGCATTGATGAGTGAAGAAGGGCACGTATTGTTTGACTTGGCGCGTCATGACGGCTATTACGCACGAGTCGCGAAAGTATTGGATAAGATGCATCGTGAGTATGCTGAAAACTTATCTGTTGAAAAGTTGGCTCAGGAAGCGAATATGAGCACGTCTGCTTTCCATCACGCGTTTCGAGAAGTGACGCTAGAATCCCCAATTCAGTACATAAAGAAAGTCAGGCTCAACAAAGCGAAAGAGCTGATACAACTTGAAGGTAAGAAGGTCAATGATGCGGCGCGCATCGTCGGCTATAACAGCTCATCTCAGTTTTCCAGAGAATATAAACGCCACTTCAATGAAACACCGCGTGGATTGAAGATCGCAAGTTAAGTCTGCGTGACCGTAAAAAGGGGAAAGAAGATGTTAAAAAATGACTGTTTTTTTTGAAGCTGATCTCATACACAATATCAACACAGTCACCTACGAGGCTTCCTGAATCCTCATGAGGACTGCACCCCTATAGGAGATCTAGTCAATCTCTTAAAATTTAGCCTCTTTGCACTATTGCTTATCGCATTGTGCTTAGAGGCTAACTTACTTTCTCATGCTGTCGCCGCTAAATGGTCTGGCCGTCAACCATTCTCCGAGAACTGATAACTTTCAGGTACAACGACAATGCCTTTTTCAGAAATATGAAATCGCTTTGCATCTTCAGCACGGTTGATTCCGATCTGGGTATAAGGGGGGATTTTGACGTGCTTATCAATAATGCAGTTAACAAGCTGACAGCCATCGCCCACCTCTACGTCGTCAAACAAAATACTGTCAACAACCGTTGCGCCGTCATTAATATGTACGTTCATTGAGACAACAGAGTGTTGCACCGAACCACCCGAATTGACCACACCATCAGCAATAATGGAGTTAATAAATATACCTTCGTTGCCAGTTGCTGAGGAGACTGTTCTCGCTGGTGGACTTTGCGGCTCATAGGTGCGTATTCCCCAATCTCGCTGATAGAGATTCATTGGCGGAATTGGCTCTAATAAGTCCATGTTAGCGTCATAGAAAGAATCTATCGTTCCTACGTCTCGCCAGTAACAGTCTTTCGCAACACGGCCCTTATCACTACAAAAATCATATGCATAAACACCGAACGATTGGATGAGTTCAGGAATAATGTCTTTACCGAAATCGTGTGAGGAATTTTCGTTTTCGGCGTCTTTTCTGAGTGCTTCCACAAGCACTTTAGTACTGAAGATATAAATGCCCATTGAGGCTAAACTGCGGTCAGGTTTGCCGGGGATAGCAGGGGGCTCAGAAGGTTTTTCGACAAACGAAGTGATACGATTGTTCTCATCTATATCCATCACACCGAATTGAGTCGCATCTTCTCTACTGACATTCATGCATCCGATAGTGAGGTCCGCTTGTTTGCTTTTATGTTCATCGAGCATGGCTGCGTAGTCCATTCGATAGATGTGATCACCAGACAACACAATGACATGTTCCGCATCACTACGAGAGAGCAGCCATAAATTATGGTAGATAGCGTCAGCGGTGCCTTCGTACCATTTACCGCCACCGCGCATTTGTGGTGGGATGACACTAATAAATTCACCCAGTTCAGGGTTGAAAATAGACCACCCATCTCGGAGGTGTTTCTGCAAAGAGTGGGATTTATACTGAGTGAGGACCAAAATCCTGCGTAAGCCGGATCGCAAGCAGTTAGTCAGGGTAAAATCTATGATTCGATACTTACCTCCAAAAGGAACGGCAGGCTTGGCTCTATGATCGGTCAAAGGGCTAAGTCGAGATCCCATACCTCCAGCAAGGATGATGGTAAGAGTGTCTTGCATTCTATCTATTCTCCACAATGATTGCTGACATATCAAAGAGAGGATAGTACAAGAATAGGTTTACACAATAAGTATGTGTTTTTTCAAGGTTTGCATACGGTATTTGTGAATGAGGATGTTGGTTTTGTGAATAAATAGCGTCCTGTGTATGTGGCTAAGCAATGGATGTGGACTCCGAAATAAGCATGACGTTAACTTGATTTCGTCCCAGAGTCTTCGATTCATAAAGAGCAATGTCCGCGCGTTTGTAACTATCGCTCGGTTTGTCGCATATCTCAGTGACACCAGCACTGGCGGTTATGTCATATTCACTCTGTATATTGATTGAGATACGGAGGCGATTGATGACGTTTTCTGCTTCTTGAATGCCTGTATGTGGCATAATTATCGCGAATTCCTCTCCACCAATGCGAGCAACCATGTCTGTTTCTCGCAATTGCGAGGAAATGGTAGTGGCGACGTTGGTAATCACTTTGTCACCCGCATCGTGACCATATTTGTCATTGATTCGTTTAAAGTGATCAATATCTAACAGTGCTAGTGAGGCTTTCTCACAATCCGGATATCGTTTGACTCGCTGTGTTTCTGCTGTCATTTCGGCATCAAACTTACGACGGTTCCAAAGACCGCTAAGTGGATCTTTTTCACTCAACTCTCTGAGTCTGTCTTCGAGCTCTTTGCGGTGGGAGATGTCGATAAACGAAGCGACAAAAAACTGGACGATACCCTGCTTGTTTCGCACGGTTTGGATACGAAGTAATTCTGTGATCAGAGAACCATCACGACGTTTATTGATGACTTCACCTTCCCAGATTCCATCTGATTCCAATGAATCCCACATCGTCGTATAGAATTCATGGCCATGGTTTCCTGACGAAAACATGGATGGTTGCTTGCCTTTGACTTCATCCAGAGTGTACCCGCTCGATTTTGTGAACTGTTCGTTTACTTGGATAATTCGGTTGTTGTGATCGGTGATAACCATAGCAGACATACCATTCATGGCAGCCCTTGCGATTTTACTCGCTACACTGTTTTTCTCGTGATTGTAGTTCCAAGCGACAAAGGTAAAACTGATCAAAAAAATAATGATTAAGATGAAGAACGCTTGAATAAATAACTCATTGTAGTCTTCATTTTTTACTGGCTGAAGGTCAGATAAGTCTGATTTTAGTAGAAATATCAGCGACAGCTTGGATCCATCTAAGTTAAGTTCAGACGTTGTAAATGACAGCCAAACTTGCCCCTCTTTAACAGTTCCTGAATGACTTTTCTGAATTTTATTCCATAAAGAAGGGTAAAGCTTAGCAATGCTATGAGCGCTGTTCTCTTCTAGAAGATTACCCAAAATAGGCGTGTTGTCATTCGACAGGACGAAGTAGCCTTCTTGATTAAAAATGGAAGGAAGGTTCTCTGTTTCGCGCTTGTACGCAAGATCCTTGTACAAACGTTTGAGATTCACATTAGCAACAAAATAGCCCTTTCTTTCCCCCTGTAATTCAACGGGTAAAATAATGCGATATGCAGGACGGTGTGGAACGATAATTTCTAGCTGATCAGTTTCAAAATCAACGCCAAACGTTCCAATTTGATTGGTTTTTAAGGATTGAGCGTAGTTAAAATACTGACTGTCTGCTTTATTTTGTAGCCTTTCTTTATCGACGATTTCCGACACGCGTTCACTGCTGTTGATGCGGATCGTCTCCATCCCATCCATACCTATAAAACGTAGGCTAGAATAGAACTTCTGAGTGCGTGCTACCAACAACCAAAAATCGCTCAACGCACTGATGTTCTCATTAGTAGGGTTGAGTATCGCTTGGTGAAGAAGTCCATTTTGGGCAAGGAAATGAACCGAAGTATCGATTCTGTCGAGTGAGACTTGCAGCTCAGTTTTTGAATACTCCAGTTTATGGAGATTGCTCTTTTCGACGGTTAACAACGCCTCATTCGTTATCTTCCCATATTCGTTATAGAAATATAGAGTGGGTACGCACGCTAAAGCTGAGAACGTAATGAGAAATTGAAGAACAACTTTATAGCGGCTGAAGAGCATTGGTAACTAGTGGACCTTAATTTTGCGCTGAATGTAGGGTGTTGTCGTCTACCAAATCATGAGTAGTGAGTCTGTTTATGAGACTGTTAGCATAACTTGCTGAGAGACAAGGAGATTATACCTAAATAAATAGTATTTTAGTATGGTGTTGAATTGTGAAGGGTTACGCGTGATAACTTGATCACTTTATTACTCATTGGTAATCGCGATTGTCGGGACAGTTTCTGGTTGTGGGACGAAAAAGCATCACTTTTGCGTGATGCTTTTTGTTGGGTTTTTCCAGGTAAATCCGATTAAGCTTGAACCTCTACCTGTTTTACTTCGCTGCGCGCTTTAAGAAACGCGTAACTCAAACCTGTAACGGCAGTCCCTGCGGCAATTGCTACTAGGTACATGATGACAGGTGTAATTGCATTTGGAATGAGCAGTACGAACAATCCGCCGTGCGGAGCCATCAACTTAGCGCCGAACAGCATAGAGAGTGCTCCTGTTAAAGCGCCACCAGCCATGCATGCCGGAATAACACGCATCGGATCTTTCGCCGCGAATGGAATAGCACCTTCAGAGATAAAGCATAAACCAAGAACAAACGATGCTTTACCTGCTTCACGCTCACCTTGTTCAAATTTGTTTCTAGCGATGAATGTTGCTAGACCCATGCCTAAAGCTGGAACCATACCTGCTGCCATGATTGCCGCCATTGGCGCGTAGGTTTGTGAAGCGAGTAAGCCGACACCAAATGCGTAGGCCGCTTTGTTTACAGGGCCACCAAGGTCGAAACACATCATTGCACCAAGCAGCATGCCAAGTAGCACAGCACTGTCAGAACCCATATTGTTCAAGAAATCAGTTAAGCCATTCATGATCCCAGAAACAGGGCCGCCTACGATGTATATCATTACTAACCCAGTAAACAAGGTCGCAACAAATGGAATGATTAAAATGGGTTTGAGTGCTTCCATTGATTGAGGAAGTGACAATTTGTCGGCGATAAATTTGGCTGCGTAACCTGCAATAAAACCAGCAGCGATACCACCTAAGAAGCCTGCACCTGTCGAACTCGCGAGCATGCCGCCAACCAAACCCGGTGCTAGGCCAGGGCGATCAGCAATGGAGAAGGCAATAAACCCAGCAAGCACAGGAATCATCAATGCAAATGCGGAACCGCCCCCGATGGTCATTAACGCCGCAGCGAGTGTTCCTTCTTCTTTAAACGCTTCGATACCAAACACGAAAGAGAGCGCGATGATCAAACCACCGGCAACCACCACGGGTAACA